>NZ_CP011312.1:1200000-1800000 GCF_000980835.1 Corynebacterium kutscheri
GCTGGTAATTATCATCTACAAGATCAACATCTTCCAGCACCCATTCAACAACATGCTCACGGATCTGCCGGGTAAGCCATTCTTGGGTTACTTCTGGATCGTGTTGGGTAGAAACTACTACCGTATCCAAATAGACTGGGCGACCATGATCATCATAAGCTAGTGTTACCTGAGTTTTGCCGTCCGGACGCAAATGATTAACAATGCCTTCTTTACGTACCTGAGTCAAACGACGAGCAAGTCTATGAGCTAACGCAATAGGTAATGGCATGAACTCTGGGGTTTCATTAGTTGCATAGCCAAACATGAGTCCCTGATCACCAGCACCAGCTTGGTCATTGCTATCAGTCGATACCCCATCGCGTACCTCTTGCGAATTACTGACTCCAGCGCCAATTTCACGTGATTGCTCGCCAATTGCGATATTCACTCCGCAGCTACGCCCATCAAAACCAACTTCCGAAGAAGTAAAACCGATCTCGACAAGCTTATCGCGTACCAGGTTAGGGATCTCAACATAACCAGAGGTAGAAACCTCACCGACAACATGAACCTGACCAGTAGTAACTAAGGTTTCTACTGCTACGCGAGCATACGGATCAACACTGAGCAAGGCATCCAAAATGGTATCCGAAATGGCATCGCAGATTTTATCTGGGTGACCTTCGGTGACAGATTCACTAGTGAAGAGACGGAAATTGCCCGTCTGGGAGTTCAGAGTCACGAAAACTACGATCCTTTTTCATTGCTATGAAAGATTTACCTCACCCAAATTAGACCAAGCTGTCTAATTTGGCAAGATACTTTTCGCTGGCATCTATGATTTGAGCAGCAACAACAAGTTTCGTGCTCTTTTTCACTTTATTTATTCCACCGTGAGCATCAAGAATATACCCCGCATTAGTTCCCTGCCCAAATACTTGACCAGCAGAAACATCATTGCACATCAATAAGTCACAGCCTTTACGTTGCAATTTGGCTTGTCCATACTCCAATGCAGTATGGCGCTCATCACCAGTTTCTGCTGCAAAACCGATAATCACTGGATTTTTTTGCCACTGACCACTTGCCCGCTGTGCGACAAGTTCTGCAAGGATATCAGGATTTTCTACCAAGCGAAGTTGCCCTAAACTATTGTCTGCAATGCCCTTTTTTAATTTAGCTTCAGCTACATTGCTTGGCCGATAATCAGCCACAGCTGCCGACATAATAATGACATCAGCTTCACCAGCCTGCTCAAGCATTGCCTGTCGCATCTCTAATGCAGAAGAAACACGAATAATCTTTGCTCCGCTCGGTATTGGTAGCTCATCTGTTATTCCAGCAACGATAGTCACCTGTGCTCCTCGTTGAGTGGCAATCTCAGCTAGTGCAAAACCTTGTTTTCCCGAAGAGTGATTACCGATAAAACGCACTGGGTCAATAGCTTCCCGCGTACCTCCAGCGCTAATGAGCACTTTTTTATTTGTTAATGATTGCGCTAATTTTGCCCCAGCTAGTACTGCTCGGCTTAACTGAGCAATTTGTATTGGTTCCGGCAATCGTCCTAGGCCAGTATCTTTACCAGTTAACCGCCCATGCGCCGGTTCTAACACAATAATTCCTCTATCGCGCAGCTTTTTGACGTTATCTTGGGTAGCAGCATTAAACCACATTTCAGTATGCATTGCTGGAGCAAGCACAATTGGACACGTTGCGACCAATAAGGTGGCTGTTAAAAGATCATCGGCACGACCATGAGTAACCCGTGCTAAGAAATCAGCCGTAGCCGGAGCAACCACAATAAGATCAGCATCTTTGCCAACCCGCACATGCCGCACACTATCTACTGCGTCAAAAACACTACTGGATACGGGATTACCTGAGAGAGCTTCAAAAGTTGCTGCACCAACAAACTGCAGTGCAGCTTCTGTGGGAACTACCGTTACATTGTCGCCAGCTTCTTTAAAATCTCGGATAAGCTGACACGTTTTATATGCGGCAATACCGCCAGCTACACCAACAACAATATTTCGGCCAGAATCTTGAAGAGTTATTTCTTCAGATGCCTGCACAGATTCCAACACTTATGTGCTCCTCATATTCTTTTCTTAGCTGACCTAAGAAAGTCTACCGGGTTTATTTATATAAAAATCCCCGTACTACTTAAAACAGTACGGGGAAAATAAAAGTAATGCTTAGCCCTCTTCGTGGTCGAGAAGACCAGCCTCAATCTCACGCAATGCGATCGATAATGGCTTTTCTTGTGCCTCTGGAGTAACCAGTGGACCGACAAACTCAAAAACACCTTCGTCGGCCTGCTGGTAGTAGCTATTAATCTGGCGGGCACGCTTCGCGGCAAAAATTACCAGAGCATACTTAGACGATACGCGTTTGAGCAGTTCGTCGATGGGAGGCGCAGTAATACCGGTAGGGGTATCGAACACGCCGTCATTGCTGTCGGTCACGTTGCTCACGTTGGTCACAGTCACCTTTTCGTGTACAGAAGTCTAATTAAAGCAAGTATTTCTGGCGCTTATTTTAGCGTCCCAGAAGAATGTCGCTGATCTGTGCGACGGCGTCATCAACAACCTTGTTGACAACAATATGTTGAAACTCATTTTGAGCGGCAAGTTCATGACGTGCGGTCTCCAGACGACGCTCGATCACATCTTCTGGTTCAGTTCCTCGACCAGTAAGACGTTCTACAAGTACATCCCACGACGGTGGCGCCAAAAACACAGTATGTGCATCAGGTTTTGCCGTCACCACATTCCGAGCACCTTCTAGATCAACCTCAACAAGAACCGGACGTCCTTGATTAAGTGCCTGATCGACAGGACCCGCTGGGGTTCCAGAACGCTGTAACCCACCGTGGATATCTGCCCATTCGAGCATTTCACCGTTATCAATACGGAGTTGAAACTCCTCTGGAGAAACGAAAAAGTAATCTTGTCCTTCTACTTCACCAGGGCGAGGCGCCCTGGTGGTCATTGAAACCGAAAAGTAAAGGTCAGGAACTTCGTCACGCAGGCGACGAACCACTGTTGACTTACCAACCGCAGAAGGGCCGGCTAAAACAACGAGTCTTCCGATAGGGTTATCGCCTGTCACTTTTTAATCCTCGGTGAAACCGAAGTGCTCTAGTAGAGCACGACGCTGACGGTCACCTAGACCACGCAAACGACGAGTCTGGGCAATCTCAAGATTCTCCATGATCTCCTTTGCCTTGACTTTGCCAACCTTAGGCAAAGACTCAAGAAGAGCGGACACCTTGGTCTTACCAATGATCTCATCCGTAGAAGCCTTGGAAAGTACTTCCTTAAGAGTGATATCACCGCGCTTGAGCTGTTCTTTTAGCTCTGCACGTGCCTTACGTGCCTCTGCTGCTTTCGCAAGAGCTTCCTTGCGCTGCTCATCGGTCAACTGGGGAAGGGCCACGGGGTTCCTCCGATTCAAAATTTTATTATTTACAAAGATGGGTTCAAAAACACCAAGCATCAACGATACACTTCCCACTGCATAAAAGTTATACCGCGCAGTGGAACAAATGGCGATCGTCTCACAGGTTAAACCCCTAAAGTACAACCGTGCAATTTAACACGCCATTTCGTCGATCTGGCTTAGTGTAGCACCAAATACAAAATAACAGGTAAAACGCCCCTTAACAAATAAACATGCAGGTCATTGGATCAAATCTCAATAACCCTGATAACTATGTTGACCTGGGAAAATAGATTGTGGGAGTTTTCACATTTAACCCAGGCAAGCACTAGCATCAGTTACCGCATTAATTAACGCATCAATATCGGGACCAGTTTGTAAAATTACCCGAGATATATTCGGAAAACCTAGTTCCATTACTCCTTGAGTAAGCCGAGCCACATCCTCAGCGCTACCACCTTGGGCACCAACACCTGGCAATAAAATTGGGCCATTAAGATTTTTTAACTCTGGCGCCTGAGCCAATGTTGCGCCAACAACCACGCCTACATTGCCAACTTTTTCCTGCTGTAATTGCTCAGCATTCATTGCACAACAGTTATCAATAATCTGCTGTGAAATACTTACTCCTGCGTTATTTTTCTGATCCTGTAGCTGACGCGCCTCTGGATTACTTGTTGCCGCTAAAACAAAAACCCCCCGGTTAGTCTCTGCTGCTTTATCAAATATGGGATCAAGCGAGTGAAAGCCTAAAAATGGGGAAACCGTTACCGCATCGCATACCAGCGGTGAAGCGTCGTCAAGCCAAGCCTGTGCATATCCAGCCATCGTTGAACCAATATCGCCGCGTTTAGCATCAGCAACAACCAGTGTGTTTTTAGCACGCAATAAGCCAATAGTTTCTTCTAAAATTGCAAACCCCTGCGAACCATAGGCTTCATAAAAAGCTACTTGTGGTTTTACTAAAGCAACTCGACCAGCAAAGGCTTGCGTACAGCGATAACTAAATTCTTTTAGTCCTGCGACATCATTATTTAAACCCCACTTCCGCAGTAATTCTGGATGTGGATCAATACCCACACACAACCTGCCATATTGGTGACCAGCAGCTACTAATTTTTGCCCAAATCCAGTCATGATTCTCCTTTTGCTATACAAAACGAAGGCTGCGAGCCATTTTTCTAGCCCACAGCCTTTATCTCTATAAAAATTACTGCTCAATCACGCTTGACAACACCAACCCATGATCAAGTTCTTGTAACGGGCGTACCTTTAACACACCTGCACGCAAAGCCTCAATTCCTTGTACCGCAGCAGTAACTCCTTGCACTGTTGTCACTAAGGGAACTCCTGCAGCTACTGCCGCTGCACGAATGGTATAACCATCATTGCGTGCACCAGCTGAACCAGCTGGAGTATTAAGAATGAGGTCAATATCACCAGCGTTAATAAGATCTACAATCGCTTGTTTTCCACTTTGACCAGCTTCGCTTTGCTTTAGTACTGTTTCACAGCTAATTCCATTACGACGTAGCATTGCTGCAGTACCTCTGGTAGCAAAAATCTTAAAACCAAGCGAGGCCATGCGCTGAATAGGGAAAATCAAAGTACGCTTATCTCTATTAGCCACAGAAACAAACACATTTCCCTGAGTAGGAAGTGCACCAAACGCTCCTTCTTCGGCCTTGGCATACGCTGCACCAAAATTATCAGCCAACCCCATAACCTCACCGGTAGACTTCATTTCTGGCGAGAGCAAAGTATCTAAAAGACTGCCATCTGCGCGACGGAAACGAGTAAACGGCAATACCGCTTCCTTGACCGCAATCGGAGCATCCAAAGGCAAAGAACCACCATCATAAGCAGTAGGTATTAAGCCTTCTTCCTGTAGTTCCGCAATAGTTGAACCAGTCATAATCCGCGCAGCTGCTTTAGCTAAATGAACTCCAGTAGCCTTGGAAACAAATGGCACAGTACGCGATGCACGCGGGTTGGCCTCAATGACGTATAAAGTGTCATCTTTGAGTGCATACTGCACATTCATCAAGCCTTTTACGCCAATGCCTTGCGCTAGCAAAATGGTCGATGCCCGTATTTTTTCAATGTCTTCTGGTCCTAGGGTCATCGGGGGTAAAGCACACGCGGAATCACCAGAATGGATACCTGCCTCTTCGATATGTTCCATAACACCAGCGAGATAAACATTTTCGCCGTCGCATAGGGCATCAACATCTATTTCAATAGCTGAGTCTAGGAAACGATCCACTAATACTGGATGATCCGAAGTGATTTCAGTAGCACGCTCAATATAATCAGCTAAAGAAGATTCATCATAGACAATTTCCATTCCGCGTCCACCAAGTACATAGGAAGGACGTACCAGTACCGGATAGCCAATTTCTTTAGCAACCTGAGTGGCTTCTGCGAATGTGGTAGCGGTACCAAAATCTGGTGCTGGTAATCCAGCGGCACGTAATACTTCACCGAATTCACCGCGATCTTCAGCAAGGTTAATCGCCTCTGGTGAGGTACCGATAACTGGTACCCCGGCGTCACGTAGCTTTTCAGCAAGCCCTAATGGAGTCTGACCACCTAATTGGACAATAACGCCTGCAACCGTACCTGATTGAGACTCGGCATAATAGACCTCCATAACATCTTCGAAGGTCAAAGGTTCAAAATAAAGGCGATCGGCAGTGTCATAATCAGTAGAAACAGTCTCCGGGTTACAGTTAACCATGACGGTCTCATAACCTACCCGTGATAGTTCTAGAGCAGCATGCACACAGGAATAATCAAATTCAATACCTTGACCAATCCGGTTAGGTCCAGATCCTAAAATAAGGATTTTATCTTTTTCGGTTTGTGGACGTACCTCTGATTCTGCCGCTGGATCCAGCTCGTAGGCCGAATAATAATATGGGGTAGTCGCTTCAAATTCGGCAGCACAAGTATCCACAGTCTTAAACACTGGTCGAATCCCTAGTGACCAGCGCAATCGACGAACACCATCCTCGCCATTTATTTCTGGACGCAGTGCAGCGATTTGTTGGTCGGAAAGACCGTAGAATTTTGCTTGACGCAAAAGTTTTTCATCTAATACTGGTGCTGCAACCAAACGTTCACGGAAATCAATCAGTCCTGCTAGCTCGGCAAGAAACCACGGGTCGATACCACTTGCCTGGTAAACCTGATCAATACTCGCTCCTAACCGAAGCGCTAATTCAGCGTCGTAGATACGCCCCTCTGTTGGTCGTCGTAAATCAGCTAATACCGCCTCAACATCGTGGGCGCGTTCGCCAGCAAAAACCTGATCACTTACGGTCCAAAAACCAGACTGTTTATTCTCTAAAGAGCGTAAGACTTTATTCAAACCAGCAATATAGTTACGCCCAAGGCTCATGGCCTCACCTACCGATTTCATCGTGGTAGTTAAGGTATCGTCCGAGCCAACAAATTTTTCAAAAGCAAAGCGCGGTGCCTTGACCACAACATAATCCAAGGTAGGTTCAAAAGCTGCTGGTGTTACCCCGGTAATGTCATTAGTAATCTCGGCCAACGTGTAACCAATTGCTAATTTGGCGGCAATCTTTGCGATCGGGAAACCTGTTGCTTTAGAGGCAAGTGCCGAAGAACGAGATACTCGTGGATTCATCTCAATAGTAATAAGACGACCATCAACTGGATTGACCGCAAATTGGATATTGCAACCACCAGTGTCTACTCCAACCTCGCGAATAATAGCAATACCTTGGTTACGCATTATCTGATATTCACGATCAGTGAGTGTCATTGCAGGGGCAACTGTCACCGAGTCACCGGTATGTACTCCAAGAGCATCGACATTTTCGATTGAGCAAATAACAACGACATTATCTGCCCCATCCCGCATAAGCTCAAGCTCATACTCTTTCCAGCCCAGGATGGATTCTTCAATAAGAACATTCGCTTCTGGCGAAGCAGCTAGTCCCCCACCAGCAATACGCTCTAAATCTTCATCGTTAAAAGCAAGCCCCGAGCCTAGCCCGCCCATAGTAAAAGAAGGGCGAACAACAACTGGCAGTCCTAGTTCGTGAACGGTTTCGCGAACCTCTTCCATTGTGTGACATACCCGTGAACGTGCTGATTCCCCACCAATTTTGGCTACAATATCTTTGAATTTTTGCCGATCTTCACCGCGCTCAATAGCCTCAATATCAGCACCAATAAGTTCTACATTATGTTTCTTTAAACTTCCCCGGCGATCAAGTTGAATAGCTGCATTAAGCGCGGTTTGTCCACCGAGTGTTGCTAGCACAGCATCAATGGGATGCCCTTGTGCTGCTTCTTTTTCAAAAATCTTTTCAATGTATTCCGGCTCAATGGGTTCAACATAAGTATGATCAGCAAATTCCGGATCAGTCATAATTGTCGCCGGATTAGAGTTAATCAAGGTAACCCTTAAGCCTTCTTCTTTGAGTACTCGGCATGCTTGAGTGCCAGAATAATCAAATTCACAAGCCTGTCCAATAACAATCGGCCCAGAACCGATAACAAGGACGTGGTTAATGTCGTCGCGCTTTGGCATGCTTCTTTGTCTTCCTTTGTCCTAGTTTTCGGCTTAAAGTTGATTCTTCTTATTCTGTTCAATCAGTTCGATGAACTGATCAAATAATGGATTAGCATCGTGGGGTCCAGCAGCTGCTTCCGGGTGGTATTGCACTGAATACGCCATACCATTAACAAGTGCTACGCCTTCAACTGTTCCGTCGTTAAGGCAAGTATGAGTAACCTGTGCTGGACCATATGCGGTATCAAAAACCTTTCCGAGTTCACCGCGTAGGGCAAAACCATGATTTTGGGCAGTAATATCAATCTCGCCCGTAAGATGATTCATAACTGGTACATTGATGCCTCGATGGCCAAACTTTAATTTATAGGTCTGCATGCCCAAAGCACGTCCGAGAATCTGGTTGCCGAAACAAATACCAAAGAGCGGAATTTTCGCTGCCAAAATATCACGGACTACAGCAACCATTTCATCGGCAGTTGCGGGATCGCCTGGACCATTAGAGATAAAAACCCCGTCCGGATTATACTGGGTAATCTTTGAAAAAGGCGTGTTAGCTGGCACTACGATAGTTCTTATACCGCGGGCGGCAAAATTACGAGGAGTATTGCTTTTTATCCCCATATCGTAAGCAACGACGGTAAAGCGATGTTCACCGTCAGGCTCAACAATATATTCCTTAGTGGTTGATACTTCACTTGCTAAATCGGATCCGGCCATTGATTGCTGTTCATTCACAATGGCAATAAGCTCTTCGACGGGCAAAGCTGCATCTGCACCGGAAAAAATACCTGCTGCGATAGAACCATAATTGCGTAAATGCCGCACCACCGCGCGAGTATCTATTCCAAGAATACCGATAATATTTTGGGCGATCATCTCGTCTTCCAAGCTATGTTTCGCCCGCCAATTCGATACCTGCTGCGAAAGATCTCGAATAGCTAATCCAGCAACCCAAATTTTATCGCCATAGGATTCACTATCTTCATCATTCCATCCGGTATTACCAATCTGTGGTGCAGTAGCAACCACAATTTGTCGGTGATAGGAAGGATCCGTCATGGTCTCTTGATAGCCGGTCATTGCAGTAGTAAATACTGCTTCACCTAATGTGGTTCCCGTTGCACCAAAACCTAATCCTTTAAAAACACGACCATCAGCAAGAACAAGTAATGCTTCTCGACGGTCGTTACTGTGCACGTGTGAACCCACTGCATCGCCTTTCTCAAGCAAAGAAATATTATTAATATCTTTCAATATATTAGATTTTTGCATCTCGCACTGCACTTTGTTCAACCGCAGAAAATTGGGGCTGTCCATTAAGACAAGTGATTCGCCCACGCAAAATGGTGGCCACTACCTGAGCAGAAAACTCCATATTCTCAAAAGGCGTATTTTCTGCCTTGGATGCCATTTCTTTACCCCGAACAACCCATCGACGGGAATCATCAACAAGGGCAAGGTTAGCTGGTTCGCCCACTGCAATAGGGCGACCATGACCAGGCAAGCGCACAATTTCAGCTGGACGCTCACTCATAATCCGAGCAACAAAACGCCAATCAGCAAGCCCGGTTTCGACAAATAATTGGTGAATAATGGCTAAGGAGGTCTCTAAACCCAACATGCCTGGTTTAGCATGTTCAAATTCACAACATTTATCTTCACTACCATGTGGTGCGTGATCGGTTGCTACACAGTCAATCACGCCATCAAGTAAAGCCTGTTGCAAGGCCACAGTATCTTTTTCTTCCCGCAGCGGCGGATTAACTCGATTAACTCCATCATAGGTGTGCAAACGCTCGTCGTTAAGCAATAAATGATGCGGAGTAACCTCAGCAGTAATCGGAATATTGTGCTGCTTCGCCCATGTTAAAAGCTCCACGGTACCGGCAGTTGAGGCATGACAAATATGTACTCGGTTACCATAGTCACGTGCTAATAAAGCATCTCGGGCAACAATAGATTCTTCAGCAACTCGCGGCCAACCTCGCAAACCTAATTTTGCAGCAGTTTCACCCTCATGAGCAACCGCCCCTTCGGTCAAACGTGGATCCTCACAATGCTGGGCAAGTAGCACATCGAGCCCTTTGGCATATTCAATTGCACGACGCATCAATAACGGGTTATCTACGCATTTTCCATCATCAGAAAACATGCGTACCTTGGCTTCCGAGCGAGCCATCATACCGAACTCACTGAGCTCTTTACCGGCTAGCCCTTTAGTAATGGAACCAACCGGATGAACATCACACAGACCAATATTTTGACCTTTAAACCAAACAGATTCAGCAATAATAGGCTGGTCTAACACTGGATTAGTGTTCGCCATAGTAAAAACAGCAGTGAAACCACCTTTTGCCGCCGCAGCAGAACCAGTAGCAATAGTTTCGGTATCTTCCCTACCAGGTTCGCGTAGATGAACATGCATATCGACGAATCCGGGTAACGCTACTGCATTTTGAGCATCTATTTCCTGATCCGCTAAATAATCAACCGTTCCAGCTAGATCAATTGCTTCGATAATTCCATTGCGAATAAAAATATCTTGAGCTTCGCCCTCACCATAAGGGCGAACATTTTTAATAACTAAGCTGCTAGTAGCAGCCGGAGCTAATGTGCCGGTTGCGGGATAAGAATCAGTGGTAGCCATAAAAAGTTTTCCTTCCTAAAAACCGGGTGAATCGGAACCGGCAATTAAGCTAAAAAGCACTGCCATACGGGTGTACACACCATTATTAACCTGTTGCAAAATAGCTGTTTGTGGTGAATCCGCTACCGAAAAATTAATTTCCATTCCACGCAACATTGGCCCAGGGTGCATAATAATTGCGTGTTTTCCTAATGCCTTTGCGCGTTGTTGAGACATGCCATATAAAGTGGCGTATTCACGATGAGAAGGAAAAAATCCTCCATGCATGCGCTCTTGCTGTACGCGCAGCATCATCACGACATCTGCATCGCTAAGTTCAGCATCCATGTCATAGGAATATCGAACCGGCCAATTATCTACCCCATGTGGCAATAGGGTTGGTGGGGCAACTAATACTACTTCTGCGCCCAAGGTAGATAAGAGATCAACATTAGAGCGAACTACTCGTGAATGAAGACAATCACCTACGATGACAATCTTTTTTCCATTAATTGTGCCAATACGCTGCCGCATGGTTACTGCATCAAGAAGTGCTTGAGTGGGATGCTGATGTGCACCATCACCGGCATTAATAACACATGGCCCAGTACCTTCTTGAGTAACCCATTGGGCTAATTGCTGAGCTGCCCCCGAAGACGGGTGACGAATAATCAATGCATCAGCACCAATAGCGGTTAATGTTAGCCCGGTGTCTTTTAACGACTCCCCTTTTTTTACCGAAGAAGATGATGCAGAAATATTAATAACATCTGCACTCATCCACTTGCCCGCTGTTTCAAAAGAACTTCGGGTTCGGGTGGAATTCTCGTAGAACAGCGTAAAGATTGTCCGCCCACGTAAAGTCGGGAGTTTTTTTAGCTCCCTGCCTTCAAGTGCTTCCCGGAATCTATCCGCTTCATTCATTAACCCAACAATGTCATCTTTGCTTAAGTCTGCAATGGAAAGCAGGTGCTTCATATTTATTTAGTTTCCTTCGCCTGGTGTGCGAGTTAATACAACCGCGTCACGCTCATCAATGTCTGCCAGTAAAACATGAACCGATTCACTACGCGCGGTTGGTAAATTCTTTCCTACGTAATCGGCACGGATAGGCAGTTGACGATGCCCTCGATCAACAAGAACCGCTAACTGGATTTGTTCTGGCCGACCGATATCGCGCAGACCATCCAAGGCCGCTCGAATACTTCGCCCAGAAAAAAGCACATCATCAACAAGAATGACGATTTTATTATCAACACCGCCTACTGGGATATCAGTAACTTGTAAAGCTCGGTGTGGCTTAGTACGTAAATCGTCACGGTATAAGGTGATATCGAGGCTTCCTACAGGAAGTACAACACCGGTAAATTCTTCAATCTTGGCGGCCAAACGCCTGGCCAAGGGAACTCCACCAGAAGGAATACCTAGCAACATAACACGCGGATCGATAGTGGTATCCAACGCTGTTTTTTCAATAATTTGGTGCGCAATGCGTGCCACAGTACGTGCAACATCAGCTGCACTAAGCAGCTCTATTGCTTCGGTCTGTTCACTCATCGGACCTCCTTCCCCGCCTCTCTGTGCGGTCCGTTAAAGGATGTCTGTTTAAACTACCGTCAGCGATATTAGCACATCTACGGTCAAGGAAAACTTTTATAGTTTTAACTTTCCTGCTTGTCTTTATCAAAGACTATGCTTGCAATAGAGAAAATAAGTTTTAGCTCCGGAAAGGTTGTCTGTGGTCTTACGCACCTCGCACATTGTTCCTGCCGATCGTGCTTTTGTTTGGCAGTGGCACACTCAACCAGGTGTGTCTGCCAGATTGATGCCTACCTTTTTTCCCATGACTGCGCGCTCACAGGCCACGAACCTTGCTACTGGCACCACGGTATTTGCGCTACCAGCGGGATTGCGGTGGGAATCACGTCATGATCTTTCCGGCTATATCGAAGGACGAAAATTCAGCGATGTTTGCATTAAATCCCCGATTAAAGCACTAGCCAATTGGCGCCATGTACACGAATTTTTCGATCATGAATCAGGAACACTAATTACCGACTCGGTACACACTCGTATTCCGCATAATGCGATTATTCCCCTACTTGCATATCGCCAACAACAACTTATTCACGACATCAGCAGCGCTCAACGTTTTGCTTGCCTAGGCAATAATGCTGCTCCATTAACCATCGCTCTTAGTGGTAGTCGCGGTACCATAGGTAGTGCACTGCGAGCATTTTTAAGTGTTCTTGGGCATAAAGTTATTGTGTTAGTCCGCAAACCGGGAACCAAGAAACTAAAAAGTTATCAACGCCATTGGAACCCGATTAATCCTGATCCTGATTTGCTTAACGACATCGATGTACTTGTTCACCTCGCCGGCGAACCAATTCGCGGACGCTTTACGCAAGCACATATGTCTGCACTTCGAGAGTCTAGAATCACACCTACTTTTAAACTCGCAGAATTAGTTGCCACGAGTACTCGTTGTTCAACCATGGTTACTGCTAGTGCAATGGGTTTTTATGGGTGTGATAAACAAGCAGAGCTATTAAGCGAAGAATCACCACAAGGAGAAGGATTTTTAGCCGAGCTTTGTGCAGATTGGGAGCATGCCTGTCAACCAGCTATTTCCGCTGGCAAACGTGTTGTTACTGTGCGTACCGGTGTTGTGTTAAGTAGCTCTGGCGGTATTTTACCGGTATTAAAAACACTTTTTTCTACCGGTTTAGGTGGAAAACTTACCCACGGCGATAGTTGGCTACCCTGGATTTCTATTGATGATCTCACTGATATTTATGTTCGGGCAATCGTCGATAAGCGATTAAGTGGCAGTATTAATGCCTGCGCACCAAATCCAATACACAATTCTACGCTTACTAATGAATTAGCTCTTCAGCTTGATCGACCAGCACTTTTCCCCATACCCGATTTTGGACCCAAGTTACTTTTTGGCACCCAGGGGGCAACAGAATTCGCGCTAGCTAGTCACCGTGCGATTCCGAAAAAGCTCACCACGCTTGGTCATACTTTCCGTTATCCTCAAATAAACGAAGCTCTTGCCCATGAGTTAGGTAATGAAAAGCTTTTTGATACCACTGTGTAGAGGATCCTATGCCTAATAAAGAAAATGATAAGATTCTGAAAGTCTCTACCAACCAGCCAAAGCAATTATTAGAACAGGTTGCTGCAATTTTAGCTGATGAAAACCTTAAATATGAGTGGTCGGCTGAACATACAGTACTTAATACAGGCTTTATTAATCAATCCATCAGCTTTTTCATCCAGGATAATCATCTTATTGCGCTTACTCGCTGGCGGGGACAACCATCAGCAGATACTGCCGCAGATATTATGACCCAAATTGCACAATGGAACACTACCCAATTGGCACCAAGTGTGAGCTTTAGTGAATCAAACACCGGGCTTATCCTCTTAGCACAGCGAAGCCTTTGGATAGGAAATGGTATCAGTATCAACCAACTAGGTGCGTTTAGTTTATTAGCTTTAGAAAGTTTTATCGCACTGTGGAATCGTTGGGAAATCAATGTACCTGAACTTATTACCTGGGAGACTGATAATGCCTAACCCCGTTACTATTTCACGTATTGCGCACATCATGTCTAACTTGGGAATCACCTTAGAGATGAGTCAGTCTCATCTGGGATATGCAGTAGCTAATATCGAGGGCATTAACTTTAGTTTTGGAGTGCTGCATAATTCTATGTTTATTCGTGGTGATAAGCCTTTAAACCCAGAACTGGAAAAATTTAGCCCACAGGCTTATTTAACCGCCAATACTTTAAATTCACACCTAGCCACAGTTCGAGTCAGCATAGTTGAACACGAGGATATTTCACTTATACGCATAGATAAAGAAGCTGTCATTGCAGCTGGTCTCAGTGATGAGCAATTACTGGGATTACTTTCGTATAGTGTGACAGCTATTGTGCAAGGTTTTCAATATTGGAATGATTTACTCCCGCAGTTTCAGCAAGCCACCAGCTAAATAATAAAACCGCCGAGATTCCACATTAAGGAAAATCGGCGGCTTACTCAATCAAGTAAAAAACTAATCGCGTTCTGCTGACTCATTGTACGTATATGACATCGTAGTTATATCCTCAGAATCATTCTCGACGCCATCAATTAACTCAGCATCTGCAACATCGCTGGCAATTTCGGTGTCAAGGTTAAAATCGTCATCGAATTCTACGCTAATATCCGTAGCCGATAGTAGTGCTTCTGGACCTTCCGCATCGACTTCGGGAAAAATTTCTTCGGTAGCTGGTTTACCGGCTACTACATCATCAATATTGCGTACCACTGCATCTAAAAGTGCATTAATATACGCTGGCGATTGATCGGTAGACAAATAGCTAGCTAATTCGACAGCCTCAACCACCACAATCGGAGCATCTAGCTCTTCATTAAAAAGCATCTCCCATAAACCAACACGTAAAATTGCCCGATCAACGGCCGGAATACGCTCCAAGGTCCATTCTTCAGCAAGATGCGCAGAGATAATCTCGTCGATACGATCCAGCTGTTCTGCTACCCCAGCAACAATCTGTTGGGTATAAGCTGGCACAGGAGCAGATAACACCGTATCAATTTTTGAGAGATTAATCCGATCCTCGATAATAGCTACCGGATCAAGATCACGAATCTCTGCTTCAAAAAGAATCGCTGCCGCTCTGTGCCGTGCTTTAAACCGTGAGCCGTGACGTTTAAAACTACGGCTATGCTTCCTACTGTTCTTAGCCACGATTAGTTGTTCACACGTGACAGGTACGAACCATCACGGGTATCCACCTTGACGACGTTACCGATCTCGACGAACAGTGGCACTTGAATTTCTGCGCCGGTTTCAAGCGTTGCTGGCTTGGTGCCCGCATTAGAACGATCGCCTTGCAAACCTGGTTCAGTGTGCTCAACACGCAAATCAATAGAGATAGGTAGTTCAGCAAACAGTGGCTCACCTTCGTGGAAGGAAACCTGAATGGTGGTGTTTTCTAGTAGAAAACGTGCTGCGTCGCCAAGTAAATGTGGTGCCAATTCGTGCTGCTCATAGGTCTTGGCATCCATCACAACGTAACTCGTGCCATCGTTGTAGAGGTAGGTCATATCACGACGATCAACAGTAGCGGTTTCTACCTTAACGCCAGCGTTAAAAGTCTTATCGGTGACCTTACCAGAGACAACATCCTTGAGCTTGGTACGCACAAAAGCAGGACCTTTGCCTGGTTTCACGTGCTGGAACTCAATAATTTGCTGGAGTTTATTATCAATCTTGAGAACAAGACCATTCTTAAAATCAGACGTAGATGGCACGTGCAAACTTCCTTCGGTTATGAAACAGCAAATAAATAGCTTAAAGGCGGCACAATAGCTACCACTAAGCGGTTAGCGTAATCATGTTACACCAGCACAATACAAAATCCCATTTACCACTCACATAATTGAACAAAGAAAATACGATAAGTGCTTTAAGCACACACAGAGATTGTGACTTTAACTACTTCACCTAGCTATTACCAATTAATCAATTATCAAAATTAATCAATAATGATTAATTCTTTTGGTAAATCAGTTAAATTTTGCGCCTTACCATTGGTAATAATAAGAGTATCTTCAATGCGCACCCCACCTTTACCTGGAACATAAATACCCGGTTCAATAGTCAAAGTCATATGCTCTGCCAATTCCCCAGTTCCAGTAACTGCGGCTGCCGGTTGTTCATGCACATCTAAACCAATTCCATGCCCGGTGGAATGAACAAAAAAATCTCCATAGCCAGCTTGCTCGATAATGTCACGACATGCGCGATCAACTTCAACTAATGGAGTTCCTGGAGTAGCTGCTGCCACCCCAGCGCTTTGTGCACGCAACACAACATCATAGATCTCACGCTGAAAATCATTCGGCTGACCGACCATAACAGTGCGCGTCGTATCAGAATTAAAACCCGCCCAGTGTGCACCAAAGTCAACAGTTACTAAATCGCCGTTACAAATAATTCGATCGCCAGCACCATGATGGGGTTTAGCAGAATTAGGGCCAGAAGCAACAATAGTATCAAAACTAGGCCGCTCAGCACCTTTTATCCGCATGCGATACTCCAAGTGAGCAGCAACCTCATATTCCTTCATCCCAGCACGTAGCTCACCGGCAGCTAAAAGTTCCGCAAAAGCGGAGTTAGCTATTGTGGCAACCTCCGCTAACCGAGTACGTTCCAAGGAGTCTTTTGTCAACCGAATTCCTTCAATGACTCCACTAATAGGAATTAAAGTGACATCCTCCGGGCACGCTGCCTCAAGTTTTTTTAATTCAGAAACAGAAACATAATCTGCTTCAAAACCTACCCGGCGTGGTCCAGAAATAGTTTTAAGTAATTCAACTCCGACTGCACGAGCATTCAGTGCTTCAATATCTGGTACTTCTTCTGCGATTTGCGTGGTATAACGTCCGTCGGTAGCAATCAGTGCAGAGAGATCCTTATGCAATATAAGTGCGCCGTTTGAGCCAGAGAAACCAGAAAGATAGCGCACATGAGTCAAATGCGTCACTAACATACTATCAATACGTTGACCAGCAAGTATCGCAGCAAGTGTTCGACGACGGGTAAGAAAACGAGTATCAGCTAAAGCCATGGTGCGCTCCCTAAAACACAATTAAAGAGGTTAGTTATATGCCCATAGTAGACCTCGTGGTTGTTCAAAAGTATCTCTTTGCATAGAAAAAATTTAAGACTGCAAAAAATCTATCCTCGATGCGCAAGTAAAAAATCTACCGCATACTCATATCCACGAACACCCAATCCAGCGATCACACCGAGAGCAAGAGCAGAAAGATAGGAATGATGCCGGAATTTTTCCCGAGCATGTACATTTGAAATATGCACCTCAATAAACCCTGGCCCATCAGCAACCTCAGCCAAAGCATCCCGTAGCGCTACCGATGTATGCGTATATCCGCCAGGATTAATAATTACTGGCCACTGCTTATCGACGGCTTCATGCACCCAGTCAATAAGCTCGCCTTCATGATTCGATTGTCGAGCTATTAACTGTGCCCCACGTTGTTGAGCATAGTTTTTTAAACGTTCTTCTACATCAACAAGAGTGGTTGAACCATATATCTCTGGTTGGCGTTTACCTAATCGGTTGAGATTTGGACCATTAAGGACAAGTATCGTGATCATTTTATTTCTCCGGTGCAAGCGCCTGATAGGCTTGATCTAACTCAGCAACACTTGGGTTTTCGATACGAGTGGTCTGGCCTACCTCGGTAATCGCTACAAAACGAATAGCTCCATCGCGATTCTTTTTATCTCTAGTCATGGCTGTGTAGAGCTCATCAAAACGATCTTGAGCGTAGCTAGTAGGTAAACCAACTGCCTTAAGAATATTGCTATGTCGTCTTAGCAAAGCATCGTCAATAAGCCCGCGTTGGTAGGCAAGATTGGCGACAAACATCATGCCTACAGCTACGGCACGGCCATGGCGCCAACTAAAGTTTTCATAAAGCTCAACTGCATGTCCGAAAGTATGTCCATAGTTAAGGATTTCTCGCAGACTGGATTCTTTAAGGTCTTGGCTTACCACTCGTGCCTTCACTATTACCGAGCGCTGAATAAGCTCAGGTAAAAATCCGTCTACTCTTAAACATGCTGCGGGGTCTTGTTCATAGCGGCGTAGAATTTCTTCGTCAGCGATGAAACCAGTTTTAATAATTTCTGCGCTACCAGCAATAAGCTCTTCGGTAGGCAAAGTATTTAAGAAATCAAGATCAATAAACACAGCCGCGGGTTCATGAAAACAACCCACTAAATTTTTACCAGCAGCTGTGTTAATTCCGGTTTTACCACCAACAGCTGCATCAACCATTGCCAAAAGTGTGGTGGGAACCTGAATAACCTTGATACCGCGCATCCAACATGCTGCCACGAAACCAGCTAGATCAGTAGCTGCTCCCCCACCGAGGCCAATAATAAGATCGGTACGAGAAAAATTCTCCGTGCCTAATTTATCCCATAGCTCACCGGCAACCTGAAGAGTTTTAGCGTCTTCTGCATCAGGAATTTCCCAAACAAAACAGCTAAAACCAGCTTGCGTACAAGCTTGTTCTAGCGCTAAAGCATACTTATCAACGCTCGTTTGGGTAATAATCGCAACCTTATGTGCACCACTGTGACGCACTTTTTCCACGATTTGGTTATTTAACCCATGATCAATGATTACGTCATAGGCTGTATTGCCCGATACTTCTACGACTGCCATATCCGGCACCGTCCTTCGCCTATTTTATTGTTTATTTCATATCCCGAGCAGAAGGGGTATTACTAATAATCGCAGATTCAATAAATCCGAGCACATCAGCAACCGCTTTTTGAGGGCTGCGCTGATCGGTACGTACCCGATAACCTGATACCGCACGATATAAGGGACTACGTTGAGCTAATAGTTCATTGTAGTGGGCAAGTGGATCGCTCGCAGCTAATACTGGTCGAGTATTATCGGTGCTGGTTCGATTAATACCTTCTTCGGCAGAAACATCAATCCACACAACATTATGATCATTGAGCACTAGTCGATTTGCTTCTCGTAGTACTGCCCCACCGCCTAGGCTAACTACTCCATCACTATGTAGTGCCCGAACAATCTGTTCTTCTTCAAGATCCCGGAATTTTTCTTCACCTAATTCACTAAAAACCACACCGCAAGGCTTACCTATAGTTTCTTCAATCAGATCATCAGAGTCGATAAAAGTGGTGTTTAAGGCACGTGCCAATCGACGACCAATCGTAGTCTTTCCAGCTCCTGGAGGGCCTACTAAAACTACAATCGGTTTTTTCTTCTCTGCAGCTTGTTCTGCTGTAGTACTTTCAACAAACATAGAATTGCTATCTTCACTAAGTACAGCCGATTCATCTAGCTGCAATAAGTCGGCTTCACCAGACTGGTTATACATAGCCTCGTCAGTAATGAACCGAACATCAATAGGATCAGACATGTATTTCTTTTCTTGTCCTAGGGATCAAAGTTATGAATCAAAGTTCAAACGACGCGCAATATTATCCTGATATGCAGCAATATTGCGTTGTGTTTCGAGGAGCGAATCCCCACCAAACTTATCGAGTACATTTTTTGCTAGCACCAATGCAACCATGGCTTCTGCGACCACACCTGCTGCGGGCACCGCAACAACATCAGAACGCTGGTGTATGCCACTAGCTTTCTTACCAGTTGTCATATCAATGGTTTGCAAAGCCCGTGGAACAGTTGAAATAGGTTTCATAGCTGCTCGAACGCGCAGTGTTTCCCCGTTCGTCATACCACCTTCGATACCACCAGCACGATTACTTAATCGATGAATGCCTGTTTCATCACGCACTATTTCATCATGCGCTTCTGAACCACGTCGTCGGGCTTCTTCAAAGCCATCCCCGATTTCTACTGCTTTAATCGCTTGGATTCCCATAAGCGCAGAGGCAAGTTGTGCATCAAGCCGCGACTCAGATGAAACATGACTGCCTAAACCAATAGGCAATCCATCAACGATGACTTCAACGACTCCGCCTAAAGTATCGCCTTGTTTCTTAGCTTCCTCGATTTCTGCAATCATTGATTCTTCTGCTTGCTTATCATAAGCGCGCACTGGGGATCTATCAATATCCTCACAGTCGGAAAAAGTTGGTGAAACACCAGTATATGGCTCTGAACGACCAATTGAAATGACGTGAGAAAAGACTTCCACCTGAAGGGTTTCTCTTAAAAAGTTACGCGCCACTGTTGCTGCGGCAACTCGTGCAGCGGTTTCTCGTGCTGAGGCGCGTTCTAAAATTGGGCGTGCTTCATCAAAATCATATTTCAGCATGCCAGCAAAATCCGCGTGTCCAGGCCTCGGCCTAGTTAATTGAGCTCCTCGACCAGAATTAAGTGCCGTTGCCACAGCTGGATCAGCATAATCAAGTGGATCGGCAGACATAATGGTTGTCCATTTAGGCCATTCAGTATTAGCAATCATAATGGCGATAGGACTACCTAGCGTCTTGCCATGGCGGACGCCTCCAAGCATCGTTATCTCGTCTTTTTCAAATTTCATGCGCGCACCGCGTCCATATCCAAGCCGACGGCGAGCAAGCTGATAAGAAATTTCTTCAGTACGGATTGGTACCCCACTAGGCATATTCTCGATCATGGCGATCAAAGCCTGCCCGTGTGATTCTCCTGACGTAGTCCAACGAAGCATGACCAAATTATTCCATATCTTGCGCTTAATACATTATTTTCCTAGAGAAACATCCCCATTTTATGCAATAAAAATTAAACTTGCCGTCAAAGCACCAATGATCATATGTGGGCCATGGGCACAGCTGTATTGTGTTTGTCGACGATAAAAAGCTAACTCGATAATTGCTAACAAAGAAGCGATAAAAATAGCTACAAAAACTGCCATAAGATCCACCATGCCTACAAGTATTCCCAGGCTAAGAGCTAATTTTATGTCCCCGCCACCAATATTTAAGTTCATTAATGCAAGAAAGAAATAAATGCCTAACCATAGTAATCCACCAAATAATGCTTGTGGTTGATCTACTAGCAAAGCTAGAGTAGTCGTGCCGATAATAGCTGGCAATGTAAGAAAATTTGGCAGTCGTCGATAGCGAAAATCATAGACACAAAGTGAAGTCGCCCACAATATAATGGCTATTCCTACAAGAATTTTCATCGCCATTGCATATCCCTTAATCGACTATTCCTAACGCATCTTCTAATGCGGCACGCATATGTTTACGTGGTGCTGGGTGTTGTGTGAATTGCTCAAATTGACTCATTGCCTGATGCGCCAACATAACATAGCCACCACATGCCGAAAAACCTCGTTCTCGTGCTTTTTCCACCAATGGAGTTGGCCAAGGATCATAGATGACGTCGATAAGATTGGTCCGAGCAAGTACATCTAGATATTGACTAATTACTTCTGAAGGAACTGTAGAAATTAAAAGCTGTGCATAAGTGACAATATCGGCTAATTCTTTTGGTTTAAGTTCCCTAAAAGTACGGTAGTTCAAGGTTATTCCCAACTGATCACACAAGGATTGAAGCTCTTGACGACGATCAGTTCGATTAATAACCCAAAGGTTGGAAAAACCTGTTTGTGCAAGCGCCCATATTGCTGATCTAGCTGTGCCACCGCTGCCAATAATTACTGCACTGCCTACACCTAAATGAGGGATCGCTAATTCATTGATCGCCCCGATAAGTCCCTCACCATCAGTATTATCGGCATACCAGCCAGTATCTGTACGTACCAAAGTATTTGCGGAACCAATCAACTGAGCCCGGTTACTAACCGTATTGGCATAGGCCAATGCCGCGAATTTGGCTGGCATAGTCACTGAAAAACCACGAAACTGCTGATCTGCCTGGGTAACAATATTTGGTAGGGTTTGCGCAGTAGCTTCAATACGAGTGTAGGAAAAAGGCAAACCCAACGCCTGATAACCGGCATTATGCAGCACTGGCGATAATGAATGTTCAATTGGCGAACCTAATACTGCAGCGCAGAAAATCTCAGTCATATCCCCTAGTCTGGCATAGCACTTATACCCTAAACAACGAGTTTTGCTTTTCCTTACTCTTATGCGGGTATAAAAATACCGCCCCAGGAAAAACCTGGAGCGGATAATTTTAAGTTAGCGGTTCGAGCTAAGAACCCCATTATTAATGGAATCAGCAGTAGCTGCTTGGTGTTCTTCAAAAGTATTGCTAAACACTGTCGTGCCATCCATATCGACAGTGACAAAGAATAACCAGTCACCATCAGCAGGGTTTTCCATAGCTTCAATAGCTTCTTTTGATGGACTTGCAATAGGAGTTTCTGGCAGGCCATCCATAGCATAAGTATTCCACGCCGTTACTCGAGCACGATCTTCATCCGTAGTAGCTACTTCTTGTTCGGAAAGACCATAATTCACTGTGGAATCAAACTCTAACCGCATAGGTTCAGCCAACCGGTTTAAGATCACCCGTGCAACCTTATCGAAATCACCAGCCGGAGCTTCCCGCTCAATAAGGGAAGCCGCAGTAAGAAGTTCATAGGCAGTAAGACCAATGGCTTCTGCACGACCTTCAATATCAGTGGATGCATAAACTTCAGCAGAAGCAGTAATCAACTGGGTTAAAATGGCTTGAGCATCATCACTAGGGTTTACTACATATTCTCCAGGAACAATTAACCCTTCTAGGCGGCGAGGATCTTCACCACGAGCAATAACCTGAGGAATTGCCCAACTAGGAACCCCTAAAACAGCAGGGTCAACCGTTGCTGCTACTTTCTGCAACTCTTCTACAGTAATGCAATTGGTTGAACCTTCGGTGCACGTAACCTCAGCGATCTGTGAATAAATACCCAGTCGCGTTCCACCAGCGACCACACTGACATCCATTAAGGTTGCCCCACCATGAATATCAAGCAAATCAACTAGATTATTTGGATCAACTAACGCAGCAACAGCTTCCTTAGCACTCATATGTTCCTGAAGTCGATAAAAACCTGGAACTACTGAGCTTGCCTTCGGATTATTTGCTGCTGCGGTTTGGAAAGCAGAGTTAGTCGCTACAATGTTGCGTTTTACCAATTCTGGACCAAGCTCAGACATGCTCGACCCTTCCTTGATCTCAACCAGCTGCATTACTCCGTTACCGCTTCCTTCGTAATCTGTAGGCGTGCGATTACTCATAGAAACAGCAATATACACAACCGCACCGACAATAAGCGTCAGCGCTGTAATCATTACTGCTAGTCCGCGCTGACGGCGCTTAACGTATTTGGGTTCCATCCGCATAAATAAGCGGGCCTTTCGTCGTAGAATTTTCGGCGCTCGTTGTGCCTAGGTTACCTCTACACTAATAGAACAGAAGAAAAAACCGGGTATTATTCGCCCAATCTCAAAGTATTTCTTCGTCCATCTAGCCAAGATTGTAAAATTTCCACCGCTGCTACCTGGTCAATAACTTTACGCCCGGCTTTCTCTTTTACCCCCGCAGCCCGCAGCGCATGTGTAGCAACAACTGTAGTAAGCCGTTCATCGCCAAGGCGCACCGGAATATTTTTTCCAGATTTTTCTATCCTGCGTGCAATGCGTTTTGCAATGGTGGTGGCATGTCGAACACTTTGGGAGCCATTACCTTTAAGATCACGCGGCAATCCAACGACAACCTCTACTACCTCATAATGAGAAACTAACTCGATAATGCGATCAATATCTTCTTGATCACTATCGCATAGGTCAGTTTTGCGAGGGACGGTTTCTACCGGAGTTGCCATAATTGCGTCTCGATCAGAAACCGCGATTCCGATACGAACTGTTCCTACATCAATACCTAAACGTCGTCCTACTCCAGGATCATTGTGTCCAGGTTTATCTGGTATAACGTCCACAAAATCTCCCCACTATCATCGCTACTCCTCTTTTAAATAGAGTGCTAAAAGACATCGGCTAAGCACCACATAATCTATGGTGCTTAGCCGATAAAATCTATAACTTCATAGCCTTAACACGCAAAACCATATTAAGCATAGTTAGCTAATTGTTCCCGCAAAGCCTCGAAGCCAGCCGGAAGCGCCTCAATCTTAGTGCCAGATCCCTGCGCAATATCTGGCTTTCCGCCACCGCGTCCGTCAATATAGTTATTCAACGTCTTGACCAAATCACCGGCTTTTACACCACGAGCAATTGCTGGCTTAGAAACACCAACCACAAAAGGAACCTTGCCATTGCCGTCTTCACTAACCAGTATTAGAACACCAGCACGATCAGTACTACGATTGATACCTTCGACAACCATGGTGCGCATATCACTAGCAGAAATTCCCTTTTGCAAGCGCATTGCGGCAAAGATGAAACCATTGACTTCAATAGCACCAGCAATCAGTTCTGACGCTTGGTTAGCCAATTGTCGACGGCGCATTTCCTCAAGATTTTTTTCAGCTTCTTTTAGTTTTTCAGTCAGCGCCTCAATACGTGCCGGTACTTCTTCAGCAGGAGCCTTCAAACTAGTAGCTAAACCTTCGATAAGTGCGCGTTCACGAGAAAGGTAACGGAAAGAATCCAGACCGGAATAGGCTTCGATACGACGCACACCTGAACCAATAGAAGACTCACCAAGAATCGACACTGGGCCGATCTGTGCCGAGGAATCCACATGGGTACCACCACATAATTCCATAGAAAATGGGTCACCGATTTTGATTACTCGCACAACATCGCCATAGTTCTCACCGAAAAGTGCCATAGCACCCATGGCTTTAGCCTCGGCCAGGCTAGTTTCAATGGTTTCTACTTCCCAGTCTGCATCGACAGCTTCATTGGTCAGATTTTCAATCCGCAATAATTGTTCTGGGGTAAGCTGCTCAGTGTAATTGAAATCGAAACGTACATAACCTGGTCGGTTCAAAGATCCTGCCTGAACAGCAGTAGGGCCTAGAATATCGCGCAGAGCAGCATGAATAAGGTGGGTAGCTGTATGGGCTTGGCGAGCCTGGTGACGCCACTTTTTATCTACCTGTGCAAGCACGGTGTCGCCAACGCTTAACCCGCCAGAAGCAACCTTAGCTTTATGTACCCAAAGTTTCTTACCCACCTTTTGTACATCATTAATGTTAAGCACAGTGTCGCCAACGATGATCTGACCATGATCACCCATCTGACCACCAGACTCAGCATAAAGTGGAGTCTGATCTAGGATAACTTCGACTTCATCACCTTCTGCTGCCTCAAAGACCTTTTCGCCTTGTAAGACCAAACCTAGTACTTTTGCCTCACTGCTTAGCTCTTCATAACCAGTGAACTCGGTCGGATGTTCGTCTACCCATTCCCGGTATATCGAAAGGTCAGCATGTCCATGCTTTTTTGCCCTAGAGTCTGCTTTTGCGCGCGCACGCTGCTCGGCCATAAGAGTATCGAAACCAGTGGTATCGACTCCTAAGCCAGCTTCTGCAGCCATCTCTAGGGTGAGGTCAATCGGGAAACCATAGGTATCGTGCAAAGCAAATGCTTTTTCACCACCCACGACGCTACCACCTGCAGCTTTTACTTCTTGTGCTGCCTGTTCGAAAAGCTCGGTACCAGATTCCAAAGTTTTCAAAAAGGCTTTTTCTTCGGTCACAGCTACTCGAAGGATTCGTTCCCGATTTTCGCTAATCTCTGGGTATGACGGAGTCATGGTATCCATAATGGTTTCCATAAACCGAGCCATCGTAGGCTGGGTAGCGCCTAAAAGACGTGCTGAACGAATAATACGGCGCAATAGGCGGCGCAAAATATAACCGCGTCCCTCATTACCGGGAGTTACACCGTCGAGAATAAGCATCATGCCGGTACGCGAATGGTCTGCAATTACTCGGAAACGAATATCATCTTGGTGTTTAGCGCCATATTTTGTTCCGGTTAATGTTTCTGCGGCAACAATAACTGGACGCAGCAAATCGGTCTCATAAACGTTATCGACACCTTGCAAAATGCAGGCAACGCGTTCTACGCCAAGACCGGTATCAATATTTTTCTTTGGTAGTGGGCCTAGAATTTCAAAATTGTCTTTGCCGATACCCTCGCCGCGTTCTTTTTCCATGAAGACGAGGTTCCAGATTTCCATATAGCGATTATCATCAGCTATTGGTCCACCCTCGGCACCGTATTCAGCACCGCGGTCATAATAGATCTCTGAACAGGGACCACATGGACCAGGAATACCCATTGACCAATAATTATCAGCCATACCTAGGCGTTGAATACGCTCGGCGGGCACACCAATCTGCTTCTCCCAAATATCGGCAGCTTCATCATCGTCAAGATAAACGGTTACCCATAGCCGCTCTGGGTCTAGTCCATAGCCACCTTCTGCAACAGAACCAGTTAATAGCCCCCAAGCATTTTTAATAGCACCTTCTTTAAAATACTGGCCAAAGGAGAAATTTCCGGCCATTTGGAAAAAGGTGTTGTGCCTAGTGGTAATACCTACCTCTTCGATGTCTAAGGTACGTACACACTTTTGAATAGAGGTAGCAGTACCATTAGCAAAAGGAGGATTCTGTTGACCAAGGAAATAAGGTTTAAACGGAACCATGCCGGCATTGACGAACAGCAGGTTCGGATCATCTAGGATCAGGGATGCACTTGGTACCGCAGTGTGTCCTGCTTTAACGAAGTGATTAGTAAATCGTTCCCGAATCTCATGGGTCTGCACGTCGGCGTCCTCGCTTTAGAAAAATCTTTTAAATATTTAATCTCACTCTTCTTTTTATGAAGCGTGAGACATACCAGGTGATACTTTACCCAAAAATATCGCAAAACCCGCACTCGCTTGCTTTTCGACGAATAAAGTACTCCTTACTTGCCTACAAACAATTTTTCTTGTCTAGGGATTCCCGCGCACAATGTTACGTAATCGACCAATATATTCCTGAATACGTTTTTCTTGTCCATGATCACTGGGGTCGTAATAGAGAGCAGCATCAAGTTCTTCTGGAATATAGCGTTGGGTAATAACCCCGCTGGGATGATCATGTGGATACCGGTATCCCACGGCATTACCTAATTTTTTTGCTCCCTCATAGTGTCCATCGCGCAAATGCGGTGGAACAGACCCAATCCTTCCAGCATGGACGTCTGCGAGAGCAGAATCAATAGCCATAATGACCGAATTGGATTTGGGTGCTGTAGCTAAATAAATTGTCGCCTGAGCTAGTGGGATACGAGCTTCTGGCATTCCAATTAACTGTGCTGCTTCGGCAGCTGCTACTGCTATTTGTAATGCCTGGGGGTCAGCCATGCCAATGTCTTCACTGGCATGAACAATAAGTCTACGGGCAATAAAGCGTGGGTCTTCCCCAGCAGCAACCATGCGGGCAAGATAGTGCAATGCAGCATCAACGTCTGAACCACGAATCGATTTAATAAAAGCACTAGTAACGTCATAATGCTGATCCCCATCGCGATCATAACGCACAACTGCCCGATCAATATTTTCGGCGATCACTTGTGTAGTTATTATTTGACCATCAGCAACTGCTTCAGCGGTAGCTTCCAAATAAGTCAACGCACGGCGAGCATCACCTGAAGCTAATACCACCAACTGGGCTAATGCTTCATCATCTATTGTGACGCGGTCATTTAATCCACGTTCATCCTGTACTGCACGGAGAATAACCTCTTTAATATCCTCTGGGCTCAGTGAGGTTAATTGCAATAACAATGAACGCGAAAGCAATGGCGCTACCACTGAAAAAGAAGGGTTCTCCGTGGTAGCTGCAACTAAGAGTACAATCCGATTTTCTACTGCTGCAAGCAGTGCATCTTGTTGAGTTTTAGAAAAACGATGTACCTCATCAATAAAAAGAACTGTTTTTTGTCCATGAATAAATGCTTTTCTTGCTTCGGCAATAACCTGCCGTACTTCTTTTACTCCAGAACTTAGTGCAGAAAGACCTACGAAATTATGTCCAGTAGCAGTAGAAATAAGACTGGCCATCGTTGTCTTACCAGTTCCCGGTGGTCCATAAAGGATCACCGATGCTTCCCCAGAACCTTCAACAAGCCGACGCAGTGGTTTACCTGGGCCAAGTAAATGAGATTGTCCTACAACCTCTTCTAAGCTACGTGGTCGCATACGCGCAGCTAAAGGTGAATGTGTCCCACCACCAAAAACATCCGTATTGGTTGTGGTTTCCTCTGTTATCCTCTGGCATGGATCGTCGAAAAGCCCTTGATCAGGCAAGAAAACTCCTTAAAGTATTAGCTATCAAGTACGTCAACCATCCTGCGGGCAAACTGTGCAACTGCCGGCAGTTTAGTATCGGAACCCCTAGCAGCAAAGCGCTCAATGCTTTCAAACGTTTCTACTAGATCATTACGCACTAAAACTAATTCTTCGCGGGAATCATCTGTGGTATCAAAGAGTTGTTTACTGGCATCCGAAAATTGTGTAAGCAGGTCATCAGTATCAAAATCATCAGCCTGGCGTTTAATATAGTCATCTTCGAATGTGTCGCCTACTAGCCCAGCAAGCATTAAAGTTATTGAAGAAAATGCCCAACCGATCATTGCAGTAGTAATACGAATATGCAAACGGGTGAGATTATTAACATTCGGCCAAATTTTACCGACCTCATTGACCCAGGAATCAATAAAAACATCTGCTTCATCATCTTGGATCGGACGAGAGAACAAAAATTGCGGGAAACCACAAATAACGCACGCAATATCAAAGGTGGCATCTCTAAAACCAGCCGATTCATAATCTAAGAAATGCGTGCGTTCGGCAACGATAATATTATCTGGTGAAAGATCAAAGGGAGTAAATGCTCGGTGCTGACCATAAAACAACCGACGAGCAGAATTTTTAGCTAAGTCTTTTACAATCTGCGGCACTTCAATGCCCTGTTGTTCAATAATATGCTGGCCAACATCAATAGCTCGCACTAAAAAGGCTTCTCTAAAAGCATTAACTTTTGCTGCTTCTGGGTATTTATGCAGCATTCGCTTCAGTAAAATAAGAAAATCTTCCTCTTTACTAGCCGTATCGGCATGCATTTTTCCCAGGGCTTCCCCAAGATTACGCAAAATTGATATGCGTAATTCAGCATCATCAGTGTCTAAAAGATCAAAGAAAGTATCACCGTCACCAGAATCAGTAATTACGACAATCGACTTATCTGCGTCATGAGCAAGCAATACCGGACCGGGACGTACTTCCTCACTAAGTGAAGTAGTAAATTGGTATGCCGCAATTTCGCGCACGATAGCGGTGTCGTCGACAAGCAAACCTGTCGGTGGCATGTATTTAATAACAACGGAGCGCTGCTGTAAAAAAGGTGAAGGAGCTACTCGTGCGCGAAGCACCGTTGCGATACCCGACCCATTAAGGCTTTCTACGTCGGAAAGTTGTTGAGTACCACCAAATCTCTGAGAAAGCAGATCTTCTGCGATTGTGATGATCTCGGAGGTAGATTGTTCTGACATTGCCGACTTGTTCTCGGTGGTGCTCATAAAAGAACTCTCTTTCGCTCATTCAGATAAATACCGAATGATTGATATGAACGACGCATTTGCTAACCGACCTTTTATTACTTGAGGTCTCCTCTTGACATTATTATGCGCCGTATCTGCGCAGAACCGCAGACTCATAATTGTTATCACATGTGTGGTATGGCTCAATGTGGTACGTCCATAATTAGCAAACATACCTAATCCAGAGTGCGAGCTTAGAAACTTACCCACCGTTTTTCATGCTCCGGACACACACGCCAGGAATAAGCACAGCATTTAGAATCCATCCTCTTACTGTGCTTATCGACGTATACCACCACGTCTGCCTACAGCGTTTTCGTTATTCGCTTACCTTTTTAGGTTTGAAATCCACACCGGTTTCTTTACGCTGCGCAAGCGGAATTGGTGCTGGTGCATCTGTAAGTGGATCAACACCACCACCAGACTTCGGGAACGCAATAACATCACGGATGGAATCAAAACCACCTAGTAGCGATACAATACGATCCCAACCAAAGGCTATGCCACCATGTGGTGGTGCACCAAAGGCAAAAGCATCGAGTAAGAAACCAAATTTCTCACGAGCCTCTTCTTCGGTAATACCCATAACTTTAAAGACACGCTCTTGCACATCACGACGATGAATACGAATGGATCCACCACCGATCTCATTGCCATTACACACAATGTCATAAGCATAAGCAGTAGCTTCACCAGGATTTTCTTCGAAATTATTAAGCCATTCTGGCTTCGGCGAAGTAAAAGCATGGTGTACTGCGGTCCATTTCGAGTTACCTAGTGCTACATCGCCAGAAGCAGTAGCATCGGCTGATGGCTCGAAAAGTGGCGCATCAACAATCCACGTGAAGGCCCAATCGCCTTCTTTGATTAATCCAAGCTTATTAGCAATTTCACCACGTGCAGCACCCAGCAGAGCACGAGAGCTCTTAGTATCACCAGCAGCAAAGAAAATGCAGTCGCCAGGACGCGCGCCCACGTGCTCAGCAATTCCTGCACGCTCTGTCTCAGAGATATTCTTTGCTACTGGACCGCTTAATTGGCCGTCTTCTCCAACGAGGATATAGGCCAATCCCTTGGCACCGCGTTGTTTTGCCCATTCCTGCCAAGCATCGAGCTGGCGACGTGGCTGTGCTGCGCCGCCTTGCATCACAACAGCGCCAACATACTCATTTTGGAAGACCCTAAAAGTGGTGTCTTTAAAGAACTCAGTGCATTCAACAATTTCAATATCGAAACGCAGATCCGGCTTATCAGAGCCATACTTGCGCATCGCCTCTGCATAAGTCATGCGTGGGATAGGTGTCTTGATCTCGTAGCCAATGAGTTTCCATAGTTCGCTTAAGATCTCTTCAGCTAGCGCAATCACATCATCTTGATCTACAAAGCTCATCTCTACGTCAAGCTGAGTGAATTCTGGCTGACGATCGGCGCGAAAATCCTCATCACGGTAGCAGCGTGCAATCTGGTAATAGCGCTCCATACCAGCAACCATAAGCAACTGCTTAAATAGCTGTGGTGATTGTGGCAACGCATACCAGGAACCTGGCTTAAGTCGCGCTGGCACCAAGAAATCACGTGCGCCTTCTGGGGTAGAGCGAGTCAGGGTTGGAGTCTCGATTTCCACAAAATCATGGTTTCCGAGAACTTTACGAGCCGCTTGGTTCACCTGCGAGCGAAGTCGTAGTGCATTGCCTTGCGCAGGACGACGCAGATCCAAGTAACGATACTTCAAACGAGTTTCCTCGCCAACGGCTCCAGAACCACTCACTGCACTAGCATCATCAATTTGGAATGGCAGTGCTGCGGACTCATTAAGCACCTCTAGCTCTCTAACGTTAACCTCAATATCACCAGAAGCCAGATTAGGGTTTTCAGAACCTTCTGGGCGTGGTTCAACAACGCCAGTTACTTTTACACAGAATTCGCTACGAAGATGGTGTGCTTGTTCTGCGACTTTATTCTCACGGAACACGACCTGTGCCAATCCTGAGGAATCACGCAGATCAATAAAGATCACACCACCGTGATCGCGACGTCTCGACACCCAGCCAGTCAGGGTTACGGTCTGGCCTGCAATGTCCTTACGGAGTTCTCCAGCGAGATGAGTGCGCAGCACGAACTCTTCGTCCTTTCCAATCTTTGACACCAAAACGCGACAGTCACGTCTTGCTCACCCATTTAACTATTAGCACCAGAATTTTTAGCGGTTCAGCTTGAAAAAATCAGGGCTACGTCATGGATGATATTCAACTGCATCATGATACCGCAGATCACCAAGTGAAAAGAAGACAGCGGGTATCTTTGTATCTCAAGCCAAGGTAAAAACTCTTTACAGTGCTTAAAACCACACCCTAATAAAATTACTGCGCACACAAGACCTGTTTTTACGCCAATTATGTGGAATTTTAGCTATTTTTTAATTCCGCTGCTGCTCTTATGATACCCAGCAAACATGGCAGATTATCTTTTTAGCTAAAGAATCCACGCCTAAAACCGTATTCTGTCCAGCACATACACACAGAATTACGTACGTATTATGACAGAATATGCTTTATGACGTTTAGAGGCGATATTCAAAAAACTTCTTCCCGTGCCACTTCTGGTGGTAGCGGTGGCCGCGTCGCTCTTGGCGGCGGTATTGGCACCTTAGTTTTAGTAGGACTTTTTCTTCTGATGGGTGGCAATCCTAGCGATCTAGGACAAATTGTTGGTTCAGGTACCACTAATGAAACTACTAATACCAGCGGCAATCTCGATCACTGTCAAACTGGTGAAGATGCTAATACCCATGCCGATTGTCGGGTAGAATTTACTGCCCTAAGCGTGGATCAAATTTGGCGTGAGCAGCTACCAGCACAAGCAAATATTACCTATACCGAACCAGGGATTAATGTCTTCCAATCCGCAGTAGCTACTGGTTGTGGTCAGGCTAGTAGCGCAACTGGGCCTTTCTATTGTCCCCGCGATACCACCGCTTATTTCGATGTATCGTTTTTTGATTCTTTAACAAAATACGGCACTAAAAACACCGCTTTTGCACAGGAATACATTGTTGCACACGAAATCGGACACCATATTCAAAACCTGGAAGGAACACTTGGTTTATCTAACTACAATGATCCAGGTGAAGATTCCAATGCAGTCAAAATAGAGCTGCAAGCAGACTGTTATGCCGGTATTTGGGCACACTACGCAGATAAAGGTGAAAATGCCTTTTTGGAGCCAATTACAACAGAACAAGTCCAGGATGCTATTGATGCTGCCCGTGCCGTTGGTGACGATAATATTCAGACCCGTTCTGGACATAAAGTCTCGCCTGAGTCCTTTACTCATGGTTCTTCCGAACAACGCCAGCAGGCTTTCTTAGCTGGTTATAATTCCGGCCGTATGAGTTCCTGCGATACTCTCGGCCGCGGCGTTTATTCTTAACCAACCCGCTAGACTCATCGCGATAATCTGGTGTTCACCATAGTGCGGTGAACACCAGATAGCTACTTTTAGCTACTACTGCTCACTTTTATGCTGTTTTATCCACTTGTGTGATCGGTTGTTTCGGTTAACACAATAGGAGCTAACTCGAGATCACTTTCTAGTCCTAAGCGAATACGTTCTTCGGTAATAATTTCTCGTGCCAATTGTGCTTCAGAAATATCTACTGCATCAGCAACATGCGCTGCATCAGATTGCCTAGCATAAGCGTCGAAAAGCTTGCGTTTTTCTACATTGCGTTCATAAAGCCGCTCGTCGATAGTTTCATCACCGATTATGCGATAAACGTTTACTACGCTCATTTGTCCCAAACGATGTGCGCGCGCAATAGCTTGATCTTCAATAGTGGGTTTAACCTGTGTTTCGACCAGAATCACCACTGAAGCTTTTTGGATATTAAGCCCTACTCCTCCGGCACCAATTTGAGCAATGAGAATTTTGCCAGATTCGCCAAGCGCATCAACATACTTTTGGCGCATAATCGGAGACACCTCACCAGAGATAACGCCAACCACATGTGAACCAAATTCCTGAGCTAACCGTAGAATGGAATCTCGAAAATAACTAAAAATAAGCACATTTCGATTTTCTTCCAGTGCCTCATCAATGATTTCGCGGATACGCTCTATCTTGGCGCAACCTGGATTAGGCGCATATAAAGTAGCACGTCGAGCGCGCATCCAACTGCCTTCTGCAATAGCCTTCGTATATTCTTTTTGATCCTCGCTGCTTAGTTCAATCCACTCTATATGCTCCACTTTTTCTGGAAGTTCATCAAGCACATCTGCTTGATTTCTTCGCAAATAAAGTGGCGCTATTCGTGCTCTAAACTCAGTAGGGCGGATAACCCCTTTTTTGAGTGTGCCTAATTCAGAGTCAAGGTATTTAACCAAGTTAGCAAATTCATATACTTGATTTTCCATGGGAGTACCACTCATTAAAATGGCATACTCAGCTTCTTTAATCAGTGCGGCAACGGCCTGCGAGCGCTGTGCCGCAGGGTTTTTAATCATGTGAGCTTCATCGACAATAACCATGTCGCAATGGCCAAGATCCATAGTACGTGCACCATCGTAGGTAACAATAATAACCCCACCTCGTGCTCGCCAAGCTTGAACAGCTACTTCTTTGTCTATTCCATGTCCGACAAAAATATGCAGGGTAGAAAACTTCTCTAACTCACGTTTCCAATTCATAATGAGCGAGGCGGGTACTACTACTGCGGTATGGATTGGCTGTTTATTCTGAGCATGAATATGCGCTGCAGCAGCAATAGCTTGTACAGTTTTACCTAGACCCATCTCGTCGCCAATAATGACTTTGCGTTGAACAAGCGCAAATTTCGTACCAAAGCTTTGATAGCCACGCAGATGAAGGCCATTGAGCAACGACTGATCTAATACCAGGTTTCGTATCTGTTCTAGGGTGTCCTCATCGAGGTTTTCACCGCCTGTTTTATTGCTACCAGCGCCTAAAAGTTCAGCTAGTAAAGATTGATAATGCGCTGGGCGATCCAAATAGTCCTGCCAGATATCACCTTCGAATTCAACAACTGTTCGCGGCAAGAAAAGTTCTGGACTCGCATTTGCCCAGGCAATATCTTCAATAAATTGATCATAGAATTTTTCCCCAAACTTAACCACCACAAATGGTTCACCAATTGCAGTAATTGATGATGAAAAATCTTGAAAATAAGCAATCAATCGGTCTCTACGCTCACGTTGTAGATCATCTAGCTGATTAGCCTGAGAAAATTTATCGAGAACTGTTAATAGTTCTACAGTCTCGATAGTTTTTTCTTCACCAATATTTTTCCCCACCGATTGCTGTGCCTCAGCATACAACGACTGTGCAGCAGCTTTCATTCGTTGTGCCGTTTGCTCACCAATTCCAGATACTTGCCGTAACAACGCTTCATGAGCTAGATAGACTTCCGCCACAGTGGTAATTCCAATGCTATCAAGACCGCTAAAACGCAATCGCTCATTGGTTACTTCTTTGAGCTTTTCGACGTCCATCCCAGACAATAAAATCATTGCTCGCTGCTGTGATAATTCTTGCAGCAACCCCTGTGCACGTCCTTGTAAAAATTCTACTGAGGCAGGATGTTCTACAATACGACGCACTAAATTTTGTGCCGGAATAATATGTAGCCGATCTACCGTATCAATACTAGCTGTAGCAAACGGAGAATAATCTATACCTCGTACTGCTTGTATTAAAGCTTTATGCGCAGCATCAATATATTTTTGTGGCACACCAAGAGCATTATCCGAAAGCGCTACCCCCTGCGCTTGCTGTCCTTCTACCTCTAATGCACGGTTTACGATTCCTGCGACCTGCTGATAGAGATTCTGTGTGGTGTAGTCGTTAAGAAGATTAACTAATTGCTCTGCTGCATTCTGGGCTTTTTTCTGATCAAAACCACCAGAAAAACTTCGACTTAGCCGCTGAAAAAATCCGCTATAGGCACCAGCGCTTTCTTCTACTAAAGATTCAATCTGTTGAGTATGACGTCGAAAAGCCTGCAAGATATTTAATACTTCCGGCGAATCAGCAAATTCAGCGCGTACATAAAGATTATTAGGCCAATAAACTAATGCTGGGTCAAGAAGATGAATACTGCCAGACTCATCACCTGCTTGTATCTGCCCCAATAGCCGCGCTGTTGTTTCTTCATGCGATAGTTTCTCAAAAAGATTATAAGCACGTTGCCGCATCTCTTTAATGAGGTTAGCCTGATGCTGGTATTGAGCAAATTGAGTGCGGTCCATAGTTCGTTATTTTAATGTGGGATACTCAAAATAAAACCTTGTACGAATAAGTTTTTCTAGAACATACCAACATTGAAAACATCAGCTTTAGGATAAGTGATAGCAAACACTCTCAGTTTTTGTGTTAAAGTGATCCATATTTTCAACCACCTCACTATCACTACAATGAGGGTTTAACTTCCATGCGTGCCGATGCTTTCTGGCGAAGAAAACTTATTATTGAAACAACCGCAAACCTGTTAATTAATCAAGGAACCGATTTCACCGTAGAACTGGTAGCGAAAAAAGCAGGCGTTGGTACAGCTACGGTATATCGACATTTTCCTACTCGCGCAGATCTTCTCGAAGAAGCACTTTCCCACGTTGCAGATAAAACGAATACGCTTATTCAAAAAATCATTAACGATATTAAGACCGGTTCAATAAGTACTCTTAACGCACTACAAGTGCTTAATCACCATTTTCCAGAAACCGGTATCAATGCCCTACTCCCCTTATTAATTTATGCTGACTTTGATTCATTAACCGATAAGCTACAAAAACAAAGAAAACAAACCATAACGCTTTTTCATAACTTAATTGAGCATTTCCATGACAGCGGATTAGTTCACAATAGTATTAGTGCACTCAGTTTCTTCAACGGCTTGATGATTATTCATACCGCACAATTATTTTATCCATCTGATGCATCACCAGAAGATGCAACGAGTAAACAAGTTCTACTAACTATCTTTCTTAACGGTTGTAAATATGGTACCAATCCTATTAATCCACCAGCTATCTAAGCTTAATATCCGTCGATAAAATACTTTCTATGCGCACTATTGCTATCGTTCATGCTGGTTTATCTAATCCATCAAGCTCGCGAAAATTAGGTGAAGCTATTGCCGCCCGTGTTGAACAACACTTAAGCACACACAATGAGCAAACCACTATCTACCTGATTGAGCTCAAAGATCTCGGACATGATCTTGTCGATATGCTTATTGATTGCACAACGCCTAGCAAAAAACTTCAGGAAGCCATTGATAAAGTAACTCAGGCTGATGCACTCATTGCAGTAACTCCGGTTTTCCAAGCCAGTTATTCCGGATTATTCAAAATGTTCTTTGATGTACTTGATCCACAATCCTTGATCAAGGTGCCAGTTATTATTGCAAGCAATGCTGGAAGCTTACGCCATGCTCTCGTTTTAGAATATGCAGTACGTCCTCTCTTCGCATATTTGCGCGCAGCGATTGTTCCTACCGCAGTATTAGTGACCCCATCAGATAAAACACCAGAATATCAATCTGCTCTGGACTCACGTATTGATCGTGCCGCTAGCGAATTAGTAAGCCTGCTTATTCCTTCTGATACAACTCTTGACTAATTCATCTGATAATGAATACATGTATAAACCAATAATTGGTAAGTATCTTCGCTAAGAAGAACTTTCGCTCAGTTATCCCGGTAGTGAAATAAACCGCCCCATATCAATTACCTGATAGTAGAAAACGAGCTAACCCTAGGTAGACAACTCTTATAACGTCTTATAACGTTAGCCCGCGATTCGTGTATTATGTCGCCAAAGACCAGCCCCCATTATTCACCCCAAAGGAATCGTTTTCGCAGTGCCCATCAGCGTAATTGACTTATTTAGCATCGGTATTGGTCCTAGTTCTTCTCATACAGTTGGCCCTATGCGTGCCGCCTATGAGTTCTTAGAGCTACACCCGGAATATATTTCCCACACTATTGCGGTTACCTTGCATGGTTCATTGGCTGCTACTGGAGTTGGCCATGGTACTGACCGAGCAACTTTACTCGGACTTGCTGGTTTTACTCCCACTGATGTGCCTAGAAATGCCCAACCAGAATTTGGCAGCGATATACCAACCACCGGTACTATTTCTGGTCCGCGTGGAGAGATCTCCTATCGGCTTATTTTCGACGCGATTGCTTTGCCTTCGCATCCTAATGGGATGACATTTACTGTTTTCGATGCCAATGGAACACGAATTGGTGATCCCGAGGTCTATTTCTCTGTTGGCGGCGGATTTATTGTGACTGCTAGTCAACGACGCGAACAACTTCGCGCCAAAGAAATAAACCCAACAGGAGCTATCGACGATACCTCTACAAAGCTGCCTTATCCATTTAAAACCGGTGCTGAGCTTCTTAAGCTGTGCCATCAACATAATCTCAGCATCCCTGAACTTATGCTAGCTAATGAACTTGCGCTACATCACGACCCAGATATCGTCTTTACCCATCTTGATCGTGTGTGGCAAACCATGCGTACATGTGTCACCGATGGCTTAAAAACCACAGGGATTCTTCCTGGCGGTCTGAATGTGGCACGCCGAGCTCCAGAAATGTATGCCCGTCTTTCTAGCGGTAATAGAGATCTTGCCACCGACGCACTGTGGGCTATGGAGTGGGTTAATCTTTATGCTTTAGCCGTAAATGAAGAAAATGCTGCTGGAGGTGCAGTAGTAACTGCTCCTACCAATGGTGCTGCCGGAATTATCCCAGCTACCTTGCATTACGCTAGAGATTTCCTGCCTGGTTTTACTAGCCATAGCCACCGAGATTTCCTCCTCGCCGCAGCTGCTATTGGCATTATTATTAAAGAAAATGCTTCAATCTCTGGTGCTGAAGTTGGTTGCCAGGGCGAGGTCGGAAGTGCCTCTGCCATGGCTGCTGCTGGATTATGCCAGCTTATTGGTGGTACACCAGAACAAGTAGAGCACGCCGCTGAAGTTGGTTTGGAACATAATCTCGGTTTAACCTGCGATCCAGTAGGCGGTCTAGTACAGATTCCTTGTATCGAACGCAATGCTATCGGCGCGATGAAATCTATTAATGCAGCGCGTATGTCCCAATTTTCTACTGGCACACATCGGGTAAGTCTTGATGAGGTTGTTAAAACGATGGCCGATACTGGTCACGATATGCTCACCAAATATAAAGAAACCGCCACCGGTGGGCTGGCAGTTCATCTTGGATTCCCCGTCAGCCTGCCAGAATGCTAAACCTAGCGAAGCACTAGGAAGCTCTAGTTAAAAAAACTAGAGCTTCGCTAAAAGAGCAGCAACAATATCGACCAGGGCAATATCTTCTTGAGCATGTTCAACCAAATTTTTAACTGCCACAATGCCGTGTTCTAGTTCCCGATCGCCAAGTACTAAAGCAAAGCGAGCACCAGCTCTATCAGCACCTTTCATCGCACCTTTTAAGCCACGATCACCATAGGACATATCAGCAGAGATTCCTGCTTGCCGTAAAGTGTCGATGAGTTTCACCATTTCTCGTTTTGCTGCTACACCTAATGCCACACCAAAAACAGAAACCCGCGAACCATCAGTAACAGTTTTATTTTCTGCTTGTAATGCTAATAAGCAGCGGTCTACCCCCAGAGCATAACCAATACCCGAGAGCGGCTGACCACCAAGCTGTGACATCAAGCCGTCATAACGCCCACCGCCGCCGATACCCGATTGAGCACCAAGACCATCATGGACAAACTCAAAAGTTGTCTTGGTGTAATAGTCGAGACCGCGCACCATGCGAGGGTTGACGACATATGCCACACCTAGGTCGTCGAGCATGCCGGTAACAGTTTCAAAATGTTCACGACTTTCCACAGAAAGGTGATCAAGCATAAGCGGTGCATCAGCAGTCATTTCTTTCATTACGGCTCGTTTATCATCAAGTACCCGTAAAGGATTGATTTCTGCACGTTTACGAGTTTCTTCATCTAACGGCAGCGCAAAGAGAAATTCTTGCAGCTTATTTCGATATGCTGGCCGGCAAGTATCGTCACCGAGGCTGGTTATCTCCAACCGATAACCAGTTAATCCGATAGCTTTAAGGCTGTGGTCTGCTAGAGCAATTACTTCAGCATCCAAGGCTGGATCATCAATGCCAATTGCCTCAACGCCTACTTGCTGAAGCTGCCGATACCGACCTGATTGAGGGCGCTCATAACGAAAAAATGGGCCATAGTAGTTTAACTTGACCGGCAATTGACCCCGATCAAGATTATGTTCAATAACTGCCCGCATAACCCCGGCGGTTCCTTCCGGGCGCAAGGTAACAGAACGATCTCCACGGTCAGCGAAAGTGTACATTTCTTTACTTACCACATCGGTAGATTCGCCTACACCGCGTGCAAACAAAGAAGTGTCTTCAAAAACTGGAAGCTCAATGTGCTCATAGCCTGCCAGATGCGCTTGATGGGCAAAACTATCGCGTACCGCAATGAACTCAGCAGAGTGTGGTGGCAGGTAGTCAGGAACGCCCTTGGGGGCAGAAAACGTTGTTATCTTCTTTGTCTCACTCACAGATAAGTATCCTAGCGGAGAAATGGATTAGTCATGCGTTCAGCACGCATTGTGGTAATCGGACCATGTCCGGGAAGTATTTGTAGACGATCATCAAGGGTGAGCACTTGTTCTTGCAGGCTGCGCTGCATATCTTTCGGGTTGCTTTGAGCCAAATCAGTACGTCCAATCGATCCTTTAAAGACAACGTCACCAGAAAAACAAAATTCGTCGCTTACGAATAACACAGAACCTGGTGAATGCCCGGGAGCATGACGAACCTCAAATTTTTGCTCCCCTAAACTAATATGCTCCCCGTGGTTAAGATGAAACAGCTGCTTAATAGGAGTCATATGTGCAGCGTCGAAAAGTATTTGAGATTCCGGAGAAACCCCTTCACCAGCAGCAAGCATAAACTCATCAGCGGGGTGTATATAAACCGGAACCTGGTGTTTTAATGCTAAGGTTCCGGCATCACGAGTGTGATCAATATGCCCATGAGTAAGTATGATCTGCTCTAATATCAAGTCATTATCTAGGAGATGACGGTCGATATGTGCAGCTGCGTGCATACCCGGATCAATGACAGTAACTTTTTTATCCGCAATAGCCAGGTAGCAATTTGTTTTATATGGCCCTGCAGCAAAACCAAGAATCTCCATAAACTACAGCATAACGTGAAAAAGGACGAGTCTTTACTTGACTCGTCCTTTCAACTCATAGCGTCTATTTCATGGTCTTCTTTAAGCCAGCGCAGCTAAAGCAGCATCGTAATCTGGCTCGTCAGTGATTTCATTAACCAACTGTGTATACACAATTTTTCCCGAACCATCAGCAATAATAACGCTACGTGCTAGCAATCCTTGAAGTGGTGAACCAGCCAAAACTAGCCCATAATCAGCACCGAAAGAAGCACGGAATGCCGAAGTTGCCACAACGTTATCCAGACCTTCTGCACCACAGAAACGAGCGAGTGCAAAAGGAAGATCCATAGAAACACAAACAACAACTGTATCGTCAAGATCAGAAGCTAGCTCATTAAAACGTCGCACGCTTTGGGCGCATACACCGGTATCTACCGAAGGGAAAATGTTAAGCACAATGCGCTTTCCAGCAAAATCTTCATTGGTTACTTCGGAAAGATCCGTGCGTAGCAATTCAAACCGAGGAAGCATCTCACCTACTGCTGGGATATCACCAGAGGTTTCAGTTGGTTCACCTTTAAAAAGAATTTCACTCATGACGACCACAATAGCTAAAGCTTCATAGGTGCGCCATAGGTGTCTCTGCCGGCAAAAATATCAGATTAACGATAAAACCCATTTTAGAAATATAGGCAATAAGCAGGTAAAACATTCCTTTATAATTGCTTATCGACGATCACTTATACCAGCATTTATTTTGTTTCCCAGTGCATAATTACACATACGGTTCATTTATTTCACTTCATCACATGCACCAAAGCTTTTACCCATTAGTCTCAGTGCACAGCGTAAATGCAATTTTTTACCTTTTATTAGTTACAATTGACCACGTTTTCATTGCATCAGATTATTGAAGGGCTTAGAAAAAGGTGAGCACGAATAAGCAACGCCGCGAGGACGCTATGCGCAGCCTCGACAAAGAGATTAAATCTCGTGACCGCGCGGAAAAAACGAAACCACTCGGTGTTGCCGCAGCAGCGGCAGTCGCCCTTCTCGTTATCGTAAGCGGTATCTATTTTGCCGCGACAAACACTAACGAAGAAGACGTCACCGCAGAATCCACCACCTCTACTACTCGGTCTGCGGATTCTAAGACATTGTCGCTTACCCGTGAGACCCCACTTGCCGATACCGTTAGCTGTAGCTACCCAGATGCTGGCACCGCCTCTAAAGAGATTTCCAAGCCACAAACTGAAAATATCTCTACAAAGGGCACTGTGACGGTTACTTTGACCACCAACCAAGGTGACATCCCTATGGAGCTTGATCGTAGTGTTGCTCCATGTACGGTTAATGCGATCGAGCACTTTGCCAACAATGGCTACTACGATGACACCATTTGCCACCGTTTGACCACTTCAGGCATTTTTGTTCTCCAATGTGGTGACCCTTCCGGCACTGGTGCCGGTGGCCCAGGATTCTCCTTCGCTAATGAATACCCCACCGATGAGGCCGCAGATACTTCCACCCCGGTTACCTACCCACGTGGTTCTATCGCTATGGCTAACGCTGGTGCCGATACCAACGGTTCACAATTCTTCCTCAACTACCAGGATTCCCCACTTGCTCCTTCCTACACCTATTTCGGCCAGGTTACCGATTCTGGCCTGAACACCCTTGACGCTATTGCTGATAAGGGAACCGCTAATGGTGGCGGAGATGGCAGCCCTGCGGAAGAAGTACGCATTACTAAAGTATCCGTTACTTCCTAAGAAGATTTACTACCTAGAAGCTATTTAATTGCACTAACGAGTAGTTTTAGCTGGTCTGGTTCTGTTGTGATAGCAGAATCAGACCAGTTTCTTTTTATCCACATAAGAAAGCTGATAACCCGTTGGCAATCTTTCTTACTTTTATCCGTAGCAAATAACTACATGCTTGTCGACGTGAAAAATCACCATAGAGGATTTATTTTAGTTATCGCTTTCCTTCCTTAACGCACCCTAATGCAAACGTTTTAAACTATTAAAATAAAAGAAAATAAACAACACTGACTTTCAGTATTAAGTTCTCTATAATTCTACGTAGAAATGTTTTTAGTAGAAAAGTGCACCTCACACCGTATTATCAAGAAATTCACAGGATGAAATAGAAGCCATGAAAACACTTGCACACATATTTGACTTAGGTTAAAGTGACTCGAGAACTTAATATTCGCCCCTTAAAATTTAAGGATTTACACTTATGAAGCTCGTTTCCCGCAAAGCACTGCTTGCAGTCGCTACTGCAACCGCTGTTTCCTTCTCCGGCGTAGTTCCTGCTTACGCTCAGGAGACCACCACCGAGACTACTACCACTCAAGAAGCAGCAACTGAAACTACAGCTGCTGAAGAAAAGAAAGAAGAGAAAAAACCAGATAACGGCAGCGCAAACGGCAGCACCGACAAGGATAAGAACAATGGTTCTGCCAACGGTTCTTCTGATATCACCGCTGGTTCCTCCGATGAGAAGGGCAAGATTGACACCAAGAAGCTTCGTGATTGGTTCGCTATCATCTCTACCGTTATCGGTGTTCTTACTGCCGCTTTGACCTTTGCCGGTAAATTGCAGAACTTCCTCAAGTAATTTTTGAAATACTTGAGCATTCAATTGGCTTTCAGTATGTACTGAAAGCCAATTTGTTTTCTTAAATAAGTCTAACGATCTTTGCATAGATCTTTAACTAAAGCTAAACTGGCGAATCATTTAGCATATGCTAAAAATTTTTTAATTCGGAAGGTATTTCATGTCGCTTCGTAAAGGTATCGCAGCTGTAGCAACTGCAACCGCACTAACCTGTGCAACCGTTTCTGTTCCTGCTCATGCAGAAACCACTACTCAGGAAATCACTACTCAGACCACTGCAGAAAAACAGGATTCAGGTTCTTCTTCTAACCTTGATGTAAAAGAAATCGCTGCCTGGGCTAGCATTGTCAGCACCATCATTGGTATTGCGACTGCTCTGCTTACCTTCACCGGCAAGCTACAGAACTTCCTCAAGTAATAATTTTTGAAAATAAAAAGTGGGAGTATAGATATTTCTATCTATACTCCCACTTTCTTTTCTTTAGCCCCCAGCGGTTACCCGGTAAACATCAAAAACGCCTTCCGTATTGCGTAATTGAGTCATTAAACTTCCCAATTGTTTAGTATCAGAAACAGTGAAAGTAAAACGCACTGTTGCCACATGATCATCAGAAGAATGCGAATTCATGGCGATCACCTGAACTCGTTGCTCATTGACAACTCTAGTAAGCTCCATCAATAAGCCGCTTCGGTCTAAGGCTTCTAATTGCAAAGTGGCGGCAAAAACCGTCGTTTTGTCTTCTGAAGCCCAGGAAACATTTATCAGCCGGGCAGTTTCTTCCTGAAGTTTTTCCGCATTCGTACAATCAACTCGGTGCACAGATACTCCGCCACCGCGAGTAACGAAACCAAAAATCTTATCCCCAGGAACTGGCATACAACACTTGGCCAGCTTAGCCATCACATCAGGGCTTCCCTCAACCAAAATTCCGGAGGAATCCGATACCTTTTGCTTTGAGGTCACCAGTTCGCTAAACGGAGTGCGTGCAACCAACGTGTCTTCGGCATCTTCGATATTTCCAAATGCCGCCATAAGACGGTGTGCCACATGTCTAGCAGTAACGCTGCCTGCACCAATCGCGGCATAAAGAGCGTCAACATCTGGATAATGCAGCTGAGTGGCTACTTCCTTCATCGACTGAGCATTAAACAATCGATGCATTGGTAGCCCACCGCGCTGTACCTCAGCAGCTAAAGCATCCCGACCGGCCTCTAAATATTCTTCTCGACGCTCTTTAGCAAACCACTGTCTAATTTTTGCTTTTGCCCTAGGAGAGACTACAAAGTCTTGCCAATCCCGACTAGGGCCAGCGTTTTGATCCTTTGAGGTAAAAATCTCTACTCTGTCGCCAGATTTAAGCGTTGACTCCAAAGCAACCAATTTGCCATTGATTTTTGCACCAATGCACCTATGCCCCACCTCAGTATGTACTGCATAAGCAAAATCAATTGGAGTAGCATCTGCCGGCAGATTTACCACATCGCCTTTAGGAGTGAACACGAAAATCTGCTTACTTGTTAGGTCATAGCGCAAACTATCAAGGAACTCATTGGGATCAGCAGCTTCTTTTTGCCAATCCAATAATTGACGCATCCAGGCCATCTGATCTACTTCAGATTGTTCGCCTTTATGGCTACCTTTAGTTTCCTTATATCGCCAGTGGGCAGCGATACCAAATTCTGCATTGTAATGCATTTCATGGGTACGCACTTGTACTTCAATAGGTTTACCCACATCGCCCATAACCGTAGTATGCAGGGATTGATAAACACCAAATTTCGGGGAAGAAATATAATCTTTAAAGCGCCCTGGCATTGCAGAGAACAACGAGTGTACGACACCAATGGCCGCATAGCAATTGTTCACTGCATCGACTAAAACCCGAATTCCCACCAGATCAAAGATCTCATCGAAGTCTTTACCTCGCACAATCATCTTCTGGTAAATAGACCAATAATGTTTTGGTCGTCCCATAACCTCTGCTGGGATATGATTTTCTTTAAAAGCTGCGTTAAGTTGACCGGTAATCTCTTTAAGGTAACGATCTCTTGAAGGAGCTCGGTCAGCCACTAGGCGTACAACTTCTTGGTATTTTTTGGGATACAGAATTGCAAAAGAAAGATCTTCAAGTTCCCATTTCACACTGGCCATTCCCAACCGATGTGCCAGTGGCGCAATTACTTCGAGAGTTTGGCGCGCTTTTTTCGCTTGTTTTTCCGGCGGCAAGAACCGCATGGTACGCATATTGTGTAACCGGTCAGCGACCTTGATTACCAACACACGTGGGTCTTGCGCCATAGCAACAATCATTTTACGGATTGTCTCAGCTTCTGCTGCAGCGCCTAGTGCCACCTTATCAAGCTTGGTTACACCATCGACTAGTCGAGCAACTTCCTCACCGAAATCATCAGTGAGATCAGCTAAGGAATAATCTGTGTCTTCAACCGTATCGTGTAGTAAAGAAGCGACCAAAGTGGTGGTATCCATACCAATTTCGGCAGCAATCGTCGCTACAGCTAATGGGTGGGTGATATATGGATCACCAGATTTGCGATACACACCATCATGTAGACGCTCTGCGGTTTCATAGGCACGTTCTAGCAATTGAGCATCTGCACGAGGATGAAACTCTCGGTGGATACTTAACAACGGCTCCAAAACTGGGTTAATTTTGACCCTATTACCGGTCAAACTGCGTGCAAGCCGCGCTGACATGCTTCGCACAGAAGACTGCTGACGCGCGGGGCGGTTATCCTGTGTCATATGGTCAAATTCCTTGAATTTTCATTGGCGACGTATCTACTTCCAACACGTCTTAGGTGTCGTTCATTTCCCAAAAATGCCAAATACATCCGCCCATTAATTATTGGCTGTGAGTTTTACCCACAGCCAAACACATTTTTTACTCATTAACGACGAAAAGCTCAGTTCCGGCCAACCGATCACGCCCGCCTAAACCAGGAACTTCCAAAACCACAGCAAAACCTACAACTTCTGCGCCACAACGCTGAATCAAAGATTTCGCAGCGACCAAGGTGCCCCCAGTTGCTAAAACATCGTCGACAAGCACAATCTTTTTGCCTTGAATGTCTAATGAGCTTGCTGGTAGCTCGAGGGCTGCGCTGCCATATTCTAACGCGTATTCCTGAGTATGTACTGGCGGAGGCAACTTACCTTTTTTACGAATAGCCAAAATACCAGCACCCAATTTATAAGCAACAGCTGAGCCTAATAAAAAGCCCCGAGCATCTAAGCCGCCAACCATATCTGCCCCCATTTTTTCAGCCGCGAGAGTTAACTCATCAACAAGCAATTTAAAGGAATCAGCATCTGCAAGAACGGGAGTGAGATCCTCGAAAAGGACTCCCGGGACAGGGAAATCGGGAACAAGTCGAGTTTTTTCTTTTAAAGCTTGCTGAGCAGGGGTAAGTGTAAGATCTTGAATCATTATCTATGACGGGCCTTTAATTTTCTTTCCACCGATCCATGTTCCAACCAATACCTGATCGGTCTGTATTTACTACTACGTTACTCACGAACCTCTCAGTTATGAAAACTCGTGGTTGAGTAGCCAAAGAAATTGTTTCCATGTGCTCCCAACTGGCCTGTTCATGAGCGCGTGTTTTTTCATAATCCGTGCTCTGATCAGCAACCGAAGCAAACTCATATATAGGGTCAATTTCTGTCAGAAAGGCATCAATTGTTCCCTCAGTATAAGTTTCATACCCCCACTGACTGACATGCGTTCGGCTTAATTCGCCTAAATTTGATCCTTCTACAGAGGCATCAACCACAGTAATCTCAGCGGCTGCACAACTGCGTGCAATAGCTTCCACCATAGCTGCTTTGCGCTCATCAGGACCAACATAACCAATGCGAATAGTCTGTCCGCTTAATTTCTTTGCTTCTTCAAGATTTATTTCCTGATAAGGAGCTAAAATATCACTCATCCCAGCTATTGCAGGATCAGCCCAACGTACTGTTCTAGCTACAACTGGTTGTACTGCTACCCCAGTGTATTGTGCAGAAATCTTGGCAACAGACATACGATCCATGCAGGAAGCAAAAGCACGGCGGTTCTCTGGCTGATAAAAAACACCTGCAGTGGCTAATATTAAAGATTCAGTTTGTACACCTGGTTCGGCAACAACAGAATAAGGATTATCGACTGCATCACGATCAAACCAACTGATATTTTCTGTGTTATCAATATCAGCAACCTGTATATCGCCAGCTGCAGCTATTTCAGTCATATCTGTTCCGCGAGGCCATACAACCAAGCTAGCCAGATTAGCGGCTTCACCAAAATAATTTTCATTGCGTACCAACACAACTTCACCCTGGCTACCCACGCTAGAAATCTTAAAGGGACCAGCAGATACCTGTAGCTCAGGGTCAAAGGCAGAAAGATTAAAACCATCTTTCCAAATCTGTGCTACCTGTTCTAAAGCAGAAGTATCCTTTTCTTGCAGCGCTCGATTAAGTTCTTCAAGGCTCATTCCTGCTTTAACCGCAATCGCATGTGCAGGTAATAAAGTACCTGGACCAAAAAGTTGGCGCCAGCGAGAACCAAAGCCATCTTTGAACACAACCGTGGCTACTTTAGCGCCCGCAGTGCAATTTACTTTATCCACCTGCTGCATCAGCGGTAAATAAGAGTCAAAAAGTTCTGGCATGGTACCAGCAGTAAAAGCTAGTAGCACAGAATCGCACGTAATTGGTTGTCCATCGGAATACACTGCGTCATTCGCAATTGTATAAACGACTTGTTGCTGAATACCAGGTAGCACCCGAGTGGTTAGGAGGTCAGAATTAGGAATCATTTGACCTTTAGGTCCTAATACATATGCACTGGGATAAATACGCGTACTCAATAGAACTGCGTCTGTTGATGCCCCAATATAAGAGCCCGCATTAGTTGTTACCAATGCAGAATTCACAACATAACCAAATTGGCCATGACTAGGATTTCGGGCTTTCTCATCTGCGGATCCACAAGCAGCAATTCCCAACGACAGCGCGCACAACAATGCGCTCAGTTTTCGAATACTTGCCTTTGGCACGCATTTTCTCCTCTATGCTGATGAACGCATCTATCCTGCGTACATACTAGGAAATACCACATATAAATACGAATCGGGTAACACTTACTCAATTCAGTATAAATGGTGAAAACACTAGCAGTGAACTACCCCTATTCCAACTAATCTTGCCTATAACTAGGGTTCACCATAAAAACGTAAAAAGTGCTTACATATTTAAATACGTAAGCACTTCAAGCTACTGCGATAAACGTCGTAACGCTTTATCCTAGATCACACTAAGTGTATTTACCTTAAGCTATATTAACGACCTGGTCGCCAGCTAGCACCAGTTGATTGCTCTGAGGTTTCAGGAAGCACAACACTGCGCTTATCTTGTCCAGCAGGTTTGGAAGATTCAACAAGATCAACTTCACCGGAACGAAGCGCAAGTACTTCTTTAGTATGTTCACGGGTTTCCTTCTTACGGTTCTTCAGACTGACCAAAAATGGTGTTGCCAAAAAGACCGAAGAAAGGGTTCCTTCAATCACACCGATAAGCTGAACCAACGCCAAATCCTTAAGAGTTCCTACCCCTAACAACCATACTGCGATAACCATCAAAGCAATGATTGGTAATGCAGAAATCACGGTAGTAGAAATAGAACGCATTACCGTTTGGTTGACCGCCAAATTAGCATGCTCAGCATAGGTAATTCGCTTATTGCCCAGATAACCGAGGGTATTTTCTCGCACCTTGTCAAAAACAACGACGGTGTCATACAAAGAGAAAGCCAACACCGTAAGCAAACCGATCACAGTCGCCGGGCTTACTTCAAAACCAACTAATGCATAAATACCTGCGATAGCAACAAGATCTACCCCAAGTGCGCCTAACGCAGCAACCGCCATTTCCCGCTGCAAACGCAAGGAAATATAGATAAAGACTGCTACCAGGAAAACTGCCATAGCGATCAGCATCCGGGTAGTAATAGTCGACCCCCACGATTCAGACACCGTGGAATCACCAATTGCATCTGGGGTTGGTTGTCCGTTAACACCAAGCGGTTGATATTGCTCATAAAGAGCAACTCGTACAGCATCAATCTGATCTTGCGTGAGCAGCTCACTATTAATTTCTAGGATACGAGAATCGCCGGCACCAACGATTTGAACTAACTCTGGTTCGACATTAGTTGCGTTAGTAAAAGTCTCACTCACACTGGTGGTTTCTAGATCTGCAGCCGGCATCGTAATCCTGGTGCCACCAACAAAATCAATACCCAATGAGAATCCGCGAATAAGAATAGCAGCAATGCACACAATAAGAATGCCAGCTGTAATCTGATACCACGTTTTACGACGAGAAACGAAGTCAATACCGCCTTCGCCAGTATAAAGCTTATCCATCAAGGAAGATTCCGAGTTCATATTTATTTCTCCTCATCCTTGTTTTCTAGCTCGATCTCGGATTCATCTAGATCTGTATGGGTCGGTGCCACAAGCGTAGCTGTTGTCTTTGTCTCAACGGTTTCTGGCACAAGGCTGTCAGTACTACCCTCAGAATTCTGAATTTGAACTGCTCGGTGTGCTGCTTCTTCATGAAGTTTTTCTGCTTCAGCTTGTTCTGCACGGCGTTGTTCGCCCAGCTTAAATACCTTCGCCATACCGTTGTATGCCGGCTTTGCGGTAAATGGTTTTGTTGAAGCCAATATTACTAGCGGACCAGTAAGCAAGAAGGTAACCAAAATATCAAATACAGTAGTAAGCCCTAAAGTAAAGGCAAATCCCTTAACTTCACCCACAGCGAGGAAGTAAACCACTACTGCAGCAATGAGGGTGACCGCGTTACCAGTGACAATTGTTTGTTTAGCACGATCCCAACCACGCGGTACTGCGGAACGGAAGCTTCTACCATCGCGTGCTTCATCTTTAATACGCTCATACAACACGACGAAGGAGTCTGCGGTAGTACCAATACCGATAATCAAACCCGCAATACCGGCAAGATCAAGTGAATATCCAATCCAACGACCCAATAGAACCAATGCACCATAAACCAGTACAAAGCTCATAATCAGGGAGAACATAGAGATCAAACCGAAATAGCGGTAGAAGAAAAGCGAATAAAGCGCAACCAAGATCAAACCGACCAGGCCTGCTATAAGTCCTGCCTGCAACGAAGCAATGCCCAACGAAGCTGGAACGGTAGTTGTTGTTCCTCCTGATTCACCATTTTCACCAGCAAAGCTCAGTGGCAATGCACCATAACGCAAATTATTAGCTAACTCTTGAGCTTCTTGCTGAGTGAAGCTACCAGTGATCGAGGTAGCCGAGCCAACTGGAGTCGCAGATTGGATCACCGGTGCAGAAATAATCTGCGAATCTAAAGTGATAGCGATTTGCTGTTGTAAGTACTGCTGAGTTAACTGCGCCCAGGTTGCCGAACCTTGGTGATCGCCACCAGACTTAAAGGAGAAAGAAATCTCCATCTGACCAGTTTGAGGGTTCAACCCACCAGTAATCGGACGGTTGGTATCAATCTCGTTACCGGTAAGTCGAGCACCATTTTCTTCATCAGTTTCACCGATAAGCAAAGGAGCAACGTCAAGAATATAGGCCACACCTTGTGATGGATCACAGGTAACCAAAGGTAATGCCGGATCATCTGTGCCTTGCAAAGGATCAGGCTGATCATTAGTGCACTGCATAAGCGCACTAGCTGCCACCTGTGTAGTAGCATCGGTGGACTGACGATCTGTGTGCAAAACTTCTAGCACCTTAGTGCGCAGCGCTTCTGATTCGATTGAGTTTGACGGTTCTTTTGGTGCACTTGCAGTTACCTCAGGAGTAGCAATGGTATCTGCTTGAACCTCAGTTTCAGTGTTATTTCCCTCAGCATCACTGGTGCTAGCACTAGCTTGATTCGCTTGGTTAAGCGTCGCAGTTAGTTGCGCCAAAGATGCATTAGCTTCTTCGGCGGTAATTACGCCTACTTCAACCCAGCGATTCGCCATTTCTTCAGCAACTGAAAGAATTTTTTCCAAATCCGGTACTCCAGTGCGCAAAACCGGACGGAATAGCAACTGGGAGGTTTGTCCTAGAGCGCGTGCCTGTGAAGTTTCTTCACCTGGAACAGTAATAACCAAGGTATTACCGTCAGTAACCACGCTTGCTCCGGAAACACCCATACCGTTAACGCGATTCTCCAAAATAGTACGCGCCTGGCTAAGTTGTTCATCGGTAGGGCTTTGGCCTTGAGGCACCAACGTCACACGTGTACCGCCTTGAAGGTCGATGCCGAGTTTCGCAGTAGCAGTGCGATCACCAGTGAAGAAAATCAGTGCATAAATCACGACGATAATCGCCACGAAAATGCCGATTGCCTTCTTAGGCCAAGCCTGCCACTTCGAACTCGCTGATCGAGTTTTCGAAGCCAATTTCTCGTTTCTCCTCTATATATTATTATCGTTGCGCAGCCAACTACCTACTACCACGGCTTTTAACAACCACGGTAACTTTTCAAGCATAGGACTAAAGCGTACCTTAGAAACAATGCTCATCAATTGGAATGGCGTACACCATCTCGCTTCTTAAGAAGAAGCTAAAGATACACATACGATTGCAAATGGTACGTCACTACCCCCCTGTGCATAAAGCCAGCCCCACCCCGTAACAATGATTTTCCTACGAGGTGGGGTATAAATCACACATAACCAGAGTGGTAAAGGCTACGACAAATCTACAATTAGTTTTCTTCTACATCGCTAATTGCATCATCTGATGCTGAATCAACTTGCTTTTCGACGTCTGCCGCCGCGAGTTGCTCCTTGGTTAGGTTACGCACAATAGCAATTTTTTCATAGACGCTTACTACCCCTGGTGCAACTTCTAGCTCAACGGTTTTCTCATCTACTCCACGCACTGTGGCATGCATACCAGCAGTTGTAATAACTCGTTGCCCGATAGTAAGTTCCTCCTGGATTCGAGTGATCTCATCCATGCGGCGCTTTTGTCGACGTTGCATTAAAAATGAAGGCACAATTAATACAGCCATTAACAAGAGCAGAAGTAATAGACTATCCATAGTCGTCTAGTTTGCCAGAAGATTTACTACTACAGGTGTTTAGACATCTCCTCATTTATCTAGGACAACGCTGCAGCATTTTCTGGTGGTTCTAATCCCATATGCCGCCATGCAGCAGCTGTAGCTACCCGTCCCCGCCCAGTACGGGTAATCATCCCTGCTCTAACCAGATAAGGTTCACAGACTTCTTCTACAGTCGAAGCTTCCTCTCCTACCGCAATAGCAAGTGTGGAAATGCCAACTGGTCCACCGCCATGACTTTTTACCAGTGCATGAAGCACCGCTCTATCCAAGCGGTCAAGGCCTTTTTCATCTACATCAAAAACCACTAGTGCTGCTTTGGCGGCGGCTAGATCAATATGTCCATCTGAATGCACTTCGGCAAAGTCACGCACCCGACGCAAAAGTCGGTTCGCAATACGCGGTGTACCGCGCGAACGCGAAGAAATCTCATATGCAGCATCGGCATCAATACCAACACCAAGAATTTTTGCAGCTCGAGTCACTACTTTTTTAAGATCTTCGGCACCATAAAATTCCATTTGCGCAGTAAAACCAAATCGATCGCGCAAGGGTCCGGTCAACATACCAGAACGAGTAGTTGCTCCTACTAAGGTAAAAGGTGCAAGCTCTAAAGGAATCGAGGTAGCACCGGGGCCTTTACCAACAATGACATCGATACGAAAATCTTCCATTGCCATATAAAGCATCTCTTCAGCTGGTCTGGCCATACGGTGAATTTCGTCGATAAAAAGAACATCACCTTCCATAAGATTACTAAGCATTGCTGCCAGATCACCAGCACGTTCTAATGCTGGCCCCGAGGTCATGCGCAAACTCGTACCCATCTCATAGGCAATAATCATCGCCATTGTAGTTTTACCTAAACCCGGCGGACCAGAAAGCAACACATGATCAGGCGTTACGCCTCTGTTTTTTGCTCCCGTAAGAACCAAATCTAATTGATCGCGAACCTTGGGTTGGCCAATAAATTCCCCTAGACTTTTGGGACGTAGAGTAGTTTCCGTATCCACATCACTAGGCTGCTGATTAGCTTCAACCGCGCCATCAGGAGTGCGCGTGGAAGAACGCAAGGTATCCGGAAGCGAAAACTCCGTTTTTTCTACCTTAGCCATTTCTACCTTTCTATTGCTCTAGCGCAGCCAAGAATGCTTTATTATCCTCAACACTGCTGCCCCATCATTCTAATGTTCGCGTGCTATTTTTTACCTAAAGCACTCAGTGTTGCCCGCAAAACGCTGGCAGTCTCTGCTTCTGGATTATTAGCCAATACACTAACCAGTACCGGCTCTGCTTGTTTTTCGCTAAAGCCTAGGCCAATAAGCGCCTCAAGCACCTGTTGTTTAGTTGCTTCGCTACCAGATGCACTCATTACAATGTCGAGCTGCATATCGGTTGCTGTATCGCCAAAGCCGGCAACCTTATCTTTAAGTTCCAATACCAGCCGATCAGCAACCTTTGCCCCTACCCCAGGTATTTTTTGCAATGTCTTTGCATCTTTATTACTAATAGCCTGTGCAATCTCAGTGGCACTTAGTACCGACTGCGCAGCTAAAGCTAATCGTGGCCCTAAACCTTTAGCAATTTGCAATAGCGCAAACATTTTTCGGCTTTCTTCCTCTAAAAAGCCATAAAGCACCTGTGAATCCTCTCGAACCACCATTGTGGTAAGCACAAAAGCCTCTTCATCACAACGTAATTGCCCTAAAGTATGTGCGGTAGCTTGTACTTGATAACCCACACCATGACATTCAATAACAAAGTGATCGAGACCTTTAGCAATAACCTTGCCGCGTAATGATGCAATCATATTTGTTGTCCTTTGTTATGGTCGCTAATTATTTTTATACCCAGCGACTTGGTTTTTCTTGAATAACTTGACCATGTAGTTGACGTAATTGTTGCTGCTTAGCTTGACCAAGTTTGCCCATTTGCTGACGACGCTGTGCCTCAACAAGCTTTTCAGTTTCACGTTTTCTACTTAGCAGCGGAGCACGCCAACAATGACACACCGCCAAAGCAAGTGCATCGGCTGCATCCGCAGGCTTGGGGGCTTCACTCAAACCTAAAATACGGGTAATCATGGCAGTCATCTGTTTTTTATCTGCTCTGCCATTTCCTGAAATAGCTTTTTTTACTTCACTTGGGGTGTACATATGCACCGGTATATTTCGCTGCGCAGCAGCTAACACAAGTACTCCTACCCCATGCGCAGTGTGCATTACCGTCGATACATTGCCTCGCTCGAAGATACGTTCAATAGCAACCACGTCTGGCTGATAATCATCCATCCACGCATTAACTGCTTCAGATAATTCCAATAAACGCACGCTAAGTTCTTCTTCAGCAGGTGTGCGCACCACTCCTACAGATACAGGCACAATAGCTCGCCCACGACCGGCTTGCACTACTGATAAGCCACAGCGCGTTAGACCCGGATCAATGCCCATCACCCGTAGGCCTTTAATAGTCACCTCAGTGTGCCTTTCCTAATCTGGGATTCTATCCGCTTTGGTGTATCACCTAGAGGTGAAATCTTTTCCAAGATAGCACATTATTTCGAATATTTGATACACAAAAACCGCAGTGGCGATAATTTCACTACAACCATCGCCACCGCGGCCACCAAACGTACTAGCTAAAACAATGCTTAAGCATCAAGTTCAGCTAGAACCTCATCAGAAATATCAATGTTTGTATAAACATTTTGCACATCATCACTATCTTCAAGTGCATCGATAAGTCGGAAAATCTGCTTAGCACCGGATACATCCAGTGGTACTAAAACCGATGCCCGGAAATCACTATCGGCTTCATCAACTTCGATATTCGCTTCTATCAATGCGTCTTTAACTGCTGGAATATCAGAAGGTACACAAAGGATTTCATATTTCTCACCGATGTCGTTGACTTCTTCAGCACCAGCATCGAGCACGGCCATAAGCACGTCGTCTTCGCTTAATTCGCCCTTATCAACTAATACAACGCCACGACGAGCAAACATATAAGACACCGCGCCCGATTCAGCCATATTGCCACCATTCTTATTCATGGCAGTACGCACTTCTGAGGCAGCACGGTTACGGTTATCGGTAAGACACTCGATAAGGATGGCTACTCCATTAGGACCGTAGCCTTCATACATAATGGTCTGCCAGTCAGCGCCGCCAGCTTCTTCACCTGATCCACGCTTACGAGCACGCTCAATATTATCATTGGGAACAGAGGCCTTCTTGGCCTTTTTGATCATATCGTCAAGTGTTGGGTTAGCAGCAGGATCACCGCCACCGGTACGTGCTGCAACTTCGATGTTCTTAATGAGCTTGGCAAATTCCTTACCCCGCTTTGCATCGTTGGCGGCTTTCTTATGCTTCGTGGTTGCCCATTTAGAGTGTCCGGACATGACTTACCTTCTTTCCGTTACTTTCTTTTGTCTCCTCATGTCACAGAGCGGACCCCACGGGATTCTCCAGCGAGCGCGTCATATTGTCACAGAGCAAACACAACGTGGCCATTATACGCGCGCATAAAAGTCACTGAAAATTACCAAACCCTGGTTTAGGTAGTGCACGCATAATCCCTTCCTAAGTAATTAATACTACTAATTTCCCTAACTGGTTGAGCATACGCCCATAAGTAATGACTCGACTTGCTATTGCACGCAGCAAGAATTGGTCACAGAGCAACCACTCATTGACACTTATAAGTTCCAAAAACAAATAGCATCATCTACCAATTCGATTTTCACACTGTACGATCTCGATACACCGACGAAGAAAACAGCAAGATCATGTCACTCATATAGACAAAAACAGTTACATGTATCTAATCAGCATCAGTAAATTCAGCGTTACAGCGTAGCCATACTGCTTGTCCATGCGTATCAATGTTTTTATAGAATCAAGCACGCTGATGTAAAAACAAACATCATTAACCTGTTCAAGGTTGAGAGCATCCTGAATTTTGGCGTGTCGCATACTTTAGGTTTTAAAAAATATGGTTTGTTTCATCGCTAAAAACTAGATCGGCTGCTATCTAAGACAGCATTTATATCTTACTTCTGGGTAAACTCAATGTCCGTGTCTTGATCCGCACCCTTTACAAATCAAAAGGACAAAATCTTATATGTGCTCTGCTACCAGCTCTACCCTCAACACTTCAGTGATAGGCACACCTCGGCTTAATAGTGGTGCTGCTTTTCGACGCTTTCTTAACTCCACGGCATTCTTATGGATGGGTTGGGTAGTTTTTCGGCTCCTACTTTTGCGCCGCCTACGGCTAGACCAGCGAACACTTGGAGATCTTTATTATTACTTCAACGGTGTAAGTTCCGCTGATCCAACCGCGCTTAAAGAATATCCGGCTGCTGGTATCTGGCCGATAGAATTTATCTACCGGTTCTTTCATCTTGATGCGGCTCATAATGCTCAAGCTATCTTTATTTTTGCATTCTTAGTAATGTTTTTAATTACTGATGCCGCTTTTTTGGCCTATTTATTGGGCACCGCTGCTCCCGGAAAAATTATTGCTGGTTGGTTTTGGGTGCTCTTTGGTTTTTTACTTGGGCAAGTATATCCCACACGCTTAGATATTATTCCCGGCGTTATCGTCGGTGTTTTTACTATTTGTCTTTTGCGCCACCCTCGTAGTGCATCCTTTTTATTAGCACTAGCTACCATGATGAAACTATGGCCAGGAATTTTAGGGGTAAGTTTAGTTGGGTACTATAGATCTTCTGGAACCTGGCAGCGCATTGCAATCTTTTTTGCCTCGCTGACTAGTTTAGCAATTATCATTGGATTTAGCGGGGTTTCCCGCTTACTTAGCCCATTAACCTATCAATCTGATCGCGGTCTCCAGATTGAATCACTTGCCGCTACCCCATTTGTCCTCTTGGGAATGCTCAATGATACCGATTCCTATACGGTGGCTTTCGCAGAATCCAAAAGTTTTGAAATCTACGGCTTCGGCGTAGAAGCAATGACCACCGTTACTAGTATTACTATGGTTGCTGTGCTTCTTTTTGCACTATGTTGGGCAATTCAACAACTGCGTACCCAAATCAGAAGCCCACACACAACAGTGGCACTTATTCTATTTCTTATTATGCTATTGCTCAGCACCAATAAAGTTTTTAGTCCACAATACATGGCCTGGATCGCACCAGCTATGACAGTAGCAATTTCTCTTCGCCCCACCTCACAGTGGCTTCGGTTCGCGGCTGTGTTGACCTTAATTGCTACCTTTTGTACTTCGCTTATCTATCCGCGCTACTACGATTCTTTTATTGCCTTACAACCAGACGTACTCCCCGCACTGGTTTTAGTTATCCGCAATCTACTTATTGCTATGATCACCATCATTGCCGGCATCTGGTGGTACCAGGAAACAAAACTTACTGCTCAAGCTAATTCGTAACTTGAGTAACCATATTTGATGGTGTTGGCTTTGAATAGGCAATACGACGATGCAATGTTTCTATCGGGCCAGCAATATTTTTAAGTTCTAATATCCAGGCACCTACAAGCGTTATTACCCACACAACAATGGCAAGGCCAACTAATACACTTACACCTTGATTAGTTCCTAGCGCTAACGGACCATAATTAACTACCAGCACAATCATTAGCAAGCTTTGCGCGATATAACCAGTCATAGAGCGTTTACCTAAGGCTGCGCACATACGAACAAAAAGGGTTGATTGTAATGCTGGACGAGCGTCGAAAAGCAAAGCTACCAAGGCAATAAACCCTGGCCCAGATGCAATGCCTAATCCAGTGTTAATCCCCACCCATAACGATGGGTTCCCTACTATCCCAGCTACACTTAAGCCGAACGGAATCCCAATACCAATACAAACACACAAGGTAATAACAGCAGCTATTGTCAATGGCTTACGATACTGATCAACATTGCTCAGCATACGCCGCCGCCCAGCTACATAACCGATAATGACACACGGGATAATGCTAGAGCCGATAATAATAAAAAGAAATGTATTGGCCAATACCATACCCAAACCGAAAACTAACTGTTCACCGTATGTTTCCAAATTAACTAAAGCAGCTGAACTACCCAGGGAAAACTTTGATTCAAGTGCTGCTGAGCCTATAGCAATAAGTGCCCCAAGAGTAAAACAAACGCCTGCAATCCACAGCAATATTTTTTCGGAAAAATTAATTAAACAAATGAGCAACAGCGCCAATAAGCTGTAAAGGAAAATAATGTCTCCAAAAAAGATAAACACCGCATGTATGCTTCCGAAAATGGCTAAAGTTGCATAACGGCGCCACAATACCCGCCGAGCCTTATTGATTGGCCAGCTTTTTTGTTCCGCACTATTAACCAAAAAAGCAAGACCATAACCAAATAACGTGGCAAACATAGGCAATCCACGTACATGGGCAAACATACCGGTAACTACCATCGTTATTTGGTCCAATAAGGTATGTTCGGCACTAATCAACCCATACATGGTACGAGTTCCTAACGCGCTACTATCGACAAACACCCATGCAGTCGTAATATTTGCAATAGCAATGCCTAATAACGCAAAACCACGCATAAAATCAGGAACAATCAACCGCTGTGTAGTAGCCGCAGCAGGTGAACGAGAAGTCATATGTGTAACTGGCCTTTCTTTACAAGTATGTATAAGAAAATAACTATTTAAATATTTTTACCTTTGAATATACTATGCCTACATCGCTACCCTACCCGGGTTAAAATGCCCCACATGTACTAAAAATCCCCGGTTAACTCTCCGCTTACCCAGTAGTCAGTGTATTCGAAAAACTCGGGCAACTTTGCAGTACCGCCTAAGCGAAGAAGCCGTACCAAAGGTCGAACCCGCAAAGCTCTCGTATCTGCTACTGCCTCATTATAAAAACGATGGGCCAGCTGTAGTCGGGCTTCCGCATCAACAATTGGCGCTGGTATGTGTCCTTGCAAACCCATAATAGCCGCAGAAACCTCGCGTTCTTTTTCTGCTCGCAATGCGAAGGTGGCATAAGTAAGCTGAACACGTTGCGCTTTCGCACATGCTTCTGTGGTGCCTTCAATAAGCACCGCTACTAAAGCCGCCCGACGATCTAAAGAAGTCTGTAATTGCTGCAATGCAGAATCAGTGCGAATATGTAACCGATTAAGTCGCTGAGCCATGGCATATGACCATGCGACAATGGCAGTAATTACGACTGCAAGCACAATAAGTAACACTGTCATTATCTATGCCACTACCTTTTGCCCATCAAGAACCGTCTCATACACACGCACAATTTCACGGGCAACATTATCCCAATCATAAAAATCAGCGCGTGCATCACCAGCCTGCAGCAATTGAGTATGCAGCTGCTTATCTGCAATAACTTTATTAAGCACTCGTGCTAAATCATGCGAATCATGATTTCTAAATACCACTCCAGCTGGGGTTTCTGAATCAATATCACATACTGATTGAAAGGCCTCAATATCGCTAGCTACTACTACACACCTAGCCGCCATTGCTTCAACGAGAACAATGCCAAAACTTTCCCCACCAGTATTAGGCGCAACATAAATATCGGCACGGCCTAAAATAGCTGCTTTTTCTTCATCACTAACCCGACCGACAAAATTTACATCATAACCAGGTACTTTCCGTGGAGTTCCACCACCAATCACGGTCACTTTTATCTGGTGTTGGACCTCTGGTAACGCAGCTAAAAGAATGTCAAGACCTTTACGAGGTTCGTCGATACGCCCTAAAAATACTATCTCTATGGGCAATTTCTTATCATCTGTCACAATAGCGCGACGGAAATTTCTCGTTTCCACCCCATTAGGAATCAAAATAGGATCACCACCAAGCTGTTCCACCTGCCAGCGTCGAGCCATTTCAGAAACAGCAATGCCACCGCGAATCTTTTCTAAACTGCCACGAAGAAACGGTAAAACCACTTTTAGTAACTTTGATCCACTACTTGACGCATGGTAGGTAGCCACCACTGGCCCTTGGGCAACTCGTAACGCAGCCAAAGAAAAACTTGGCGAATTTGGTTCATGAATATGCAAAACATCAAATTCGCCATCGTTAATAAACTGACGCGCAATTTTCAACACTTGTGGTCCGAAACTAAGTCTCGCTATCGACCCGTTATAAGGAATTGGGATACTACTACCACCTTTGGTTACAAAGTCGGGTACCTCAGTAGTATCTGAACATGGGCCAAGAACTCCCACTTCATGCCCTAAAGTTTGCAGTTTATAACTTAAATCAATGATGTGAGCCTGAACTCCACCTGGCTCATCAAAAGAGTAAGGGCAAATAATACCAATCCTCATTATTATCCCCTTATCAGTGAAGAACAGTGCGCTTATACGTATTGCTAATCATCTATCTTGCTGTGCACGCTACGATACAAATAATCAATTTATTGGTTTACCCGTATGTCGTAGCATCAATGAATATCGACAGCGAAATAACTTTTCACTCCAATGCGGCTTCTGTTTCCAACTGAGTTGGACTTGCTAACCCCTTCTGGTAGCGATCTTGATCAAGGTCGCTTAACCATAGTGGTTGCAGTACATGCCAATCTTGAGGATGTCGGGCAATGTTTTCTTCCATAATCTTGGCAACTTTTTGCACAGTTGCATTAAGTTCCTCGACTTTAACTTCAGGACTAATCCCAATGCCCCAGCCGTCTTCTTCAAACCACAGATCTACTACATGCAAACAAGCACCAGTTTCTTGTGCTAAGCGAACCGCACCAGCTGGCATACGAGTAGTTTCGCCAAAAAACTCAACTTCTACCCCACTACGTTTGAGATCCCTTTCGCCAAGCAGGCATACCACCTCACCGCGTTGTATTACTCTACGCAATTCTAGAAACGGCGGTACACCCCCTTTTAAAGGCAATACTTGAAAACCTAAAGATGTTCTGAAATCAACAAAAGCTTGATATACAGCTTCCGGTTCAAGCCGTTCTGCCACAGTGGTAAAACTGCTGAACTTATGCGCAAAATAATATGCCGCCATATCCCAATTTCCAGAATGGGCGGCAACAAGGACAACTCCCCTACCTGAATTAAGCGAAGTGCGTAAGTATTCTTCTCCCACTAAACCACGATGGATACGTTCAATAAGTTGCTGATTTCCAACTAAACGCGGTAGCCGAAATGCTTCGCACCAATAACGCGCATAGGAACGCATAGCATCGCGCACTAATTCACGAGTGACTTTTTCTGGCCCTACTACCCGCATTAAATTTTTACGAAGTTGTTCTGGCTTCGTACCATTTTTGCTAACAAAATCAGCACCCATTCTGAAAATCCAGATAGCAACTTTTTCCGGCAAAAAACCGACAATTTTCCAGCCAGTAAGATACCCCACGGTACTAAGCTGACTACGCAATTTTAACCGTGCCATGAATCTTTCGCTTTCGGCGCATTATCTTTTGCATTACTTTTGATAAAAGGACTTTCCGACGTTAACTTCGCTGCATGTGAAGCCTCATCAGAAATGGTTTCAATGTCATCGAAAGTTTTTGCACCTTTTGGAGCAGTAATTATCTCATATGCATGCGCATCGTGAGCAGCGATATAAAGCCGCTGTCCAATAGTAATAATGCTGCCTACCGCCAAAATATATAAGGCGATTTCTATCGCATAAGGTACACCCAAACCGCTTAACCCAATACCGGCTAAACCAAGAATCAATCGCTCTGGACGTTCAATAAGTCCACCAACGACGCTAATACCACTAGCCTCCCCGCGAGCTTTCACATAAGAAATTACTTGGGAGCTAATTAAAACAATAAAGGCCGCACAAACAACAGCTGGATGCGCATGATCACGATAAATCAGCCACCAAGTAATAGCTGCAAAAAGTGTACCGTCAGTAACACGGTCACAGGTAGCATCTAAGGTGGCACCAAATTTTGTTCCACCACCTCTTAATCGCGCCATGGTTCCATCTACCATGTCAAAGGCAGCAAAAAGGCCACTTAATATGGCTGCAGCAAAAAGATGTCCAGCTGGAATCAAAATAACCGCTATAGCGATAGTAAGAAGCGCACCAAGTACAGTCACGGCATTAGGGCTAATCCCTAACTTAGTGAATACCTTTGCAACTGGTTCTACGATTACTGCTGCGGGCTTGCGGCCAGAAACACTAAGCATGAGCAACTCCTGGTGCGCCTTCTAGATCTATCCATCCCTGAGCTAGTAAAGAACGAGTATCGCGAAGCAGCTGTGGCAATACCTTTGTTCCGGAAATAATGGTCATAAAGCTAGCATCCCCATTCCAACGGGGCACAATATGCATATGCAGATGCTCACCAACTGAGCCACCAGATGATCGACCCAAGTTGAAACCGGCATTTATTGCATCAGGTTGTGAGACTTTCTTCAACACCTTAATAGCGGTTTGAGCAAAGAGCATCAACTCTGTCGATTCCGTTAGAGTCAAATTTTCTAATTCCGCAACCTGACGATAAGGCACAACCATCATATGCCCTGAGTTATAGGGATAAAGATTAAGCACCGCATATACATGTTGTCCGCGAGCAACAATTAATCCATCTTCATCACTAAGGCTAGGAATAGTGATAAAAGGGTTAGCTCGAACACCTTTTTCGCCCGTGGTAGAAGGCGATTCATTGCGTATATAGTTCATCCGGTACGGTGCCCAAAGTCGTTCTAAACGATCTTCAACCCCAGCACCTTGATCTACATAGTCACGCATTTTTCTCTTTCCCCACGATCACATTACCTATTAAGCGCTTATCGACGAGTACTTATACTAGCTTCAGTTGGCTGCTCGTTTGTTCTAGAACGAATCCATGCGTCGATAAGCTCAATAGCTTCCGCAACTGGTACACCGTTGATCTGCGTACCATCAAGGAAACGGAAGCTCACAGCATTTGCCTCCACATCGCGTGCACCAGCTAGCAGCATAAACGGAACCTTGCCGGTAGTATGATTGCGGATTTTCTTCTGCATACGATCATCGGAAGTATCTACGTCTGCCCGAATACCACGTTCGCGCAGTGCAGCTACTACTGTTTCAAGATGATCAACAAAAGTATCTGCTACTGGAATACCTACCACTTGATGCGGTGCCAACCATGCTGGGAATGCGCCAGCATAATGCTCAAGCAACACACCAAAGAAGCGCTCAATGGAGCCAAAAAGTGCTCGGTGAATCATCACTGGACGCTTCTTAGTTCCATCGGAAGCAGTATATTCCAGATTAAAACGCTCAGGTAGATTAAAGTCCAGCTGTACCGTAGACATTTGCCACGTACGGCCAATGGCATCACGCGCTTGAACCGAGATTTTTGGCCCATAGAATGCTGCACCGGCAGGATCTGGAACCAACTCAAGTCCAGAACGAGTAGCAACCCGCTCCAATGTTTCAGTTGCCCGCTGCCAAATCTCATCCGATCCAACATATTTCTTAGGATCTTTGGTAGAAAGCTCTAGATAAAAATCATCTAAGCCATAATCACGCAGCAAAGAAATAATGAACTCTAAAACCTTAGTAAGCTCATCTTCCATCTGTTCTTCGGTGCAGTAAATATGGGCATCGTCCTGGGTAAAACCACGAGCACGAGTAAGACCATGAATCACGCCAGATTTTTCATAACGATATACTGTACCGAACTCAAAGAGACGTAAAGGCAATTCTCGGTATGAACGACCGCGAGAAGCAAAAATCAGGTTATGCATCGGGCAGTTCATCGGCTTGACATAATAATCCTGAGCCGGTTTGGTAACGTTGCCCTCTTCGTCATAATCACCGTCGAGCTGCATAGCCGGGAACATCCCCTCGGCATACCAGTCAAGGTGACCTGATTTCTTAAACAAATCTCCCTTAGTCAAGTGTGGAGTGTTTACAAAACAGTATCCATCTGCAATATGACGACGACGAGAATGCTCTTCCATCTCCATGCGCACAGTAGCACCATTGGGGTGGAACACTGGGAAACCAGACCCAATCTCATCCGGGAAGCTAAATAGATCTAGCTCAGCACCCAGCCGGCGATGATCACGTTTTTCAGCTTCGGCCATCATGAGTTGATATGTTTCAAGTGCCTCCTTGGACTCCCAGGCAGTACCGTAAATACGCTGAAGATCAGCATTGGACTGATCACCACGCCAATATGCAGCCGAGGAACGAGTCAAGGCAAAGGCCGGAATATACTTAGTGGTTGGTACATGTGGACCACGACAGAGGTCGTACCACTCTACTTCACCAGTGCGTGGGTTAAGGTTGTAATATCCGGTTAATTCACCCGCGCCAACCTCAGTAGCCTCATCGGAATGAGGGTCAACAGATCCTTTATCCTGGATTAGCTCAAGTTTATAAGGTTCGTTTTTTAACGCCTCGGCGGCTTCTTCCTGGTCAGCATAAACACGACGCTCAAATTTTTGCCCTTGTTTAATGATCTTCTTCATCGTTTTTTCGATGCGCTGTAGATCTTCTGGGGTAAAAGGCTCAGCGACATCAAAATCGTAATAAAAACCATTCTCAATAGCTGGGCCAATGCCTAATTTGGTGCCAGGAAATTCTTTTTGCACTGCCTGCGCCAAAACGTGCGTACACGAGTGTCGAATAACGGCACGACCTTCTTCAGTATTGGCGGCCACAGGCAAAAATTCTTGTTCCGTATCTGGAATAAACGAGAGATCTTTAAGTACTCCCTCGGAATCCTTAACGCATACAATAGCGTCAGCGCCCTTATTCGGCAGTTCTAATTCGCGCATTACTTGTCCAACCGGTGCACCAGCTGGGACGGTAAATGCTGCGTATGAACGTGCATCTTCATTATTGGCCATGTACGTGTGCGCTCCTTTACTGCGCTCATGTATACCCGTCATACCTGGACGGAAATACAGTTTCCAACACTGACTGTGCGCTCAGCACAGACATACATCGCCAATCCTACAATGTCAGAACAATAATCAAAGCATCGAATAAAGCTTTTCGACGCTTATTTTCTTATAGCTGCTAGGATTCTAGAATTTCTTGCGCCCAATAGTGGTTTTCATCTACACCTGGCGGGATCACAAATACTGCCGAACCAATATGAGTAATCCACTCGTTAAGCCGGTCGCTAGCGGAAAGTCGTTGCTGTATAGGTAAAAATTGCAGCAGTGGATTTTTTTGATAAGCGCCAAAAACTAGTCCCGCATTACTGAGCTGATCTGAGCCTGCTATAGGTGCTTCATTATAGTTATAAGCGCGACGCAAAATACGTTGTTCAGGCGCATCCGAAGGAGGCGCCGCTAAAGCCATATGGGAACGGGCATCAATAACTGGCAATCCAAAAGAATCACGGGCTTCAAAATCAGCCTCGTCAAATTCATCGGTACCACTTAGTGGTGCACCACTATCTAGTGTGCGCCCAATAACTACTTCACGAGAAGTTCGATCAAGCATCTCCCATTTGTCAAGATTCATAGCAATTCGCCGCACAACTAAACTTGTTCCACCAACCAACCAAGGCAGCTCGGCATCCTCAGAACTAATCCAGACTTGCTTGTAAAAATCTTCGTCTGTACGTGGATTAATTGTTCCGTCTTTTTGCCCAAAAAGATTACGTGGGGTTGCTCCTTTTTCTAATACCCCTTGAGCATTAAGGAATCCCGTTTGAAACCATCTGGTTGTCACAATGGAAGAGCCAGCACGAGTCATATGTCGCACTGCCCAGGCAGTTGTAACTGGATCATTAGAAGCTATTTGAAGGACAAGATCTGCCTGACCATAAGCATCGTCTAACTGATCATTTTCAAAAACTGGCATATCTTTAAGCCACGAAGGACGCATATGCGCTATTTCAGCGAAGTCAAAAAACCGCTCGCCTAAACCAACCGTAATAGTCAATTTTGCCGGATGAGTAGTCATCTCCGGCTCTAAACTGCCTAAGGGATTAAGACCTTGACAAAGCCGCCGAGCATCTTCGGTCCAAAGACGCATTAAGCGCTGAGCTGATTTACGGTCACTGCCGGCTCGGAAATTAAAGGCCACCATTGTTTGACTAGCCTGATTACCAGTTGCAATACCTGCTTGATGTAGACCGTGAAATTCAACCGTAGAGTCGCCGACAAGAGTATCTGCAGCAACATCGTGGGTTAATGATTGCGTAACTGACGCTTCCTGCCCGTGGCTACATGCCGATAAACCAGTAGCACCGGCGATGCCTGCCGTGCCTAGCAAAAATCCTCGTCGGGAAATAGATTGCTGAGATTGTGTATCAAAACCAGACACGGCAGCTTATTACTTTCTCTTAGTGATTGTGCTCAGTAGCGGTTGTCTCACCATGCATATGCTGCATGTGCTCATGACCTTCAGAACCATAGTCCTCATCACCAGCACCAACGGTACGCACTGGTACATCAGCAATATCGACCATAGATCCATCGGAAAGCTTTAAAGTAACGTCTACACTTTCACCAGCTTTCACTGGCGTCGCCACGCCCATAGCCATCATGTGCTCATGACCTGGTTGCAAAACAAGCATGCCGTGAGCAGGAACGGTATAACCGCCTTCTTTCATGCGCATTTTACCATCAACTACTTCGTGCAGTTCAAAGGTTTTAGCGTCCATGGTAGTACTAAAGCTAACAATATTAATTTCTTTATCGGTGTTGTTATGCAAAACACCAAAAATAGCGGTCATTTCTGAGTCATCTTCCATGGCACGAACATAACCGTCTTCAAGGGTTACGCTCTGACTAGCCGCGTGCATTGAACTCGTCATCATCGAGCTCGATGCATCAGCACTAGTTGCTTTAGTGGAGTCCTGCTCAGAGTTAGAGCAAGCAGTAAGTCCTAGGGCTGCAGTAGCAACTAAAGCTATTGCACTACGACGAATAACAATACTCATATTTTAATTATCCTTTTCAGTCTCTTTTGTCTTACGATTTCTAGCAATAGTCGATGCAATCACTGCAGACATAACCAATACCGCACCACCAACAATAAACCAGCGCAACGCAGTTATATCAGAATTCTCAGCAAGCTCAGACATCCCTGAATTACTAGTAGTTTCTGTATCAGATGCACGTTCAGCAACTACTGACGTAGGAGAAGCCGAAGTAGTCTGCCCACCGCTTAAAGTGAATGTAGTTTTTCCGCGAGTAGCATGTCCATCAGAAGAGGTAATCTGAAAACCTACCGTATATTCACCTGCTTGGGCTTTGACCTCATCAGGAACATCCAATGTTAGCGTGTTTGCCACAAGCGTAGGTTCACCCGTGAAAAGAACATTCTGGTCTTGATCACTAACTGCAATAGTATTAAATCCCTCTTTAGGAATACCCGAAAACTCTAGGACAATTTGAGTCGGAAATTCACTGATAACAGACCCATCCTGTGGGGTTGATCCGATTACGGCATCATGCGCCGATACAGTAGGAGCATGCATCAGCATTGCTGCTGTGGCCACGGTGATCGCAGCAGCATTACGAAACTTCATATGTTCCTTTCTGAAGGTGCTTTTTTCGTCCACCAGGATTACATGTTGATCAAATAAAAAGCGCTTACTCGACCACGTTAACAGTCGGTATGTATGAACAAAAAGTTCCCGACATGCTGAAAATAATTCTTATTTAAAAAGAAGATATATTTCCAACAAGCAATAACCACTATCTCCCATGACCTGTTTTCCTGCTCACGGCTAAAAAGATATTATTCTTTCTCGCCCATCCAAGCATGATAGTTAGCGATTCTTGATATAAGACGCATACGATTTCTACCTGCACAGCTAATCTACTAGGAACTACATTTCATACCCCTATAAAGATCAACTGGCAACAATGTTTAAAGACGTGTATGCCTAATAATTCTTTTATAACCGCTAGCAGTTCAATTTTTCAGTCACATATATTTCATTAAAATCAAGTGATTACTTTAAAAAGTAAAACTATTTCTATACCAAGAATAATCCAAGGTACTACCAACTAATCTCACGGTAAGAAAATAGTAAACAAAAAAGTGTGTCTATCTGAAAACACGTCAGATAGACACACTTTTTACTACTTAGCTCAAATATATTGAGACCAAACCTTGGAGCGGATGACGAGACTCGAACTCGCGACCCTCACCTTGGCAAGGTGATGCGCTACCAACTGCGCTACATCCGCATACGACAACCACAAAACGTGATTCTCTAAGGTCAACTATCACTAGCAACCCTGTGCGCGATACTGGGATTGAACCAGTGACCTCTTCCGTGTCAGGGAAGCGCTCTCCCGCTGAGCTAAACGCGCAAACACTATGAGGTGGAAACGGGAATCGAACCCGTGTGCACGGTTTTGCAGACCGTTGCCTCACCACTCGGCCATTCCACCGTGGCGCATGAGCGCCGGTAAGTATGTAAACATACTTGGAGCGGATGACGAGACTCGAACTCGCGACCCTCACCTTGGCAAGGTGATGCGCTACCAACTGCGCTACATCCGCATACGACAACCACAAAACGTGATTCTCTAAGGTCAACTATCACTAGCAACCCTGTGCGCGATACTGGGATTGAACCAGTGACCTCTTCCGTGTCAGGGAAGCGCTCTCCCGCTGAGCTAAACGCGCAAATTACCAACAGCCGTACAATATAAATGTACGTGGAGCGGATGACGAGACTCGAACTCGCGACCCTCACCTTGGCAAGGTGATGCGCTACCAACTGCGCTACATCCGCATGCACATATCATTCTGTGCGAGACAAAAGCTTACAAGTCTTATCCGCACTACACAAATCCCCTGCACAGTCCCAGATCAAACCAGTTTCCTAGATAAACACTGCGACGCTGCCGCTTAAATAAGCCTGCTCCATAAAAAGAGCTAAAGCCCCTGCTAAACAGGGGCTTTAGCTCTGTGGTTCTAGCTGGGATCGAACCAGCGACCTTTCCGGTGTGAACGGAACGCTCTTCCACTGAGCCATAGAACCTTACCGATAAAAAAATAATGGAAACAATCATTATTTTCACACCCATTCAAATTTATCAGCACTTCCTACTACAACCTAATTCGTATTACAGCCTGCCGATAAAGCAGTTTTACCCATTATCGCCTGGTTACGGATACATACTTATCGAATACTGTGCGCTAATTCTAGTATCCTGCCATTATGAACATTAGTGTCCACGATATCTGGGATGATCCTATTCCTGGCCGCGAGATTCGCGCGATTATGGCTATGAGTATTAACGGCGCCACAGCTGTTAAGCACACCAGTGGCCAATTAGGAAATGAGCTTGATCGTGATTTATTGCTCTATGCCCGTTCCTGGTCTGATTGTGTTCTCGTTGGCGCTGGAACAGTTCGAACCGAAAATTATGGCGGCATTGTTCAGCCCGATACTGAACATCGACCGATTATCGTGGTTAGTGCCAGCGGAAAGCTTGATACTAACAGCAGATTATTTACCGATACCCACACCCCGCCGATCATTATCAGCAACTACAGTATTGAAAAAAACCGTCGTCAAGCATTAGAAAAAACTGGCGCACGTGTGTTGCATTGCGATACTTCTCAAGCGCATGAAATTACGCAGATAATTTATTCACTTGGGTATCAGAAAATTCTGTTAGAAGGTGGCCCTCGACTTTATACTCAATTTATTTCCAGCGGACTCATTGATGCGTTCAACCTCACCTTGTCCCCGAAGCTAGTCAGTGGAAGCATACAAAACAGCGTCGATACGCATGGGATACAAGACATGGACTTAAAAGCGCACTATCTTCATACAGACGGCACAGTGTTTTTGCGCTACCGACGTGTTTAACCCACAAAAACCAAACCAAGTGAACTAGGGTTTCTAAACGTGACTGCCCTCTTTACTGCCTCGATGCGCATAACAACCCCACTGCCAATCGGTGGTGCCCACCGCACCGCACAGGATCGACTGCTCACCATAATTTTTTGGCCACTCGCACTCATGCTGGTTGCACATCGCACCATAGTGCTAGCCATTAATGGGGATACAACGGATGATTTCTCCACCGTTTACAACGCGTTACGACGTTTTCTTGAGGGCGTACCGGTCTATAACGAAGTGTATCTTCACGTTGATCCACATTATCTTTATAATCCTGGAGCAACCCTATTGCTTAGTCCCATGGCGTTGTTTGGGCATTTCTTTTTAGCGCGCTGTCTTTTTATTGCGCTCAATACCGCGGCCATTATCGCCGGTCTTGGTCTACTGACTCGTCTTTTTGGCTATAGTCTCAAATCTGCAATCTTTCCCATTGCGATTACTGCTGCATTTTTAACCGAGGCGGTACGTAATACACTCATTTTTGCCAATATTAATGGAGTACTTTTTTTAGCACTCGTTGCTTTTATGTGGCTTCTACTTAACGAGCGCACCTGGCTTGCCGGCATTGTTATTGGTCTCGCTATTCTTGTAAAACCAATGTTCTTACCTTTGCTCTTTTTACCATTAATCAAGTGGCAATGGCGCACAATCGTAGCTGCGATGACAGTAGTTTTAGGCATGAACCTTGCCGCCTGGCCACTACTTGTCCAACCTGGCGATTATTTCACTAAAACCACACCTTATCTGGGCGAAATACGCGACTATTCAAATAGTTCTTTGCGTGGGCTCAGTGTTTATTTCGGCATGCCTGGTTGGCTTACTGCATTATGGTTTTTCATTTTCAGTGTCTTAATCCTCATTGGACTTATCGCATTGTTAAGAATTCGCTACTTAGATCCGTTGTTGTGGGTAACAACTACTAGTTCATTACTTATCGTCGGCGTGTGCTTTTTAAGCTCTTTAGGGCAGATGTACTACTCGATGATGATCTTCCCGCTCTTTTTTACTATCTTGCTTCGCATTTCTGCAGTACATAATCCAATAGCATGGTTTGGTGCATATTTCTGTTTATCCCCTGACGATTGGGAATCAACCCGCTGGTTGGATTATGGGCGCTGGATAGCTTTCTTCCAACCCACTATTGGTTGGGGTCTCATTATTATTGCCATCGCCATTAGCGCGCTGATGTGGTGGAAAAATGAACCTACCACTGTAGAAAAATAGCCTACCAACTCTGCTTTTCATACACTCTAGAAAAAATATTTTTCTATCGGGAATCATTAGTTAGGTATCTGCTGTTGGATTAGGCATAGACCTCAACGAGCAGCTATTTAAGGAGCACAGTTATGACTGATTTCAAATTAATTACCGATACCGAATGGCGCCAACGCCTCAATGCGGAAGAGTATCGTGTTCTTCGCCAAGCTGGTACCGAAGCTCCACATATTGGCAAATATACCAACACCACCACCGAAGGAGTCTATTCTTGCCGTGCTTGTGGCACAGAGCTTTTCCGTTCCACGGAAAAATTTGACTCTCATTGTGGCTGGCCGTCTTTTTTCTCTCCTCTCGCTGGCGACAAAATTATCGAACGCGTCGATAATTCGCTAGGAATGACTCGCACTGAAGTACTATGTGCAACCTGTGAGTCACATCTTGGACATGTTTTTAGCGGTGAAGGGTATAACACCCCTACCGATCTTCGCTACTGCATCAACTCCGTTTGTTTGACCCTAGAAGAAAAACCAGTGCAATAAAATTTTGGCTTTTTTACACAGTAAAAGTATGTAAGGCCGCTGTACTGTTCTATCAGCACAGCGGCCTTAAATATGGCACGTCGAAAAGCTTTATGGAAGAACTTTAATAAGCTCTGCTACTTCGACTCGACAACCGGAGAAAAATGGAATTTCTTCCCGAACATGCAAACGTGCATCGGTATAACGCATGGTGTGCATAAGATCAACAATCCGGTGCAATTCCGGAGATTCAAAGGCTAGCAGCCACTCATAATCACCCAAGGCAAAAGCCTCTAACGTATTAGCGCGTACATCTGGGAAATCTCGTGCAGCTTGGCCATGCTCGCTAAGAATGCGGCGACGTTCCTGTGGGTCCATAAGATACCAATCATAGGAACGCACGAAAGGATAAACTGTGATCCAGTCCTGTGGCTCCTCACCCATAATAAAGGAAGGCAGATGCGACTTATTGAACTCGGATGGACGGTGCAAAGCATTACCAATCCAAAAAACTTCAGTTAGTTGCCCTAGCACAGTTTCACGACGGAAGTCAGAATAAGCTTTTTGTAGCTCCCGGAAATTCTCAGCATGCCACCAAATCATAAAATCGGCTTCGGCTCGACACCCAGAAAGATCGTAAATACCACGTACAACTACTACACCCTGAGCTGCTAGATCTTCGAAAAATGCCTGAGCTTGGGCAATAATTTCTTCACGGTCAGTTCCTAGTGCACCAGGAATAGCACGAAATGTTGCCCACTGTGAATAGCGCTGCATACTGTTTAACTCATCAAAGTTCAGCTTCTTTGCCACTACTTTTCCTCTCCCGTTATATCGATAACACTTAGCTAAATGTGACGCCAGGCATCATCCATAAGTTTGATTTTCGCTTTTTGACTCTACCCCTTTAATACAGCTTTACGCGACTAAGGCTAGACTTAATCGCACTTTATCCCCCATAATGAGCGTCTTATACCCTCATCACAGCACGATCACGGCGCGCCTTAACAACAATGCATCATTTCAGCATTACTTTGTCCTTTGTGAACGAGTTTCAAGCGACGCCTGTGACAGACGCAAAAACTTCGACGATACCGGTTGAATTCTCCCGAGCCGTCGAATCCATGCATGAAGCACACCTTCGCCCCGAAATCAGTCTCGGTACCATCCGACCCCCACAGCGCCTAGCCCCATTTAGCCATGCTATTGGGTTAGAAGTCATACCTCCTGAGCAAATAACTGATGAATCTTTAGTAGCTCAAAATAGTGATGGTGATGCTTTCGGACGCCTCATTCTTCTCCATGATCCTAATGCTGACGATGCGTGGTCTGGGTCTATGCGCTTGGTTGCTTATATCCAAGCAGATATGGAAGATGCAGTAGCAAATGATCCACTGCTTCCTGATGTTGCATGGCAATGGCTGAACGAGGGACTCGTCGAAAACAATGCTGATTTTACTAATCTCGGTGGAACAGTAACCTCTACTGCGTCAGTTCGCTTTGGAGATATTGGCGGTCCGCCACGTGCTTATCAACTAGAAATGCGTGCTTCCTGGACCGCTAACAGCGAAAAACTCCATAATCACGTAGAGGCTTTTGCCAGCGTACTTGCCCAGGTTGCGGGGCTACCGCCAGAAGGAGTTATTCGACTTTCATCAAGTTCTTAACTTATCAGCTATAACTATTAGCCTTGTGCCAACTGTCGTTAGTTTATTTGTCGTAGATCGCACCAACGTCGTCTGCTACAGATTTTTTACAGCATAGAAAAACTCGTGTGTACCTCTCCTTTTCCGGTTCATCTTTGTAGTACGGAACGCGAAATTAATAATGCCGCCCACGCCCTTGCGCAAGCACGTGGATCGTTTGCCCTTGATGTCGAACGCGCTAGTGGCTTCTGTTACGATGATCGCGCCTATTTAATCCAAATTAAGCGGACAAATTCCGATATTTTCCTTATTGATCCTATCGATCACCCTGATGCTGTGCGTACTTATTTAGCACCCGTGCTCAATAGCGATACTTGGTTATTGCATGCTGCATCCAATGATCTTCCTAGTTTAGCTGAGCTTGGACTTACTCCCGCTCAACTTTTTGATACTGAAATCGCAAGTCGATTACTTAATTTTAGCTATGTAAATCTCAGTTATATGGTTGAAGAATTATGCGGTGTGCACTTAAAAAAGGGAAAAGGCGCAGAAAACTGGTCCCAACGTCCGCTACCTAAAGGCATGATTGACTATGCGGCACTAGATGTTGCCTATCTAGACAAGCTTGCTCAAGCATTGGATGAAAAACTACAACAGGAAAATAAGCGCCACTGGCTAGAGCAAGAATGTGGGCATATCGTTAAAAAATATGCACGCATTATTCATCGCCAACGTTCCTGGGAAAATACTAAAGGAATCCATGAGCTGCGCACCCCGAAAGAACTAACTATCCTTCGTGAGCTATGGATAGCCCGAGAAAATAAAGCACGACAAGAAAATAAAGCACCTAATCGATTATTAACTGATAAAGCACTTATCCACTTAGCGCAGCGTCCTGCCTTCCAACTTTCTCAGATCCGCCCACACGGCAAGCCTATTGCGATTAGTCTGGCAAAAATATGGCTCAATGCAATTAAAAAAGCACACACAATACCTCCTGCTCAGCGTCCCAAATCAGTCACCTATAACAACGATATTCCGCCCCGAAATCAATGGGCGCGCTATTATACGGAGAGCCACCTCAGCTATAACCACATTAAAGAATCTTTAATCCCTGTCGCAGAATCTCACTCACTACCACTTGATAATCTCATTGAGGCCAAGGCTCTGCGAGAAATTGTATGGAAATGCACCCAGACTTCCGAAATAGTCACAATAGAAGATCTTGATCACGCTTTTACTCACGCACAGGTGCGCGCATGGCAAAAAGAACTCACCTTTGATGTCATCGCAGATGAATTCTTTGATTAAAAACTACTTTTTTACTCGACTATCCGACGTCGAAAAGCTCCCGAGTAAAACTCACTAAAGATGCAGCAATACCTGCACTATCAAGGCCAACTTCTGCGAACAGTTCCGCTCGACTTGCGTGTTGTGGGAAGATCTGTGGGAATGCTAAACGCCTTAATACGGTATCAATACTTGCTGCCGATAATGCCTCACTGATCAGGGAACCAATACCTCCGTGGATCACACCATCTTCAATGGTAACAACCAAATCATGATCGTCAGCAAGTGCAAGAAGACTAGGAGCAACTGGAACTACCCATCGTGGATCAACCACCGTGAAGTTCACCCCAAGTTCTACAAGTGCAGCCACGGCTTCTAAGGCTTGAGTCACCATTGTTCCCACAGCAACAATAAGCACACTTGGTGTGTCATCATCGGCATTAGCCTCGGTATAGAGCATTACGTCTACCCCGTCGTGTAACCGATCAACAGCTTGTGTTGGAGTAGGTAAACTTCCCTTTGGAAAACGCAGCACAGTTGGACCAGTGATTTCTACTGCTTCACGGAAGAGTTCTTTAAGCTGTTCCCCATCACGTGGTGCAGCAACATGAATACCTGGAACTACCGAGGTAATCGCAAAATCCCATACACCATTATGGCTCGCCCCATCTGAACCAGTCACTCCGGCGCGGTCAAGTACAAATGTCACGGGTTGCTCAAGTAATCCAACATCCATCAGCAACTGATCAAAAGCACGGTTAAGGAAGGTGGAATATAAAGCTACCACCGGATGCATGCCACCAAGTGCTAATCCGGCTGCGGAGGTAACTGCATGCTGCTCTGCAATTCCTACATCAAAAAACCGTTCTGGATATTTTTCTTGAAATGCGCTTAAACCAGTTGGTCCCGACATTGCGGCGGTAATAGCCACAATATCTTCTCGCTCTGCGCCTACAGAAACAAGTTCTTTGCTAAAAAGCGCTGTCCAACCAGGGCTCGCGGTACCAACAGGTTCTCCAGTTTTAGGATTGATAATGCCAGTTGAATGCATCAGCTCGGCAACATCATTTTCTGCAGGTGCATAACCACGGCCTTTCTCAGTAACCAAGTGCACAATCAACGGGCCGTGATAATTGCGAGCATATCGAAATGCAGATTCAATGGCTTTAAGATCATGTCCATCAACTGGACCGATATATTTCATTCCTAGTTCAGGAAACATTTCGGTAGGAACTACCCCAGATTTCACGCCTTCTTTAAAAGCGTGTAAAGCTTCAAAAGTACGCTCGCCAACCCAGCCCATTGATTTAAGAGTAGTTTTGCCATGTTCCATCACTCGATCGTAAAAGGATTGCATGCGTAAGCTAGCAAGATTCTCGGCAAAACCACCGATAGTAGGTGAATAACTACGTCCGTTATCATTTACCACGATAACGACATTGCGGTCTTTAGCAGAGGCGATATTGTTAAGAGCTTCCCAGCACATACCACCAGTTAATGCACCATCGCCAACAACTGCTACGACATTGCGGTCTGTTTGTTTCTGAATAGCGAAAGCTTTGGATAACCCGTCAGCATAACTTAGTGCTGCGGAAGCATGAGAAGACTCTGTCCAATCATGTTTGCTTTCTGTGCGTGCAGTATAACCGCTAAGTCCATCTTTTTGCCGTAAAGTATCAAAGCCATCTTTGCGCCCCGTAAGGATTTTATGCACATAAGACTGGTGCGAGGTATCAAAAATGATGGGATCATGAGGAGAATCAAAAACTCGATGCAACCCTAAGGTGAGTTCAACAACACCTAAGTTTGGTCCTAGATGTCCGCCAGTGGCAGAAACTTTTTCCACCAAAAAATCTCGGATCTCCGCAGCGAGTAACTCCATCTGCTCGTAACTTAGATCCGTGAGATCGCTGGGCTGTGTAATGCGGTTCAAAATACCCATGGGTGAAATCGAAAGTACCTTTCTTACAATAGGTCGCTGCTCGTACACCGACGTAGGTTGCGTTGATTCCAAAATTTTCTATAGCAGCGCGACAAAACTGCCGGACTGAAAAATTACTCAGCTACCTGTTTTTGCGCTGTTATTTTTTCAATTATAACCAGCATCTCCGATGCGTAACACGACACTTAGATTTTTCTAACGCACTTTTTCTTATCTTTTTTCTGCGTCAATAAGGTTAGCTGGTCGCAGTAGCGCTAGCACTTCTACATGGTGCGTACCAGGGAAAGCATTGACTACGACCCATTTGTCTATCGTATAACCTGCATTACTCCAAGTGCGGATATCTCGGGCAAAAGTTGCTGGATCACAGCCTATATGAACAATGCACTGTGGATCAGTAGTAGCAATGGCCCGAATGACATCTTCACCAGCTCCAGTACGTGGTGGGTCAAGCACTACCACGTGAGGATGTGGAAGTTGCCCTAAGGCTTTTTCGACACTTGCCGAATGAAAAGTAACTTTCTTAGCGGCCAGTCCTACCAAAGCTTCTTCACCGCTGCGCGCACAGGTAGGTGAAGATTCAACTGAGTGGATTGCTACTTTATTACCTAATGCCCTAGCCAATGCCGGGACAAAAACCCCTACCCCACCATAAAGGTCCCAAGCTACCGGTGCGTTAGTTGTTGCTGCAGCATAACGTTCTTCCAACCAGCGAGAAATAATATCGGAATAAGCCTGAGCAGCATGGATATGTGCTTGCCAAAAACCAGTTGCTGGCAAGCGGAAGGAAAACCCATCAACAATTTGTGTTGCTAATTTATCACCACTGATTACTCGGGTAATTTTTTCACTTCGTCGGCCACGCGGTGCTTTAGAAATTTCAACAACGTGAATCTCACCAAAATCATCTTTAACTGCAACAACTTCACTGCCCGGAGAAAAACGAACGTCTTTAATAGCGTCGAAAAGTCCGGTTACAGCTTGTGAGCACTCAGTACCAATGATGATCTCGTTACTTGCCCGCTTACGTACTCCTGCCCGCCCATGTTCATCGACGCCCAAGCGGATACGAGTGCGCCAGTGCTGCGAAGGCTGTAAATCAATGCGTTCAGGTACTAGAAGTTGCTGTACACCGCCGACTCGTTGGAGTTGATCGCGCACGATTGTTTCTTTAAGTGATAGCTCCTGGCTAGGATCAACCGTAGCAAATCCACAACAACCGCCACCTTGTGCAGCCGCCTGACATCAAGATTCTACTCGTATATCGCTTGGTTCTACTACCTTAATTAAATCTGCACGGGCAAATTTCTTTTGCTTTTCCACGATGCGCACCTGAGCTTTATCCCCTGGAAGCCCACCATGAATGAAAACTACGCAACCATTAATTACCGCAATGCCTTCCCCACCATGCGCAATACGAGTGATCTCAGCAATAAGTTCAGCGCCAACAATTAGATCTGTCACGAGGTAGTTTTTCCATTTCTATATCGTTATCGCTGAACGTTTCGCGATAGCTTTGATTACTCTTTTATCACCCACACCACCAGATAGTGCGGTGGTCTACTGGTTATTTTGTTCCGCTTGAGCGCGTTTTTCTGCTTCTATACGCACTTGTTCAGCTAGTGGACCAGGCAAGGTAACTGGTAGTGGGCTACCAGCTAGAATTGGTTCATTACCGCGGTAGACGAAGGTACGCGCAATAACTTCACGAGCAATCTGCGCCATTTGCTCGGCGGTAGCAATCGGTGCAGCAACAGTCATTCTCAGCATCCACCGTGGCCCATCCACACCAATGATGCGCACAATCCCACCCCCGTCGTCAGTCGAACCGATAACTTCTCGTCCCCACGGGCCAGAGTCAATATGCACAGTTAATCCGTCGTTACGCATGCTCTCGGCAATTTCTTTGGTAGCCTCACGCCATTGACCAGCTGATTGAGGTGCTGCAAAAGCAACCGGTGTTATCCGGCCAAAAGGCGTAAGAATATGCAACATCTTTGGCCCCTGCGCTCCCATCTCTACCTGTACTTCACTGTTTTTTGGAAGTGGTATCTGTAAACTACCCAGGTTTAATACGCCGAGCGAGAAATCAGAAAAATCAAAGGTGGTTATATCAACAGAATCACCATCGAAAGGACCATGCTCTGTAGCATCATGCACGACAGCGGTATCGGATTCTTCTACCTGCTGCGTATCTTGCGTATCTACTGCATCCGATACAGATTCGGTTGATTCAACTGGTGTTTCTTTTTTATTGCGTCCAAACGGCCACTTTGCCATAGTTTTTTCCTTGAAGTCCGTGCTAGTTAACTATTTTCCTGCTTTACGACGATACCTGGTAGCTAATTCAATCCTGTTGAGCCATATCCTTGTGCCCCTCGTACTGTCTCGTCTAAATCATCCACCTCAATAATTTCTGGCAGCTCCACACGTTGAATAACTAATTGTGCAATCCGCTCGCCTCGCTGAATATGAATGTCTTGATCTCGATCAAGGTTAATTAAACAGACTTTAATTTCTCCTCGATAATCAGCATCAATTGTCCCTGGAGTATTAACAATGCTCAGACCTTCTTTAAATGCACGTCCTGATCGTGGGTGTACCAAACCAACAGTGCCAATTGGCAAAGCAAGCGCAATTCCAGTTCCAACGAGTAATCGTTGACCAGGCTTAATAACTACATCTTGTGTGCTATATAAATCAACACCGGCATCACCACGATGCGCGCGCTGAGGCAAAGGAAGCTCTTTATCTAGCCGTTTCAGTGAAATAGTGGTTACATCATAATCAACTTGGAAGAATTTGCTCATCGCTCTAGCCTATCGTTGCTTTATCACCTTAACCATAATTGATATGGTCACAAATATTTTCCTTGTTCTATTTGATCTACCCAAACCAACGTCAAGGTCTTAAAACATCTTAAGAAATAACTTCTACAGCTCGCTTCTTTTCGCCGGTGAAGTAGACTTGGTGAGCGTGACCTCATCAACAGACAATGACTCCACGCATCCGCAGGCCTCTGGCCAGGTTAAGGTCTTATACTCTGAACGCCAATGGGTTCCTTGGTATTGGTGGATTGCCGCAGCGCTTCTTGTTGCCCTTTTAAGCGCACAATTTGCGCTCAACCGCACAATGGCGTGGTTGTATATTCCCGCCATTGTCTTAAGCATCGTAGCGGTATGGGTGTTACTTAATATGTCAAAAACAATACTGAAAGTTGAAGAAGATCCCGATGGCACTCGTTGGTTAGTCTCGAATACGGCAAATCTTCCGCATACGGTAGTCGCACGTAGTTTAGCCGTTCCAGCAACTGCAAAGCGTAACGCTATGGGCCGTCAACTTGATCCAGCGGCTTTTCTTATCTCGCATTCGTGGGTACCAGAAATGGTCATGTTGGTTCTTGACGATCCAGAAGACCCCACGCCTTATTGGCTGGTAGGAACTAAAAATCCAGAGGCTTTACTCAAAGCGTTTCTTCCTAATCAATATGAAACAGCAATAAAAACATTAACCAACTAGTTTTCAGAATCTTTTATCATTAGCAAATCCCTGGCAAGTTAAGCCATATGGCTTATCTAACCAGGGGTTCTCTGTTAGTTATTCTCGTTAGAGCATAAAATAAGCGGCCACTTACCTTAAATGCTTACTTTCAAACGCCATAAAGGGTGAGACAGTTATGGATGAGAAGTTATGCGCAATCTTTGCAAATAATCGAACCATCGTCTTCAACATGGTCAATACGCTTATTGCTTTGCACCAAATAGCAGCTTGAGCAGGTGAATTCATCTTCGCGACGCGGAACAACGGTGACATTAAGCTCTTCACCGCTGAGATCTAGGGATGGCAAATCATAGGCCTCCACCATTTCTTCTTCATCAGCATCAATATTTCCAGAATGAGCTTCTGCTGCTTTGAGCCCTTCAAGAGAATCAGTTTCGAGTTCATCTTCTTCACGACGACGTGGTGCGTCATAATCAGTGGCCATGGCTAGTTTCCTTTGCAATACATGCAGTATTTATCAATAATTATCGCTTTTAGACCGCAGGTGATGACCATGCCAAGTAAAGCCAAGAAACACCAACGATCACATATCGCTCTGGGCGCATGGTAAAGGAAGAATTAATCATTGTCATCTTGTCACGAGATTACCCCCGTTCCTATGCGCCGAAGGAAACACTATTCCTAAAAGGGCTTAACGGTCAAGCCGAGCTGGAATACCTGATATAAGCTGGGAAAACTCAGCGCTAATTCCTGGAGCAGCTCCCGTAGAAATATGTCCTTCTGCACCCGGAGCGGAAATACTAGGGGTAGAAACCACTACCCCTGCTTCGGCGGCGATCAATGATCCAGCCGCGAAATCCCACGGTTGTAAACCATGTTCATAATAAGCATCAAGATGTCCTTCCGCGAGGGCACAAAAATCTAAAGCTGCGCTACCAAAACGACGAATATCGCGTACCCTAGGCAAAAATTCAACAAGAACTTCGGCCTGATCTTTACGACGTACCTCCGAATAAGAAAAACCCGTCCCAATTAAAGCCTGACTTAACTGAGTACTTTTTGAAGCTGTTAACGGACGTGGCTTATCACTACTACAAGCAAAAGCTCCTTGTCCTCGCGCGGCGAGATAACATATTCCGGTAGCCACATTAACAACACAGCCAACTATAACTTCTCCGTCGATTACTGCTGCGATACTCACCGCGTAGTGTGGAATTCCATAGATAAAATTCACAGTTCCATCTATGGGATCAATCACCCAAGTAACTCCACTAATGGAAACAGTTGAGCTTCCTTCTTCGCCGATAATTCCATCCCCCGGACGATTGTGCTCTAAATAATCCACAATCATTTCTTCCGCCATCGTATCAACGATAGTAACTGGATCCACCGCAGAGGATTTCGTTCGTGCATATTGGCCTGGATCCCCTAGCTCCGCACGCTTTTCTTTAATAGCTACCGCTGCCTGAAGTGCACATTCAACAGCAGTGCTAGCCAAAGAAGGCAGCAAATCATCATTATTAAGATCAACAAAACTGGGGAAAACATAACCGGAAACCATAGGCACAATTATCCTGAAAAATAGAAAATCTGCCAGCGTTCACAGAATTACCTCTGCTGTAAATCACAAAAATCATAGCCAATACTGCCTCATAGTTAAGGAGCAGTTTCGCTAGAATCTGAGGCTATGGAAAATGTAGGTTTTGGTATTGATGTTGGTGGCTCTGGAATCAAAGGAGCCCGGGTGGATCTAGCCACAGGTGAATTCATCGGTGAACGGATTAAGATCCTTACTCCACAACCAGCAACTCCCGATGCAGTAGCAGAAACCATCGCCGAAATTATCCGACAAGCTCAATGGGATGGTCCGGTAGGTATTACTTTGCCCAGTGTGATCAAAAATGGTGTTGCGCGCAGTGCCGCTAATATTGATCCGTCTTGGGTAAACACCGATACCACCGAATTATTTGCTCGGCACTTAGGTGAACGGGAAATTTCTGTCCTCAACGATGCTGATGCAGCAGGTCTTGCCGAAGTTAATTTTGGTGATGAGCATGCTCGCCACGGCGCGGTTATTCTCTTAACTTTAGGGACCGGAATTGGCTCTGCGGTACTTATCGATGGTGCACTTTTTCCCAACACTGAACTAGGCCATCTAGAAGTTGATGGTAAAGAAGCTGAACATCGCGCTTCTTCTGCGGTCAAAGATCGTGAAGAACTCAGCTATAAGCAATGGACAAAACGTCTGACCAAAGTATTAAAAGTCTATGAAGCTTTATTTAATCCCACTATTTTTATTATTGGCGGTGGAATTTCTCGCAAATTCGATAAGTGGGGTCCAATGTTAGATATTAATACCCCGATTGTTCCAGCTAGCTTGCGTAATCGTGCTGGAATTGTCGGCGCGGCACTTGCGGTACGAGATCAACTACATCCCTAAATTAGGACATATCTTATATGTCTAGTCGACCAGGCGCCCTTAAATTTTATGCTGTTCATCAGCTTCAGGTGTGCCTGGTTTTATTGTGCTTATAAACACCGTAAAAACTAGAAAATGGTTCCGGAACCACCTTTTTGCATTTTTTGTTTTATAATGGCACTTTGTCTGATACACATTGACAAGCATATAATTTCAAACTTCTTTGACATACGGTCAATTATCATATCTTTAAGCTTGCGTTTTCTTATCCGCTGGTGAAATAAAGATACCTTTCATAATGGTATTTACCCGTATGTTTGAGCTCCTTATCTAACGTGGTTTTTACACGTTGTTGATCCATTACTGGGTAAACAAAGATTCGGAGAACTTTTTTAGCTCTTAAAGATGTTTGGTGTAGGTATGCCCACTGTGCATCTATTTGAAGAACTAATTCACCCAGAGGAAAGGGCGTACGTGGCAGCCACTGAGACTTCAGAATCCTTAGCTTCTGCACGCACTGGCGAAACCCCAGCCGGCGTTGGCTCCATTAAAAAAGCCGTAAAGAAGACCGCAAAAAAAACTGCGAAAAAGACAGCTCGTAAAGCTTCGCCGCGCACTGCACTGAGCACCAGCGATAGTGTAGTCACGACTCCTTCTACTGCTACGTCTTCATCTGTTGATACGGATTCTTCTGCTACTACAGAAAAGAAAACAACAAAAAAGACCGCCAAAAAGACGACGGCCAAGAAGACAACAAAGAAAACAGCAGCCAAGAAAACAGCGAAAAAGACTGCAAAAAAAACAACCCGCACAGTTAAAGCAGTAGAAACAGAATCAGCTGTAGAAAATAACGTGCTAGAAGTCACCGATGTCCTCGATGACGATCAAAATGTCACTGATGATTTTGTTGATTTCGATGGCACAGATGACTTTGATGATCTCACTTCTGCACTAGACGAGGACGATCTTGATACCGACCTCGACGATGAGGACGATACTGATAGTGACGATCTTGATGATGACAATGACGTTTCTGTCAATGAGATCGACAACCTCGGTGGCGACGAGGAGGAAGACGAAGAAGACGATGGTTCTTCAGTATGGGATGAAGATGAATCAGCCGCATTGCGCCAAGCACGCAAAGATGCTGAGCTAACGGCTTCTGCAGACTCCGTTCGCGCTTATCTCAAGCAAATCGGTAAGGTCGCACTGCTTAATGCCGAGCAAGAGGTATCTTTAGCCAAGCGCATTGAAGCTGGCCTATACGCTTCTTATCGCATGGAGCAAATGGAAGAGGCCTACAATAACGGTGATCGAGAAGCAAAGCTGACTCCTGCTGTAAAGCGTGATCTGCGAGCTATTTCTCGTGATGGACGCAAAGCCAAAAACCACCTGCTCGAAGCTAACTTGCGTTTGGTCGTCTCGTTGGCTAAACGTTACACCGGCCGAGGCATGGCGTTTTTGGACCTCATTCAAGAAGGTAACTTGGGTCTTATTCGTGCCGTCGAAAAGTTTGACTATACCAAGGGCTACAAGTTCTCTACTTATGCAACGTGGTGGATCCGTCAAGCGATTACCCGCGCAATGGCTGACCAAGCTCGTACCATCCGTATTCCGGTACATATGGTTGAAGTTATCAACAAACTTGGCCGTATTCAGCGTGAACTCTTGCAGGATTTAGGTCGCGAGCCTACCCCACAAGAGTTAGCTAAAGAAATGGACATCACCGAAGAAAAGGTGCTGGAAATTCAGCAATATGCGCGTGAACCTATTTCTTTGGATCAGACCATCGGCGATGAAGGTGATAGTCAGCTTGGTGATTTCATTGAGGATTCCGAAGCAGTTATTGCTGTAGACGCGGTATCATTTACGTTACTCCAAGATCAGCTTCGCGATGTGCTACATACACTTTCTGAGCGTGAAGCAGGCGTGGTTAAGCTCCGCTTCGGGCTTACCGACGGTATGCCACGCACACTCGATGAGATCGGTCAGGTTTATGGGGTAACCCGTGAGCGTATCCGGCAGATCGAATCAAAGACTATGTCTAAGCTGCGTCATCCATCGCGTTCGCAGGTGCTTCGTGATTACCTAGACTAATCGATACAAAAATTAAAGCAGATAGCTAGAAATAAATAAGTGCTCGAAGATGAATACCAACTCATTCATCTTCGAGCATTTATTTATTCGTCAAAAGGCTATACCAAAAAATGCAGGCACCTTAACTTACGTTGTGCCTGCATTTTTAATTTGTGCTAGTTCATCTGGTTGACTCGATCTTGAATGCACTGTTGTACTTGATCTTCTGGAAGGCCAAAACAATCAGAGAATTGTGAAAGAACCGCTGCCCCACCAATGAAAAGCACAATGGTAAGTACTAACGCGATTACGCTTATTATTAACGAAGCTATCGAAAGACCCATACGAGGCTTATCCAAAGGCTGACCATCTTTAGCGATAGAACGCGCTCTCATGATGGCAACAATGCCAAGGACAATACCTAACAGTGCAAACAGCCACGATCCGATGATACCTATTACCGTAATCGTCAGTACCAATGCGGCAATACTTACACCTAGCGCCCATGTTGCTATGTTGTTCTTTCGCTCTGGTACATTCGCATAATTTGTATAACCACCAGCTGCCCCATAAGCAGGATCGGGATAACTGTTATAAGAAGGGAATTCATTATTATCTGAATAAGGCGAATCACCAGATGAGTTGTTGTTAGGGTAAGTCATTTTATACTCCTTCACACTTAGCTAAACTTTGCTCTACACATGTTCATTATGCCCAGAAAACTAAAATGCCCACTGTTTGGACAGTAACCAAAATCACTTGGCTTTAATTGTCCGCATCATTAAACAGGTTCGATAGTAGCAGTCTTCATGCTTATAAGGGTAAGCATAGTCTGCATTATTTTCACCAGATAACGCTCCTGATAACCGTATATCTGCTGCATAAGCAAAGAATATAACCATAATTATTCAGTTTTAAGCGCAATGATCCCCTGTGAAAATCCAATGCTATGGTTTTCGCAGGGGCTTATATGTTCCGTATAAAGACTTTATAACCTAGCAGCTACCAGCGTCGTAAATAGTCAATACGCTGTTGTAATTGTTCAGCTGAACACATCGCAGTCGGAGGTCCGCCACATTTTTGCCGAACTTCAGTATGAATCGCACCGTGTGGCCTACCAGTACGTGATGCAGTTATCGCTACTAATGCATTGAGTTCTCTACGTAATTGTGGAATCTGTTGGCTAGCAACCGGCACACTACTAGGCGGATCCTGTTTAGCTTTTTCCTGCTCTTGCTTACGTAATTGTTTTGCTTCAGCTTCACGCGCATCTAATTGTTCAGCTTGTCGTTTACGCAGTAATAAACGCATTTGATCTGCATCAAGTAGCCCTGGCAAACCTAGATAATCATCTTCTTCTGCAGAACCAGCCATTGTCGACGTGCCATAGGTAGAACCGTCGTAAATCAATGAATCTAATTCAGCATCAGCACCTAAGGATTCATAGGATTTCAGTTCATCTTTCTCGGTTTCCTTCTTATTTGCCTCAGCTAATAGTTCGTCATCCCAGCCTTCTTTGGATCGATCAGGTTTACCTAAAACATGGTCACGTGATTTCTCCAACTTGCTAGCAAGATCAAGCAATACAGGCACCGAAGGTAGAAATACCGATGCAGTTTCTCCTTTACGACGCAAACGCACAAAACGCCCAATTGCCTGTGCAAAAAATAGCGGAGTAGCGCTACTTGTCGCATAAACCCCCACTGCTAAGCGTGGCACATCTACACCTTCGGAAACCATGCGTACCGCAACCATCCATTCATCATCACTAGCAGAAAATTCTTCAATACGTTCCGAGGCGCCAACCTCATCGGAAAGAATTACGGCCACTGGTGTTGTACTTAAGGTTTCAAGAATTTTTGCATAGGCGCGCGCAGTGGTTTTATCAGTAGCAATAACTAGGCCACCAGCATCTGGAATAGCTTTACGCAATTGCAATAACCGTTTATGTGCCGCGCCTAAAACAGCTGGAATCCAATCGCCACGTGGATCAAGTGCAGTTTTCCATGCGCGCGCTGTTTGCTCAGCATTTAACGGCTCGCCTAGCCGGGCAGCATATTCTTCCCCAGCGGAGGTACGCCACCTCGCTTCACCGGAATATGCCATGAAAACCACCGGACGCACAACAGCGTCGGCAAGCGCATCAGAATAGCCATATGTATGGTCAGCCTGCGAAATCTGATGTCCTTGTCCATCATCAACATAACGGACAAAAGGAATTGGTGAATCATCGGAACGAAAAGGAGTACCAGTTAAGGCTAATCTACGCTCAGCATCAGCATAAGCTTCCCGAATGCCATCACCCCAGCTTTTAGCATCACCACCATGGTGAATCTCATCCAAAATCACCAAAGTTCGCTTTGCTGTTGCTACCGCATAATGTTTAAACGGATGCATGGCTACTTGAGCATAAGTCACTACAACACCATCATATTGGGGATTAACCGCGTCAGAATTTCTAAAATTCGGATCAAGGCTTATTCCCACTCGCGCGGCTGCAGCGGCCCATTGCACTTTAAGGTGTTCGGTAGGAACAACCACAATCACACGATCAACTGTGCGACGGGTAGTTAATTCGGTAGCAACGCGTAAAGCGAACGTTGTTTTACCTGCCCCAGGAGTTGCCACCGCTAGGAAATCCTTGGGGTTGGTCATGAGGTACTTCGTTAGCGCCTTACGCTGCCAAAGACGAAGATCACTACTCACTTTTTACGTAAACCTCGATAGATACGCTCACAATCTGGACAAACCGGTGATCCTGGTTTCGCTTGTTTGGTCACTGGAAAAGTTTCACCGCATAGTGCTACCACCATCTTGCCGGATACCGCAGAATCAACAATTTGGTTCTTTTTCACGTAGTGGAAGAACTTCGGAGTGTCATCGCCGATGGAAGGATCAACGTTAACGTCTGGCCGTTCGATAGTCTGAGTACGTGTAGTCACCCCACCTATATTGCCCCACTTTTCTTCCTAAAGCACATAACGGTCTACCATGTGGACATGGCTGCTAATGATGATCACATTATTGATCACATCGACGGCGATGATGATAATGATTCCTCTACAAAGAAAAAACTTCGCCATGTGTTACGACACCTCCCCTGGCGCCGAGTTGCTTTAATCACAGACGTAAAACCAAGTGCGGAACATAATATTCACCGTCGCGAGGTTGCCTATAAATGGTTGCAGGGGTCCCGTGTGCCTTTTTTACTTGCCAGTGCTGTGACCTATTTGGGATGGCACAACGTCATCCTTTCCACAATCTTGTTTTTGATCTCAGTTCCTTTGCCATGGATTGCCGTTGTGATCGCCAATGGAGCAGGTTCTCCTCGCGATTCGCGCACGCCCGCAATGTATAAGCCAGCTGCTGCTCGCCACTATGAACAGCTTCAGTCTTTTGTTCACCCGCAACTAACTGATGGTTCACATGCCGAACAGCCTACCGATCCCCCACAAGCTACAACATAAGATTACTTTTCATGCGTTCTTTGCTTACTCCACTTGCTCCCCGTCTTGTCGAAGTTTTCAAGTCAGTAGATTTCACCCCCGCCGGAGTATCCGCTGCACTTGGTTCGGCTGCTCAAGCTGCCCTCTATCGTGGGGAGCCACAGGCAGTACTACACGCTCTAGCTCATCGAAAAAATGATCCGATAGCAATACTAATTCAGGCGTTTTTATTACATCGTCCGGTTAGTCAACCTGATTTAGCTGCTGTTTTATCCACAGAGCTTTTCGACGATCTTTCAACCGCTAAGATCCTTATCGAAGATATAGTTACCAGCGGTTTTTATGCCAGTATTGATATTCGACCCCACGTATTTGCTGATACCAATCGCTGGGTATTTTCTGATATGGATGCGTCCATGATTGCTGGTCACATTCCCGGGGCGAATCATGTTTTGGGAGTAGGTGCGGCAAGTTTAAGTCTTATCAACACCACACCTAGTTCTCCGGTATATGACGTACTTGATTTAGGAACTGGTTCTGGGGTACAACTTCTTGGTCAGGCACACTGTGCCCAACGTTTTACAGCTACTGATGTTCATCCGCGTGCGCTAGAACTTGCTGAAGCAACATTCGCCGGGGCGGATATGGAGGTTGAGCTATTAGCGGGGTCGTGGTTTGAGCCGGTTGCTGGGCGTAGCTTCCAACGGATTATTTCTAATCCACCTTTTGTTGTCGGTCCACCAGAAATTAACCATGTTTATCGAGATTCTGGTTTAGATCTTGATGGGGCAACTGAGTTAGTAGTCTCTCAGGTCAGTGATTATCTCAGCGTTGATGGTAGTGCGCATATTTTGGGCGCCTGGGTACATCGCAATAATGAATCTTGGCAACAACGTGTTGCTAGTTGGTTACCGTCGCATGGTGTTGCTGCATGGATTTTACAGCGAGATCTTGCTGATCCTATGCATTATGTAGGGACTTGGCTTCGTGATGAATCTATTGATCCGCGTAGTGCGGAAGGTCAGCTTAAAACTGAGCATTGGTTGCGTCATTTCGATCAGGCGGAGGTAACCCATATTGGTTTTGGCTACATTGCTATCCAAAAAATAGATGAGTCGCTACCAAGTGAGGTTCTTGCTGAAGAACTTACTCAGCCTATCGACGAACCACTCGGTAACGAGATCGAAGAATACTTTTTACGAACTCACTGGCTTCGCACAATTACTGCTGAAGAAATCTTGGCCACTCAATTTTTACTTCGTCCTGGGGTGGCAAAAGAAGATGTTCAATTAACGAATACAGCAGAGTCCATGGGTTTTAGTCCGACTGCTTTGCGATTGCATCGTACAGATGGACCACGCTTTAGTCATGATATTGATACGCATCTGCTGGCAATCATCCAAGGATTGCATCCGCAAGGGTTAAGTTTGGGTGAGGTAGCCGATTTATATGCCTTAAGTAAAGGTCTTAACGAGGATGCACTAAAAAAAGCAGTGGTTGTACCTGTCGTTGATCTCATTCGTCACGGTTTTATTCTGCCAAGCGAAATCACCAATCTCTAACCTAGCCGCACTTGTGTAAAAGGAATAATAATGAAGGCCGTTTTAACCAGAGTCAGTAAAGCAAGCGTACGTGTTAATGGTGAGGTCGTCGGAGCGATTGATTGTCCAGATACCGGCGGTATTCTTGCTCTTGTCGGTATTTCTCGCACCGATAACGAAGCTGCATGTGAAAAAATGGTGCGTAAAATTTCTGAACTGCGCATCCTTTGTGGAGAACGTAGTGTGCTTGATGCTGGCGCACCTGTGCTTTTGGTGAGTCAATTTACCTTACTTGGCGCTACTGCTAAAGGAAGGCGCCCATCATGGTCAGATGCAGCACCTGGTGAGATAGCTAAGCCAATGATTGATCGTATTGCTGCTGATCTTCAAGAATTAGGTATTCACGTCGAACAAGGGCGCTTTGGTGCAATGATGGAAGTCGAAAGCGTTAATTCTGGTCCTTTTACAGTTCTTGTCGAGTGTCTCTAAGTCGTTTGCTTGATCATTGATCCCGGCATAAACATAAGGCTAAGTCTTAAATTTGGCTACTATACAGCAGGTTTTCTAATTCGGGAACTTTCTTAGTACTTCTAGCGTTAAAGAGTTCAGAAACCCTAATTCTAGGAGGTCACTGATGACAAGTCCCGCACAAAATGAATTTCTTTCAGATGATGTAGACCGCGGAAGTCGCCGTGGACATACTAACGACAATCCTTCCGCAGATCTTGTCCGTGTGTACCTCAACGGAATTGGAAAGACTTCACTACTTGAGGCAGAAGACGAGGTCGAATTAGCCCAAACTATTGAAGTCGGCCTTTATGCCGAATATTTATTAGAAAATTCCGAAAAACCTTTAACCCGCGCTATGAAGCGTGATTTAAAAGTACTGGTTAAAGAAGGACGCAAAGCGCGTTCCCATCTTTTAGAAGCAAATTTACGTCTTGTTGTCTCGTTGGCTAAGCGTTATACCGGTCGTGGAATGCCGTTGCTTGATCTTATTCAAGAGGGAAATCTTGGGTTAATCCGGGCAATGGAGAAGTTTGACTATTCTAAAGGTTTTAAATTCTCCACTTATGCTACCTGGTGGATCCGTCAAGCTATTACTCGCGGTATGGCGGATCAATCACGCACTATCCGACTTCCAGTTCACTTGGTTGAACAAGTTAATAAACTTTCTCGGATTAAACGCGAGATGTACCAACAGCTCGGCCGTGAAGCTACCCATGAAGAATTAGCTGAAGAATCTGGCATTGATGAATCTAAAATTGAAATGTTGCTTCGCCAGTCACGTGACCCAGTAAGTTTAGATATGCCAGTAGGTGCTGATGAAGAAGCACCTTTAGGTGATTTTATTGAAGATTCAGAGGCCACCGATGCTGAGTCTGCCGTGGTTGCTTCCTTACGCCATTCTGATATCCGAACGGTCTTAGCAACTTTGGAACAGCGTGAACAAGATGTGATTCGAATGCGCTATGGGCTTGATAATGGTGTTCCCTGCACTTTGGATCAAATTGGTCGTCAGTTTGGTTTGTCCAGAGAACGAGTGCGTCAAATTGAACGTGAGGTTATGTCTAAACTTCGCGACGGTTCTCGAGCAGAAAAGCTTCGTGCCTATGCCAGCTAGATAAATTATCTAGTCATAATCGGGTTTATTTTTATCCATTAAGATACCGAATTAAAAACCTAGGATAGCCTCAAACTTGCTGCATAGCGCGTACAATGATAGTCAGGAACTATAATAAGACGCTATCTACATGGCGTTAATAATGGAATGAGGCTATAATTTACACGCGTACACTTAGACATTCTCTGAAGTGTTATCTATTACCTAGGTCCATTTACCCTAAATGAACCTCAATAAACGTGTATAAATAAACCTAAGATTAGTTAGCGTTACTCCGGCGGTTTACCGCCGCCTTAGTGAAAGAGACGAAACCATGAAGGATCTAGTCGATACCACCGAAATGTATCTTCGAACAATCTACGAACTCGAAGAAGAAGGTATCACTCCCCTTCGCGCTCGCATTGCAGAACGTCTTGACCAGTCTGGCCCTACAGTAAGTCAGACAGTCGCCCGCATGGAGCGCGATGGCCTTGTTGTTGTAGCAAGCGATCGTAGTCTTCAGATGACTCCCGATGGACGTGCACTAGCTACCGCCGTTATGCGTAAACATCGCTTAGCAGAGCGTTTACTCACCGATATTATCGGTTTAGACGAGAACAAAGTCCATGATGAGGCATGCCGCTGGGAACACGTCATGAGTGAGGAAGTAGAGCGACGCCTTATCAATGTTTTAGATAACGTTGAGCGGTCTCCTTTTGGCAACCCCATTCCAGGTCTCAAAGATCTCGGTGTCAGCAAACAAGAAAAACTTGAAGTGGGAACTCGCGCTATTGATCTACCTCAAGGGCAAAACCTTAAAGTGCGCGTGGTACAAGTCAATGAAATTCTTCAAGTTGATGCTGAGCATTTCTCCGCACTAACCAACGCCGGAGTACGTACTGGCAGCGAAATCGAAATAGAAAACTTCGGCGATCACATTCGCATTAAGCACAATAACAAAATCGTAGAACTGCACAATGACCTTGCACATGCAGTACGCGTCGAGACCATCTAACTTCAAATACTTCAAGCTCCACAGATTAGCTATTGACAATAGCGGCAATAGCTCTGTGGAGCTTTCTTTTGCTCGTATTAACGTGCCCATCCATATGGCGATCCATAGTTTATTCAACAGCTATCATGCAGCATGTCCAGGATTTCCGCCTTTATGCGTAGATCTACTATCGAGTTCAAATAAAAGATTCTCTCTTTCATTGCGGCTTACTTCAATAAGCTGAGCAATAATCTCTTTTCCATTTTCTGTTGCATAAGCAAGACCAATAAGCCTAGTTAATGCATGCTGTGGTGTCTCCTCATGAGCAGCCTTTAAAGCTTTATGCACTCGTGCGGTTACTCCTTCATTAATTGCCACCGCCGCATAAAGGGCAAGTGCGTTGCTACGAATTATGCTGCGCGTTTTTAATGCAGTGGCATGTAATAATTGTCGACTTGTTTGTGGGTGAGCATATAAAAGATCGATAATACTGTCTCGAAGTCGAGTTTGTGCCAGAAGCGTAGCTAATGCCTGAATGTGAATCATACCTGGTGGGTTAGGCTCGGTGGTGCAAAGATAGTCCTGAATTGTTTGATAAAGGTTTTTCATATCCGATAACGCTGATTTTTGTGATCTTAAAAGAATATTTTCTGCATCTCGATGTGCTTGTTCAGTAATAATTGTTCGTAGTTTTTCGCTATAAGGATCATCTATATCTGGGGCAAAGAAACAAGCCACATGCTCTGCAGAAAGTTCAATATTATAACCGCGTTGGGTAAGTTCGAGTGTGCTTTGTGCATGAGCAATACTGCCCACTAATCCGGAATACCATGGGTTTTGTGGGGTTGACTGCCCAAAATATCCAAATGCATCTTCACTAAGAAAACGCAATTCGTATTCAGAACCTTCTGTTATTCCAACCACCGACCATAAAGCAGCTAATGGAAAAGCATCAGCGCTAGCATATTGGAAAAGGTAACGAATGTATTGGTCGATAAAAATTTCATCTTTATCATCGCTAATAAAAAAGCCAAAGTAAACGTAATTGTCGTTGCCCACTACTGTTAAACAGTCACGAAAAATATCCGGGTATGCTAATTGGGCTATATCTATTCTTAGAATCGGACCCATAACACTACAGTTGCTCAGTGGTTTAGCCAAACCGACAAGGACCAGTGACTCGATGGGATAATAACCTAAAATACCAGGCAACTGAGCTAAAAAATCTCCTGGTTTTAGAATCAATAATGTGTTCATAGAATAAGCAGAACACGTTTTTATAGCTTTCGGGAAACTTTTTTCTTATTCTAGAAAATCTGTGGAAAACTTTCTCTTTTTGAAAAAGGTTTTCCACAGATTTTATCTATTTTTCATAACTCATTGACTTTCATGCAGTCTTTTCGCAATAATGATAGGTCGCACTGCAAGCAATAATAGACTGAGAAATTCCAACTCAAAAAAGAGAAACCAAGACCTACCTTATGTACTTTTATCCGCAGGATATGGGAACAAATAAGACTGCATATCTGTTACACAATGTAATACCTTAAAGTAGGTTTCTCAGCAATGCTGTTTTTCAACCAAGAAAACAACAAAAACGGGTATTCTTAAACAAAATTTCTACTGTATTTTTCTTCCCAGTAGAAATAAAAGCGATATATAGCCAGTAAAAAGGAGGACAACATGCAGGAGGAAAATCGCCGCATGTACGAACTCGTATTTCCCGCACCTGAGGTAAAAACTCCCAATAGTGACGGGCCGACGCTCATTGTCGCTTTAGAAGGCTACGCTGATGCAGGTCAAGCTATTGATGCTAGTTCTGAGCACTTATTAGCTGCCTTAGATCATTTACCAGTAGCATCTTTTAATTCCGATGAACTCATCGATTATCGTTCTCGACGCCCAGCGGTAACTATCGATTACAACACTGTCGTTGATGTCGAAGATCTCAACCTTGGCATTAATGTTCTGAAGGATAATAAAGGTACCCCTTTCCTACTCTTATCTGGTCCAGAGCCAGATATGCGCTGGGAAAGCTTTACCCATGCGGTTGCTGATCTCGTCGATAAGTTTGGGGTAAATCAAACAATTTGTCTTTATTCTGCACCGATGGCGGTACCGCATTCTCGGCCACTTATTATTTCAGCTCATGGTAATACTCCAGAGCTTATCGATAGCCAATTTAGTTTAGACACAAAAATTACGGTTCCCGGATCAGCAACTTTATTATTAGAACGCTTACTGCATCAACGCGGGAAAAAGGTAGCCGGATTTACTGCACATGTGCCTCATTATTTATCGGCTTCGCCTTACCCCAGTGCTACTTTGGGGCTGTTAGAGGCGATAAGCAAAGCGGCACACTTGACTATTCCGCTGCATAGCTTGGAAGAGGATGCTGCACGCATAGCCGTACAAATCGAGGAACAAATTCAAGGTTCACCGGAGATCGAACAGGTAGTAAGTATGCTCGAAACGCAATACGACGAAGAGTTGGAACGCTATCGTCAAAATAACCCTACTGCGGTTCTACCGGGTGAAGGTTCTATGCCTAGTGGAGAACAACTCGGCGCAGAATTTGAGAATTTCCTAGCTACCCTCGATGACCGATCTATTGAAGGTAATTCATCGTCCCATGAGGATCCCAGCGAGGACTAAGCGGACCTTCTTAACTGTTTATTATTGATGCCTCACGCATTGCTGTGAGGCATCACTATTTTAACGCTAAGGTAGAAAAGATGAATCTTAGCAACCTACTGCCTGATCTTAATGATGTCCCCGAGTCTTTTATCGACGAAGCAATTTTCGATTCTTTTTTAGACTGGATCAAGAGCCAAGAAATTACCTTATATCCGGCACAAGAAGAAGCCAGCCTAGGCATCCTTGCTGGTGATAACGTTATTCTTGCTACTCCCACCGGATCTGGTAAATCTATGGTGGCTATTGCTGCACATTTTATTGCCTTAGCCAAAGGGCAACGCAGTTACTACACTGCCCCCATTAAAGCACTGGTCAGCGAGAAATTCTTTGCCTTATGCTCAGTTTTTGGACCAGAAAACGTTGGCATGATGACCGGTGATGCCACGGTTAATGGTAATGCCCCTATTATCTGTGCGACAGCAGAAATTGTAGCTAATATTGCGTTAAGAGATGGTGCTGATGCTGCTATTGATCAGGTGGTGATGGATGAATTCCATTACTATTCTGATCCGGAACGCGGCTGGGCCTGGCAGGTACCATTACTTGAATTACCGGCAACACAATTTCTACTTATGAGTGCCACTTTAGGTGATACTACTTTTCTACAAGAAGATCTAAGCCGTCGTACTGGCCGAACGACCTCTTTAGTTGGTGCACATGCACTGCGCCCAGTCCCATTAGAATTTCATTATGTATATACCCCGGTAACTGAAACGATTGAAAATCTTCTAGAAGAAAACAAAGCTCCTATTTATATAGTTCACTTCACCCAACGTGAAGCAATTGAACGAGCTCAGGGGCTAAAAAGTCTGCATAAGATAATCACTGAAGAAGAAAAACGCGCTATTGCAAAAGAAATCGGCGATTTTCGTTTTACCACTACTTTTGGGCGCACTCTTTCATTGTTATTACGTCGTGGGATCGGTATTCATCATGCCGGTATGCTGCCAAAATATCGTAGACTCGTCGAAAAGCTCTCACAGACTGGTTTGCTAAAGATTATTTGTGGAACAGACACTCTAGGCGTAGGAATTAATGTTCCTATTCGCACAGTTTTATTTACGGGCTTAGCTAAATTTGATGGCAATAAACAACGTATCCTCAACTCGCGTGAATTCCATCAAATTGCTGGACGTGCGGGACGAGCCGGTTTTGATACCGTTGGCCATGTCTATATTCAAGCAACAGAGCATGAAATTGAAAATGCTGCTCTGCGCAAACGTGCTGGTCAAGATCCTAAGAAATTAAAAAAACTGCGGTTAAAATCAGCACGCGAGGGGCAGATTTCTTGGACAGAAAAAACTTTCGATCGGCTTATCGACGCTCAATCCGAGGGGATGAAAAGCCAATTCCGAGTTTCCAACTCAATGCTCATCAATATGATTACTCGGCCTCGTGATACCTATGAGGAACTCAAAAAACTTATCCGGGGAAATCACGATAGTCGGGAAAAACAGAATCGAGATATTCTTACCCTCCTTGAATTTTTACGCAGTCTATTAGCAGCTGGCATCGTTGTACGTTATGAGGAACCTGATATCTATGGACGCAGTTATGCATTAACTATTGATCTGCAACGCGACTTTGCACTTAATCAACCACTTGCGCCTTTTGCACTCGCTGCTTTAGAGCTGCTTGATCCTGATTCTGATACCTATACCTTGGATATCATCAGTGTTTTTGAAGCTATTGTAGAAGACCCACGGCAAATTCTCTTAGCACAACAGCGTCATGCTCGTAATGAAGCACTAGCTAATCTTAAAGCGGAAGGTGTAGATTACACCGAACGCATGAATATCATCGAAGAAATTACCTGGCCACAGCCACTAGAAGAATTACTTGATACTGCCTACACTGCCTATATCACAGGACAACCATGGGCGCGTGATTTTGAGTTAAGCCCTAAATCAGTGGTACGCGATATGCTTGAACACGGCATGACCTTCTCTGATCTTATTGCCACATATAATGTGGCTCGCAGTGAAGGCGTAGCTCTTCGCTATCTAACCGATATATGGCGCACTCTAGAGCATTCTGTTCCACCAGAATATCGCACTGCCGAGCTTGAGGACATCATCATTTGGCTTGGCGAGCTTATCCGACAGGTTGATTCCTCACTTGTCGATGAGTGGGCACAACTATCTGATCCTGATGCCCCAATCTCAGAGGAAACACTAGCCCAAGAACTAGCCTTTGGAGTTTCTGACCCCAATGCACTGAGTGCTAACCAACGCGCGCTCACCGTTATGGTGCGCAACCTCATGTTCCGGGTAGTAGAGCTTTTTGCTTTTGAACAAGAAGAAACACTCGAAACAATGTTTAATTACCTTGATCAAACACCAGACTTCACGGCTGCTCTCGACGCTTATTTCGATGAATACAGCGATCTAGATACCAGTTCTCGTGCTCGTGGGCCTGAATATTTTAGTATCAACAAAGATGACAAGCGCCACTGGAAGGTACGCCAGATACTTAAAGACCCAGAAGACGATAATGCATTTGCCTTCCACGCAATTGTTGATCTCGATGCTACCGATGCCGCAGGTGAGATACGGTTAGCTAGCCTTTCTATCACCTATTAACCACAGATTACAACGAGCCCAATAACCTATTTTGCCCTAGCACCTACTAAAAATAGTGCTAGGGCAAAATAGGTTAATAGCTTAAAAACTCGCTTTTTAGCGGGCAGCCTCAATCTCTACGGCCTGGGCAATGCCTTGAATAGTTGCAGCAATTTTTATAACTTCAAAAACCTGCTCTTTGGTTACACCTTCATTGCGTACGGTTTTCTCATGAGCAAGGGTGCAGTGCTCACAACCATTAATCGCAGATACTGCGATGCTCCACAGCTCAAAGTCGATCTTTTCCACACCAGGGTTGGCAATAACGTTCATCCGCAGACCCATTTTCACCTGAGCGTAATCGTCGCCAAGCCAGCTACGAGCGCGGTAAGCCACATTGTTCATTGCCATAATCGATGCTGCTGCTAGTGCAGCATTGGTTGCTTCTTCGCTAAGGTGCTGGCTAGCTTCCTCGGAAATTTCCGAAAATACTGCCTCATTACGCGAAGCCGCTGCAGCAGCTAAGAAAGTCCCCCACAACTGCTGCTCGCTTAGCTCAGTGCCACGAGCTAACGAGCCAAGATTCAGCTTTAAATCTTTTGCATACTCAGGAAGCGAAGACTTTAGGTTATCCAAACTCATTTTTACTTCAAACCTTCCTGTAGTTCTGCAAACTTATCAATGTTCTTGGTTGGATCATTCTTTTGCCAGTTGCATGCACACACTTCTTCTGACTGCAATGCATCAAGCACACGAAGAACTTCATCAACGTTACGGCCGACAGCATCTGGGGTAACAGAAACAAACTGGATAATGTTATCTGGATCAACGATAAAAGTTGCCCGATCAGCAACACCTTCTTCGTTTTCTACGCCAAGCGCACGAATAAGTTCGTGCTTGATATCCGAAAACATTGGGAATGGAACGCCCTTGAGCTCTGGGTGGGTTGCCCGCCAATTAAAGTGAGAGAACTCATTATCAATGGAGCCACCAAGAATCTGAGTATCGCGATCCTGAAATTCCTCATCAAGCTTGCCAAAAGCAGCGATTTCGGTTGGGCATACGAAGGTGAAATCCTTTGGGTAGAAGAACACAACCTTCCACTTGCCTGGGTAAGAGTCCGAAGAAACCTTTTCAAAATAATCTTCTGGCTGGGTTGCATTTACATCATGTAAGTCACCGCCTTTAAGCGCAGTGAGGTTAAAATCTGGGAACTTCTCGCCCACAGTCAAAATAGCCATGGCTATCTCCTTATAGAAATAGTTAAAATCAATGTCATCAGTCACACTGACTACCCGCTGGCTGCATAACTAGCCACATCGAAAATAACGCAGAGAAAACTCTGTATTATTTCCAGCTACCCCTTTTTGGTGACACGAGGTAGCACATACAGCACTCATCACTACCCCCGATAGCTAAGAAAGTAGTTAAACCACCAGTTACACAACAACGCGTAATCAAATATGTATTTTTAGTTATGCACTCCGCTAGCTATGTCAATCATCGACTAATACAACACATCGCTATCGTGTCGTGGATCATAAATAATGACTCATATATACGCTTTACGAAGCTCTCGATCATTATGCATCGCGGCGTAGCATTGGTCAATATGAAATTACTTTATTTAGTTATATAGTTATAGGTATGAACAATAAAGAGTATCGACCAACCCTGGCACAGCTTCGCACTTTTGTTACGATTGCAGAAAATCGCCACTTTGGCACCGCCGCAGCGAAACTTAATATTTCCCAACCCTCGCTATCTCAAGCGCTTGTTGCTTTGGAAACTGGTTTAGATGTACAGCTCATTGAACGATCTACCAGGCGCGTCATTATTACCCCCGCTGGCCAATCCCTTTTACCCTATGCCAAGGCAACCCTTGAGGCAGCCGATGTTTTTATGGCCCACGCACTAGGCGCTGCCGGCACACTACATGGTCCACTTACCTTGGGTATTATTCCTACAATCGCACCCTATATTTTGCCGGAAATCCTAGCTATAACTCAGAAAGATTTCCCTGAACTACAACTTAATATCGTCGAAGACCAAACCAAACATCTTCTTACCGGACTACGCGATGGAGTGCTTGATTGCGCCATATTAGCCACCCCTAATAATCAAGCTGGTATCCAAGAAATCCCCATGTACACCGAAAAATTCGTCATGGTCGTCCCAGAAGGTCATGAGCTCGCTGGAAAAGAAGATCTCACGCTTGATAATCTGCGCAATGTTGATCTACTTTTGCTTGACGACGGACACTGCTTACATGATCAAATAGTAAGTTTATGTCATCAAATCGATCTTAATCCTGAGGAAAGCACCAGCACCTCACATACCCGTTCAGCTTCATTGACAACTATTATGCAGCTGGTTTCCGCCGGCATGGGGGCTACTCTTGTGCCCGAATCTGCCGTCGATATTGAATGTTCGCGCCCAGGTGTTGAAACTGCTTATTTCAGCGATTTCGTTAATGCACGACGCGATATTGGTTTAGCTTTCCGTACCTCTTTTTCTCGTACAGACGACTATCGCCTCCTGGCTGCCAGCTTAACGCAAGCATTCCACGAGGCGATTGAAAAGCTATAATCCACAACAAGTGGATCCAGTTGGCTTATTGCGAAGAACCTACTACAGCGTGTCCTCGTCCAGAAATCTGGCGGTACACGCTTGTTTGTGCATGTAAATAAACCGGGAGAGCCACCACAGTACCCAAGGTCAAAGTAACAAGAATAAACAGTAGAGCACCAATATTAAAAAGAATGCAGAACCCAATAATTTGGAAGAAATTACGTTTTCCATCCTCAACTGCCTGCTTCATCACATCAACAAGCCCACTTTGTCCATCAACAACGTAGTAGAGCCAATAAGAAATAAGTGGGGTAATGATTATTGTAATACCTAGAAGAACAATGCATCCTAATATAAACATCGCCCAGTTTGGTTCCCCATAGTCAGTACCTGCGACTACGGATATCAGTATGAAAACGAATCCTAGCGACAATAAGATTCCGGTAATCAATGATGAGATGATCTGGATAAGCAACGAAGACTTATAGCTAAATCCTTCGCGCACACTGGTGAAATTAATCTCTTTCAAATCCATTGCCAAAAGAAATGCTCGATAAAGGAATGGATTAATTAAAAACGTGGCAATTGTCAGTACTATATTAAAAATAACCTCTGCAAAACTATTCGACGATTCAAAAGAATCATCTGAAATAAGCGCAGTAAATGCTGATATGGAAGCAATTACTAGCATAAATAGCGCCGCACCACCGATCCACAACAGTGGTCGTTTAAAAGTAGCTTGAATACCATATTTAATGGCCAGCATAATATCTAACTTGCCATCAGTAGCTGCTATTGCTGAATAAGATGCTTGCTCATAATCATTTGAATCTTTGGGATATCCCATGCCATAGCCATATCCAGGCTGACTTTGCTCATACTTATCTGCGTCCCGATTACCATAACCGTCAAAAGGATTATTTGGTGGTGTCGTCATCTCGTAATGAAACCCTTCCTGCATATACTAAAAGCATTCAGTTACTACCGATTTTCCGCACAAACTCTTTATCAAAAGAACCTATTTCACGGATAATCTTCTTTACCCACTTTTCACTATTAAAGCCAAAAACGCTACTTACTTTAGAACATTAACTATGTCTGCCCAATCTTCTTCTCAAAAAAAGCACACTCATAAGAAAAAAAATTCTCCTACTTTACTTGCCCCCGAACTAGTTCAATTACGTAAAAATATCGTCGAAAAGCTTGCCCAAGTAAGTATTAGCGATGAACGTGCTTTTCGACGCCGCCTAGCAGGCGCACATTCTGCGAAGGCTTTTAGTGCCATTAATCAAGACGTTAAGTCTGCAATACAACAACAAATTGAATTAAAAGACTCTATCCCAAAGCCAAACTATCCCATTCAGCTACCAGTTAGTGCTAGAAAAGACGATATTAAAACAGCCATTGCCAATAATCAGGTCGTTATTATCGCTGGTGAAACTGGTTCTGGTAAAACCACTCAGATTCCTAAGATTTGTTTGGAATTAGGCTTAGGCGTGCGTGGACTTATTGGGCATACCCAACCACGACGTTTAGCCGCACGTACCGTTGCCGAACGTATTGCAGAAGAATTAGGACAAAAAATCGGCGAATCAGTTGGTTACGCTATTCGTTTTGATGATCGCGTAGGGCAAAAAACCGCTATCAAATTAATGACTGACGGTATTTTGCTTGCCGAAATGCAGCGTGATCGTTTCCTTAATGCCTACGACACCATCATTATTGATGAGGCTCATGAACGCAGTTTAAATATTGATTTTCTACTTGGTTGTCTCAAGCAGCTTCTTCCTAAACGACCAGATCTGAAAGTAATTATTACCTCAGCAACCATTGATCCTGAGCGTTTTTCGCGACATTTTAATGATGCCCCCATCATAGAAGTCTCTGGACGAACCTATCCCGTAGAAATACGTTATCGGCCCAATGAAGTGGGCAATCCTACCGATGGCCTTATTGATGCGCTTATTGAGCTCATGGGTGAAGGTGAAGGCGATATTTTATGTTTCTTTGCTGGCGAGGCTGATATTCGTGATGCAATGGAACTTATTGCTACCCAACAATGGAAAAACATTGAGGTCACTCCTCTTTATGGTCGGTTAAGCAACGAAGAGCAGCATCGTGTTTTCCGTCCACACACCAAGCGTCGCATTGTATTAGCTACTAATATCGCTGAGACTTCACTAACAGTTCCAGGTATTCATTATGTTATTGATACTGGCACTGCGCGTATTTCTCGTTACTCAGTGCGAACCAAGGTACAACGGTTGCCTATCGAAGATATTTCACAAGCCAGTGCCAATCAGCGTTCAGGACGCTGTGGACGCGTAGCAGATGGTATCGCTATTAGGTTGTACTCCGAAGAAGATTTCTTATCTCGACCAGAATTTACTGATCCGGAAATTTTACGCACTAATCTAGCAAGCGTTATTTTGCAGATGGCAAGCCTTAAGTTAGGTGATATTGATGCCTTTCCTTTTATCGAAAAACCAGATACCCGTTCTATTAGAGACGGTCTTATGTTGCTGCATGAACTTGGTGCGCTCAAACAAAAAGAAGATCCTCATGGACAACCACAGTTAACTCATATTGGTCGTACCTTAGCGCGCATCCCGCTTGATCCACGCATGGCGCGTATGCTCATCGAAGCAGAGCGCTTAGGTTGTTTAGAAGCGACAATGATTATTGTGGCAGCCTTAACAATTCAAGATATTCGTGAACGTCCCTTAGAACATCAGGCGCATGCTGACCAACTCCATGCACGTTTTAAAGACAACACTAGTGATTTCCTTAGCTACCTCAAGCTATGGGAATACGTCTCTGAACTACGCGCACAGCTAAGCGGAAATCAATTTAGACGCCAAGTACAAAAAGAATACCTGCATCACATGCGTATTCGCGAGTGGTGGGATTTAGTTCGCCAATTACGCAGCATTGGCGAACAGATTGGTTGGACAACAGTAGAAAAAACCTTTAGTTCATCCCAACCTGATTTAATACATCAATCTCTGCTCACTGGTTTGCTTTCGCATATTGGTGTTCGCTCAGCCGAAGGTCGTGAATTTCATGGCAGCCGTAATACAAAATTTATGATTTTTCCTGGTTCGTCTCTAGCTAAAAAGCCACCGGAGTATATTATGGCTGCTGAATTGGTAGAAACCACCCGGCTTTGGGCACGTGATGTTGCTACCATTGATCCTCGTTGGATCGAAAATATCGCTGGTGATCTACTGCGCCACCAATACTCTGAACCAGTGTGGTCGAGCAAAAAAGCCACCGCTTTAGTGCATCAAAAATCAACACTTTATGGAGTAACAGTTATTAATGACCGACTAGTTGCTTATAGTCGAATTGATACTGCTGCTGCTCGCGATATGTTTATTCGCAATGCGCTTATTGAAGGACAATGGACAACCCAACACAAATTCTTTGCACGTAACGTCGAAAAGCTTGCCGACGCCGCCAATATTGAAGCTAAAGCGCGTCGCCGTGATCTTATTGTTGATGAGGAGAGACTCTTTACCTTCTACGATCAACGTATACCGGCACATATCACTAATGCGCATAGTTTTGATCGTTGGTGGCGTAAAACTGAATCGAACTCCCCTGCCCTGTTAGATTTCGATCCAGAGCAGTTACTTAGCAAAGAGGCTGAGGTTGTTACCAATGATCAATTCCCTGATATATGGCACCAAGATAATCTTGAATTCCAACTCAGCTATCAATTTGAGCCAGGAACTATTGATGATGGAGTAAGTATCCATATTCCGATCCCATTACTAGCTGGTTTACGCAATGAAGGATTTGAATGGCTGGTACCAGGTATGCGGATTGAACTAGTTACCGCACTAATAAAAAGTTTGCCTAAGCATTTACGTCGTCAAGTTGTACCGGCACCTAATTATGCTCAATTAGTCATCGATTCCTTAGATCCCAATGCTGGCGAGTTAACAGTGCAACTTGCCGATCAACTTCGCCAGCTTGGCGGTCGCGGCATCAATGCTAATGACTTCGATTTCGCACAAGTTCCTGATCATTTGCGTATGCGCTTTGCAGCAGTAGATCGACGTGGAACTATCATTGATGCTTCGCGTAATCTTGATGAACTTAAACATCGTCGTCAACATCAGATTAAAGCATCGGTATCTCGGGTAAGCCGTATTGCTGAACAAGAAGAGGTAGCAGAATGGACCAACCAAACTTTAGGAGTAATTAAAGAAGAAATTATCAGCACTGTTGATGGGCAGAAAGTCACTGCCTACCCCACACTGGTAGCAACAAAAAATGGTGTGGCAGTAAAAGTTGTTGGTACTCGTCAAGAAGCTGACGCTTCCATGTTGACCGCCACCTTGACCTTATTGTTACGTGAAATTCCAGTTAATGCACAAAAAATGGTTAATGGTTTAGCCATCAAGCAACGAGTAGGGGTAGAAAATTTCCCGCATGGTGGGGTTACCGGGTTAGTCGATGATGCACGTGTTGCAGCCACTCGTGATCTTTTATTAAGCCACGGTGGTGTCGTACGTGATCCAGAAAAATTCGCACAACTACTCGCAGCAATTAAACCGCAAGTTCCTGGGCTAGTTCGCCAAACTATTGTTGCCATTGCACCAGCATTAATTGCTTACTATGCGGTGGATAGTGAATTAAAAAAATGGTCTGGTCCTGCAATTGATGATCTTAAAAATCAACTCAAGTTCCTGCTGCCTAAAAATGCCATTGCGATTCATGGCATGGAACATTTGAAACACTTACCACGCTATCTTCAAGCAATGCAGTTGCGTTTAGCGGATATGGAGCATTTCCCAGATCGTGATGCAGATCGTCAATATGTTGTAAATTCTTTGGAATCTCAGCTAAAGAAACGTTTAGCTGAGCTACCTAATTCTCAAGCACCAGTGAAAAAAGTTCGCGAAATCCAATGGATGTTACAAGAGCTTCGGGTAAGTCTATTTGCTCAACGATTAGGCACCGCTCAATCAGTGAGCGAACGTAAAATCTCCAAAGCAATCAACAATCTGTCTGCATCATAAAACGCATTCAGTAATCGGCGTCGTGATTCTACTGATAATCAAGCGGTGCGATCACGACGCCGCATAAGACGTATCTCAGACTCAAAATCATCCGCGCTTTCAAAAGACTTATACACTGAAGCAAAGCGAAGATAAGCAACCTCATCTAATTCTCGCAGCGGATCAAGAATAGCTAAACCGATATCATTGGCATTAACTTGTGAACTTCCTTGACTGCGAATATTTGATTCAACCTGTTGAGCAAGCTTTTTTAAAGCATCTTCGCCAACGTCTCTGCCTTGGCAAGCTCTACTGACACCAACAATAACTTTGTCTCGACTAAAAGGTTCCATTAGACCATTACGTTTGACAACAAGCAATTGTGCTTTTTCAACTGTAGTAAATCTGCCGGCGCAAGAAGTGCATTCTCTACGTCGCCTAATAGCTGTACCAGCGTCAATCATTCGCGAATCAATAACCTTAGAGTTATTGTGCTGGCAAAACGGGCAATACATCTACTCTCACTTCTACTATTAGTTAAGCCGACTTCTATCCTACGTATTTTAGAATTATTGTCGTTTCCAGAAAAGGAGCTTTTCCTCACTATAAGATAACGGCTAACTAATAGGGTTTTGTAGCTAAATTTACTGTGTATTTACCCTAGCAACGGTTGCTGGTGTTCCTACCGGTTCTTCGGCAGTTGGACTTGCAACCAGCAAACCTATGGTAAGGGTAAGTCCAAATAAACCACCAAAAATTCCATTTCGTAGAATTTCTTTTCGTTTTTCTATTTTTTGTATATTTACATGCGGACTATGCCAAGCATATTTCTGAGAATGCACCCGATAAGCGGTGTTATTTAACGTGCGAACCGAATACTTATCTCCTGTTGTAGCAAGAATAGGCTCGCCATCCCACACACTAATTGGGCTAGTTTTTTGTACAGGTGTGCGATAAGCCGCAGTATGGCGAGCCAACTCATTACGGGAAACAGTTGAACGTGTGGTTGAAATAAAAGTGGTGGACATGTCGTCTCCTAAAAAATTATTGATATGAATGAGTAAATCGACAGTCACAATAACAACGGATTCGGAAATTACATTTCTCGTTTACGCATAAATGTTCGAAAAACTCTTGTATCAAAATTATGAACGTCCGTTCGATAGTTGTCAAGATTTTTTTCAAAAAAGTCGAACACATGTGTCCATGGTCAGGAAAAGATGCTATGGTTAAAGCCATTAACACATAAACTGTTCGACACCTAGATTTAATATCTATTCGAACACCTGAGTTGAAAATATACCCATCCTCACAAGATAAAACATAGGTTTAATCAATAAAATCTAGGAATAACAATGGCTAAGCAATCTTCTAATTCGAAACCCGATGCCTCTTCCCTTAGTGCCCGACAACGCAGAATCCTTGAAGTGATTCACGATGCCGTCCTACTGCGTGGCTATCCGCCTAGCATTCGCGAAATCGGCGACGCAGCCGGATTGCAGTCAACATCTTCAGTGGCATATCAATTGAAAATGTTGGAAAAAAAAGGGTTTCTTCGTCGCGATCCTAATAAACCTCGCGCTGTGGATGTTCGAGCATTGCCAGAAACAACAAATAAAAAGAAACCTGGCCTAGCAATCAACACTGCAGCAACTCCGGAAGAATTCAATACCGCCGCCCATATGATCCCAGTCATGGGCAGTATTGCAGCTGGCTATCCCATACTTGCTGAAGAAAATATTGAAGTTTATTATCCATTACCAGCAGAAATTGTAGGTGATGGTGAGCTTTTCATGCTACAAGTTATTGGCGAATCCATGCGCGACGCCGGAATTCTTGATGGCGACTGGGTAGTTATTCGCTCACAGCCGACTGCCAACCAAGGCGACTTTGTTGCCGCCCTCATCGAAGGCGAAGCAACCGTCAAGGAATTCCACAAAGACAAATCTGGTATATGGTTGCTTCCACATAATGAAGCATTCGATCCAATAGATGGAACCCATGCAGAAATTATGGGTAAAGTGGTCTCAGTTTTACGAAAACTTTAATCTATTTCTCACATATAGCAATCAAAACCGCACACAGAATTCTGTGTATTTCTCGTGGGCATTCATCTCTTTCCTTACCCCCAAATTAGGCGACAGAAGCTCTTTTCCCTTCTGTGAGATAATGCCCACTTTGTTTTGTTTTTCACCGCTCACCTTGTTCTTTTTCGCTAAAATCCAGCACGTTATTTTGTATCGTGCCCGAATATAGCCGAAATAATCCCAAAAATGCTCCCGGTTTCACATTAGCGTGGAAGAATAGATGCATTAGATAAACACAGAAAATGTCTACCGCTACGTTGCTTTGTGTGGTGTTTAAGTTTGAACCCTACCCAGCAAAACAGTCCAAGGAAGGTGAACAATGTACTCGGAGGAGCGTCGTCGTCAGATTGCGTCTTTAACCGCTGTGGAAGGCCGCGTTAATGTTACTGAATTAGCCAGTCGCTTCGACGTTACCGCTGAAACCATCCGTCGCGATCTCGCAGTTTTAGATCGTGAAGGCGTTGTTCATCGTGTCCATGGTGGTGCCGTAGCTAATCAAACGTTTCAAACCACTGAATTCAGTCTCGATGCTCGCGCCCGCTCAGCCTCCGGAGCAAAAAACTCTATTGCGCGTGAAGCACTGCGCTTTCTTCCTGAAGATATGGGAGGCATTTTCCTCGATGCTGGGACAACCACTGCGGCGCTAGCTGATCTCATTGGCGCACAGCCACAGTCACACATGCTCTCGATCGTAACCAACAGCTTAAATATTGCACTCTCACTTGCTAATTCTGGTGCTGATGAGGTTCAACTTCTTGGTGGCACTGTCCGTGCTATTACCCAAGCAGTTGTTGGTGATACCGCTTTGCGTACACTAGCTCTGATGCGTGCTGATGTAGCTTTTATTGGAACCAATGCACTAACCCTTGATCATGGGCTTTCTACCGCAGATTCCCAAGAAGCAGCTATTAAATCAACCATGATTACTAATGCACACAAGGTGGTTGTACTTTGTGATGCCTCCAAAATGGGCACTGATTACTTGGTTAGCTTCGGTTCGGTCTCAGATATTGATGTAGTTATCACTGACTCGAATGCACCCGAAAGTTTTGTTCGTGCTCTACGCGAGCGCGACGTAGAAGTCATTGTCGCCCCATAAAATACTTCTAACAAAAGCAAGATAAAGTAATTTTTCATAGCGTCACACACTGTGACGCTATTTTTGCTTATCTACGTGGCAGCATTCGCTAACTACAACCAACTAAAAAAGACTCACCCTTTGGGTGAGTCTTAGTCAGAAGATTAAACTTAAAAATTATGGTTCTAAAATAGCGCGTACTAATGCACGTGCTTCAGTAGCACCCTCAGCATTAATCGCTGCGTCTGCAGCTTTTTGGCAAGTTTCAAAATCTACTGCTGCCAGCTGAGCACCGACACCAGCAACTGCTGTTGAAGCTGCAGAAAGCGAGTTCACCCCTAAACCTGTAAGCACACATGCCAACAGTGGATCCGCAGCAGCTTCACCGCATACCCCAACAGCGGTATTAAAACGCTTACCTTCTTCACACGTATGCTGAATCAACCGGAGTACCGCTGGTTGCCATGGATCGGTCAAATAAGCCAACTGTGGACTCATTCGGTCAGCTGCCATTGTGTACTGGGTTAAATCATTAGTACCAATAGAAACAAAGTCTAGATGTGGCATGAGTTTATCGGCCATCAACGCTGCAGCGGGAACCTCAATCATCGCACCTGCAATAAGGCCGCGCTCAGCGCATAGACCAGCAAACCATTTTGCTTCCCTAGCAGTAGCAACCATCGGTGCCATCACCCATGTCGGAGCTTCATCGCCACGACCCAAATCAGAGGCAGCCTTTGCAATAGCATCTAACTGGCGGGTAAGCAATGCTTCATTAGCACGAGCAACACGTAAACCACGCACACCAAGTGCTGGGTTCATCTCATCAGCCATGCTTGCAAAAGCAACTGGTTTATCAGAACCAGCATCGAGAGAACGAACCACTACCTTCGACTCAGGGAACTGCTCAAGAACCTTCTTATATACCTCCGCTTGCTCATCTACACTAGGTTCCTTGGTCGCCGACAAGAAACACATTTCAGTGCGGAACAACCCAATACCTTCAGCTTGGCTCTCAGTAGCTGCAATGCGGGCAGCCTTACCATCTTGCACATTAGCCAGTAGCTGTACCCGGTACCCATCTTTAGTTTGGGCAGGACCACGCCATTGAGAAATTCGTTCTGCTAAGAGTTTCGACTCTTGCTCAGCCTGCTTCGCAGTTTCTGGATCAGCGCCGAGAGTAATTGTGCCAAGGGCACCATCGACAAGCACTGGATCACCAGCAGAAATTTGCGAAATTTTGTCACCAACAGCCACGATACATGGAACGTTAAGCTGTCGAGCCAAAATTGCAGTATGGCTTGTTGGTCCACCTAGCTCAGTAACCAAACCAACAAAATATTCGGTATTTAAAGCAGCAGTATCTGCTGGCGAAAGATCATCAGCAAACAGAATGACCTGCTCGGAAACGTCTGGCAAACCGGGTTCTTTTTCACCACGTAACTCAGCGATCACACGGTCACGAATATCCCGCAAGTCGGTTGTACGTTCTGCCATAACGCCGCCAGCAGCCTCAAACATGGTGACAAACTTGGTAGTTGCTGCCACCACTGCATAAGCCGCGGGGTGACCACCTTGAATGCCTTTATTAACTGCTTTGCGCCAGCCTCGGTCATTAACCATTCCAGCAGTAGCCTTCAAAATTCCTGCCGCAGCACCTTTAGCGGTAGCAGAACGCTCTAATAAGCGGGAGGCAACCAAATCAGCAGCTGCTGCAAAACGCTCTTTTTCCGCTTCACGCAAAGATTCATCAATGACGTCTCCAGCATGTGGAAGTTCTGGGCGTGGACTAATCCACACTGCCTTTGCATATCGGACGCCGGGGACGACAGCTGTTCCCTTAATAACAGTGTCTTTTATCACGTTATCCAATTTTTCTCACCTATCTTCACATATGGCGGATTACCTCCCTCTACATCACCACAAAATCCACACTCTCGCAACCAATCAAACAAGAAAATATTGACATTCAAAAAGAAATGGGCATAAATTAGGCGTTAGAACCAACATTTTTAAGAACTAGCCCTCACAATGGACTTAAAAAATGCATAACCAATAACAATAAAAGCATGTCGTGGCCATAAAAAGTCACCACGGGCATCACTCAAAAACGATCAGACACCAGGAGGTGAATATGGCCACACTTGCCGAAGTCAGCGATCGACAAACAACAATTGTTGCGATTACCGAACAATTAGGACGATGTAGCGTTGCTCATTTAGCTCAACAATTTGATGTCACTCCAGAAACAATTCGCCGCGACCTCAAACAACTAGAGACACAAGGCCTACTGCGCCGAGTACACGGGGGAGCTATTATCGGCGGCGGTACTTCACCTAGCGACCTCCTTGCTGTTGATGAAGTAAATGACCTTCCGATTCATCAATCACAGCGACGCAAACAAGCTATTGCTCAAGCTGCTTTAGAACTTATTCCTAGCCCTTGTGCTTCTATTTTTATTGATGCTGGTTCTACCACTGAAGCCTTTGCTAATACTCTGGCCAGGCACTATGTCGGTCAATCCTGGGTTGTCGTAACCAACTCCCCCAATATTGCCCGCAGTTTAGCCACAGCAGGAGTACCAAGTGTTTCTATCGTGGGCGGTATTGTCAAAGCACGGACTCAAGCCATAGTTGGGCCTCAAGCAACCGAAGCATTAAAAAATTTGCGTGCTGATATCGCTTTCCTAGGTACTACCGGACTTAGCATTGATAGAGGATTAACTACCTCTGATCCGCGAGAAGCCGATATGAAAACAGCCATGCTGCATCAATCAAATATTTCTGTTGCACTATGCGACTCCACCAAAATTGGCAAAGATTCAGTGGAAACTTTCGCAGCTCTAAATGACCTGAACTTTATTGTCACTGATAAAAATATCAGCCAATCAAATATTGACTCATTACGTAATTTCGACCCTGAATTGGTGATTCCATGATAGTCACACTAACCCCTAACCCTAGTATTGATGCCACTTTCAATCTAGGTACCACACTTGAACGCGGCCAAGTTCACCGTCTAACCGGAAGCCAACGCGTTGCTGGCGGCAAGGGAATCAATGTTTCTGGAGCAGTTTTAGCTGCCGCAAAAAAGACTATCGCGCTATTTCCTGCCGCAGCCGATGATCCTTTCATCACCTTAGTGAAAAACCAGGAACTCCCCTGCGCAACTGTATCTGTTACCGAGCCGGTACGAGTAAACACAGCTATTACTGAAACAGACGGCACTACTACAAAACTAAATGGTCAAGGTGCTACTTTAACTGAACAACAGCAACGAGCCGTCGAAAAGCTCCTTATTGATCACTGCGCTCACGCCGAATGGGCAGTTCTTGCTGGTTCCTTACCACCTGGAGTTCCACAAGATTGGTATGCTCAGTTAACCCAACTTTTATATAAGAACTATCCAAACATCAAAGTTGCAATCGATACCTCAGATGCCCCACTTATTGCGCTTAGTCAACAATTAGAGTCAACTGCTCCAAGCATTCTAAAACCTAATGGCATGGAACTCGGCCAGCTTGTCGGCGTCAATGGTCTTGAACTAGAAGCACAGGCCGAAAAAGGTAACTATTTACCCGTTATAGAAGCTGCACGTAAGATGGTAGTACGCGGTGTAGAACATGTGCTAGTTACTCTAGGTAGTGCCGGCGCTGTTCTTGTTACCACAAATAATGCCTGGGTAGCAACCCCACCACCAGCAAAAATTCTATCAACTGTTGGTGCTGGCGATTGTACTTTGGCAGGTTTTATCATGGCGCACACTGATGGCAAACCTCTTGATGAATGTCTACGACAAGGCGTTGCTTACGGCACTGCGGCGGCAAGTCTACCTGGTACCACCATTCCGACCCCAGACCAAGTAAATATTGCGGAAACAACCATCCGCACACTGGTCTGACATAATTTCATAACCTCTTATTAATGCGGGCCGAGGCCTAAAAGTTTGTGAAGCTTTGGCCCCAGTGACACAAGGATTCAACCTATGTCTGAACCTATTATCACCACCGACCTTGTCGCGCTTGATCGCAAGTTAGGCACCGACACCACCGGTGTAATCACAGCTTTGGCACAGATTGTTGCAGATGCACACCGTGCTAACTCCGCTGAGCAACTTGCTAACGATGCCTTGACCCGTGAAGCAAAATCTGGCACTGGCGTTCCGGGTGGCATTGCTATCCCACACTGCCGCTCTGAGGCAGTCAGCGTACCAACGCTGGCCTTTGCACGCTTAAGTGAAGCCGTAGACTTCTCCGGGCCTGATGGAGCGGCCAACCTGGTCTTCCTTATCGCAGCTCCGGCTGGCGGCGGAAAAGAACACCTCAAGATTCTCTCTAAACTGGCTCGTGCTCTTGTTCGCAAAGACTTTGTCCAAGCTCTTCGTGATGCACAAACAGAAACAGAGATCGTCACACTAGTTACTGAAGTAATCAATGCTGAACCGAAGAAAAAAGCTACTTCAGTAGCAGCTCCACCAACCGATTCAACACCAAACTCCGATGTCACCCGCATCGTGGCTATTACTGCCTGCCCAACTGGTATTGCACACACCTATATGGCTGCCGATTCGCTCACCCAAACCGCTCAGGAAATGGATGGGGTCGAACTGGTTGTGGAAACTCAAGGTTCTTCTTCGGTTACTCCGGTACCACAAGAAACAATCAAAGCTGCCGACGCGGTCATATTTGCTACCGACGTGGGAGTAAAAGATCGGGAACGTTTTGCTGGTAAGCCGGTCATTGAATCAGGTGTCAAACGAGCAATCAATGAGCCTGCAATCATGATTCAAGAAGCTATCGCAGCAGCAAAGAACCCTCACGCTCGTACAGTCAGTGGCAGTGCTGCTACTAGCTCTACAGAAGAAGGCACTGGATTAAGCTGGGGCAAACGCATCCAACAAGCAGTCATGACTGGCGTTTCTTATATGGTGCCGTTTGTTGCTGCTGGTGGTTTGCTACTAGCGCTAGGCTTCCTCTTCGGTGGTTACGATATGGCCAATGGTTGGTCAGCTATCGCTACTGGTTATTCATTAACCGATCTTCCAGGTAACACCGTTATAGTTGACGGTGCCGAGATGGTCTTTGAACGCTCTGACCTCTTGCTTTATATCGGTGCTGTTCTCTTTGCTATTGGCCAAGCTGCTATGGGCTTTATTGTTCCGGCTTTGTCGGGCTATATCGCCTATGCTCTTGCCGGACGTCCAGGTATTGCACCAGGTTTCGTAGGTGGCGCTATCTCTATCTCCCTTGGTGCTGGCTTCATTGGTGGTCTGGTCACCGGTTTACTCGCAGGTTTGATTGCAATGTGGATCGGTTCGTGGAAGGTACACCGTATTATTGCTTCACTCATGCCGGTAGTTATTATCCCGCTGCTTACCTCCCTCATCGTCGGCCTAGCCATGTTCTTATTGCTGGGTCGTCCACTGGAAGCAATTATGACCGGACTACAAAACTGGTTAGCTGGGATGTCTGGTTCCTCCGCTATTTTGCTAGGAATTATTTTGGGTCTCATGATGTGCTTCGATCTTGGTGGCCCGGTTAATAAAGCTGCATATCTCTTCGCTACTGCTGGTCTATCTACTGGTGATGAGGCTTCCATGCAAATTATGGCTGCAGTTATGGCCGCTGGCATGGTTCCACCAATTGCACTTTCTATCGCTACTTTGATTCGCAAGAATCTCTTTACCCCAGCAGAGCAAGAAAACGGTAAATCAGCCTGGCTATTAGGACTCTCTTTTGTCTCCGAAGGTGCTATTCCTTTCGCAGCTGCCGATCCTTTCCGAGTCATTCCAGCCATGATGGCTGGTGGCGCAGTTACTGGTGCCCTATCTATGGCGCTTGGCGTTGGTTCGCGCGCTCCTCACGGTGGTATCTTCGTGTTCTTTGCCATTGACCCACTCTGGGGATGGATTATCGCGTTGCTCGCTGGTATCGCTACCGCTGCCGCAGCAGTAATTGCTTTAAAACAACTATGGCCTAATAAGACCATTGAAGCAGCTGCTGCAAAAGCAGAAAAAGTTGCTGCCTAGTAGATTATTAGCTACTGGCAGCTACTAAAAATAATTCTCGATATAAAAGCGCTTTCCCACTGTGGAGGGCGCTTTTTAAGTAGGAAAACCTCCGTTCAAACAATAAAACAGAACAAATTCGGGAAGAAACGGAATCAAACGAGATAAATCACATATATTTTTTCGGATTTTCCCACATTTTGCATAGCGAAGTAATTCATTCCCGCCTACAATCGGACACAGGTCTTCTAGATATCAATATAGAAGCACTCATATATCACTATCACAGCGCCCTTTCCCCAATCACATGAACGGGTGGGCACAATGAAAGGACCATTTCATGGCTTCCAAGACCGTTGTGGTCGGCTCCGCCGTCGGCCTGCACGCACGTCCTGCTTCTATCATCGCTGAAGCTGCCGGTGAGTACGATGAGGAGATCTTCCTCGCTCTCGAAGGCGAAGACGATGATGAAACCGATGCTGCTTCTTCTCTCATGATCATGGCTCTGGGCGCTGAAAAGGGTGACAAGGTTACCGTTACTTCCGAGAACGCTGAAGCCGTCGAAAAGATTGCTGCTCTTATCGAGAAAGATCTCGACGCTGAGTAAAAATTAATTCAGCATAAAAATCCGGTGTATTGAACCACAAAAAATGGCTTTAACACACCGGATTTTTCATACCCCAAGCACATTTTTAATACCCATGCCTGGGACTATCTCAGTTCCTACAAAAACGCTGTATATCCAACCAAAGCTAGCTAGAATTACTCCGTTCTAGCTAGCCTAAGCGCGTTCTAGGGTTAATATTTAGCACCGTTGCCTTCACCGATATAGGTATAAATCCATTTCATAAGAGGATATAAAACAATAATCCCCATGGATCCCCAAGCAATACCTTGGAGTTCTAAGCCAAATATACTCAAGGTCAGATCACCAATACCAGCAACTAACGCTACTGCCGCCATTGTAAGATTCACTGGATTATTAAAATTAACCTTATTATCTTGCCAAATACGTACCCCGAGCATGCCAATCAAACCATAAAGGACAATCGCAGCACCACCAAGTACACCGCTAGGGATAGTAAAAATCAGGGCACCAAATTTAGGGATAAAAGCCAAGACCACTGCAGTTAAAGCAGCTACCCAATATGCGGCCGTCGAATACACTTTAGTGGCAGCCATAACGCCAATATTTTCTGCATATGTTGTAGTTCCTGAACCACCAAAACCACCGGCTAAAGTAGTACCAACACCATCTGCGATTAAAGCATCTCCGGCAATATCATCAATATTTTTACCAGTCATTTCACTGACTGCTTTTACGTGTCCAACATTTTCCGCAATAAGTACAATAACTACGGGTAAGGTAACCAAAATAGCTGACTGCGTAAAAACTGGAGTATGAAACTCAGGCCATCCAACCCACGAAGCAGCAGCAATTGTTTCAGCTGCATTTTCCGATAAATTTCCACTTAGAGCTGCATAAATCCAACCGATTATCACGCCGAGCAAAATACCCAAACGAGCCATCATTCCTCTACCACCAACAGTAAATAATAAGATGGCAAATAACGTCACTGCTGCCACACCTGGTTGCGAAACAAAGTTTGTTGTTGCCGCTGGTGCCAAGTTCAAACCAATCAAAGCCACGATAGCGCCGGTTACTGCTGGTGGCATCACCAAATCAAGTACCCGTTTACCTAAAGCTTTTACGATAAAACCAACGATAATCAAGGTAATACCCACAGCAACCACGCCGCCGAGCTGCACCCCAATGCCTTCTGATTGGCTAGCCATCAGTGGAGCAATAAAAGCAAAAGAACTACCCAAATACGACGGTAACCGATTACGGGTAATGAGCAGAAAAATCATGGTGCCTAAACCAGAAAATAATAACGTCGTGTTAACTGGAAAACCGGTCAGAGTAGGAACCAAAAGTGTTGCACCAAACATTGCAATTACATGCTGCATACCAATACCAATAGTTCGTGTCCAGCTCAATCGCTGATCTGGAGCAACAATCGCTCCTGGTTCGATATGCTTACCATCACCATGCACAGTCCAGCGCCATGTAGAAATACTCACGAACGTACATTATCCGTTGTCAGAGCTCTTTTTCACAATTTTCTAACCACATCATGAAAATAAATGAAGCAATAAGAATACAGTTCTTATTGCTTCATTTTTAGTTATTTAATATCTACTCTACTTAACTGGTCACAATAAACTCTTTTAATTCATCTGCCATCGACTGCGGCAAGCGAATATCTAGTTTGGTACCAGCGTCGGTATATTCCTCGTAAACAACAGTTGCCTGCTCATGCAAGCGTGAAACAATATCACCACGAGTAAATGGGATAAGTAATTCAACATGAGCATCCAAAGTATTAAGGAAAAGTTCTACTCGGGTCTCTAGCTCTGGAATCCCTTGCCCAGTGTGTGCAGAAACAAAAATAACGTCGTCAAACGCATGTTTCAGCTCTGCCAAAACTAACGGATCAGCAGCATCAATCTTATTAACCACAATGATCTCTGGTGGCGCTTCTACTCCCAGTTCTCGAACAATATCGCTAATAACCCCATTGACTGCTTCAATTTGTTTTAATGGGAAAGGATCAGAACCATCAACGACGTGTAGCACAAGATCAGCTTCTACCACTTCTTCTAAGGTAGAACGGAATGCTTCCACTAACTGGGTAGGTAAATGGCGTACAAATCCCACAGTGTCGGTAAACACTACCGTACGACCATCACCAAGTTCTGCACGCCGGGTAGTAGGATCCAAGGTGGCAAATAAAGCATCTTCTACTAGTACCCCAGCACCAGTCATAGCGTTAATCAACGATGACTTACCAGCATTGGTGTATCCAGCAATTGCGATCTGTGGGATTGTAGCAGCACGTCGCTGGGAGCGTTTAATCTCACGAGCAGTTTTCATGCCAGCGATTTCTTTACGCAATTTCGCCATATCTGCACGCAATCGACGACGATCTGCCTCAATTTTGGTTTCGCCAGGACCACGCAAACCCACGCCGCCATTAGAACCTGCTCTACCACCAGCCTGGCGTGATAATGCACCACCCCAACCACGCACACGCGTAATTAAATATTCCATCTGTGCTAGTGATACTTGTGCTTTGCCTTCTTTGCTCTTGGCATGTTGAGCAAAAATATCCAAAATAAGCATGGTGCGGTCAATGACTTTAACGTCTAATGCTTTTTCTAAAGCAATCATCTGACCAGGGGATAATTCACCATCACAAACCACTGTATCAACACCGGTTGCTTGCACAATCTCAGCAAGCTCTTTTACTTTGCCAGAACCGATATAGGTACCTGGATCGGGTCGATCTCGTTTTTGGTAGAGCATATCGACGATTTCCGAACCAGCAGTTTCAGCTAGTGCTGCTAGTTCATTCATTGTCGCTTCAATTTCAGCGGTAGTGCCGCTAGTCCACACTCCTACAAGGATGACTCTTTCTAGACGCAGTTTTCGATACTCAACGTCATAGCCATCATCTTGATCAGTAGCATGGATTTCACTACCACGAGTCAATCGTCGTAAAGAAGAACGAGCTTCTAAGTCAAGTTCACCGGTAGTTGGAGCGTGCTGATTCGAAAACTGATCCAACAAACTGGTATCAAAAATCTCGTCGTCAGTACCAGATCGGATCAAGCCAGTAAGATCCTCACTGTGTGGTTCCGCCGGTTGAGTAGGTAAATGATCACTAAAAGCCTTATCTAATAGCGAATCTCTCACACTATTTTTAGGCTCTTGAGTATGAGCACCTAATGAGTATTTCTTTTTAGTCTCAGATTCCTGCGGCTGCTGATCACGGTTAAATTCAGGTTTAAAATTATTTTTAGTCATAATAGTTCTCCTCATTCTTACATAGATGTGCTGGTCATCGCTACCAATTACAGGTTTTCTCTTCAGGCATAGAAGATTTTTTCACTCAGCCATCACCTAGCCATAGCTGAAAACACCGTTATAAGCTCACTGATCCCGAACTACTACTGCATACCAAAAACTAGGGCGCAGATCACGACACTTCGATACGCACATCAGGACTCACAACCACGTAAGATGGGCAGCTATGAGCACAGACCTGTTAAGCCTAGGTATGAAATTTGATAAGTGGCAGGACGCAGTTGAAGCGGCCATCGCTACCAATAAACTCACCGTCACTGGGGAAGTTCGCGGCGGTCAATTAATCCAATATTCTGATTCCTCGGGCGCTCAAATTAATATTCTCGCAGTTGAACCTTTTGCTACTTTTGCTGGTTTCGAATCCGTAGCGCTTAGCTTTGGACACGTCAGCATGATCAATGATGTGTTAGCACTGTGTGAAATTGTCGATTACAACGATCAACCAGTAACTACAGTTACCTTAAACCTAGCTCAAGGACCTTTGCTTATCGACGAACCTGAACAACGCTGGCAACAAGTTGCTGTCACCGCTCTAGCTACTGATGTGGCTTACTATGAAACGGTTGCCGACTTTGAAGAAACTACTGGTAATAAAGTCGGTACATTAACTTCTCTCGGCGCACAAAAAATTAATGATGGTGCCACTACCCCTGATGCCAGCGCAACTTTTAGCGCTCGTGTACTAGAGGCTGACTACCGTACAAATTCCCTCACTGGCGAGCGTTTTATCCATGCTACTGTCGACGGTTCTTTTGCTTTCGATGTTTGCCTCCCGGACACCATTGAATTACCAGTGAAAAATTCAGTACTTGCTGGATCGGCAGTCATGGTTGGTTCTATTATTGCTCCTCAAGGTTGTGGTTCCGGCGGGGGCGGTTGTGGTTCCGGTGGCTGCGGCTGTGGACACTAATGAAATTTTAACACCATACCTATTTCACCACACCCTATTTTAAGAACAGACTCAACGCCCAATGTTTACCATTGGGCGCTTTTCTTATCCATTTTCACCCTATCCACCAGGTTTAATTTACTTTTATCACCACGGAAGCAAAAACAGAACATTACTTATTTGTTATATTTTATTCCCTGTTTATACCAAGATTCGGTACAATGATCGTCATTATGCCAGATTTTGACGGACTTCCCATCAACGCACAACGGCCTCGATGGCCTCTTATTGTGATCGTCATCGGTTGCCTTGTTCTAATCTGGTTACTTAAATTTCCTGGGGTAGTACTAGCTTCATTTATCTTGTTATCAAGCTACCTGCTGATTCATTTCACTCCTGATGAAAAAGAAACAGCCGCGCTGCGTTCTAGCATTACCCTATCGATGGAAGACATCCAAGATGTTTTGGATCAGTATCATGATTTCCTTCATGGTCAGTCCACCGAGACCATTGCTGATCGTACCCTGTACCGCCCAGCACTAGCTGATCTCGACTGTCAAGAAGAAGCGATCGAGCGCTTTCACTATTTAGTCAATACTTCAGATCGCTTTACTTCCCGAATGCATGCCCGGCTGGAACGAAATCTTAACATCACACAATTAGAAAAACTCTTACAAATTGCCGATGCTCGTGCCGCTGAATTAGAAGAATCCTGGCTCGCTGCGCGCAAGGCCGCACGCCGTCTGAGCGAATAACCATCCCACTTCAACTAGCAACAACAAACCTATATCAACGAAGTTGTTCCCCGAGCCACAATTTTCGACGGCCCGCGCAATACCGAACCATTAGCGTCAATAGTCACAATTACCGTCCCTCCAGGCACATGCACTTCAACCACGCCTTCAGTATTTCCTTGATCAGCAAGTGCGGCAAGCGCAGTAGCAACAGTGCCTGTGCCACAACTACGGGTCTCTCCTACTCCTCGCTCATACACGCGCATACTTGTTGCACCATTAGTGATTTCTGTGGCAATTTCCACGTTGACTCCAGCAGGAAAAAACTCTGGATCAAAAACAGGTTGGGTTAAAAATAGCTTCGTTAAATCATCACTACTCAGATTAGGAACAATGCATGCAAGGTGTGGGTTTCCTACATTAACGCCTAACCCGGCAAAAGTCTTATCACCAATAATGCACGTCGATACTCCCATAACCTCAGCAGAACCCATATTTACCGAAATATCAGCATTTTTATCATCACAGCTGTGTACAGTGACAGTTTTTGCCCCCGCCCGGGTACCAATCACAAATTGCTCACTGTTTACTAAATTTTGTGCGAATACCCAATGGGCAAAAACGCGCGCACCATTACCGCACATCTCTGCTATCGAACCATCTGCATTGTAGTAGTCCATAAAAAGATCGGTATCAGAAATACCCTCATCAAGTGTGTTAATCATCCCTGAGTTTACTAATGCACCAGCACGTACCACACGCAATAAACCATCAGCACCGATCCCAGCACGACGATCACATAACAACGTAATTTTTTCTGCCGATAAATCATAATGAGCATCAAGGTCTTCGACGATAACAAAATCGTTTTCAGTGCCGTGTCCTTTAGCAAAATTTAACACCATAGCCATCCTTATTCAGCGATACCGTATTTTTGGTTTATTATCTCGTTGATTACCCGATCCGTTATATTTTCCGCATCTAACCAGGTAATACGTGGATCACGGTTAAACCAACTACGTTGTCTGCGCACATACCGACGCGTGCCAATAACGGTTTTTTCTTCAACTTCCGCCCAATCAAGTTCGCCTGCTCTAGCCGCAAGTACTTGGTTATAGCCAATGGCACGACCTGCTGTTGAATCAGCAATGAGTCCATGCTGGTTAACTAGTTGATCAACTTCTTCAACAAAACCCGCTTCAAACATCATCCGAGTACGAGTTTCAATACGTGGATTAAGCCAATCAGTACTAGTGCGCAATCCCAAAATCATAGTATTCCACCGCGGAGGCGCATCTTTTTCCGGCTGAGATGCTTTAAATGGCTGCCCGGTTAACTCAATAACTTCTAGCGCGCGGATCGTACGACGAGGATCTTTATCTTCAATAATTGCAGCAGCCGCAGGATCTACTAAAGCTAACTCAGCATGAAGGGCATCAATTCCTATTTCCGCCAAACGTTTTTCATAGCGTTGACGCACTGTGTTATCGGTAGGTGGAAACTGCCAGTTATCGATAAGCGATTGCACATACAGCATGGAACCACCAACGAGAATAGGAACCTTGCCGCGAGAAAGAATATGTTCGATATCTTTAATTGCTGAAAGCTGATACCGTGCCACGGACGCAGTCTCTGTGACTTCCCATACATCAAGTTGGTGGTGTGGGATTCCTTCTCGTTCAGCTAGGGAAAGTTTTGCGGTACCAATGTCCATATGCTTATACAGTTGCATGGAATCTACATTGACTATTTCCCCATTCAGTTTATGAGCTAATTGAATACCTAATGCAGATTTTCCACTAGCAGTAGGACCGACAATAGCAATAGGACGGATCACCACTCTACCTCCCAACGAGCAACATAACGGCCAACGCCAAGGGATTCATCAACATAATGTAACTGTGCATCGCTAACAGTTAGCTGCGCTAATTCAAGCCATAGCTGAGGTGCTAGTACACCACGCTCAGATAACCACTTCTGATCAACTTCTAGGTTATTTTGACGAGAAGAACTAGTTGTAGCCAATAGATCACAACACCATTGATGAGCTTGAGCTGCGGTATCAATCAGTGCCAGCGGAGCACGTGCAGTCAGACCAGCGCTACCATCTAGAATACATAACACCAGTTCAGGCGGGTTGATAATAACCTCAGCAAAAGAAGCATAAGATTTAATTTCTACCTGGTGTATGCGCTTACCCTGTTCTTTTGTTCCAATAAGGTAATAACCAATTAGTTCGGGTAAGTACTGCCCCACACCAAGCTGAACCTGGGGTGCACCCCAGGCTTGAAAACTACCGGAAATATTTGTGCGCATGGCTTCATCTTTATCGCCGACAATTGCGATACGTGCCGCGCCACTCGATGTGTTTATACACTCACGTGCGATTTCTCGAAGCTCATGCGACGGCTTATCGCTACCAAGCCCGTCGATAATTGCTGGTGATCCTGGCGCGATAATCACTGTGCTACGGTGTGCGGTCATTGTATCGATTCTAATGCCTTACTTCCTTAAGAGCTGTAGCCGCAATGCTACGAGCATACGATGTTGATTCTTTCACCTAATGAACTAAATGGTGGCATAAATATCTCACTGTATCTTTTGGTATCTCGGCGACAATGAACTGACAGCACTGCGGGTAAAAGGTATCTTTATAAACAGTGAGTTTTGCATATGCGCATATGCATCTTCAGTGCTATGCCATATTTTAAACCCACTTAAGTTTTTCGTATGCTAGTTAGGCACTATACGGTTATCGGCAGCCACGTCGCGTGGCGCGAGTAATAAGAGGAAGAATCCTTTCATGACCACACCAAAGCCCGGCCCCCGCCCTACCCCTGGCGCTCGCCCCGGAGCACACATCCGCACTACTGTCACTGCTGCTAAAACAGCTACCAATCCAGCTGAGTTTGGTCGCATTGACGATACTGGCGCTGTCTTTGTTCGCACTAGTACTGGCGAACGCAAAATCGGCGAGTGGCAAGCTGGCACCCCTCAAGAAGGGCTGGCACATTATGCAGCGCGTTTCGACGATTTAGCCACCGAAGTTAGCCTCTTAGAAACTCGACTTGCAGCACATCCTGAAGACGCTGAACACATTAAGAAAAAGGCTAGTCAGCTTAATGAGGAGGTTCCTAGCGCTGCGGTTATTGGCGATATTGATAGCCTTATTAACCGTCTGGAAACAATCATTTCTAGCTCCGATGCTGCTGCTGAACAAGTAAAACAAGAAAAACAAGCTCACCGCGTTCAAGCTATTGCGCGCAAAGAAGAACTCGTAGCAGAAGTAGAAAATATTGCAGAAACTTCTACAGACTGGAAGATAGCTGGAGACCGAATTTCGGCTATCCTCACCGAGTGGAAAACTATTCGCGGTATTGACCGTAAAACTGATGATGAATTGTGGAAGCGTTATTCTAAAGCGCGCGATTCCTTTAACCGCCGCCGTGGCTCACATTTCGCAGAACTCGATCGTGTCCGTGCAACAGCTCGTAAGATCAAAGAAGACATTGTTGCCCGTGCCGAGGAGTTAAAAGACTCTAACGATTGGTCCGAAACCGCCCGCAAATACCGTGGTCTTATGGATGAGTGGAAAGCAGCTGGTCGTGCACCTCGCGATATCGACGACAAACTGTGGGAAGCTTTCCGTGCTGCAAAAGATCACTTCTTTAATGCACGTAATGAGGTTAATACTGCACGAGACCAAGAATTTGAGGCTAATGCCCAGGCTAAGGATGCATTATTAGCTGAATATGATCAGTTGATTGATCCGGAAAAAGGTCTTGATCAGGCACGTAGAAAGCTCGCTGAATTACAAGAAAAGTGGGAAGCTATCGGTTACGTTCCGCGTAACAAGGTACGTGAGTACGAGGACAAGATCCACGCCGTCGAAAAGCGAGTCACTCAAGCTGCCGATGCTCAGTGGCGTCGTACCGACCCAGCAGCACAAGCGCGAGCTAGCCAATTCTTGGATAAGGTCAAAGATTTTACTGCTCAGGCTGAGCAAGCTGAGGCGAAGGGAAATACAACCAAAGCTGCTGAGCTTCGCCAACAAGCACAGCAGTGGCAAGAATGGGCAGATGCTGCACTCAATGCTGTAGAAAACCGCTAAAAGTTTTCTTTATTACTGCTTCACTGTGGTACCTCGACGCAGGTGCCACAGTTTTTTATTGTCCCTGCTACCCTTTTTTCATGGTTTCCTTTTATCAGGTAGTACTACCTCCAAACCACGCACCGCACAATGAGCCTAGTGACGTTCTGCGCAATTTTATTTTCTCTGCCAACCTTGCTGCTCAAGACATCACCAATGATACTGCAACCAGTTCTTCTGCCACCCAAATTTTATCTGCGCTTGCCGGATCACCACTCAAACAAACCATCCTGCTTGCAGTACAACTAGCTGGTACTACTACCCTTTCGGCTACTGGTAGCTACGGTTATCCAATGATCTCAGCAGTAGAAACCTCCACGCTTACAGCTGGTTTTGTTAATGCTCCAGATAATTTCACCGAACCTATCCTTGGGTTTTTAGAGATCAATTTAAATATGCAATCAGATCTCAATGCCATTGATTGCGATATAACTCTTGATGCAGAGTTACAGCCATTACCTGGAGAAACACTCGATAAAGAGATATTTACCATTGTCTCAGCACTTGTTGCAGAAGCCTGCAGTTTTGCCCAAAAAATTCACCGCCCCGTGGTTCGTTTTTGGCTGCGGCACTCCCACCCAGGTAGCGGACTTCATGAAGTTGTTACCACTGAACTTTCTCAAAATGGTTTTCACTGCGCGCTAGCAGAAATACAAGGTTATATTCCGGCCGAAAAACATATTTTACCGCTACCACCACGTTATAGTTTTGATTTTTATCGCGATCATAATCCGAATAAAGCTCATATCAATAGCTTGCTTAACCTATTTGAACTGGCAGAATCCCATATTCCCACCGGAACGCTTAGTGTATCGCCACAACCATGGACCACACAGCGCCTTAAACAAAGCCATGTGCATACTGTAGATCGCGGAAATCAGACTACTACCGTCATCGTGCTTTTCGACGACCACCCCATCGCCTTTTCAGAGATAATTAACCGAGCTGGATCCCATCCAACAGTGGTTGAACAAGGCGCTACCTTTGTCCACCCACAACATCAAGGTCGCGGAATTGGACAGGCATTAAAAGCCCAGGCCATACGTAGTGCTATCGAGCTTTGGCCAGAAACACGAAAAATTTATACCGATATGGAAATTTCCAATACCCGCATACTAAAAATCAATGAACAATTTGGGTTTCACTCTATCGCACGGACTCAGGCATGGCAGAAAACACTTTCTTAGCTTTATAACCAAGCATCCAATGCTTAGTTCACGCCACGATCATAAGCCTCGCGGTGTGCGATCACCTCATCAACATGTGTCTCTGCCCAACATCGCAAGGTACTCAGCGGTTCAACAATACTCATGCCTAAATCTGTTAGTTGATAGTCAACCCGTGGTGGAATACTCGCGGTAACCTCACGTCTTAGCAATCCATCTCTTTGCATAGAACGAAGAGTTTCAGTAAGCACTTTAGGGCTAATACCTTGTACTTTTTCTTTTAACGTTTTGAAACGTACCTGTTCACCAGTAGCTAGTACTGTCACGATCATAGGCGTCCAGCGATCAGTAAGATGACGGAGTACCGTACGTGATGGGCAAGAAGAATTTAAAATATCCGCAGGTTGATTGACAGAAGTGCTAGTCATATTAAAACTTTCTAAAAAAATTTTCTTTTAGTTACGTTGAGGTAATCAGTTACTAATAGATAGTATCAGTATTGTTCCGATACCACACCAAAAGGAGTACCCCATGAAGATTGCGATAATCGGCGCTACTGGTCTTGTTGGCCAGCCACTTACCCAAGAGGCAAATGATCGAGAACATAAAGTCAGTACCTATACCCGCTCTGGTAGCCTTTCTGGCAGCCACCCCATCCAGCTTCAAGATACCCAAGCTATTACTGAAATCATTAATAATCACGACGCTACAGTTATCACTGTTGCTAGCCGAGATGACTACAACGGTGCAATCAATGCTCACAAAGCGCTTATCGACGCTAAACCTACCGGACGACTCATCGTGGTAGGAGGTGCTGGATCACTCAATACCGAATCTGGCTTGCTTTTCGAAAACCCTAATTTCCCGGCAGAATACCTTCCCGAGGCACAAGCTTTTTACGCCATTTACCAAGCTTATCTCGCAGCAACCGATTTAAATTGGACAATGGTTGCCCCATCCCCACTCATCGCACCAGGAGTACGCACTGGTCAATACCGCACTGAGCTAGATACTATTGCTGGCGATTTTGTTTCCAGTCAAGATTTCGCTGTAGCAATTGTCGATGAAATCGAAAACCCAGCTTTTAGTGGTAAACGTTTTACTGTGGCTTCGACTACAGATAACGCTCGTGGCTAGATAGAAATGGTTAAAAAATGTGGGGTGTTCGCTGTTATGGCAGCGAACACCCCACATTTTTAAGATTGAGTCAAGTCTGGTTTATTTTTTCGTCTTAACGCTGCTTGTCGTCTACAGTCGTCGATAAGCAAAGGATTAGTCTCCGGGTCAAGGTAGTCACGGGAAGTAAAAACAGCTTGCTGTGCCTGACCAACAGCATCCATTTTTTCATTATGTAGACGCTCTTCCTGAGCCCGAAGTTGATCTTCACTACGAGCAAAAATGGTACAACTCAAAGCATAAATCATCACGATAACAGCGATAACTTCTACAATGAAACCAATCCCTAGCCCAGGATCACCATCAACAGCATGAGATTGGATCCGCATCCAAATCCCCAAGAGGGAAACTAGCATCGCTATTCCGCCTAGTAACCAAGCAAAATAGGCACATATCATTCGCCTAGTTATCAACGTTAGTCCCGCAAAAATCACCGTTGCGATACTAGCAATGAACACAAAAATATACTCAGCAATTTTAATGCGCGCTTGACTGGCTGCATCACTGAAAAAAAGTACTTGATAACCGCGAACATCACCGGAATGAAACAAGAACAAACCCACTAAGAAAGTCACCACAGCGCCAACAAGAAACCACTGATAGCTACTCAGATTGATCCGCGCTGCAGCCTGCTTTTCCAACTCAGCATAATCTGGTGTACTCACCCTATGCCCTCTTTTCTATTAGCAGCCACAATTAGTTTGTGCCGGTGCACTTGACGGCGCACCAATTTTAGGTAGCCCCAAGCCTACGCCGACTGGCGCAGTAGTAGGAACCTTGCCGGCAGCCGACATATCCCCCGCCTTTGTCCGACGATGTTCACTAACCCCGGAATCAGCAATTAAGAAGAAAGGTTTCGCCGCAGTCACGCTTACTTTAACAATGTCACCGGGGCGAATCTCTTGATCTAGCTTTCCAGCTGGTAAAAAGTGTACTAAGCGACCATCTCGAGCGCGACCAGTCATACGATGAGTCTTATCATTTTTCCGACCACCATTAGCTTGCACAAGCAACTCTACTTCTTGCCCAATGAGCTTGTTATTCTCTTCTTGGCTAACACGTTCTTGTACTGCAATCAGACGTTCATAACGATCCTGCACTACTTCTTTAGCAACTTGCAGCTCATATTCTGCCGCAGGTGTACCTGGGCGTGGACTGTACTGGAAAGTATAAGCACTAGTAAAACGAGCTTTTTCCATCACATCCAAGGTGGCCTGGAAATCTTCTTCGGTCTCACCGGGGAAACCAACAATAATATCTGTAGTAATAGAGGCATGCGGTATTTTTGCACGAACCTCATCCAAAATTGCTAAAAACTTCTTGCTTCGATAGCTACGACGCATCTGTTTAAGCACTTTGTCTGATCCAGACTGCAATGGCATATGCAACTGTGGGCATACATTCGGAGTCTCCGCCATTGCATCAATAACATCTGAAGTGAACTCTGCCGGGTGTGGGCTAGTAAAACGCAGTCGTTCTAAGCCTTTAATATCTCCGCAAGCTCGCAATAATTTTGAAAAAGCACTTCTATCCCGAGGCGCTTCTGGATCAGCAAAATTAACCCCATAGGCGTTAACATTTTGACCAAGTAAAGTCACTTCTGAAACACCTTGATCAACAAGTGCCTGTACTTCGGCCAAAATATCACCAGGTCGACGATCAACTTCTTTACCACGCAAAGAAGGAACGATACAAAAAGTACACGTGTTATTGCATCCCACCGATACCGAAACCCAACCAGCGTAAGCGGATTCACGTTTTGCTGGCAAGACTGAAGGAAATTGCTCTAAAGAATCCACAATTTCTACTTCAGCACGCGCATTATGCTCTGCGCGATCTAACAGCGCAGGTAGTGAACCAATATTATGGGTACCAAAAACAACGTCTACCCATGGTGCTTTCTCAACTACAGTTTCTTTATCTTTTTGCGCTAAACATCCACCTACTGCAATTTGCATGCCGGGACGTTGTGCTTTAACGCTACGTAACTGACCAAGAGTGCCATATAAACGCTTATCAGCATTTTCACGTACCGCACACGTATTAAACACGACCAGATCTGCTTCTACTCCTTCAGCAGCCTGGACATAACCGGCGTCTTCCAACAAACCAGAAAGGCGTTCTGAATCATGAACATTCATCTGGCATCCGAAAGTACGCACTTCATAGGTACGGCCGCGTCCTATGTCAGTGACGCTATTGGGCAGTGAAAAATCTTGAGTAGGTGCAGACACGCTTGGTCATTGTAGTAGTCATTTCACGCTTTACCTAACACCAACAGCACTAAAAGAAAAAACGCTGATAAAAAGCTCTTTTTAAACCTACCCAAACATAAGAGCCAACCAAGTTCAAGACAGTTCGAATAATAAAAAACTGGTTAGCTTAATTCATTTATTCGACGATCAAGTTCTTGGCGAGCAATACGCATACTTAAACCTGCCGGAAAACCACGCCGAGCCAGCACCCCAACCACCCGACGCAAATCCGCATTGTACATTTTCTTATCGCCTGGTACTTCCTTAATACTACGTGCTTTTTTAGCAGCCAGCTTTTCGGCCTTAGCAGCTTCGTCGTCATCATCTATTTGCGCTAACGCCTGAGCACTAATGCTTTCCGCAATGCCTTTTTCTCTTAACTCCATTGCCAAAATTGAACGTGATTTACCCCGCATGGCAAAACGTTCCCGCACCCATTGTTCTGCAAAAGCCTCATCATTAACTAAGCCAACTCGAATAAAATCTTCAATAACTTTATTAACGATGTCCGGCTCAAATTCTAATGCGATAAGACGATCGGTAAGTTCTTTCCTCGAGCGCAAACGGTGGTCCAATAACAGCAAAGCACGCTTACGCACTTTAGCTTTTTCCTCTTCAAGTCCATGATCAAAAAGATCACTACCATGAGCTTCATAGTGCTCAAGAGCTTCAGCTAAACGTTGTAAGCGTGCTTGCTTATCTTGAGCACTACTCATCGTCTACATCATCAAAATCAACGTTTGGAATTACATCTATACGATCATCAGTTAGCTCATCATTTTGGTTCGCATAAGCACCGATCTTAAGCTTTTGGAAGATTTTATCTTCTAACTCATCAGCAATCTCTGGGTTCGCCTTAAGATGCAACCGAGCTTTTTCTTTACCTTGGCCTAGCTGCTCTCCCTCATAGGTAAACCACGCACCAGACTTTTTCACAATGCCGTTATCAGCAGCAATCTCTAAAATTGAAGCTTCTCGAGAAATACCCTCACCATAAATCACATCAAATTCAGCGACTTTAAATGGTGGAGATACCTTATTTTTAACCACTTTAAGTTTAGTACGGCTACCGATAGCGTCTTGACCATCTTTTAAAGTTTGGGTACGCCGAATATCACAACGCACTGAGGCATAGAACTTCAGAGCTTTACCGCCGGTAGTAGTTTCTGGACTACCGAACATAACGCCAATTTTATCGCGCAATTGGTTAATAAAAATAGCGGTAGTACCAGAGTTATACAGCGCACCAGTTAATTTACGTAGTGCCTGACTCATTAGACGTGCTTGCAAACCAACGTGACTATCACCCATATCACCATCGATTTCTGCCTTCGGAGTCAAAGCAGCTACTGAGTCAATAACAATAAGATCAACAGCACCAGAGCGCACCAACATATCAGTAATTTCTAATGCTTGTTCACCGGTATCAGGCTGAGAAACCAATAACGCATCAGTATCAACCCCTAAATTACGGGCATATTCTGGATCTAAAGCATGCTCAGCATCAATAAAAGCTGCAATACCACCCTCTCTTTGTGCAGAAGCGATAGCGTGTAACGCAACGGTAGTTTTACCAGAAGATTCTGGCCCATAAATCTCAACAATGCGACCACGTGGAAAACCACCGATACCTAATGCAATATCAATTGCAGTATTACCAGAAGAAATAGCTTGCACCGGTGGACGGTTATCATCCCCAAGGCGCATAATTGCACCTTTACCAAAATCTTTTTCAATAAGTGCTAATGCTGCATCAAGAGCCTTTTGACGATTCTCACCTTTTTCGGCAATAACCTTAGTGTTCTTTTTGGAAGCCACGAGACACTCTCCTATTTTTATTAATTACATATTTTGTTACTAATTACGCCAGCACATATCAATGAGATACCACTATGTAGCCAATAATGACACAATGGGATCAAACGTTTTCTTTCTACCCCTGCGCACTATCTCATACCTACACCATGCATAAGAGTTAGAGTACTTAGGTCATTGCTTTACGCACTTAAGCACCTAAGAGATACAACGAGTGTATATTCACACCCAGATACAAACTTTACAATACACGCCAATATGTTCGAAAGAAAATTATTTACATATCATGTTTATCATTATTTTCGAACATATTTCCTCACATTTTTAATCATCCCGACCAAGTTGGCGCTCTGGAGGAATTTGAAATTCTTCGCACAGCGCCCACCACACATCACGCGGATCTATACCAGACTCAATCAACTCATCTGGGGTTGCGCCGTGGGTAGAAAGGACGTGTGAGTGCAATAGCCATTGTCCTTTTGCTTGACCAAATTCATCATCAACTAACTGTTGAAATTCTGTAAGGCGCATAAAAATATTCTACTTCTCTTTACTTTTCTCTTGCTAAAACACAAATAACAATCCTAATTGAACAGTGTTTAGTGTATTGTCTACAGTCGTGATCAACTCTCGAAACCGTCTTACGGATCTTGCTTATATTGCAGTTTTTTCCGCACTAATCATTGTATTAGCTTTTGTCTCTATCCCCGTTGGGGCAGCCGGAGTACCTATCGTTTTACAAAATGCAGCCATCGTTCTAGCCGGTTTAGTACTTGGCGGCAGACGTGGTTTTCTTGCTGCCGCGCTTTTTCTTGGCCTAGGACTTCTAGGTTTACCAGTTCTTGCTGGCGGGCGTTCAGTTCTTGCCGCCTTACCGGGAGTTTCCATTGGTTATTTGGTGGGTTACCTTATTTCACCACTAGTAGCAGGCATCATTGCTTACACCGCACGTGGACGCAGCAAAGCTCAGACAACTATCACCTTCATTATCGCAGCAGCAGTTGGGTTAATTATCCAGTATTTATGCGGCAGTATTGGCCTTGTTATTCGTGCTGATATGAGTTTTGGTGCCGCACTTGCCGCTCAGGGTGCTTTTGTTATCCCCGATGCTGTCAAATTTAGCGTTGTAGTCATCATTGCATTAAGTGTGCATGCGGCATTCCCTGACCTCATGCGTAAGAAATAAGACAGTTTTCCAATTTTATCGACGCTTACGGTGCCACCGTGAGCGTCATCAGTGCATCTAAGGCAGCCTCATGGACATACGCTTTGATTCAGTCAGCGTTAATTATGATGACAAAATCATCCTGGACAATATCACTACTACGCTTAGCGAACATCGGATCGGAATTATCGGTGCCAATGGCGGCGGGAAATCTACTTTTATCCGACTTATTAATGGTCTTGGCGAAGCTAGCTCTGGCACAGTCGAAGTCGATGGAATGAACGTCAATAAGCAGGCAAAAGAGATTCGCAAAAAAGTTGGTTTTGTCTTCTCCGATGCTGAAAACCAGATCGTTATGCCTACCGTCCATGATGACATTGCCTTTTCTTTACGACGGCATAAATTAACCAAGGATGTTCGTGAAGCCAAAGTTAATGAAGTCATGCAACGATTCCAACTTGCTAATCATCGCGATCATTCACCGCATATGCTCTCCGGTGGGCAAAAACAACTGCTTGCCCTAGCTAGTGTGTTGGTTATTGAACCTGAGCTCATTATTGCTGATGAGCCAACAACACTATTGGATATGCTCAATCGACGCCGTATTCGCCAGATTTTTGATACCCTCGAGCAGCAGCTTATTGTAGTCACCCATGATCTTGACTTTTTACAAGGCTTCGACCGAGTATTATGCATAGATAATCATGCCATTGCCGCTGATGGTTCCCCCGAAGAGGTTATTGCTTTTTATACGAACCTTATGCAGCAAAGGACTCTATAGCCAATGCATACTATTCCGCTTGGGCTCTATGTTCCAGGAAATACAGTCATTCACCGACTATCGCCCAGTTTTAAATTCTTCTTCCTTATTTTTTATATCTTTGTCAGTACCATTGTGGTCACTGATCCGCTTTACGCTGCTGGCTGCGTGCTTTTTATCGCTGGACTATTTGTACTTGCTCGTATCCCAATTCGGATTGCATGGAGCCAGCTCTGGCCAGCACTACCGATTCTTATTATGCTCGGAATTTTTCAGTGGTGGCAAAGAGAGCTTAGTTATGCGCTCAACCTTATCTTGATTATTTTTTCAGCGCTTATGGTAGCTACTCTTCTTACTTTGACTACCACAGTAGAAGAGATGATGGATTCCTTTGAAAAAATGCTTGCCCCTACTGCTCGTTTCAATGTACCTGTTGAAACCATTGTGCTTGCTTTTTCACTAACTATTCGCCTTATCCCACTCATGCTCAACACTGTCAATGAAGTGCTCGATGCAAGAAAAGCACGCGGAGCAAATTTCTCTATCGCGGCTTTTGGTACCCCAGTAATTATCCGTTCTATACGACGAGCACGTGCTATTGGTGATGCCCTCTATGCGCGCGGAGCTGGCGATTAAAACCGAGATAACCAAAACCGCCTCCTTCTTATGTGAAGGAAGCGGTTTTATTTGGTTTAAGCACTTACTTGTTAAGCTTCGCCTCGGAGCTCACGCATCTTTTGGGCAATGGCATCGTCACTGGCACTAGTTGTATTTTGTTCAATAGCTTGCTGTGGAGATCCAGCGTTAAGCTGACCACCCATCTCGGCACGGATTTGTTCTAATCGAGAATGACCAGCAAGTTGAATACCTGCATGCTCAATCTCTGACATACGACTACCAATAGAATTCTCAGCCAATTCTGCTGAACCTAACGCATTAGCATATCGACGCTCAATTTTTTCTCGTACCTGGTCAAGATTTGGCGTATCACGATTAGTAATCGAATCCATCGACCGAATGGAGTCAGCAACCTTCTCTTGCATCTTGGCCTGCTCTAGCTGGCTTAAGAGCTTGGTGCGCTCTGCCACCTTTTGTTGCAAAGCCATAGAGTTGCGCTCCACAGCCTTCTTGGCAACTTCTGCTTGTTGTAAAGCCTGGTCATGCAACCGCTTAGTATCTTCTACCACTTGCTCAGCGGTAACCAACTGAGCAGCAAAAGCTTCGGCTGCATTTTCATATTCCACAGCCTTTTTCTCGTCGCCTTCGGCACGTGCTTTATCAGAAAGCTGCAATGCTTGACGAGTATTTGACTGTAGTTTTTCAATATCTGCCAACCGACGATTGAGCTGCATTTCTAGCTGACGCTGGTTACCGATTACGGCAGCTGCCTGCTGCGAAAGCTCCTGGTGCTGACGCTGAGCTTCCTCAATAGCCTGCTGAATCTGTACCTTTGGATCGGCATGCTCTTCAATCTTATTATCAAACAATGCCATTAAGTATTTCCATGCTTTGGTAAACGGATTCGCCATAACTTAACCATCGGCCTTTCTTATTTTTATCTTAATTCTTAATTATTCTATACCCGGACAAGGCTTGCTTCGGCAGAACGCACCGCCATAGATCCGGCTGCTTCGATTAATACATCAGCCACCGTGGTTCCTAATGCATGGCATACCGACGCTAATAATTCAGAAGACACTTCCTTGCGCCCTCGCTCCAATTCGGAAAGATAACCCGGCGAAACTCGCGAAGTCTCGGCTAGTTCTCGCAAAGTAATCCCTTTATCTGCCCTAAAGGAGCGTAGAGCAGCACCAAGAGCCTCACGCAACAAAGGCTCTGGTGTCTTCTTAGTTGGCACTGGTTTATCTAGAATTGCTGTATATTTCATCATCTCTTACTCCAACGGCTCAACTATCTTGTTTGTTCCCACCACTTGAGTCAAGCGTGCTCAACATACCAATTGCTCGCACTACCGCTTGTTCTCGAATACTGCGTCGATCGCCTACTAAATCACAGCGCACAGCGTAAGCCTGTTGATTCATACTCACCCCTATCCAGACTTCACCAACTGGATGACCTTCTTGTTCATCTGGACCAGCTACCCCAGTAAGTGAAGCCCCCACAGTAGCGTGACATCGCACACGCGCTCCAATAGCCATTTCTATTGCAGTTTGCTCTGCTACCGCCCCCAAGGTGGCTAATGTCTGTCGAGCAACACCAGCTAACTGATGTTTCAGCTCTGTTTCATAGGTAATAAAACCACCACGTAGCACTGCACTTGCCCCAGCAACATCAGCAATGGTGGCTGCAAGCAAACCTGCAGTAAGCGACTCACAGGTAGCCAGCGTCCACTGACGATCACGGTAGCAAGCAATAAGTTCTTGTGCTGGTAGCAGCCTATTTTCTGTCACGCATTAACCCTTCGAGCATCAATAAGATACTGAATACCGGTAACAACAGTAACCAGCGTTGCCACAAGCATAACAATCAATTGAAGGATAGCCATAAAACTCGGAACTGGTACTAAATACAAAGCAATAGCACATGTTTGCAACGCAGTTTTAAACTTTCCTCCTTTGCTGGCAGGAACTACCCGACCACGACGTAATTCAGCCATCCGCCAGAAAGTAATTCCTAATTCACGCACAACAATGACAGTGGTAATCCACCACGGCAATAAACCAACGAGATTAAGACACACTAGTGCTGTAATCATTAATGCTTTGTCTGCGATAGGATCCGCAATTTTTCCAAAGTCGGTAACAATACCGCGTGCACGAGCAATATCCCCATCAAGTTTATCGGTGAACATCATAAGAATAAAGCACACAAAAGACCACCACATCCATGATGTCTGGTGTCCATCAGCTTTAAGCACCAGCCAAGCAAAAACCGGGATAAAAATAATACGTACCGCAGTTAGTGCATTAGGCAGATTAAAATTTGATGGTTTGGGATCTGTCACGTTCACAGTCATAAACCCTACCCTTTTTTGAGATTACAATGAATCTTCATGAGCTACTTTGCATTTATTTATCACTATGATCCGACTAACGACGAGATTGCTGCTACTCGCCCGCAACATCGCGAATTCATCGCCAGCTTGAATAAAAAAGGACAAATTCTTGGTTCCGGACCATTCACAGAAGGCAATAGCGGCGCACTTATTGTTCTTTCGCTAGGCGATACTGCCACCTTGGACGATGCCACTGCCATCATGAATGCTGATCCTTTTTATGAACAAGGACTCGTCGATAAGCGAGAAGTCCATGCCTGGAATCCAGTAATTGGCACTATTTAGTCTTCACGAGCATATTCTGAGGGGCGCTTGCGAATATCAATAGCGCCCTGAGCCTCGTCACGTTTAGTTTTAATTACCGAAGCCACTACTGCAAGAGCCAGAATCCCAATAATGATTATTAATGACCACGCGGTAGGAATCTCCATCACATTGAGTGACTCTCCACCATTGATAAACGGCAACTTATTTTCATGTAGTGCATGCAAAATAAGTTTAACGCCGATAAAGCCCAAAATCGCGCCCAACCCATAAGGCAAATAAACCAAACGATCAAGTAAACCATCGAGCAAGAAATACATCTGGCGCAAACCAAGTAAGGCAAACGCATTCGTGGTAAACACAATGTATGGTTCGGAAGTAATACCGTAAATCGCTGGAATAGAGTCAAAGGCGAACATGACGTCAATCATGCCGATAGCAACCAAGGCAATAAACAGCGGGGTCAGGGCAAATTGTCCGCGCTTATGTACGAAGAGATGATCTTCTTCATAGGTGGGGGTAACTGGAATAACCTTGCGCAACCAGCGAATAATTCGCATATCATTAGGGTCTTGCTCTGGAACATCACGAATTTCATCGACGATCAACTTCATCGCAGTGTAAAGCAAGAAAATACCAAAGACATAGAACACATCTGACCATGCTTCAATAACCGCTGCGCCCAGAATAATAAAGATAAGTCGGAATATTAGTGCGAGTGCAATACCGATGAGTAATACTTTTTGCTGATACTTTCGCGGGATTTTAAATGCTCCCATAATCAAAGCAAAGACAAAAAGATTATCGACACTGAGTGCTTTTTCCGTGATATATCCAGTAAAGAACTCCAAACCATGCTGGTGTGGATTACCTGGTTTGCTCCAGGCAAACCATAAAAATACCCCAAAAGCACAAGCTAATGCGATATAAAACAGTGACCACCAGGCAGACTCTTTAATAGTCGGCTCATGCGGGGTACGCACATGCGAATAAAAATCAAAAATAAAGAAACCTGCAATCACTGCAATGGTTATTGCCCAGGTCAAAGCATTGACTTCCATAAAAGACCTCCGGTCTTTCCTTTTTTAAGAATACGGATTAACCAGAGGTCTCCCCCACCAACCGACGGCGGCCAGCACGACCGGGAGCTTTACACTAAGCAACCGTGTTGACGATCAATGCTGATTATGGGGTACTCCCCTCCAATGGCAAGCAATACTATCTTAAGATTTATCCTTGTGCCATTTAGGCCGCAATCCTGCTATCTCTCAACACTTCTGTCTCAGATAAAAAACGCATTCATACAGCCACACGCACTGTATTTTGATATAACTCATAGCGATAGAGTCTGTGCCATTGTCCAATAGCATTGTCTGCACATAAGGCGACCACACATACCTGTGGTCGCCTGATAATGTTTTATTTTCTAAAATGCAGAATTGGTTGGGTTATAGCTAGCCTGCACTGTCGTTGTTTCTTCATCCATAGGTTCCTCTTTCGGTGCATCAGCTGGATTAGCTCCCTTAATCATCCACAAAATTGTTTCTAATTCCTCTGGTTTAACCAGGACTTCACGCGCCTTTGATCCTTCTGAGGGACCAACAACACCACGGGTTTCCATCAAATCCATGAGTCGACCAGCTTTAGCGAAACCAACACGCAACTTACGCTGAAGCATTGAGGTAGAGCCTAATTGTGCCGTAACTACCAGTTCAACAGCTTGAAGGAGATCATCCATATCTTTTCCGATATCGTCATCGATGTCTCGTTTAGTTTCAGTGGCTTTTTCTTCGGTGACGTTTTCAACGTATTCCGGCTCGCCTTGAGTCTTGGCTGCATCAACAACAGCCTGAATCTCTTCATCGCTTACATAGGCACCTTGAATACGAATTGGTCGCCCGCCCTGCGGAATAAATAATCCATCTCCCATACCAATGAGTTTTTCTGCCCCGGCTTGATCCAAAATCACTCGTGAGTCAGTCAAAGAACTAGTTGCAAACGCCAGTCGAGAAGGAACGTTGGTTTTAATCAAGCCAGTAACCACATCCACTGAAGGACGCTGCGTTGCTAGCACTAAGTGAATACCCGCTGCACGTGCCTTTTGGGTAATACGAACAATCGAATCTTCAATTTCTTTTGGTGCGGTCATCATCAAATCGGCTAACTCGTCAACCACACACACAATATAAGGGTAACTGTGATACTCGCGTTGCGATCCAGCTGGAGTTTGAATCTCGCCAGCTTCAATTTTCCGGTTAAAATCCTTAATGTGGCGCACACGGGCTTGTTTCATATCCATGTAGCGCTGTTCCATTTCCTCAACCAACCACTGCAATGCCGCAGCAGCTTTTTTAGGCTGAGTAATAATCGGGGTAATCAGGTGGGGTATTCCTTCATAGGGGGTTAACTCCACCATCTTTGGATCCACCAAAATTAACCGTACCTGCTCTGGGTTCGCCCGAGTAAGCAATGATACTAATAAAGAATTCACAAATGCAGACTTACCTGAGCCAGTTGAACCAGCCACCAATAGGTGCGGCATCTTTTGTACCGAATGCGAGACAAAATCGCCCTCAATATCCTTGCCTAAACCAATCAGCATTGGGTCGGTATCGCCTACAGTTGCTGGAGCATTAAGTACATCACCTAAGCGCACCATTTCTCGATCAGTATTCGGCACTTCAATACCGACTGCCGATTTACCCGGAATTGGGGTAAGCAAACGAATATTATCGGTAGCCACCGCATAGGCAAGGTTAGTTTGGAGGTTAGTAATTTTAGATACTTTCACTCCAGGACCAAGCTCTACTTCATAGCGGGTCACTGTCGGTCCCCGGCTAAAACCAGTGACATGCGCATCTACTTTAAATTCAGCAAACACATCGCTAATAGCTTCAATCATGCGCTGATTTGCTTCAGTTTCACCTTTAGGAGCCACACCCGGTACTAATAAGCCAGTACTAGGTAAATCATATTTCTTACCTGGCGTTTTATTTGGAATGTGGGTAGGTTTTTCCTGCGGGGTCTGGTTTTCAGTGACCGAGACAACCGGAGCAACCACTGGTGGAGCAACTGGATCAGGAACTGGTATTGCAGCTTTAACCTCACGTGCTTGCACAATTGCTTGTCGACGGTGTTCGACCGCATCTGGTGCCGGTTGAGCAGCAGGGCGTTCAATAGCTACGGTTGGCTGGTAATCGTCGTCAAGTGGTGCTTCCAGAATAGCCTGCGTGCTAGCTTCTTGAGCTGGCTGAGTAGTTCGATTAAATAGACTTGGTGTTTCTACCCCGCTATCAAGCGGATAGTTCTCCGCTGGGGTTGTTCGGCGTGACCTATTACGAGGTGCTGTAGTGCGCAATGGCGGAGCAGCTGGTGTGATTCCTGCACGATGATCAAGTTCTTGATCGACATCAGCATAGACATCATCACTATCATCGTCGTATTCTTCTGGTCTGTGAATGAGCTCAACGATAGAATCATAAACTTCCCGGAAAGTAGTACCGGTTACGCGCTGAGCGCCATAAACAATAAGAATGACAAGTAATGGGATAGCAATATAGCTAGAAAAGCCAGCTGCTAACGGTCCACCAATATAAGCGCCAATAGCACCACCAGCTAATTTGCGCGCTTCCCAAGCAATAGGGGTACCAGCAAAAATATGCAACAAACCCAATACTGCCCCGCAAATAAGGGTAGCTCCGAAATACACTCCCCCACGCCTATGGTGTTCTGGTTGCAATCCCAGCATGAGTACACCAGCCCAGCCGACTAAAAATAATGGAACAATATAGGCACCAGCACCAACTACCACATGCACACCGGTAGCAATTGCATCACCTACTGGACCAGCGATATGAAACCACACTGATGAGCCGATAATAAATGCAAGCGCAATAAAAATAAGCGCAATAGTATCGTTGTGCGGTGAGCTATAGCTGCTTGTTTGTCCCTCTTCGTTCAGACCAGCTAAATCATCGTCGTAGTCTGATTCGTTTTTATGGGCAACTTTTCTAGTTACACTTCCCACAGCATGCGCAGTAGCACCAAAAAGCTTATTCAATCCGCCGCCAACAGCACGAAAAGCGCTGCCGGTTCTTTCCTCAGAAGTATCGACAGCGCGTCGTGACGGGCTTGTTGGTGAAGCACTCTTTTTGCTTCGCCCATTAGGCCCACGGGTGTTCTTGCCGCGGGATGGGCGTGAGGATGAGGTGGAAGTGCTTCTGACAGTCATGCCCTACAGCATAGACTCATCATTCACATTCATCACATCCGAAACACGATTTACCTAAATTAAAAATCAGTCAAGTTTATACACTTGAAAGTTTTAGCTCTTCAGTGTTTCCTAAAACTTCCACCTCAGCTGCCTTCCGACCAAATAGCCACAATAAAATCTCGCCAATATGACCACGCAGAATAACAACCGCATCGCCTTTATCGGCAACACCCCGACGATCATAAGCAACAAAACGTGGATAGCCTACCGGTTCACATACCACGGGCGTATTGGTTCCTCGCAATAACATTTTTGCACTACGCCGCACGAGTTGAAGCAGCTCCAATTCATCAGTACGAGAAAATTGCCGGGGTTGCCAACAACTACCACCACGAAGTAAATCTTCATGATGGACAAAATGTTCTGCAGCATTAATCCACTTATCCCCTACTGGAGAACCAGCTGCCCATTTTTCAACAAGCTCAGCAAAATCACATGCTTTAGCTTGCGCGCAGGCAGCGTGATAACGCGCCGACAGCATTGGCACAAACATTCCTAATGCAGCTAATCGGTTATTTTCACGCACATAAAGGTGCACAAGAAGATCATGGGCATTCCAGCCCTCGCACAATGTGGGTGCAGCCGGACCTAGCAGACGAAGCGTGTCTGCCAAGCCGGCGCGCTCAGTAACGGAAAGACTCACAATGACTCGCGTGTTGCTCGAATATCATCATCGGAGAAATTCACGTTATCACTAGTCATTGGGATAACAGTCGGCATAATCATTGGCTTACGACGCCACGTTTGCTCAATAAAACGAGAAATCTTACGACGTAGATGACCCACCATACGATAAGGATCATTCTCGCCTTCCGCAGCCAAATCATTCATGGTGCTCTCTACTAGATCGGTAACCTGAGGCATCATAGCAACAGCATCTTCGGAGAAACCACGTGCTTGTACGGTTGGACGCTCTAATAATCGACCGGTTCGGTTATCAATAACCGCAGTAATCGAAACTAAGCCGCCTTCGCCAAGCGAAGTACGTTCTTCAAGCACCTCAGCATCGATATCACCCATAGTTGAACCATCCACATAGAGATGTCCCACTGGAATCTGGCCAACCACACGAGCACGACCATCGATAAGATCCACAACGACACCATTTTGCGCTAGTACCACGCGATCAGGATCAACGCCGGTAGAAATGGCTAATTCTTTATTTGCGCGCAAATGACGCCACTCACCGTGTACTGGCATAGCATTTGTTGGTCGGGCAGCGTTATAGAGGAACAATAATTCACCAGAATAACCATGGCCAGAGGTATGTACTTTAGCCTCGCGACCAGTGATAACGGTAGCTCCAATTTGAGCAAGCATATTAATGACACCAAAAACAGCTTCTTCGTTACCTGGTACCAAAGAGGAACTTAAGATAATGAGGTCACCATCACGAACAGTAATATGTCGATGCTCACGCCGAGCCATCCGCGAAAGTGCAGCCATTGGCTCGCCCTGGGTACCGGTGGTAATCAACATAACGCGATGAGGTGCTAACTTAGCTGCCTCATCCATGGTGATAATTGTACCTTTAGGAGCGCGCAAATAACCCATCTTTTCCGCAATATCCATATTGCGGATCATCGACCGACCGTTAAACGCAACCTTACGCCCTGCAGCCACAGCAGCATCAACTGCTGCTTGCACACGGTAAACATTGGAGGCAAAGGAAGCTAAGATAACCCGCTTCTTGGCATCGCGAACCAAGCGTTTGAGAGTAGGTGCAATTTCTGATTCAGAACCAGAGACACCTGGTGTCGTAGCATTAGTGGAATCACAAAGCAGCAGATCTACACCTTCATCACCAAAACGCGATAGTGCAGGAAGATCGGTAGGACGACCATCAGTAGGTGTTTGATCAAGCTTGATATCGCCAGTGTGAATTACCAGACCAGCACCAGTTTTAATGGCCAGGCCAAGGCAATCCGGTATGGAGTGATTAACCGCCCAGAAACGCACGTTGAAAGGTCCACGATCAATATTGGACTTTTCATCAACTTCGATTAGTTTTGGCCGCTGACGATGTTCTTTACATTTAGCATCGATCAATGCCAATGTGAACTTCGAGGCGATAATCGGAATATCATCACGCAGTTTTAATAACCATGGAATAGCACCAATATGATCCTCATGTCCGTGAGTAACTACCAATGCTTCTACTCGGTGCATTTGGTCTTCGATAGGACCAAAATCAGGCAAAATTAAATCCACGCCTGGCTCACCTGAAGATGGGAAGAGTACGCCACAGTCCACAATAAGCAAACGGTTGTTGTACTCAAAGATCGTCATATTACGACCGATCTCCGAAACACCACCAAGAGCGTAAATACGCAAACCATTACGAGGGGCTTTAGGTGGTTCAGGCAACCTCTCGGTGAGGTCAACACCTTGCATCGACTTCACAACGTTGCGACGATTACGGTTTTCACTATTTCCGCCCGCATTACCACGGCCATTGCGGCGGCGACGGGGGTTATTGTTACGAGATTTTGTCTCAGTTTTGTTTTCCGCTACTGATCGGAAAACAGGTGACTCAGCAGTCTCCGGTGGACCAGCCTTACGGGTGACCTTCCGGGCACGACTACGGGGTTCAGTCATTTATAAAACTCCAGCTTTTTCTAGATCACGTCGGAGCTCTTCTAACTGCTTCTCATTAGGTTTAATAATAGGCAGCCGAGGATCACCGACTTCAATGCCCTGCATTCGCAGAGCAGCTTTAGCGAAGCTCACCCCACCCAGACGAGCCTGAGCAGAGGTAAGCGATGTCAATTGGGCATTGATAGCACGGGCGGCATCAAGTGTCCCAGAAGCAAAGTGCGTATACATTTCACGCAATAGTTGTGGCGCAACGTGTCCTATCACTGAGATAAAACCGGTTGCCCCCACGCTTAACCACGGCAAGTTAAGCGGATCGTCGCCAGAATACCAAGCTAAACCTGTTTCACAAATTAAACTGGTGGCTTCTGCAATATTTCCTTTGGCATCTTTTACCGCTTTAACGGTATCAATCTCAGCTAATCGACGCATGGTATCTGGTTCGATAGGAATAACAGAACGCGGCGGAATATCATAAACACATACCGGAAGCTCTGTAGCATGTGCTATAGCATAAAAGTGCTGGTAAATACCTTCTTGACTCGGTTTTGAATAGTAAGGAGTTACTACCAAAAGCGCGTCTGCTCCAGCCTGAGCTACACACTGTGCTAAATCAACCGAAGTAGCAGTGTTGTTAGTGCCTGCACCAACAACAATTTTTGCGCGTTCTCCAACTGCCGCTTTCACGGCTTTGAGCAAATCTAACTTCTCTTTTTTGGTTGTAGTCGGTGCTTCACCTGTGGTACCAGAAAGCACTAAAGAATCAACACCATGATCAACCAGGTGAGCTGCAAGCTTCACCGAGGCATCAATATCAAGCTTACCAGCGACATCAAAAGGAGTAACCATTGCTACAGAAATGGTGCCAAAATACTCAGATCCGCGGGTTGCTAAATAATCTGTGCTCATAAAAGTCAGGTTACCTGCTTCTTGCACCAGGGATGGAATTGACCCCGATAAACTAACTCTTAAAAATCTATTGCATAAGGACTTAAGGCCATTTCACTGCCATCTGCAAGCTGGGTGATTTCAAAATCATCAAAAACTGCGGGTGCTTGTTTTTGTAAAATTTTCAAGCACTCAACAGCAATGCGACGAATTTCTATCTCGGTGTGCTCAGTAGCTCGCATACTAATAAAATGACGCCACGTGCGGAAATTACCAGTAACTACCATCCGTGATTCCATTGCCATAGGCAAAATAGCTCGCGCGGCCTGATATATCTGCTTTTTACGCAGAAGCGCATTAGTTTCCGCTACAAGGTGCTCATCAAGTGATGTTAGTAACTCATTATAAACAAAGCGAGATTCGTCAACTGCTCGTAAAAAGAGTCTTTTCAGTTGCTCATCACCATCAATAAGCTCTGGAATAACCACCGGCTGATTATCATGCGAAACAAAGCGCTGACTTAATTGTGAGAAAGAAAAATGCCGATGTTGCATAAACTCATGAGCTGCCAAACGCGATACGCCACGCAAATACATTGTGGCACTCGCGTGTTCAAGTAATGCTAAATGGCCAACCTCCATAAGCTGCTGAATATAACTAGCATTCACTTGCGTACGCGGATTCGGTTTATCAAAGGTTTCATAGCATGCACGCCCAGCAAACTCGATAAGTGCCTCTGAACCATCAGCATCGGTTTGCCATTGAATATCCGTCGGCAAGCGAAAATCTGTCGCAGCAATGAGTTCAACCAATAATTTCGATTGAATAGTCATTAGATATCGAGATAATGTTCCAGCCCAACAACAAGACCAGCATGCTTTTCAATGTCTCGCACACCGACAAGCACCCCTGGCACAAAGGAAGTGCGATCATAGGAATCTTGGCGAATAGTCAGCGACTGACCTTGTGCACCAAAAATAACCTCTTCATGGGCAACCATCCCAGTCATTCGTACCGCATGAACTGCTACCCCATCCACGTTTGCCCCGCGCGCGCCGCTTAATGACTGCGTAGTGGCATCTGGTTGTACCCCCAACCCTGCTTTGCGACGAGCCTGCGCAATCCCTTCTGCAGTGTGGATAGCAGTGCCCGACGGCGCATCAAGCTTATTGGGATGGTGGTACTCCACTACCTCAGCAGAATCAAAAAAGCGGGCAGCTTGTTGAGCAAAGTGCATAGTTAAAACTGCAGAAATAGCAAAATTAGGAGCAATTAAGCAGTTTGCTTTTCCCTGCTCACACCACTGCCGTACTTTTTCTAAGCGTTCAGCAGTAAAACCGGTGGTTCCTACCACCGCATGAATACCATGTGTAAGAACATACTCCAGGTTATCCATGACTACCTCTGGAGTAGTGAAATCAACGATAATCTCGGCACCAGCATCGATAAGTGTCGACAGAGAATCATCTCTATCTAATCTAGCGACAAGTTCCAAATCATCTGCGGTCAATACTCCTTCACAAACAGCCTGACCAACACGACCATGAGCACCTAGGACACCGACTTTTTTCATTATGCTCCCTACTTTCATATTTTTAAATGTTTACTTCCTAAAAGTGTAGCGAAATCTTATAAACATTCAGGGTTTCCCCAGTAACAAGGCCTATACGCTGTGTTACCATGGGGCAGATTATTTTAAGAAAGAATAATAAATTCGAAAGGAATTCAATATGTCAGCCCTTGTGGCCAATAAAAAGAAAGCCCTGGTTATTACAGCAATAGCCATCGGCTCTATCATTGCTCTTTTTGCTGCATTCTCTTTCGTGCGTTCTTTCTTTGGCAGCTCAGTCAATATTTTACAAGCAAGCGACTATACCGAAATTGGTACTGGTGAATCCACTAGCCGGGTAACCCTTGAATCTACCGTTGAACCTGCTAAAACTGCCACATTATATACTCATCTCACTGGTCCAGTTTCCTCCCTAGCAGTCAAAGTTGGCGACAATGTAACTACTTCGCAGCTTCTTGCCACCATTGACACTTCTACTGCTGAGCGCGAACTGAGTGCACAACAAGCTAGTCAAGCTCAAGCACTTGCCCAAGCCTTAGGTCAAGCAGAGCAAGCACAGTTGCAATTAGATCAATATCGTGAACAGCTAGCCGCTGGTTATAACAGTGGTATTAACTCTGCACAATCTGGAATTCGTACCGCTTCTGAGGCCTATGACAAAGCTCAGCGTACTTTTGAAAATAAGCTCCGCGACGCTAATACCGGCAATGACACCAACTTACGACAACAAGGTGCTACCCTGGCAACCGCACGCGATCAATTAATTACTGCCACCTTAGATGTTGTCCGTCAAGGTGCAAATGCAGGTTTTGCCCTCACTGGTGGAACCAACAATGATAATCAAACTCAAGAAAACACTAACCAAGATCAAGCAGTACTCAACTCTGGTTTAGCTACTGCCGATTCGGTTAATCGACTCAATGCTAGCGTTCGTGGCCTCAATGAAGCACAAACTGCTTACAATGAATCTCTACTTGCTATTGATCGTGAACTTGCCGAAGCCCAGCAGCAAGTAGCTAGTGCCTATGAGGCTCGTCGGGAAGCAGAAACTACTGCTGCCGCTGCTGATTTTAGCTCCCAACAACAACTTCAAAGCTACCAAAGTGCTGCTGACCAGGCATGGCGCAGTGCTAATACCTCTGATGCTGCGGCAGCAAATACTATCAACCGTCTGCGTCTTGATATTAACTCCTCAGAAATTCGGGCCCCATTTTCTGGCATAGTTACTGATATCCAAGCTGAACAGGGCAAACCAGCCTCCGGTTCCCTGATTACCGTTGGTGATGACTCCACGATCAAGCTCAGCGCTAAGCTCAAAGAATCAGATTTAGCAAAGGTAAAAGTTGGTGACCAGGTTAGCTTTACTACCCCGGCAACCGGCAATCAAGAATTCACCGGTCGTGTTTCTTTGATCTCCCCCGTTGCTGTACACAAGCCAGCTAGCTCTGATTCCTCTTCTTCCTCATCATCGGCAAAACCTACCTTCCCAATCGAAATTGAAGTAACCGGTAATAAAGAAGGTTTACGTATCGGTAGCTCGGCAAAAACACGTATCACCGGGGAGAGTACAAAACAACCTATTAGTGTGCCAACAAAAGCTATTTATGAAGACAGTGGCACAACCAAGGTGCTTGTCGCTGAAACATCAGAAGGCAACACTATGACTATTGCTGAGCGTGAAGTAAAAACTGGTGCTGCAGAGGGTACCCATACTGTTATTACTTCCGGGCTTAAAGAAGGCGATCGAGTACTCAACAATGCTGAAACACATCGCACTCAAATTGGTAAGCAGGTCTTTAGCCCAACGGTGACGCAATAATGGAAGAACTTATTAAACTCAATGGGATCACCAAGACATTTAATATTGGCACCCCCGGTGAAATTACCATTCTGCCCAATGTGAACCTCAATGTTTTAACTGGTGAGTTTCTCGCTGTTGTTGGTGCTTCTGGTTCTGGTAAATCAACCCTGATGAATATCATCGGCATGCTTGATCGACCAACTCAAGGAGAGTACTACTTTGCCGATGAAAATGTACTTGCGCTTGACGACGATCAACTAGCAAATCACCGCAGCCAAAATATTGGTTTTGTCTTCCAAAACTTTAACCTTATTGGCCGGATCTCTGCGCAAGAAAACGTGGCTATGCCCATGATGTACACCGGTATGGGGCGTAAACAACGTATGCAGCGTGCTGCAGAATTACTTGCTCAGGTTGGTATGGCAGACCGGATGACCCATACCCCGGCAGAACTATCTGGTGGACAAAAACAGCGAGTAGCTATTGCACGTGCGCTCGCTAATGATCCTAAATTATTGCTTGCCGACGAGCCTACCGGTGCTCTCGATTCCTCTACCGGCCGCATGGTTATGGATCTTTTCCACGATCTCAACCGTGATCTAGGTAAAACTATTGTCTTTATTACTCACAATCCTGAGCTTGCTGCGGAAACTTCTCGAACAGTCACTATGGTCGATGGACATTTACAAGAGGGAGCGCTGATATGAATTATCTTGAAGCCATCCGGCTAGCGCTATCGAGTTTGCGCACCAATAAAATGCGCTCTTTGCTTACCCTATTAGGCATTATTGTTGGTATCTCTTCAGTTATTGCGATCTTGACCTTGGGTCGTTCACTGAGCTCCCAAACAAATCAATCATTAGCGGAATCCGGTATTAATGATTTCACTGTGCAGGTGATTTCTCGGGAAGCACAAGAAAGCGACGATCCCTATGCCTATCTTTATTCTTCAACTCCTGTCGATAAGGATTCAAAGATCACCCCAGAAATTATTAATAGTATTAAAGACTCTTCTCTTGGCTCTCAGATAACCGGTATTTCTATTGGTGATAATAGCTCGCACACTGTGACACTGAGCAATGATGATGATAAAGAAGAAAAAACAACTGCTCGTGGGGTAAATCTCGACTATTTTACTATCAAAAAAGTCAAACTTCAGACGGGACGTTTTTTTACCGAAGATGAAATTGATGCTGCCGCAAACGTGGCAGTTATTTCGCCAACTACGGTTAATGAGCTCTTTGGTGGCAATGCACAAGCCGCTTTAGGCAAAGATATTGAATTGCAAAACTCCAGCGGCGAATACGGAAGTTTCACCATTATCGGAGTGTATGCGCCCAAAAAGCAATCAGGTGTTATTTCTTTCCAAGACCCACCGGAATTTTATTTCCCGTACACCGTAGAACCAGATATCTCTAATTCGGAACTAAAATGGGATAGTATCTCTATCCGCCCTCTAGAAACGACAGATCCTTCTACGTTCAAGGTCGAGCTACAAAAATTCTTTGATGAAATCTACGCCGACAACAATGAATTTACTGGTAAAGTTCTGGACTTCCGACAAGAGGCTGCCAGTTTTAGCAAACAGCTACAAACAATTAGCCTTGCTATCTCTGCGATTGCTGGTATTTCCCTACTAGTCGGTGGTATCGGCGTTATGAACATTATGTTGGTTACTGTTACCGAACGCACCAGAGAGATCGGTGTACGCAAAGCACTCGGTGCTCGACGCAAAGATATCCGCAAACAATTCGTAGTTGAATCTATGATTGTGTGCCTTATCGGAGGCATTATTGGTGTTGTACTTGGTAGTACGCTAGGGATACTAGGAGCAAAATTAATTGGCCTTGCAGTATTCCCACCAATAACCGGTATCGTCGTTGCGCTGCTTTTCTCTCTAGGCATCGGTTTATTCTTTGGATACTACCCGGCGAATAAAGCCGCAAAGATGAATCCTATTGACGCACTAAGATACGAATAAACCCCTAGGAAGGATCTCCTTCCTAGGGGCATTCTGCCACATTTTTAGCTTTCTTCAGCAACAAGCCCTAAAGAAATCTTGCCGCGATTATCAATATCGAGGATTTCTACCTCGATCTTATCGCCAACATTGACCACGTCTTCAACCTTCTCGATGCGCTTTCCGCCACCAAGCTTGGAGATGTGGATCAAGCCATCACGTCCTGGGATAAGCGAAATAAAGGCACCAAAAGCAGTAGTTTTAACAACAGTACCTAAGAAACGCTCCCCTACCTTTGGCAGTTGTGGATTAGCGATAGCATTGATCTTTTCAATCGCCGCCTCCGCAGCTTCACCGCCGACTGCCGATACATACACGGTACCGTCTTCTTCGATGGAAATATCCGCACCGGTTTCCTCAGTGATCTGGTTAATGGTTTTACCCTTAGGTCCAATCACCTCACCGATCTTAGAAATAGGAACCTTCACCGATACAATCCGTGGTGCTAGTGGGCTCATATCATCTGGGGTATCGATAACATCAGCCATAGTGTTCAAAATAGTCAGACGAGCAGTCTTCGCCTGATCTAGAGCTTGAGCAAGCACCTCAGAAGGAATACCATCAAGTTTAGTATCCAGCTGTAATGCGGTAATGAAGTCAGCGGTACCAGCTACCTTGAAGTCCATATCACCGAAAGCATCTTCGGCACCTAAAATATCGGTCAAGGCTACATAACGAGTTTCGCCATCTACTTCATCAGAAACCAAGCCCATGGCAATACCAGCTACTGGTGCCTTCAGCGGCACGCCCGCATTATATAAAGACATAGTCGATGCACACACAGAGCCCATTGAAGTTGAGCCATTGGAGCCCAATGCCTCAGAGACCTGACGGATTGCATAAGGGAACTCTTCGCGGGAAGGCAGCACTGGTATCACTGCGCGTTCTGCAAGTGCACCATGGCCGATTTCGCGTCGCTTAGGAGATCCCACTCGACCGGTTTCACCAGTAGAATATGGTGGGAAGTTGTAGTGGTGAATGTAGCGCTTTGAATCAGTAGGAGTCAATGAATCAACGTGCTGTTCCATCTTGAGCATGTCAAGAGTGGTAACACCCATAATCTGAGTCTCACCGCGCTCAAAAAGTGAAGAACCATGAGCACGAGGAATAAGATCAACCTCAACCGCCAAATCACGAATATCAGTTACGCCACGACCGTCGATACGGAAGTGATCGCGTAAGATCATTTGGCGCACAATCTTCTTCATCACCGCGTTATAAGCAGCACGGATCTCTTTAGCAGAGTTTTCTTCATCAAAAGTAGTTAGAAGCTGTTGTTCAACTTCCTCCATGAACACATTGGTTGCTTCATCGCGCTCTTGCTTATCCTTGATGGTCATAAGCTTGCGCAGTCGCTTTGCTGCTTTCTTTTCCACAGCCTCATAAACTGGCTCAGAATATGGTGGGAAGAGCGGGAATTCCTGCTCTTCTTTTGCCGCACGGCGTGCTAGGCCTTCTTGTGCTTTACACAAAACTTCAATAAACGGCTTTGCGGCCTCTAGACCTTCAGCAACAACAGTTTCAGTCGGAGCTGGAGCACCATGAACAACCTTGTCCACCACTGTGGAAGTAGCACCGGCCTCAACCATCATAATGGCGACATCGGTAGTGGTCTTACGACCCTTCTTCTTGGTTACCAAACGACCTGCAACTACTAGCTCAAAAAGAGCTTGTTCATGCTGCTCGTGGTTAGGGAAAGCAATCCAAGTTCCTTCTGGGTGCTTATCATCAGCAATAAGTGCCATACGCACACCACCGACAGCACCAGAAACTGGTAAACCAGATAGCTGAGTCGCTGCCGAAGCACCATTAATGGCAACTACGTCATAGTAATCTTCTGGGTTCATCGACATAACAGTGACTACTACCTGGACCTCATTGCGCAGTCCTTTAACAAAGGTGGGACGCAAGGGGCGGTCGATAAGACGGCAGGCCAAAATCGCCTCAGTCGATGGACGACCTTCACGACGGAAGAAAGAACCTGGGATTCTACCGGCTGCGTACATGCGTTCTTCTACGTCCACGGTCAGTGGAAAGAAATCAAATCCCTCGCGGGGTTGACTGCTAGCTGTACAGGTAGCCAGCAGCATGGTGTCATCATCAAGATAAGTTGTGACAGAACCGTCTGCTTGACGGGCCAGCTGACCGGTTTCAAAACGTATGGTACGAGTACCAAAATCACCATTATCGATGGTGGCGATAGCCTCTGTGACTCCGAATTCGGTATCTTCAATGAATTCGATGTATTTATTGGCGTTGCTCAAAGAAACGTCTCCTCTTTGTGACGTTGGGGGCGACGGTCATCGGTGCCGTCTTAAACTCTAATGTTTTGCAACGATTATGCAGTTTAGCATGAAAAAACCCGCCACCATATGTGGTAGCGGGTTTTCATAGCTTTAACTTAGCGACGCAGACCCAAACGGGCGATCAAGTCACGGTAACGATCAACGTTGTTATTAGCTAGGTACTTCAAAAGGCCACGACGGCGACCCACCAGAAGCAATAGACCACGACGAGAGTGGTGATCATGCTTATGAGACTTCAAGTGCTCAGTCAAATTATTGATCCGGTTGGTTAGCAATGCAACCTGTGCCTCAGGAGAACCGGTATCGGTCTCGTGAAGGCCATACTCGGCCAAAATGGACTTCTTCTGCTCACTGTTCAAAGCCATGAGTAAAACTCCTTGATATATTTCAGTCTGTATTTCAAAATTGTTGCCCCGATTTTTACTCGACGCCCCACTTCTCAACTGCTACAGACCACAGTATGAGAAACCTTAAGAAGCTTAGCAGTTATTATCGCCTCTGTGCAACGCGCCCTACCCGAAGCATAAACTCTGCTAAAAAGCGGGATACATCAACACCGATAGCAACACGGGCATTCTTCTGTGTATCATTAAGACGTGTTTCATCACCAATAGTTCTACCCCTGGTAGCGCCAGCGGTTTCTACTTTGAGATTCATTTCTATGCATTGAACCAAGCTGGGGTCAACGGCAACACCTACTGCTAACGGATCATGTAGTCCACAACCACCAAGATGCGGCGCGGTAGTATCATAGGCTCGAATATAGTAGTCCGTTGCATCAGCAAGAAAAATTCCCGCTGGGGTTCCCAATTCTCGCCACTGGCTAGTTTCTTGAGTAGTCAGCAAAGTCTGCAACGTAACATCAAGACCAACCATAGTGATATCGGCTATATTACGCACCATAATGTCTGCAGCTTCGGGATCTTGATGAACGTTTGCTTCTGCCCAGTGGCTAACATTGCCGGGAACAGTTAACGCACCACCCATAAACACAATATGTGCTTTATGGGAAAAAGTAGGATCTTTAGTAATTGCTGCCGCAATATTCGTCATCGCTCCGGTAGGCACGATAATTAGCTCATCGCCATATTCATGAACTGCTTGAATAAGAAAATCCACCGCAGGTAGTTTTTCTACTTGTCGATGGGAATCTGGAATAGTGACATCACCGATGCCATTTTTACCGTGAATGAACTGAGAAATTTCTAAAACCTCAAAACCTTGTTTTGCTAGGGCATGAGGTTCGCCAGCATAAACAGGTATCTCAGGATGACCAAAAAGATCAAGCAAAGCAAGATCATTACGGATACCGTCTTCGACGGTGATATTTCCATATGTGGTAGTAATACCAATAAGTTCTAATTCCTCTGAGCCTAAGGTATATGCCAGAGCAAGAGCGTCATCAATACCGGTGTCTAAATCAAGAATAACCTTCTTGGTCACCGTTGTACTCCTAAGATTTGGCGAGTGTTTTCGACATCGCGCGCCATGGCATCAAGAAGTTCTTCGACTCCAGAAAACTTTTCCATATCACGTACATGATCAACGAACTCGACTACCACGGTGTGCCCATAAAGGTCCGCATCACGATCAATTACATAACTTTCCACGCTACGGCGCTCGTCACCAAAAGTAGGATTATGGCCAACTGACACCGCAGCTGGATAACGTACCCCACGTTGTATATCGCCATCAATCGGCGCTTCAGAGACCACAGTAAACCAGGCTGCATATACTGCATCACGCGGCAGAGCTACGCTATCCGGGAAATAAAGGTTAGCTGTTGGAAAGCCGAGTTCTTTGCCTCCGCGACCAGCACCACGAACTACTTCACCTTTAACCGAAAATTCTCGCCCAAGTGCCCAATTAGCCTGGCGAATATTACCTTGCGTCAATGCATTTCTAATAAATGTGGAACAAACTACCGTGTCATCTTCAGTCAATAATGGTACGACGGTTAACTCTACTGAATTATCAGCACATAGTTTACGTAACGTAGCGGTAGTTCCTGCTGCTTTAAAACCAAAAGTAAAATTCTCCCCCACCACAACAGCCTTGGCTTTTAAAGTTCCTACCACGATGTCATGGAAAAACTCTTCCGGGGTTTTCCGGGAAAGATCCGCAGTAAAATTAAGCGCTAACATATGATCAACACCAAGTTCTTCTGCTAGATCAGCGCGCTGTGCGACACTACCAAGCATCGGCGGCATATGATCCGGGCGCAAAATAGCCAATGGATGTGGGTTGAAGGTCAATAATAACGATGGCACCCCCAAACTACGAGCACGCTGAGTGGCTTCGCTAATTAAAAGTCGATGACCTCGATGTATGCCATCAAAGACACCAATAGTAACCACAGAGGCCGCAAAATCTTGGGGTACATCGTCGAGTCCATGCCAGATATCCACGTCCATAAACATACTTGATATTCAGATTGAACTACTAGCTGGCAGTAAGTGTCAGAAAAATCTACCCAGACTCTTGTATGGCGATAGCGTGAATATGTCCAGTTATAAAAGCAAATATTCTCAACCGCACTTCCACTACAGGTTCTCTTAATTAGAACTGTATTTATTTCCCGCTAGACTGCTCTTATGACTGATCCTCTAGCAACATCCGGACTTATTATCGTCGATAAGCCACAAGATATGACCAGCCATGATGTTGTCGCCCGTCTACGACGCATTTTTCATACCCGCAAAATCGGACATGCAGGAACCCTTGACCCGATGGCAACCGGTGTACTGGTTCTAGGTATTGAGCGTGGTACAAAATTTCTTGCCCATATGCGCCTTGCCACCAAAAGTTACACAGCTACCATCCGTCTCGGCATAACTACCACCACTGATGATGCTGAAGGCGAGGTATTGCACAGCACAAATGCACTGCATATTACTGACGAACAGATCACAGCTGGTGTTAAAAAACTCACTGGTGAAATCATGCAGCGGCCAAGCTCGGTGAGCGCAATTAAAATTAATGGCAAACGCGCCCACCAGTTAGTCCGTGAAGGTCAAGAAGTAGAACTTCCTGCCCGACCAGTAACTGTGTCACGCTTTGATATTACGGGCATTCGACGTGAAGAGTTCCTCGATATTGATGTCCAGGTGGATTGTTCCTCTGGCACCTATATCCGCTCACTTGCACGTGATTTGGGTGCTGATCTTAAGGTGGGCGGTCACTTGATCAGCCTGCGCCGCACTAGCGTTGGTCCGTACCACCTTAATGATGCGCTTACTTTAGATGAGCTTGCCGATAACCCGCGACTGAGTTTAAGCCTAGATCAAGCATTACAACGCAATTACCCGGTACTCGCGGTATCGGAATCTGAGGCAGCAGATTTAGCTATGGGCAAATGGCTCTCTCCGCGCGGGCTCAAAGAAGTTGCGGTAGCAGTTAATCCGACAGGACAATCCATTGCTTTAGTACGCGAAAAAGGAAAGCGCTTATCGACGATTTTCGTCGCCCGTCCTTCTACGCTCTAACCGTTGTCGCAGCAAAAACATATCCATCTTTTATAAGCCAACGTCCTTCAATAAAAGGAACCGGTGTTGGGCGAACTAATAGATACGAAATAAAACTGCCGTCGTCACGCAATTCAATCTCGGCTTGCTCAAAACCTAGCCACCTATGAGTAAGGGGAAACCATGCTTTATAGGTGGCTTCTTTAGCGCAAAATAATAGCCGGTCAGCACATTTAACTCCAGGAATTTCATTCAGTCGTTCTAACTGCGGCAATTCACTTGGTCGAGAAATTGAGCTTAGGACTCCCTCTGGCATTGGTTCGGCAAGTTCAGCATCAAGTCCCATTGATCGTACGATAAGCCTCGGTGCGACAACTGCCGCGCGCAGCCCTTCAGTATGAGTCATAGAACCTGAAACCGCTGCTGGCCATAACGGCATACCCCGTTCGCCACGCAAAATAGGTTCACCGGTATCTCGACCTAATAGTTCTAATGCTTTATGCGCGCACCACCGTGCATCACCAAATTCTGCTTTTCGGGCATCCACTGCATGAGTAACTAAAACTTTTTCCAACGGATGTAGATCATTAAACCGACTTAAATCAATACCTTCGGTACGCAAGGTAAAAAAACGGGCCTCTTCGGGAAATAACAATGCGTTAAGCATCAGTCCACCTCCATTACTGGATATGGCCACGGTTGCTTATCTCCATGGACTCGCCACTCTTTTGGATACCCCAAGGAAACCTCACAGTGGGTTACTCCATCAACGACGATTTCACTTGGCATATGCAAATGTCCATAAATGACTGCTTGTGCGTTATATCGCTGTGCCCAATGTCGCGTATGACGCGTACCACACCATAAGCCGATTTCAGGGGAGCGTAAATAATTAATCGGCTCTACTACTAATGGCCAATGATTAATCAAAATCGTTGGTCCACTAATCCGACTAAGCCGCTTAATGGAATAAGCCAAGCGATCCCAGCACCATCCCCGAATATCGACGAAAGGAGCAATAGCAAACTCGTCGGTAAGCATAATTTGCTTCGCCCGCGCCTGAGCAATTGCTTCTTCTACCGTGGTGCCCTGTGGACGGAAAGAATAATCGTAAAGGGTAAAAAGTGGAACAATGGTAATCCCATGAAATATCGGGTAGGGATCTTCTGGGGTTAGCACACCAATTTTGCGGCATCCTGCTACTAACTCATCATATTTGGCGCGACCTTGATAGCGATCTGTTGAACGGGAAAAAAGTTCATGGTTGCCTGGCACCCAAATAACCTTTGCGAAACGTTTGCGTAGTTTATTCAATATCGAAATAACCAACTCTGTTCGCTCAGCAACATCACCAGCTACGATCAGCCAATCAGAAGGATCACGCGGCTGAATTTCATCAATACGCGCGGTATTTGCTTTAACCGCAGCATGCAAATCTGCAACAGCCCAAAGAGTCGTAGTCACGCTTCTACCCTAGCCCACCGCATTGATTGGAACCTCCAGGCAACCGCTAACAACCGAATCACTAACGATGCGAGGATTCCCCACCACACGCCAACAAGACCTGAACCGCTTAACCAGGCCAACCATACCCCAGGTAAATAACCTATAACTATGGCAAGCACAGAAATGGTTCTTAAAAAGGCCGCATCAGCTGCACCTAAAAGGACACCATCAATAGAAAATACTATGCTGCCCACAGCAATCATAACGATCAAAGGAAACCAAAGAGACTGAAGTTGCATAACCACATTAGGATCTGAACTAAAAATCTGAGGAAGAAAACCCTTTCCTAGCAGAAAAACTATTGCCAATACGCAGGCAAAGCTCATCGAATAAGCAATAACTTTCTTACCTACTTCTCTAGCTAATACTGCACTCCCAGCACCTAAGGCTGCCCCCGTAAGAGTTTGTGCTGCAATAGCTAGCGAATCAAGCACCAGAGTAATAAAATTCCACAGCTGTAATGCAATCTGGTGTGCCGCTAAAGATTCTGGCCCAAAACGCGCGGCCACTGCTGCCGCAGCTAAAATTGCTATTTGAAACGACAGCGATCGCACAATCAAATCTCTTCCTAAAATGAGTTGATTGAGCATAATTTTTGCATCCGGGCGCCACGAACCCGAGTATTGATATACCAGGTAGCTTACAAAACAGATAGCCATAATGAGCGTACCGATTAGTGTTGCCCAGGCCGAACCAATAATTCCAAGTCTATTAACTAAAATCGGTATTAATATCGCTCCAGGAACAATACCGCTTAGGGTAAACAACAAAGGTAACTGCGTATTTTGAATACCACGCAGCCAACCGTTTCCCGCCATAACAATAAGCATTAATGGGATACCAAAACAGGTAATACGCAGCCAGGAAGTAGCTAACTGAGCGACCTCATCATTATTGGCTAACCAGCTAGTAATCTGAGGCGCCAAAGTATAGATAGTAAGCGTTAATACACTACCTACACATAATGCCAACCACGTGGCATGCACACCTTCTTCAATAGCTCCTTGTTTGTCCCCGGCTCCATATTTACGCGAAGCACGTGCTGTGGTGCCGTAGCTAATAAAGGTTAACTGTCCGGTAACCATTGCATAAATAGTTGAGCCAGCACCTAGCGCAGCTAAAGAATAGGCACCAAGCTGACCTACGACGGCGGTATCAAAAAGTAGAAATAGTGGTGTCGCTATTAAAACACCAAGAGCAGGAAGGCTAAGCGACAGAATTTTTCGGGCATTAACGTACATTATTTACCGCTATGAAAAAATAGTTCGAACATATTCATAAGAGCCATCAAGTATGCATTCGTCGGCACACACCTGTCCACCACCGTCAAAGGTATCCGACAATTTTTCTACTGCATCATGGGAATGTCTGCGAATAATATCGTGTTTTACCTGTGTACTAACTTCCTGAAACTGACCAATAGTGTGTGTGCTTAGCTGCAAAAGGACTACGCCAATCATGTTAGAGTCAGCAAAACTTTGGTTGAAACGATAATCATCAAACATCATCACTTGATGAGGTCGCTGAAGAATCTCTGTTTCTAACAATCCTGTTCGCAAAGGTGCACCATAATCAACAACGTTTACTAGATCAGCTTCTGAAAGCTTATCGACGCACTCAATCTGTGGTACTCCAAGGATACTTAACAATAAAGTAGCGAAAACTTCTCGCTGCCCAATGACCCCGTGCACCTGCTTACCAAAAGATGAAAGCACATACCCCAACGCACACACGCTACCAATGACATTAGGGTTAATATGCCCAACAATGACAATTCGTTGTGTCTTATCTACTCGTGCAGTTGCCGGGGTCCAATCAAGCATTACTAATCCTTATATGGGTTTTCATCTCCTGCGGGCGTAGCGTTTTCTTTCAATTGAGCCAATTCTTCGTCGCGCTGTCGGGCACGTTCTAATAAACGTTCCATATGTGCACTAGATTCTGGAACGGTATCAAGCTCAAAAGAAAGCGTAGGAGTAAACCGTACCCCTAGTTGATCACCAACGATTTTACGTAGTTGACCTTTATAGCGATGGAGTGCTTCCGCCGCCGCCTCAGTATCTGGGGCATCGTCGAGAGTTTTACCCCGCACTGTATAAAAAACAGTGGCATCATGTAGATCACCAGTAAGACGAGTATCAGTAACCGTTATATATTCCATGCGCGGATCTTTGATTTGTAGTTCAATAGCCGTCGCAACGATAGTCTGGATGCGCTTAGCAAGCCTACCGGCACGAGCATTCATCTCAGTTTTTCCTTTCTATATAAGAAACCGCGGTGGTTAGTGCACACCGCGGTCTCTTTTTCTAGCTCTTAGTCACGAGGGACTTCGACCTGTTCGAATACTTCCACAATATCACCAACTTGGATATCTGGATAGCTCAGTACCATACCGCACTCGTAGCCAGCCGATACCTCGGTAACATCGTCTTTTTCGCGTCGTAGCGACTCAATTGTTGCTTTCTCCACAACAACGGCATTGTCGCGCAGCAAACGGATCATTGCGTTACGACGAACCTTACCGGACTCGACCATACAACCTGCAATAAGTCCCACAGAGGAAGCCTTGAAGATCGCACGAATTTCGGCACGACCAACCTCTCGCTCCTCGTAGATTGGCTTAAGCATACCCTTAAGAGCTGCTTCAACCTCTTCGATTGCACGGTAGATAACCGTGTAGTAGCGAACATCCACGCCTTCAGCATTAGCACTTTCAGTAGCCTTGCCTTCGGCACGAACATTGAACGCAATGATCACGGCATCAGATGCAGCAGCCAAGGTAACGTTGGTTTGAGTTACGGCACCAACACCACGATCGATGATGTTGAGCTGAACCTCGTCGTCCACTTCAATCTTAAGCAGTGCTTCTTCCAGGGCTTCCACGGAACCAGCGTTATCGCCTTTAAGAATGAGGTTAAGGGTGGAGTGTTCCTTAAGCACTGCATCCAGATCCTCCAGGGAAACGCGCTTGCGTGTCTTTGCAGCCAAAGCATTACGCTTACGAGCATTACGTTGGCTAGCAATCTGACGAGCAACCCGGTCATCTTCAACAACCAGGATATTGTCGCCAGCACCTGGCACGCCATTAAGACCCTGCATCTGCACTGGTCGTGATGGGCCAGCTTCGGCAACATCATGACCGAATTCATCGACCATACGACGCACGCGTCCATAGGCATCGCCAACCACAACAGAGTCGCCCACGCGCAATGTACCACGTTGAACGATAATAGTTGCCACTGGGCCACGGCCACGATCCAGGTGAGCTTCAATAGCAACACCCTGGGCATCCATATCTGGGTTAGCGCGTAGATCAAGGCTAGCATCAGCTGTCAAAAGAACAGCCTCAAGCAAGCCATCAACGTTGATATTCTGCTTCGCCGAAATATCGACAAACATGGTATCGCCGCCGTACTCTTCTGGCACTAAGCCATACTCGGTAAGCTGGCCTCGGATCTTTTCCGGCGATGCACCTGGCTTATCAATCTTGTTCACGGCAACCACGATTGGCACATCAGCTGCCTTAGCATGGTTGATTGCTTCCACCGTCTGAGGCATAACACCGTCGTCGGCAGCGACCACAAGAACCGCAATATCAGTAGATTTAGCACCACGAGCACGCATAGCCGTAAAGGCTTCGTGACCTGGGGTATCAAGGAAGGTGATCTTGCGGGAAGTACCGTCAACATCCACATTAACCTGGTAAGCGCCGATACCCTGGGTAATACCACCGGCTTCGTCGCCACCAACGTTAGTCTTACGGATGCTATCCAAAAGACGAGTCTTACCGTGGTCAACGTGACCCATCACAGTGACTACTGGTGGACGCTGAGCAAGATCTTCTTCATTGCCTTCGTCTTCACCGAATTGCAAGTCGAAAGATTCCAAAAGTTCGCGATCTTCGTCCTCTGGAGAAACGACCTCAACCTTGTAGTTCATTTCTTCACCGAGCAGCTGCAAGGTTTCTTCATTAACCGAGGCAGTTGCTGTAACCATCTCGCCAAGATTAAACAGAGCCTGTACCAAAGCTGCGGCATCGGTATTAATCTTCTCTGCAAAATCGGACAATGATGCACCGCGGGCAAGACGAATCGTCATGCCACCACCATCGGGAAGGCGCACACCACCAATAACATTTGGTGCTTGCATTGCCTCGTACTCATTGCGCTTTTGCCGCTTCGACTTGCGTCCCTTACGTGGTGCGCCACCTGGGCGACCAAAAGCACCTGCGGTGCCGCCGCGACGGCCACCACGTGCTGCTGCGCCACCACCACGGTTAGCGCCGCCAAAGTTTCCTGCACCGCCACCCTGATTATTTTGTGGGCGACCTCCGCGATTTGAACGCGATGGCATTGCTCCTGGCGAAGGTGTTGATGGCATCATCGCTGGAGATGGACGGCGTCCGCCACCTTGCGACGGCTGAGAATTACCACTGCGTTCCTGACGCTGACCAGGACGCGGGGCACGATCTTGGCGTTGCTGACGCTGACCAGGACGTGGGTTACCTCCTGGACGAGGACCGCCACCTGGTCGTGGAGCCTGAGAACCGGTAGAAAATGGGTTATTTGCTACCCGCGGCTTTGGTGCCTGTGGTTTAGGCATTGCGGAAGGTGTTGGTTTCGCTGCTTGTGGCTTAGGTGCAGCCGGCTTTGGTGCGGCTGGTTTTGGCGCTTGTGGTTTCACAGCAGCAGGTTTTGGCGCTGCTGGTTTAGGTGCAGCCGGCTTTGGTGCGGCTGGTTTTGGCGCTTGTGGTTTCACAGCAGCAGGTTTTGGCGCTGCCGGCTTAGCAGCAGCCGGCTTTGGTGGCTGAGGTGCTGCTGCTTTAGCTGGCGCAGGCTTTGCTTCCTCAGTTTGACCATAATGCTGCTTCATCTTCTTAACCACTGGTGGTTCAATGGTTGAAGATGCAGTTTTAACAAACTCACCCTGTTCTTTCAGGGTTGCGAGTAGTTCCTTGCTTGTTACACCGAGTTGCTTTGCAAGCTCATGTACACGTAGCTTTCCGGGCACTTCTCTCCTCGTGTTTTTTGGAGGAGGCCGCCCGTTATGCGCGTGCCTCCACCGTAGTTACATTGACGTTCATCGCTGATGCTTCATCGTGTGCTTACCATCAGTGTTCGGTCTTCCTATCAGTTAGGTACTTTCGTACATGACCTGTATCTACCGGAGCAGACACTTTCAGCGCCCGTGCAAATGCATGACGCTTTTCTGCTTGTTCCAACGCCGCAAGCGTGGCAGTAATCCACGCTCCCCGACCAGGAAGAACTCTTGCTGGGTCGGCAAGAATAATCGACGGGTTACCGTGGTCGGCGACAACCCGCAACAATTCATGCTCAGGTAAACGCTGCTTAGTAGCAATGCATGTTTTCATGCGACACTGCGCTGGCATGACGCTCCCTTGTTGGACAACGCACCAGTGTACGCGATTTTTTGTCCTAATTGGTAATTATTTAGCTAGCGTCCGAACGGATATCAATCTTCCAACCGGTAAGACGCGCTGCCAAACGAACATTCTGGCCTTCTTTGCCAATAGCAAGTGAAAGCTGATAATCCGGAACTGTGACCTGTGCGGCTTGAGCTTCTTCATCAGTGATGACAGCTTTAACAACCTTCGATGGAGCTAAAGCATTCCCAACATACTTTGCGGGATCTTCGTCGAAATCAATAATGTCGATCTTTTCGCCGCCAAGCTCCCGCATAATATTATTCACACGCTGACCACGTGGACCGATACATGCTCCTTTAGCGTTAAGCCCTTTTACAGTTGCTCGCACGGCAATCTTCGAGCGGTGCCCAGCTTCACGAGCGATAGAAACAATCTCCACCGAACCATCGGCTACTTCTGGCACCTCTAATTCAAACAAACGACGAACCAGTTCTGGGTGGGTACGCGAAAGATTAATCTGCAGCGAACGCTCATTACGGTTGACCTCCACCACATATGCTTTGACTCGATCGCCATGAGAAAACTTCTCACCCGGGATCTGTTCGGCTGGAATAATCACACCATCCTGGCCATCATTTTCCGAACCAAAATGCACAACAACAATGCCGCGCTCATTTGCCGCAAAATCAGCTTGAACTACCCCAGAGACAATTTGGCCAGTGTATTCCGAATACTCCGAATAGGCTTGGCGAACCTCACCTTCTCGCATCCTTCGCAGCGTCGCCTCCCGAACTGCAGTACCTGCGATACGGCTAAAATTCGACGGAGTATCATCATATTCAGAAACCACAGTTCCGTCATCATCAAGTTCGCTAACGATGACACTTACTGCACCTGTTACCGAATCAATATCAACACGAACAGGGATTTGTTCAGGTGCTTCTTTAAACTCAAGATACGAACGCAATAATGCTTGTGCGATCACAGCCAACATATCATCAACGGCGATCCCACTTTGCGACTCAATATCTTTGAGCGCCGAAACATCAATATTCACTTATTTTCCTCTCGCCACGAAATGGCTTCATCAAATGACATTGCTGCCAGCTCCAACTCATCGGCTGCTGGCTTTGCGAATTCAATATCTACCACTGCACCCAGCTCTGACACCAATTCAACTGGATCCACAACTAATTTCTTAGCAACTCGACGAATAATAATCACGCGTTCTTCGGTATCATCAAGCGCACCAATGCGCCCTACCCCGGAAGAAAGAATTATTTTCCTACCACGGTTGCGTCGCCAATGTCTTGGCTTAGTCAATGGCTGATCGACTCCGGGAGTTCCCACCTCCAAGGTGTAACCAGGCCCAAAGTTTATGGCACCATTTTCTTCGGCCTTATCGAACGCCTGGGAAATCTCTCCAGAAAGAATTTCTATCCGATCAGAATCAACCCGCTGATCACCATCAACTGCAATGGCAACCACAGATTTTTTCCCTGCCCGTGAGACTTTAATCCCTTCAAGATCTAATCCATAACGGGTAATAATCGGTAAAACTATTGCCTCAATATCTAAATTCGATGGAAATGCCATACCTGCAAGCCTAGCGTGTGCTACAGCACCACCGCGCATTCACGATAAAGTAGCAAGCGTTATGAAACCTGTCTTCAGCCTCATTCTGTCCGCGTTCGCACTCGCCTCCTGTAGTGTACTCCATGGCCCGACCGCCGATCCCACCCTCTCGCTTATCTATTCCGATGCGGTAGCCAACACGGAACAAGGCATCGACCGAGCCGAAGATGCTGCAACCCTGGAAAAAGAAATTCTTCGCTTATGTGGACACCACGAAGATGGTTCCACACCTGACTCTTGTGCCATCAAAACCGCTACAACTCCAGCACATAACATCACTGAGTCCAGCACCAGAATCTTCACTTCTGTCGATAGTATCCCGCAGGAATCCATGGGTATTGTTGCTACCCAGTTTGTGCATCTAGCATCACTTGGCGCTACAATTCCTGAACTCCCAGCTAACATCACACTCACCGATGCAGAAACAGAAGCTGCAACCGCATTACTACAGCGACACCACGCAACAATTTATGGCTTAGGTGTTGCGCTGAGTTATAGCGACAACGAAGACACAATTACTTCGCTTATTAGCACCCACACCAAATCTGCTTCCCAGCTACAACAACTCCTCAGCGACGACCTCGTAGCGGAGGCAGGTTATAGCTTTACCGAATCTGCGCAGATTACCGATGCGGCAAGCGCACAAAATTTTATTACTACCGAAGAGAAACTTTTTCTCGAAGAAATTCTTTTTCATGCTAGCCAAGCCGAAACTCCTTCTTGGCGACAATATCTTCTCATTGAAGCAGCACGAGCTGCTACTAGTGCTCATTAAAGTTTTTCATATGACTTAGCATGATCCGGTAAGTGCTTACCAAACCGTACTCATATAGTGAGCACGTCGTTCCTGCACGATCCACATTGCTATTCGGTATTGAAAAATCACGACATCAAGAAAAACTTAAGCCATAAAGCTACAGCACAAAACATCCTTAAAGCATGTCTACTAAGTGAGAATGTCTCGCATATTGATTCCCTAAATAAAATTGATCCCGCCCAAAATGGTAAGTAGCCAAAGCCAAAAATCTGTGAATCCTTACCTACACAAAGGCTGTGGATCCACAGATTTTTACTGTGTTTGAGAAAAGTTTTCTCGTACTAATGATTGTTACTCACGACCCAGCTGCTGCTTGATTACCTCAAGAATTTCATCTTTAGCAACATCAAAAGTTTCCCCACCGCGTACCCGTAGCTCAATAATGCCGTCGGCAAAAGATCGGCCAAGAATAACTGCTAGTGGCATACCAAGTAGCTCAGCATCTTTGAATTTTACGCCAGGGCTAACCTTAGGGCGGTCGTCGTAAAGCACTTCGATGCCTGCTTCATCAAGAGCCGTAACAAGCTCTTCCCCGGCGCGAAGCGCTGCTTCATCCTTATTAGCCACGCACACGTGCACTTGGTATGGAGCCGCATCGATTGGCCAGTTAAGGCCTTTTTCGTCGTGGCGTTGTTCAGCTAAAACAGCCATGAGGCGAGAAACACCAATACCGTAGCTACCCATAGTTGGGATAACGCGTTTGCCGTTTTCATCAAGAATCTGAACGTCAAAAGCTTCAGTATATTTGCGACCAAGCTGGAAGATGTGACCAAGTTCAATACCGCGGGCAAGAGTTAGCACGCCTTGTCCATCAGGAGCAGGGTCACCTTCTTTGATTTCGGCGGCTTCAATGTATTCGTCGATGTGAAAATCTCGTCCGGTTACCAGCCCAACAATATGGTGTTGCGGTATATCAGCACCAGTTATCCAGCTAGTGCCACTGACAACGCGCGGATCGGCAAGTACCCGAATACCATTGTCATTAAGTGTCCGTGGGCCGATATATCCTTTAACCATAAATGGGTGTGCTACAAAATCTTCTTCCTCAGCCAAGCTAACGCTGAGTGGTTCTAGTGAAGCTTCGAGTCGTTTCATATCAACTTCACGATCACCAGGAACAAGAATGCCCATTAATTCGGAGCTCTCAGCGCCTGGGGCGGTTGTGCGCACCATAATGCATTTCAGTGTGTCGCTGGCCTCTACTGGACGACCGTCGATAAGCACTCCCTCAGACTGTGCCCATTGCACAAGTGCTGCAATAGTTTCCGCAGCTGGAGTTTGGTACACAACGGCCTCGGGTTGTCCTTCAATGGGACGCTCAATGCCAGGCTGAGTAACCACAGCCTCCACATTGGCGGCATAATCACCCTCAGTAGCGCGGACAAAAGTATCCTCACCGGTTTCCGCGTAGCCTAAAAACTCTTCGGAAGCGCTACCGCCCATAGCGCCACTAGTAGCAGCACAAATTGCGTACTTAACCCCTAGGCGATCAAAAACCCGCTGGTAGGCACGTCGATGTGCTAGGTAAGACTCTGCTAATCCAGCATCGGTTAAGTCAAAGGAATAAGAATCCTTCATCACAAATTCGCGCCCACGTAAAATACCAGCGCGAGGCCGTTCTTCGTCACGGTACTTAGTTTGAATTTGATACAGGGTAACCGGGAAATCTTTATACGAAGAGTAAAGGTCTTTTACTACTCCGGCAAACATTTCCTCATGGGTAGGACCTAGCAGCATATCCGCGTTTTTACGGTCTTTAAGTCGGAAAAGACCATCACCGTATTCTGTCCAGCGTCCGGTTACCTCGTAGGGTTCCCTCGGCAGTAGTGCGGGGAAAAGCATTTCCTGGGCGCCAATAGAATCCATTTCCTCGCGGACAACCTTTTCGATTTTGCGTAGGGTGCGAAGTCCTAGTGGCAAGAGGGTATACACTCCGGGAGCTACTCGGCGAATATATCCAGCACGCACAAGCAGCTTGTGGCTGGGTACTTCGGCATCTGCGGGGTCTTCGCGCAAGGTTCGCAGGAACAGCGTGGATAAGCGTGTAATCATAGTGAAAAAATATACCCTAGTTACATGCTGATTATTTTGCCGCCTTCAGAAACCAAGCACCGTGGTGGTGATGGAGCACCGCTTAACTTTGCTTCTTTGAGTTTTCCCTCACTCAACCGCACTCGCTTAGAGATTGCTCAAGAGCTAGCCACACTCGATGTTGATGAGGCAATGAAAATTCTCAAGCTTTCAGAAAAATTACGTGGCGATGCCGAGGCAAATACTAAGCTTTTTAACTCTCCTACTACCCCTGCGATTATGCGTTATACCGGTGTACTTTACGACGCATTACAAGCCAATGATCTTCGTCATCCAGAACGTCTTGCCATTGGTTCCGCACTTTTTGGGATCGTACGTGCTTTTGATCCGATTCCATACTATCGGTTATCTGGGCAGAGCAAACTTGGCGGGGTCACTCTTAAAAGTCGGTGGGCAACACAAATTACTGATGCATTAGCACAGGTAGATGAACTTATATTAGATTTTCGCAGCGGTGTATATCAGTCTCTGGGTAAAGCGCCCAAGGCTTATACCATTCGAGTGGAAAATAAAGAAGGAAAAATAATTAGCCACTTTAATAAGCACTACAAGGGAGTCCTGGCCAGGGTGCTAGCGCATCACCCTGAACAGGCCACCACCATTGATGAGGTCATAGAAATAGCCCACAATAACAGGCTGAATCTGCGCATTGTTGGCTCACAACTTGTTATGGTGATTGATTAAAATCCAGCAACGGTACCAATCACATAAACTGCCGGCGGCTTGATATTGTTGTCGGCAATAATTGTGCCTAGTTCGTCCAATCGTCCACGGAAGCTGCGCTGGGATATGGTAGCGCCTTCTTCAATAATAGTAATTGGAGTATCAGCAGGCTTTCCTGCGTCGATAAGCGCTTGGGCAATAGCACTGGCATTTTTTACCCCCATAATGACAGCCAAGGTGCCACCAGTTTGAGCAAGTGCACGGTAATCATTCAATGATTCCTCCGGTGGCACATGCCCAGAGATAACAGTAAAACTGTGTACCACACCACGCTGAGTAATCGGTATTCCAGCTAAAGCAGGAACTGAAATTGCGCTAGTCACACCGGGGATTACTTCAACTGCAATACCGGCTGCAGAAACATATTGGAATTCTTCAAAACCACGGCCAAACACATAAGGATCCCCGCCTTTAAGGCGAGCAACCTTTTTGCCTTCTTTAGCATAAGCGACTAAAAGTTCGTTGATCTTCTCTTGGGCGACCTGTTTGCCATAGGGAAGTTTAGAAACGTCAATAACGTGCTTATCGGATACGTCGATAAGTTTAGTTAATTCACTGGCGGGGCCAAGATGATCAGTGAGAATAACATCGCTAGCTTCTAACGCTCGCAGCCCTCGTACAGTGATGAGATCAAATGCCCCTGGGCCGCCGCCAACCAATGTTACTGTTCCAATCATTTCTTCTACTCTAGTCCCCCGGTTAATTTTGCCCTAACAACGCGCAAGGTAATTGCTCACACCGGGGTGCTCGTTTGATTATCAACAGCGCTACGCACGAATCTTTCCACTGCCTCAGGCACGCTAGCTGGGTGTACGTGAAGGTAACTGGCATGAACATTATCAATAATGAATCCCTCGGTAGTTGCAGTGCCATCCCACAAATGCCACCCCCATGCCGGATTGATTTCAGTCACATTGTGCAACGCCGTATGGTGAAATTCATGTCCTATTACGCGCTGACCAGAGACATAGGCAATTGAATCCGCTAAGGCTACAGCTTGCCGATAACCTAAAGTTAAGCGACTACCTAGTTCGCCGTGCCCATCAATAACACCAACCATTTCTTGTCCAGCTAATGTTTTTAGCAACCATAGTAGTCCCGCACACTCGGCATGTACTGGTTTTTTGGCTGCTACAAAAGCTCGTACCTGTGCGTTTAAATCCTGGCGCTGTGCGAGGGCCTCTGCATGTTCTTCCGGGAATCCACCAGGAATAATCAAGCCATCACAATCAGGAAGATCATCAACGATAGGATCAAAAGGCACTATCTCTGCCCCAGCTGCCGCTAACAATTCATAATGTTCAGCATAGGTAAAACTAAATGCTGGACCGGCTGCTACAGCGATTCTTGCTTCTCCTTGTCGCCTGACTACCTTAGCTGGCTGCCAGGGGGTGATATCTTGGCGCACATTCGCAAAAGAAATAAGCCGATCAATATCAATATGTTTATCGACGAACTCCGCCATCTGCGCTACTGCTTGTTGTGCACTATCTAACTCACCAGCAGTAATTAATCCAAGATGGCGAGAAGGCACCTCAATGCCACTTACCCTAGGAATCGCCCCTAAAACCTCAATACCTTGTGCTTCAACAGCACGCCGGCAAACCTGAGCATGGCGTGGACTACCTACTTTATTAAGAATTACTCCTGCAATCTGAACCTCAGCAGCTGTTGTAGCAAAACCTTTGACTAGTGCGCCTACCGACTGGCTCATTCCCCGGACATTAACAACCAAAACAACCGGCATTTTAAGCAACGCAGCAATCTCAGCAGTGGAACCACGCGCAATCTCAGTATGCTCGTCTGGGGAAATTTGGCCGTCGAAAAGCCCCATAACGCCTTCAATTACTGAAATATCTTTATCTTGTGCTCCATGAGCGTATAAGCCACCGATAAGTTCACTACCACATAATACGGAATCAAGATTTCTGCCCGAATATCCGGTAGCTAGTCCGTGGTAGCCAGGGTCAATATAGTCTGGGCCAACTTTAAAAGGAGCAACACTCATTCGCTGGCTTAAGGCACGCATTAAGCCGGTTGCAATAGTAGTTTTTCCGCTAGAAGAGCTGGTGGCGGCAATAATAACGCCGGGGGTTACCATTCAATACCCTTTTGGCCTTTTCGACCAACATCCATTGGGTGCTTAATTTTAGTCATCTCAGTTACTAAATCGGCCGCCTCGATAAGTTGTGGATCAGCATCACGTCCAGTAATAACAATATGCTGTGTTCCTGGGCGGTTTTTTAAGGTTTCCACCACATCATTGATATCAATCCAGCCCCATTTAATGGGGTATGTAAACTCATCGAGCACATAAAAATCATGGGCTTCCTGCGCAATGCGACGTTTAACCTCTAGCCAACCATCATGAGCATCTCTGGCATGGTCTTCATCGCTGCCATGCTTTTTAGTCCAGCTCCACCCTTCGCCCATCTTGTGCCACTCAATAGCGCCACCGATGCCGGTTTCTTCATGCAATTGGCCAAGACGTTTAAATACTGCCTCCTCACCGACCTTCCATTTTGCAGATTTAACGAATTGGAACACGCCCACATTCATTGATTGATTCCAAGCCCGCATGGCCATACCAAAAGCAGCAGTAGATTTTCCTTTGCCTGGGCCGGTATGTACTGCTGTTATGGGTAACATGCGGCGTTGTCGAGTGGTTAATCCATCATCAGGAATATTGGCTGGATCGACTTTGCCCTGCGGCATGGGTGTTCTCCTTGGGTGAGATTGGATAAGTTTTATAGTGCCTGGATGACTTCAGTGAGTGCTTCGGCATTTAACTCTTCGATACGCACACACGTTCCGCCCAGATTTTGAGCTAACTCAGTAGCTAGACCAAGGCGAATGCGGCCACCTTTTTCACAGTCTACTATTACGCTTCCGGTATGTCCGCGTTGTGCAATAGTGGCGGCGATGCTGCGCAAATGGGCCAATCCATCTTTTCCGGTAGCCCGACCATCGGTAAGCACCACCAATAAAGCTGGCCGGCCGGGTTCGCGGCGGTATTCGCGTTCAATAAGTTCATGCGCCATATTCAACCCCTCAGCTAACGGGGTGCGTCCACCTGTGGGCAAACCGTCAAGACGTTTTTTGGCAATATCAATTGATCCTGTTGGTTGTAGCACTATTTCTGGTGCACTACCGCGCACAGTGATCACCGCAACCTTGTCTCGACGTTGATAAGCATCACCGAGTAAAGAATGCACCGCACCAGTAACTGCATTTAACCGATCGCGTGCGGCCATTGAACCGGAAGAATCAACGAGAAAAACAATAAGGTTAGCTTCTTTACCTCGCCGCAAAGAACCACGCAAATCAGTAGGAATAAATTCCAAACGGCCGGCATCAATGTGTGCTCCACGATCAGCAGCAGCACGAATTGTGCCAATCAAGTTCAGTCCACGCCCATTTCTGACCGGTCGAACATCCGAACCAATACGAGTTTGTGCAGGAGCACGTCTACCAGGAGTGGCATCAAGAACCCGTGAGGTTTTACGTAAAAGCGTCCTAGCTACGAAAGGGCGCGCCTGTATCTGCGCTACCTACCTCCCCATCGCTGGTTGGTTCACTTTCTGCTGGGCTATCTTTTGGCGAAGAGTCATTTTCTGTCGGTGGATCAGTGGGGGAACCATTTTGTGGCAGAGGCTCATTCATAGCTTCGTCCAACTGCTCAGAATCAAGGCCTGGTTCATCAAAAGGATTACGTCGCCGGCGATGTGGTAGCGCTAACTCGGCAGCAATGCGAATATCTTCATCGAGAACCTCACTACGCCCGCTCCAGGCAGCATGCGCACGAGCAGTTCGAGCAATCACCAAATCACCGCGCATACCATCTACATCAAAAGCAGCACAGATCTGAGCAATGCGGGCTAAATTCTCATCGCTCAACACAACCTGAGAAATGATGTGCTTGGCCTGAGCAACACGTTGGCTTAATGTGTCATCGCTAGCTGACCAATCATCGGCAAATCCTTGCGGATCATCTTCAAAAGCTAATCGACGACGCATAATCTCGGTGCGTGTTGCCACATCGCGCGAGGCACTAACATCAATAGAAAGTCCAAAGCGGTCAAGTAACTGCGGGCGTAATTCACCTTCCTCCGGATTCATGGTGCCTACCAAAATAAAGTTTGCCGGCGAAGTATGCGAAATACCATCGCGTTCGATGGTGACTCGCCCAGTAGCCGCCGCATCTAATAGTGCATCGACTAAATGATCTGCAAGCAGATTGACCTCATCAACATATAAAATTCCGCCGTCTGCCTCGGCAAGAAGACCTGGGCGATAATTGGCTTTACCAGTGGTCAGCACGGTTTCTAAATCAAGAGCACCCACCACGCGATCCTCGGTGGCCCCAATAGGAAGATTAACCAATGGTGCCCCGCCTAAGATGGACTGGAAACCACGCACTGTTGTTGTTTTTGCGGTTCCTTTTTCACCACGAATAACTACCCCACCGATCCGCGGGGCAATGGCCGTTAAAATAAGGGCAAGTTGTAGTCTCTCCTGGTCATACACTGCCGAAAAAGGAAATCCTGGTGCGGTGGTTGTACTCACGATTGTGTTAATCCTCTAGTTTTAATGTTTTTTGGGTGCGTTCCCATTGCTGTGCAAAAAGAGCTGGATCAGCAGATAAGTTGGTTCCATAGGAAGGAATCATTTCCTTTAACTTTGGCCCCCACTCAATCATCTTGTGTCCGAAGCAGCGCTCAATTAATTCAATCATGGCCGATGGGGCAATAGAGGCCCCAGGTGAGGCACCTAACAATCCAGCGATAGTGCCTTCACCGTTATTAATCAATGTGGTACCAAAAGCCAGAGTAGAAAATCTCGGGCCAACTACTGGTTGGATAGCTTGTACCCGCTGTCCTGCCACCACGATTTCCCAATCTTTATCCTGTGCCTGCGGAACATATTCCCGCAAAGATTCCATCTTGGCTTCTTTATCCATCATGAGTTCGGTGAGCAGATACTTTGTCAGTGAAAATTCTTGTAAGCCCACACCAACATAACTCAACAGATTAGTTGGTCGAATCGACTTAAAAAGATCAAACCAACTACCAGTTTTTAAGAATTTTGGTGTCCAACCAGCATAAGGGCCAAAAAGAAGGCCAGTTTTCCCATCAATTACTCGGGTGTCTAGGTGCGGCACCGACATTGGTGGTGCGCCAATAGCAGCTTGTCCGTAAACCTTTGCATGATGCTGGGCAATCAGTTCTTCATTCGTGCAGCGCAACCATAGACCAGAGACTGGGAATCCACCCCAACCGCGAATTTCAATAATTCCAGACTTCTGTAAGAGCGGTAAGGCCATGCCTCCAGCACCAACAAAAACAAAATTAGCTAAAACAGTGTGAATATCCCCAGTATGTAGGTCTTTAACTGTAACTTTCCATTTGGTTCCTTCACCTTTAATGTTGGTTACTTCGTGTCCATAGCGTACCTCAGCACCATTTTTAGCTGCGGAAGCAAAAAACTGTTGGCTTAAGCTACCAAAATTAACGTCGGTACCAGAATTGATCCAGGACACAGCAACTTTTTCATTTTTATCCCTACCTGCCGCCATAAGTGGTAGTCGATCAGCGAATTCATCATGATCACTAATAAAACTCATGCCTGGGAAAAGCGGATGGTTTTTTAGTGCTTCATATCGACGATGCAAATACTCAATCTGCTGTTCCCCACGACCAAAAGAAACATGTGGTACGAGATTAATGAAATCTTTAGCATCTGATAACACACCTGCTTCTAGTTGGTGCGACCAGAATTGCCTAGAGACCTGGAATTTTTCATTAATATCAACGGCTTTTTCAATCTTGACTTTACCGCTCTTAGTTTCCGGTGTGTAGTTCAATTCGCAGAGGGCAGAGTGGCCAGTACCGGCATTATTCCATGGTGAGGACGACTCTTGCGCTGGACCGGCTAAGCGCTCAAGGACTAATTGTGACCAAGAAGGTTCCAATTGCTGAAGTATTGCCCCCAGGGTTGCACTCATAATTCCAGCACCGATAAGAAGGACATCAACTTCTTCAGTGGCCTTGCTTGTTACGCTCTGCGGGGAATCTGCCATATCAATTTCCTTGCGTTGTGACGTTTTTTCTGTCCAGATTCAATTGTTAAAAACAATCGTGAACTGTGAAATTAACTAGCACCAATACAAATGCCAGCTAAACTCACATTCCTTTTACCAATGTGAGGAACACAATTGCTTACTGCTTTTGCAAGTGTACGCCTTTCTGTAAATAAGAGATCAAAATCTCATCATTATTCTATAAATTCACACACTTTTACCCCCATTTCAAAAACTTTTATCTAGAAACACACACTAAGTGACCACGGTTAACCCACCTTTATTCACTAGAGTCATCGCGCTCCCCCCTCTTTTTACGATTAGGATCGCTACCATGAATAACGATTACCTCATCAATCCAGATGTAATTACCTGGGAACAAGACATCCTGGGGGAAGATTTTTTTAACCACACTATTAATCTTGGTATCGACCCCGATGGGGAAACAGATATTGTTGCAACACTTATTCGCTATCAACCCCAGCAACCAGCAAAAAATCAGGTAGCAATACTTTATCTACATGGTATGACAGACTATTTCTTCCATCGCCATATAGCCGAGCATCTTTACCACTATGGCATTGATACTTTTGCCGTCGATACGCGAAAATGTGGTCGCTCGCTACGTGCCGGACAAAGCGCACACTATGCCACTGATATGGAACTTTATTTCTCCGAACTCACCACCAGTCTGGAGATCATTCTTGCTGATCACCACAGCGTTATTCCGCTTGCGCACTCCACGGGTGGTCTTATTGCTAGCCTATGGCTTGACCATCTACGGCGCACACGTCCTGATTTACATGCGCATATCGCAGCATGCGTATTAAATAGTCCTTGGTTAGATATGATGGCTCCTCCGGCAGTAACCAAGACATTGTCCCAGATTACTCGAATTTCTCATGCTCATCGTCCCCATGTTGTGTTCCCAGGTGGCAAACTATCTACCTACGGCGAATCCATCCATATCAGTGAAAAAGGCGAATGGGATTTTGATCTATCACTTAAACCAATTACCGGACATGTAAAATATTTGGGTTGGTTGCACGCAGTTTTATTAGGTCAACGCCGCATTCATGCAGATCAGATCAAAACCGGTGTTCCCACTCTGGTTTTGTGTTCAACTGCTTCGCAACTGAATAAAGCTTTTAATCCTGCTTCGCAACGTAGTGATACTGTTTTAGATGTTCGTCAGATTCGTATGTGGGCACCATTTTTGGCGCGAGAAGTTACCACGGTTCAACTCGAAAACGCGCTTCACGATGTTTTTCTCTCTCAGAGTGCGGTACGCGAAAAAGCACTCAACGTGACCACCACATTTATCCAACACATACTGGCAACGAAAAACTCAGTCGAAAAAAATTAACTTTTAGCGGGAACATCGTAGCGCCTTTTATGGTTGCATAATAGGCACATTGCTATTGTTAAAAGTTCTCGTTATTCCTTTTTAGCTCGCGCTAAAAAATAAAACATAAGAAGGAAAGGTATCACCCAAGTGCCTACTGCCATCGATAAACACTACGACCTCATTATTATCGGCGCTGGTTCTGGCAATTCTATCGCCGGCGAGGAGTTCGCAGACAAATCTATTGCAATTATCGAAAAAGGACGCTTCGGTGGCACCTGCCTTAACGTCGGTTGCATTCCAACAAAGATGTTTGTTTATGCCTCCGAAGTTGCCCAGATCATACGTGATAGCGCACGGTTTGGCATTAACTCGCATATCGACTCAATTGATTGGCCCAGCATCCGCACCCGAGTATTTGCTGATCGCATTGACCCGATCGCCCAAAGTGGTGAAGACTATCGCCGTGGCGATCAGACACCTAATATCAATGTCTACGACGGACACGCTCACTTTGTAGGTGAAAAAACTATTGCCACTAAAAATGGCGCTACCGATGTCATAATTAGCGGTGAGCAAATTGTAATTGCTACCGGTGCTCGTCCCAATATCCCAGAACAAATCGAAAAATCTGGAGTGCGCTACTACACAAATGAAAACATTATGCGCATAGCGGATCTACCTCAATCAATGATTATCCTTGGCGGTGGTTTTATCGCTATGGAATTTGCGCACGTTTTTCATAGCCTTGGTGTCAAGGTGCACATTGTTAACCGCTCTGCTAGCTTGCTGCGCCATTTAGATAAAGATATTTCTACGGCCTTTACTGATTTAACTTCCCAAGCGATGGATGCCCATCTAGGTAGAAAATTAGAAACCATCGAGGAAAAAGAAAACCGTATCTTTATTACGCTTGACGACGGCACCCATCTTGATGCGGATCTATTATTGGTAGCAACTGGCCGCACTCCTAATGGCGACCAGCTTGACCTAGATCAAGCTGGTGTCGAGATGACAGGTAACCGCATCAAAGTTGATAAATATGGCCGTACTACTGCCGAAGGTGTCTGGGCACTCGGCGATGTTAGCTCACCATATCAACTCAAGCATGTAGCAAATGCGGAAATGCGAGCTATTAAGCACAATCTGCTCCATGCAGATGATTTGCGCGAGCTGCCGCATAAATTTGTTCCGGCCGGTATTTTCACCCACCCAGAAATTGCTACCGTAGGCCTCACCGAAGAAGAAGCACGTACGGCGGGGATCAATATCACTGTAAAAATCCAAAAATATGGCGATGTTGCTTATGGCTGGGCGATGGAAGATAGCACAGGCTTTGTCAAGCTTATTGCTAATAAAGACACTGGCCGGCTTATTGGTGCCCACTTCTTCGGCCCACAAGCTACTACCCTTATCCATCAATTGATTACCGTCATGGCCTTCGATCTAGATGTTCGTGAAGTAGCCCGCGATCAATATTGGATTCACCCAGCTTTAGCCGAACTTACCGAGAATGCCCTTTTAGGACTCGAATTCTAAACTTCTTCAACTCATGTGACCCCAGCACCTGCTGGGGTGTTTTCTTATGCCCATGACCAGCAACTTTATTGTTTCAAAAGACCTAGAAGCTGTTATTTGTGTTACGCGTGTTGCAATCGAGACCAGAATCGCTTCCCCTTTAGAATGGACTCTCGTTACATCTTGCACCCCATTGGAAAGCAACTTTATGCCAGCACCATCACCTTATTATCCTTTCCTAGCCCCCTCGCTAAGTATTGGAACTGCTAGCCTGCTGCTGCTTGCTGTGCTTAGCCCCACCATGATGCATCACAATACAGCCTACGCCATCTCAGTTGCTGCACTTATGTCAGCCAGTGCGGCAGGAACTCTTTTATGTACCCTTCGCCGTGGCGAAAAACGTATTTTCCGTATCTGCTCTGCGATAGCCGCCACAATTATTCTCAGTGTGGGGATCATCGTAGGATTAGGTCAACTTAGTTCTACCAGTGCCGTAGCTAGTATTGCCTTAAACTCAGTGAGCATTGCTATGCCTATTGCAGTAGCTATCGCCTTTCTCAGTGGCTTTGCGCAATTGTCCTGGCACACTTCCATTATCACGGTGTTTATTAGCCTCGGTCCGTTTATGATCGCAGCGTTGGTTATCCGCCAAGCAAGCAACACTAATAATCTTTTGATTATCTTGTTATCGCTAGCAACTCTACTGAGTTGTGTTTTAGCTCTACGAGCTTTTCGACGGCTAAGCCAGCGCCGATTAGCTCGTTTATTCGCCTATTGTGCCCTCCTACTTAAAACAATAGTCATTGTACTTTTTCTCAGCATTAGTTTCGCACCACTGTATCTTTGGCCAGATTTTTTAAAACTAGAAATCATCAATTGGCTTCTTCTTAGCTCAATTATGTCTTCAGTGCTAGCAAGCATCACTGCCTATGATGCATTACCAACGGCTAATGCTGACCTGAACGTGGAAAACTACCTACCGCATTCAGCCAAGCAGGAATATCAATCGCCTGCTCCAATGCATCAGCAAGTAAATCAAGCTGCCTAAGACGCTCAGCGGTAAAACTAGTATCTGGGGCAAGAACAAATCCTGGTTTATCTATATAGGACATAATTTCTTGAAAAAATGCACGCCGAGCATGATCATTTTCTAAATGCCCATGCCGATGAGTGCCAAATAATGCCCCACGACGAGTGCCTTCGTCGATAAGCCAATGTTGTTCATTATCACGTACGACTTGACCATGATGAACCTCATAGGCACCATCGGGATATCTCAGTAGAGTCTTAACCGGATCAAAAGCAATATCAATATCGAAAATACCCAAACCTACAACCGGTGTGGACAAACCAGATTCCACTGGATCAGTAATACTTTGTGCCATCATCTGATACCCACCACAAATACCTAAGAGAGGGCGATTCTTTTGCGCGCGTTCAATAAGTACCCGATCAATACCTTTTTCACGTAACCAAGCAAGATCGCTTACAGTTGCCTTTGATCCTGGTAGAACAACTAGATCTGCCTCAGCAATAAAATCTGGATCAACGCTCCAAGTAACTTCAACACCTGGTTCACAAGCTAATGCTTCTACATCAGTTGCATTTGATACTCGTGGCAATCGAATCGCTGCCACTCTTATACGTTGATTACCTAACGCCTGGGTACTTGGACCAATTGAACTGCCAATCTGTGATTGCAAGGAATCTTCCGCATCAATCCATAAACCATCGACAAAGGGTAAAACACCAATAGTTGGCACAGCAGTAAGTTTTTCTAGTTCAACAAGACCGGGCTGCAAAATACTTGCATCACCACGAAATTTATTAACAATAAATCCCTGGAAACGTTTCCGATCTGATGGACTAAGAATCTGATGGGTACCAAAAAAATGTGCTAGTACCCCACCACGATCAATATCACCGACTAAATACACTGGCAGATCTGCCGCCTCAGCAAGACCCATATTAGCGACATCCGTAGCACGCAGATTGATCTCGGCTGGCGAACCTGCACCTTCACAAATAACTATCTCAAACTCAGATTCCAAACGAGCAAGACTATCGGCTGCTACCTCACGCAAATATTCGCGATGTTCAATATAATTACGTGCGCTTACGGTTCCAGTAGCCTTTCCATTGACAACCAACTGTGATTGCCGATCTGAACCAGGTTTGAGCAAAATCGGGTTAAACTCTGTACGAGGTTCAAGCCCACAAGCGAATGCTTGTAATGCCTGCGCTCTACCAATCTCACCGCCATCGGGAGTGACCGCAGAATTATTCGACATATTTTGAGCTTTAAAAGGCGCTACTTTTATCCCACGTCGATACAATGCTCGACATAACCCTGCCACAACTACTGATTTCCCAGCATCTGAGGTGCACCCGGCGATAAGAACTGCAACCATTTTTACTCAGTGACCAGCTCTTGATCTGCAAGGGTAAGAATCTCTGGCCCATCCTCAGTAATAACAATGGTGTGCTCAAATTGAGCAGTAAATTTGCGGTCGTCGTTTTGTACTGTCCAACCGTTATCCCAAATGTGATAATCCAAGGCTCCAAGGTTAATCATTGGCTCAACAGTTAAGGTCATACCAGGTTCCAAAATATCGGTGTACAACTCAGAATCATAATGCAAGACAATCAATCCATTGTGGAAAGTAGGACCAACACCGTGTCCGGTAAAATCACGAACCACGTTATAACCAAAACGTTTTGCATAAGACTCAATAACTCGACCAATCACATTGATCTCACGTCCTGGCTTGGCTGCTCGAATTCCTCGCATAGTAGCTTCTTTAGTACGTTCGACTAATAAACGATGTTCTTCGGAAACATTGCCAGCTAAAAAGGTGGCATTAGTATCGCCGTGTACACCATTTTTGAAAGCTGTGACATCAATATTGACAATATCGCCGTCTTCGATCACCTGAGTATCAGGAATACCATGGCAGACGATCTCATTCAGTGATACGCAACAAGACTTGGGAAAACCTAAATAACCAAGCGTCGATGGGTAGGCACCGTGGTCACACATGTACTCATGTGCAATACGATCAAGCTCATCAGTAGTTACTCCTGGGGCTACTGCAGCACCAGCAACCTGTAACGCATTGGCCGCAATCTTCGATGCCTCGCGCATTGCTTCAATGACTTCAGGAGTTTGGATAAAAGGTTCACCGATATTTTCTTGAACGCTGTCTTTCCATACATATTCTGGGCGCGCAATATGCGCTGGAACTTCACGAATCGGTGTAGCAGGCTGCGGAGTCAAGGGCTTACGCTTTGTAGTCATACCAAACATCGTAAACCCCGACCTCTGCTAGGTGGTAGTCTCCCAGTTCTTTATAGACCAGCGTACTGATCATAAAGGCTAAAGAAGCGATTAGTTACCGCTACTGCAGACTCAGAACCGCCACCAAGTACTACCAATGTGGCAAAAGAAAGATCATCTTCTTGACGATAACCGGTAAACCAAGCATGCGATCCACCATTAATTTCTGCCTCACCTGTTTTTGCATACACCTTATATGCTGAGGTTATCCGCCCAGCTGTGCCACCAGCCTCAGTAACTGAGCCCATAAGAGTTCGCAATTGCTCCACGAGTACTGGATCAAGTGCAGCAGGTGTATGTGAGGCTTTTGTTTCCCATCCAGAAATCAAGGTTGGAGTGGGTGCTTGACCGGTCGCTGCCGTTGCCGAGACCAAGGCCATACCAAAAGGAGAGGCAAGATCATAGCCTTGACCATAACCAGCTTCGGTTTTTTCTAAAGCAGTTTCGCCTTCTGGTACCGAGCCAGTAATAGTAGTAAGACCAGGAATGTCATAGTCCACACCCAAACCGAATTGGGCGGCAACATCTTTTAAAACACCTTTATCTAAATCCGTCGAAATGCTAGCAAAAGTGGTGTTACACGAGCGTGCAAAAGCGCGCTCTAAAGTAGTATTCCCTAGAGAAAAACCATTGTAGTTAGTCACCGTACGTCCAAAAATGTTCATAGTTCCAGGACATGCTACCGGTGATCCAGATACCAGACCTTGACGCTGGATACCTGCGGCTGCGGTAAGAATCTTGAAAGTCGAACCAGGTGGGTATTGTCCGGTTAAAGCAACTGCACCATCTTCATCAGCTTTATCAGTTTGAGCAACGGCAAGAATTTCGCCAGTTGACGCGCGCATTACCACCATCATGGTTTTCATATCAGCACGCAAATCCACAGCCTCTTCTGCCGCTCGCTGAATATTATGATCCAAACTCACAGTTACTGCCGGAGCTACTTCTGGACTGTGATGGATAATATCTTCCATCACCACACCGTCAGAAGTTACTGTCGATATTCGCCAACCATTTGCTCCAGCCAAATCTTCTTCAACTAGCTGTGCGACGCGAGAAACAATATCTGGGGCAAAATTCGGATCAGTCGCTACCATCGCAGCTTCTTCATTCAGCCGCACCCCTTGGGTATAAGCAAGATCTTGTTCAACAATAACGCCTTGAGCGGCATTAACTGTAGTAACCGAATATGTTCCGGAAGCCGTTTTTAACTGTTCAGTTAGCTCAGCTGCATCAATAGTGCGTACTGTTTCATCACGCTGATGTGCCGCCTGAAGTGCATTACTAATAACACGAGCGGTTGCTGCCGCATCAACTATTTGATCAGGTTCTACCAAAATACGATAAATGCTTCCGGGAACTAAAACATCCGCACCATCAGAGGAAATAACCCGTGATCGTTCCGCATTAATTGCTCGCAATTCTAAGTGCTGGTATGCAGCTAATTGTGGGTGTAAAGCAGAAGGCAACCAACGAATTGACCATTGCCCATTAACCCGATTCAAAGTCATCGAGGTTTCATATTCAAAATCTCGTTCTCGTGGCAATGCCCACTTCATCGTGTATGTTGCAGTCGCAATAGTATCTTTTACCTCGACAGATTCAAGCTCATAAGATAAAGATTCCGCTTGTAAACCTTCATAAGAGGTGCGCAGAACTTCTTCTACGCTTTCTTTTTGATCAGTTAATTCCGCGGCAGCGGCAAATTCACTGTGACCTAACGCCGATAAAAACTCCTCCACTACTGGTTTTGCCGAAGCCGGTTTAGGGGTACAAGCAACTAGTGTTGTGCACGCCATCATTGCTACGAGCACTGCCGAGAAAGAGTTTTTCATGGCTAAAAAATAGCACGCGAACCCCCATCAAGCGGGTATTCGCGTGCTCAAAAATACAAAGATGTTATTGAGTGATGGAAACCTTAGCGGCGGCTCCTTCTTTAATCTCAATACCCATTTCATCGCATAGCCGTACTGCTTCTTCGATCAATGTTTCCACAATCTGTGACTCTGGCACTGTCTTAATGACTTGGCCTTTAACAAAGATTTGTCCTTTGCCGTTTCCAGAGGCAACGCCTAAATCTGCATCGCGTGCTTCACCAGGACCATTGACCACACATCCCATAACTGCTACTCGCAATGGAATATCCATTCCATCAAGCGCTGCGGTGACTTCTTCTGCCAAGGTGTACACGTCAACTTGCGCACGACCACAAGAAGGGCAAGAAACAATCTCTAGCCCGCGTTCACGCAAGTTAAGCGACTGTAAAATTTGATCGCCTACTTTAATTTCTTCTACCGGATCTGCCGATAGTGAAACACGAATTGTGTCACCGATTCCCTGAGCCAACAAAGCACCAAATGCTACTGAAGATTTAATAGTCCCTTGGAAAGCAGGCCCAGCTTCAGTAACACCCAAGTGCAAAGGATAATCGCTTTGGGCAGCAAGTTGACGATATGCTTCCACCATAATGACTGGGTCATTATGTTTCACTGAGATCGCAATATCCCCATAGCCATGATCTTCAAATAAACCCGCCTCCCACAGCGCAGATTCCACTAGCGCCTCAGGAGTGGCCTTACCGTATTTTTCTAATAACCGCTTATCTAAAGATCCAGCATTCACACCAATACGAATGGGAATACCAGCATCGCCAGCAGCCTTGGCAACCTCTTTCACACGACCATCAAATTCTTTAATATTGCCAGGATTCACGCGCACAGCCGCACAACCTGCATCAATCGCTGCAAAAATATACTTGGGCTGGAAATGAATATCAGCGATCACAGGAATAGGCGATTTTTTTGCAATAATCGGCAATGCTTCCGCATCAACAGTTTTCGGGCAGGCCACCCGAACAATATCGCAACCAGTAGCGGTCAGTTGTGCAATTTGTTGCAGAGTTGCATTAACGTCGTGAGTCTTTGTAGTAGTCATTGACTGCACAGACACCGGATAATCAGAACCGACACCAACATTGCCAACCATTAGTTGGCGTGTCTTGCGCCGGGGGGCAAGCACTGGTGGTGGGGCTTCTGGAAGGCCAAGGCCTATAGCATTAGACACGGGTGAGATGCTCCTTGAAGACTTCGATAAAAAGTCACTCTCGTTGAACTTAGAATGCCGATTAATTCTACCACTTAACCAAACAGACGAACCGGGTTGACAACATCGGCAATAATCACCAGCACACCGACGCTGACTAATAATCCAGCAACTCCGATAGTCAACGGCATAAGTTTGCGATAATCGGCAGGTTCACCAGCCGGCAACCCACGTAACCGGCGAATAAAATCACGGATTTTTTCATATATAACAACAGCTATATGGCCACCATCTAACGGTGGCAATGGCACCAAGTTAAACATTGCAAGAAAAAGATTAAGGCTAGCTAGCAGCATAAAAAACGATGACCACATATTGTGTTCAACTAGTTCGCCACCAACTCTCGAGGCGCCGACCACACTCATTGGGCTTTCTACATCACGTTCAGCCCCAAAGACAGCAGCAAGAACGCCGGGCAGTTTAGCAGGAAAAGCTTTTAATCCATCCCACGTAGCGGATACAACAGTGCCCGTAAATTGCAGACTAGCTTCGATAGCCTGTGCTGGCGAATACTTCTGATAATAATTCGGTGTTTCACCGACTAAACCAACAGCACCAACGGTAACTACGTTTCCCCGGCTGTCGATACCTTCCACGTGCCCAACTACGACCGGGATACTGAACTGTTCCTGCCCACGTTCAACAATAAACTCTATTGTTTTCCCTGGTCTCGCTAATACGTATTCTCGTACGTCAACAAAACTTTCTACCGATTGACCATCAAGTTGAACAATACGGTCACCAGATTGTATGCCTGCTTCCCCAGCAGGACCAGTACCACTGCACGTTTGCCCAGCAGTACTACTAATACAACGAAGTTCACCAACAACTGGAGTTGTATCCACGTTAGGATTTGGTAGGCCACTGCTTATCGCCAAGAAATAAAAGATGACCACGGCAACAACAACATTGACAATGATGCCACCAAGCAAGACAATAATGCGCTGCCACCACGGCTTAGTTCGCATAGCATGAGGCTCTTCTTCACTGGTTACCTCATCTTGGTTAGTCATCCCGGCAATGTCACAAAAACCACCTACTGGAATTGCTTTTAAGCCATAGACCGTATGTCCTTTACGCATCGACCACACAATAGGACCAAAACCAACAAAAAATCGACGTACACGCATCCCAAACATGCGCGCGGTAGTGTAATGACCGGCTTCGTGCAAGGCAATAGTTGCTGCTATTCCTAATGCAAAAAGAAAAACACCTAACAAATACGCTGCCACTTAAACTCCCATCAGCTCATCAGCTTTTCGACGCGCATGGGCTTCGGTTTCCAGCACATCATTAATAGTTGAGGGTACACCGGCAAAATCTATCCCCAACTCCACAACTTCAGCGACAATATCAACAATTTGTGGAAAATGGATTTCGCCTCGCAAAAATGCGGCCGCAGCTTGTTCATTTGCCGCGTTATAAATAGCAGGATAAGTTCCGCCACGGCGAGCTACCTCACGGGCAAGTTCAACTGCCGGGAAGGCTTCATTATCTACTGGCTGAAAATCCCACGAAAAAGACTGAGTAAAATCCAAGGGAGGATGGGCTTTTTCTACCCGACGAGGCCAATCAAGTGCCAGAGCAATAGGTAGTTTCATTGATGGTGGAGAAGCCTGTGCAATAGTCGCGCCATCAGTAAAAGTAATCATGGAATGAATAATTGATTGCGGATGCACACTAACGTCGATACGCTCTGGGTCAATACCAAATAGCAAGCTTGCTTCAATAAGTTCCAAACCTTTGTTAACTAGCGTTGCTGAATTTAAAGTATTCATCTGCCCCATCGACCATGTGGGATGTGCTGCGGCTTGGCTAGGCGAAACATGCCACATTTCTTCTCGCGTCCAGCCCCTAAAAGGACCACCTGAGGCAGTAAGAACAAACCGATCTACCTCACTAGCTCGTCCAGAGCGCAAACACTGTGCCATAGCAGAGTGCTCTGAATCAACGGGAATAATTTGACCAGGCTCAGCCATTGCCATAACTAAACTACCACCGGCAACAAGTGATTCTTTATTTGCTAGAGCTAGGATGCTTCCCTTGGAAATAGCTGCCAGGGTTGCACCCAAGCCCATTGAGCCAACTAAGGCGTTAAGTACCGTATCGGCTTCGACATGTCGGGTAAGCTCTGCAGCAGAATCTTGACCAGAGATAACTGGTGCTGCTAAAGCACGAGAAACCTCAGCAGCAGCTTCCTTGTCTGCAACAGCAACTTGGTGTGCTGCTAAGCCATATTTCTGTGCCTGCTCAATAACTAAGCGTGGGTTTTTACCACCAGCAGCAATACCTACTACCTCAAAGCTATCTGGATTTTCGCTAATCACTTCGAGTGCTTGGGTACCAATCGATCCGGTGCTACCTAAAATCAGCACTTTAGTAGGACGACTATTTTTTTGCCCTAACATATCAAAGCTAAAAGTTGCTCCATGCTGCGAAAGGATAGAGCTGCTTGTTTGAGAGTTCACTGGTTCATTCACCTCTTCATTATGGTGTGATCACACAATACATACCCCCTTAAGAGTATGTACTTTTGATTGAGATACCCACATCTCAAATCTAAAAGCCTAGTACACAGTGCATAGAAGACCCTGGTAAAAGAAAGTGGTGTAATAAACGTGAATGAACCTAGCGCAGAAAATGTCACTAATGCTGGGTAAATATGACAAAATAGCGAACAGATCAAGAAGTATGTTTTTCCCGTGTCATATTAAAAAACACCCTGTTGAAGAATAAATACGGAAAGAAACGATTAAAGGAGATAACCGTGGCAACTGCTCACCACGAGATCGCCCCAGAGGTACACAATGGTGTGTCCACCCTCGATGAGCCATCGGCAGCGTGGGGTTGGCACAATATCGGACGTAATGCCACCCAGATTGCTGGTTGGTGTTCGGTGTTTATCCTTTTGGCCTATAACTTTGGTAACCATAAAGGTCACGTGGAAACCATCTACCTCTTTGTTTTTGCTGCTGTTATTGCCTTAGGTCTATTGTTGCAGCTCTTCCAACCTCGTCTCAAGCAAGTTCATACGGTTACTGCCCGCAATAAACCAGTCGGACACCAAGAAAACGACTGGGTGTATGAACAAGCAACCTGCACCGGACCGTATGCGAAGCTCAGTGATTCCCAGTTGCGTGCGCTCAATATTGAGCCAAGCCGGGTTGCGCATCTTCGCTCTTTACCACAGCAAGATTAAGCCAAGTTTTATCACCGTGTATAAAAAGGATATACACGGTGATTTTTTGTGTACTTAAAGCGTTTAAAGCGTTACCGACAAAAATAGCGCCTGCTTATCTTGAATAAATAAACAGGCGCACTAAATTTTACTACTTTAGTATCTTCATAGCTAAGCTCAACAATCCCCTAGCGTTCTTCAGCGGCTAGCTGCCCACAGGCAGCAGCTATTTCTTGACCACGAGTATTGCGCACCGTACAGGTAACACCTTGTGCAATAACTCGTCGTACGAATTCATCTTGTTGAGGTTTCGGGGAAGCATCCCACTTCGATCCTGGCGTGGGATTCAAAGGAATAAGGTTTACGTGCACTTTAGAGCCAAGAGCCTTATGCAATTTTTTACCCAACATATCTGCACGCCAGCCTTGATCATTAATATCGCGAATAAGCGCATACTCAATGGAAACACGCCTACCTGAAGTATCCGCATAATAACGTGCAGCATCAAGTACCTCAGCAACTGACCACCGATTATTAACTGGCACCAAAGTATCGCGAAGTTCATCATCAGGTGTATGTAAACTCACCGCTAAAGTAACCGACAGGTTCTCATCGGCAAGCTTACGGATTGCTGGTGCTAATCCCACTGTGGAAACTGTTATATTGCGTTGCGAAATACCAAAACCTTCGGGAACTGGTGCAGTAATCTGTTTTACAGCAGAAATGACCCGCTTATAGTTTGCTAGCGGCTCGCCCATGCCCATAAACACAATGTTAGATAACCGGCCACCTTCTGCATGCATAGTCGCCGCTGCTGCTCGTACTTGATCAACAATTTCAGCTGTTGATAAATTACGATCCAATCCACCTTGCCCAGTTGCGCAAAAAGGACATGCCATTCCACAACCTGCCTGCGAAGAAATACACAAGGTAGCCCGATCTGGGTAACGCATAAGCACAGATTCTAAAAGGGTGCCGTCATGAAGACGCCACAAGGTTTTCTGGGTTTCTCCCCCATCAGTTTCTACTGCTCGTACCTTATGCATAAGCTCTGGGAAAAGAGCATGATGAATGCTTTCACGAGCTGCGGCCGGAAGATCAGTCATCGATTGTGGGTCGGCAATGTAATGACCATAGTATTGCTTCGCAATTTGGTTAGCCCGGAATTTAGGCAAACCAATCTCGCCGAGCGCTGCAATACGTTCGTCGATAGTTAAATCCGCAAAATGCTTCGGTGGCATCGTACGTCGAGGAGAAGAAAAATTTAATGGAATGGGTGTAGCCATAATGCTTTTATCTTTTCATGTGCATAAGCAAAACGAAGAATTTCTGCTTGCACCAATACTGGTTTATCGCGTTCAATAGAGGTATGTCTGAGAAGAATGTGAATCCAGAAAACAAACTACCGGTGGAATACTACTCGGAAACGCCTACGGGTCATATTTCACCAACCACCGAAACACCACTTGTTCCAGAATCAGCCCCTGCCCCAGCTAAACCACAAGTGAAAAAGACCTTTGCTGGTGGTACCTGGACTGCGCTTATTGTGGGTGCGCTACTGTTGATTCTTTTGTTGATCTTCATTATGCAAAATCAGCAATCTGTCACTTTGGAGTTCTTCACCTGGCAGTTTAGTGTTCCAGCTGGTGTGGGTACATTACTAGCGGCGATTACTGGTGCACTTATTATGGCACTTGTTGGCGGAGTGCGAATAATTCAATTACGGCGTCAGATCCGCAAAGCCTAAGCTGTTCAATCGAACAGACAATCGCGCTGAGTGCTCCACATATTTTTATTCATATTATTAACAAGACACTGTATCAAGGCTTAACTTGATCAGTGTCTTTTAATTATTTTCGTACTACAGTTTCTGGTTAGCAGCCAGGTTAGACCACGGAAATAACACTAAGTAGTAGCCAGGTCACCATCGCTGAGGGCAAAAGACCGTCTAATCGATCCATCAGGCCACCATGTCCGGGTAAGAAATTCGACATATCTTTAATGCCAAGTTCACGTTTAAACTGTGATTCCACAAGATCACCCAAAGTAGCACACACTACCAAGCCTAATCCCATAAAAAGCCCTAGCCACCATTGATGTCCTAACAATAAAGTCACACATGCAATGCCAGCAGCAGCACCTAAAATAATGGAACCGGCAAAACCTTCCCAACTCTTTTTAGGGCTTACTGCTGGAGCCATTGGATGGGAACCAAACATCACACCCGCAATATATCCGCCGGTATCAGAAGCAACAACGCAAACAATAAACGTAACAATAAACAACGCACCATTGCCTTGTGCAGTGTTTAATAAGCTCAGCATGGCGGCAAAACTGCCAAATAAAGGAATCCAGGTAAGCACGAAAATACCCACCGCGGTATCACGTAAGTAATTTTTCGGTGGGGTATTTCTACCATGATGAAAAATCCGGCTGAACATAAGTACCAACACGGAAGCTACATACGCAGAAACTAGCCCTTTCGGGCCAAACGGCCAGCTCGACCACACCATTGCTTGCCCAGCCGCAAGACAAAGCCAACGATGAATAACATAACCGTTTTCTTTAAGCCGATCGAGCACTTCCCAGGTAGCGCTAGCAATTGCAAGTGCTACTAGTGGGTACCAACCAAAAGGAATAACAAAAATTGCTACCAAGCAGATCAAACCCAGCCCAATGCCGACGCTAATAGCGGCTTTAAGATTACGGCCAGCGGAATTCTTCGGTTTGGGAAGATGCTCCAGCTTATTCATTACGAGTACTTTCTTCCAGGATGGTCGTGAGAAAAGGGCAAGGTTGCTATACCTCGCCCGTAAGAATTATCTGAAGGTGCTAAACCTCCATTAACTCTGCTTCTTTCTTGGAAACAACCTCATCGACCTGCGCTACATACTTGGCCGTGACCTTGTCTAGTTCTTTTTCAGCGGCTTGAACTTCATCTTCACCAGCGTCGCCATCTTTCTGGATTTTTTTCAGTTGATCCATGCCTTTACGACGAACATTGCGAATAGCAATCTTGCCATCTTCACCTTTGGTTTTAGCAACCTTAGTAAGATCTTTACGACGCTCCTCAGTCAGCTGTGGAATAGTCACACGTAAAACCTGACCGTCGTTAGTAGGATTAACACCTAAATCCGAATTACGGATAGCATTTTCAATCTCGCCCATCATCGACATCTCATAAGGCTTGATAAGCAACATGCGAGCTTCAGGAACCGAAATGGTTGCCATCTGAGTAATTGGGGTAGGTGCGCCGTAATAATCTACAATCACACCATTAAACATGGCTGGGTTTGCACGACCAGTACGAATATTGGTCAATTCTTCTCGCACACGATCCACAGAAGTAGACATGTGGTCTTCAGACTCTAACAAAATATCGTCAATCATTGGTTTTCTCCTTAAACCTCGGTAATCATAATTAGTTTAGTCGAGTCTAAGACTGAACCAATGTACCTATTTGTTCGCCGGCAACTGCACGCGCAATATTGCCTTCTACCAAAAGATTAAAAACAAGAATCGGCATATCGTTATCCATGCACAAGCTGAAGGCAGTAGCATCAGCGACCTTTAAACCACGCTCAATGACTTCTCGTGGTGTGATTTTTCCAAGCAGCTCTGCTGCCGGGTTGGTGCGTGGGTCATCGTCATAAACCCCATCAACTGCTTTAGCCATAAGCAATACTTCACAGTCGATTTCAAGTGCGCGTTGTGCCGCAGTAGTATCGGTAGAAAAATATGGCATTCCCATACCGGCACCAAAAATAACAACCCGTCCTTTTTCTAGATGACGCTTAGCCCGAAGCGGCAAATAAGGCTCTGCTACCTGTGCCATATTGATAGCTGTTTGCACACGACAATCAATACCTTCTTGCTCCAAAAAATCCTGTAATGCAAGGCAATTCATGACTGTTCCCAGCATGCCCATATAGTCAGAGCGATTGCGATCAAGGCCACGTTGTTGCAGCTGCGCGCCACGGAAGAAGTTACCACCGCCGATAACTACAGCAATTTCTGCACCTGTTCGTGCCACACTGGCGATCTGACGAGCTACATTCTGAACCACATCTGGATCAATGCCGACGGAACCACCACCGAACATCTCTCCGCCAAGTTTGAGCATTACTCGCTTATAACCGAGACGACGGCTTTCATTAGCCATTAAGGTGCACCCTTTCCTGTGGCAACTTTACACAACTCAAACAAATAGCATACCTGGATCAACCAAGGACTACGAAAAATGCCCACACAGCGTGTGGGCATCTTACTCGTTCAGCAATTAATGCTGACCAACCTCATAACGTACGAAACCAGTCAAGGTAACGCCAGCATCATCCATGACCTGCTTAACAGACTTCTTACTATCAGCAACAGAAGCCTGCTCTAGCAAGGTAACATCCTTGTAGAAGCCATTAAGACGGCCTTCAACAATCTTAGGAATAGCCTGCTCTGGCTTACCCTCTTCGCGAGTAATCTGCTCAGCGATAGAGCGTTCTTTTTCGACAACCTCTGCTGGAACATCCTCGCGGGAAAGGTAAGCGGCTTTCAAAGCAGCAACCTGCATAGCAGCAGCATGTGCAGCTGCCTTAGCCTCGTCGCCAGCACCGGTGTAGGTAACCAAAACGCCCACTGCTGGTGGTAGATCAGCGGAACGGTGATGCAGGTACACAGAAAGGTTCTCACCCTCTAAAGTAACGGCACGACGAAGCTCTAGTTTCTCACCAATCTTGGCAGAAAGCTCCTGGATAGCCTCAGCAGCAGTCTTTCCATCAAGATCAGCAGCAGCAAGCTCCTCAGGGCTATTTGCCTTTACTGCAGCAGCAGCCTCGGCAACCTTCTGTGCGAATTCCTTGAATTCAGCATTCTTAGCAACAAAGTCGGTCTCAGAGTTGATCTCAACCATGGTGTTGCCAGAAACAGCAATAAGTCCCTCGGTAGCATTGCGCTCAGCGCGCTTTCCGACGTCCTTCGCACCCTTAATGCGAAGCAGCTCAATGGCCTTCTCGAAGTCGCCGTCGGTTTCCTCTAGTGCCTTCTTGCAGTCAAGCATGCCGGCGCCGGTGATCTCGCGGAGCTTCTTAACATCCGCAGCGGTGTAGTTCGCCATTGTGGGGGCGATCCTCCTCGTTCATAGTGGAAATCTGTGAATTTTTCATTCAACAGAGTACTTAAAAACTTGAAACTTTGCAGTTCAAGGCAAAAACGCCTTTTAAAGGCAGCACCTGAAGCTGTCTTAAAAGGCGTTATGCAAGCATGCTTAATTAAGACTCGGCAGGAGCCTCAACCTTAGCTGCAACCTCTTCGGTAGCTTCTACTTTGGCAGCTACTTCTTCAGTGGCCTCTACCTTGGCAGCTACTTCGGTCTTATTGCCATCGCCAGCAGCTTCCTTTGCGGCAGCTAGGTTGCGCTCTTCACGAGCCTTCTTGCCCTCAATAACTGCTGCGGAAATAACGCGAGTCAAAACGTCAATAGAACGAATTGCATCGTCGTTACCTGGAACTGGGTAGTTCACAACGTCTGGATCGCAGTTGGTGTCAAGGATAGCGACAACTGGGATATTGAGCTTGTGTGCTTCAGCAACCGCAATGTGCTCCTTGTTGGTGTCAACAACCCACATTGCCGAAGGAATCTTGTGCATTTCTGCAATGCCGCCAAGAACGCGCTCTAGCTTGGTGCGCTCACGGGTAAGCATAAGAATTTCCTTCTTGGTGCGACCCTCATAACCACCCTCGGTGTTCTCCATGTTCTGGAGTTCCTTCATGCGGTGCAAACGCTTAGAAACGGTCTGGAAGTTGGTGAGCATACCACCCAACCAGCGGTGGTTAACATAAGGCATACCAACACGAGCTGCTTCGGTAGCAACTGATTCCTGAGCCTGCTTCTTGGTGCCTACGTACAAGATGGTGCCACCGTGAGCAACGGTTTCTTTAACGAACTCGTATGCCTCATTGATGTAGGTCAGGGTCTGCTGAAGATCAATGATATAGATGCCGTTGCGATCGGTGAAGATAAAACGACGCATCTTCGGGTTCCAACGACGGGTCTGGTGGCCAAAATGAACACCAGCATCGAGAAGCTCGCGCATGGTTACGACTGCCATGGTTGCCCTCTTTCTATGTTTCGAAGTTTTGGTTTATACATTGCGCAGGTTCTCCCTGCGTCCTGGCTGCCATCGCTTAAGTAAACACCACCACAGTGGACCACGTTTACTTTGCTTATGATGACCGCGCGAAAGTCAATGCGCCACAAGACACACTGCTAGCGGAAAATCTTAGTCCTACTTTGATGTGATTCTCAAATTTAGCCCTACCCAAATACACCAACATGTGTTCAACTAATAAATATGAAAATTACTAGCCCCTACCGTTTACTTCTAAGTTCAATTTTTAGTATTGCCATATTATTCATCACTGCTTTTCCAGCACAGGCATATATAAGTCCAACTACTGGCTCTCATAAACCTGGAACAGTGCTGCGTGGTTTTAATAAGCCTGAACGTAATTGGCTCCCAGGGCATAGAGGCGTTGATCTTGCTTTAGCTATCGGTAGTCAAGTATTTGCAGCAGAAGATGGCACAGTTGCCTTTGCCGGTATGGTTGCGGGAATACCGGTTGTTTCTATTGATCATGCCGACGGGATTCGCACTACCTACCAACCAGTACACGCCCTAGTTACTGCAGGCGATAAAGTATCTGAAGGGCAGGTCATTGGCACACTTAGTCATCCTACTGATGGGTATCCAGGTTTACATTGGGGCGCTCGAACCGGAAAAGACGAATACCTTAATCCGCTGAGTTTGCTTGATTTTCCGATTATTCGACTCAAACCTTAAAAACTCAACTTTGCGTTACGACGATTGCTTTTCACGCACGCGGATGTGCTTTTTGGTAAGCGTCGATAAGCCTATTGGAACTCACGTGGGTATATATTTGTGTGGTTTGTAAAGAGGAATGTCCTAAAAGTTCCTGTACCACACGCAAATCTGCTCCCCCATCAAGCATGTGTGTTGCTGCACTGTGTCTTAAAGCGTGTGGACTTAGCCGCTCAACGCGCGCCTGGCCCCCGGCACGCTCAACGATACGACGTACTTGTCGAGTATTGATCCGCGCACCACGAACTCCTACAAAAAGTGCTAATTCATCGCTATGGGCTAATTGTCCACGCACTTCATTCCACTTTTCTAAAGCCACAGCAGCTTTATCACCATAGGGAACGACTCTTTGTTTATTACCTTTACCAGTAACAATCACGGTACGACGCTGTGGGTTAATATCGCCAAGATTAATTCCACTTAGCTCGGCAACACGCATACCAGTGGCGTAGAGCAGCTCTAGAATAGCGGTATCGCGAAGATATTCTTCCTCACTAGTTGCTGCCGATACCTCCATAAGCTCGGCAGCTTTATCTGGGCTAAGTATTTTTGGTAGCGATCGCTGTGCTTTAGGGGCAACCAATCGGCGTGCTTGATCACTTGCGCAATATCCATTGCGCACCAACCAGGTAGAAAATCCTCTTACTGCAGCTGTCCGTCTGGCCAAGGTCGCACGGCTTTTTCCTGCTTCAACAGCTTGACCTAACCAATTACGCAAATGGGCAAGTTGGAAATCTGCCAATGTTGGATTTTCGGCAGCAAAATCATTGAGATCTGAAACATAACCTTTAACAGTTGCAGGTGATCTTCCGACCACTAATTCTAGATGGTCGGCGTAGTCATTAATAAGCTCATGCAGCTGGCTCACGTCGTCTAGCCTAGCAAGATAAAACAAGTGAGGCCGAAGCACAATAATACTCCGGCCTCACTTTTAGACTCACCCATAATGCGAAACCCAACTCGCGAGAAACCTGTGAGGGAACCAGCCCGAACCCTCGGTCAATCACTTAGGCTTGCCTCATCTACATTAATTCATGAAGAAGAAAGTATGCAAGCCTAAACTCAAACTTTTTTCGTAGTTACCCTCCAAAAGTTGTAGATTTATCTATTCCTGCCTGCACCATTGATTTTTGTCTCTACGCACAATTGACTTATTTTCTAGATCAATAAGAAGGTGCATTGTTAATCCCAGCGGCAAACCAGTATTTTTCGCTATTGACGAGGCATCCAAACCAAAATTGTTAAACATAGGCAATGCATCATATACTCGCAGCTCATTGCGGCTTAATTTTTGCACTGCATTCGCAGCGAACTCATCCTCATAGTGACCATCTATATCAACCTGACCAATTTTGCTAATGAGTGCACGGATCTCATCGGCAGAACATACTAATTCTGCTTCTCCCCTACGAATACGCTCATGACATCCTAGTGAAGATACCCCAGTAATTGGACCCGGAACGGCCATTGCTACTCGACCAAAACCTGCAGCCCAACTTAAGGTGTTTAATGCTCCAGAACGCCAGGCAGCCTCAACTACGACCGTACCTAAACTTAATGCTGCTACTAGTCGATTCCTAGTAAGAAACCGATGCCGCTGCGGGGTAGTTCCTGGTGGGTACTCACTTATAATGCACCCACCATTATTAACAATCTGCTCAAAAAGATCGGCATTTCGTGCTGGATAGGTTCGATCCAGTCCACATGCAGTAACTACAGTAGTACGCCCACCACGATGAAGTGCTTGAGTGTGGGCAATACTATCAATTCCAATAGCTCCCCCAGAAATAATCCCTACATGTTTATCTACTAACCCTTGGACAAGTTGTCTTGTTGCTAACTTCCCATATCTGCTTACTGCTCGAGTACCAACTACGCCCACACTAAAAACTATGGTGGTGTTTAAATCCGCTCCTCGAACCCATAGGGCATGGGGTGGTAATGCATCTGCTTGATAGCTGCGCACATGTTCACTTACCCCAGAAGCTGCAAAACCAAATGCCTGTTCACATTCTTCTCGCGGCCATTCTAAAGAATCCGGGGTAACTAATCGTCCACCTAAATCCGAAATAATTTTTAAGTCTTCTTCATAGCGGCGCCAATCCCAGCGTGCTTGGGTTTCTTTTAATAATCCACCAATCCAATCGCTTCTATGAGAAACCCCATGCGCAATTTCTTCTACCGAATAACCTTGCTCAAGAAGACGATAAATATGTGCGCTAGGCCCTTCTACCACCCGCGATAAATATGCCCATGCTTTATCTCGATCATTCATGAGGCATCACGTAGTACAGTTGTTGTTCGAAGCTCTAGCGCACGGGCCACCTGATCTAAACTGGGTTTGCTTGTACCTTCCAGATCACACAGTGTCCAGGCCACTTTTAAGGTTTTATCGACCCGTCGTTGACTAATCTCCCCGGTACTAAGGTATGCCTCTAATAAAGCCATAGCATCCTCACTAGCAGGAAAATCTCGTCGCAATAAAGCTGGATTTATTGCCGCATTCGTATGTACTGGTAGTTCTAAAGCCTGCCATCTATGTTGACTGCGTTCCCGCGCTAATGCCACCCGCTCGGCAATTGTTGCCGAAGACTCCTCTGCATTTGAGCGTACCTGTGATCCTTTAGCTTTTGTGTGCACAAACATATCACAACGGTCTCGCAATGGACCAGATAAATTATCCAAATATGTTAGCCGCGCATGCACATTACATCGGCATTGCGAAGGATCCTCAGCAGCACACCGACAAGGGTTTGCTGCCAAAACGAGCTGAAACTGTGACGGGAATACTATTTCTCGACGCGAACGTAATAGTCGAACCTCGCCTTCTTCTAAAGGGGTACGTAAAGAATCAAGAACTGCACCAGAAATTTCGCTGACTTCATCTAAAAACAGCACCCCATGGTGAGCGAAACTTACGGCTCCTGGTTGCGGATTTCCACTACCACCGCCTAACAATGCTGCGCGAGTTATCGAATGATGCGGAGCAATAAACGGTGGACGATGCACTGTTTGATAAAGACTGCGTCCAGCTATTGAATGTATAGAAAGCACCTCAAGCGCTTGCTCAATCTTTAATGGTGGAAGAATCGTCGGTAAGCGTTCAGCAAGCATGGATTTCCCTGATCCAGGCGGGCCAATCATTAGTACATGATGACCACCTGCAGCAGCAATTTCTAAAGCGTGTTTGGCCTCAGATTGGCCAATAACGTCGCAAAAATCTTTATCGGTTTTTTCGTTATCCGACATATGCGACATAGCATGAATTAACGTTAATTGCCCATTACCAGCTAACCAATCTACGACGCCACTTAAAGTTGCGGCAGCATATACCTCTATTCCGCTTATTAGGGTTGCTTCTTTAGCATTATCAATAGGAATAACTGCTTTGCGTATTCCATTTTCTTTTGCCACCACTAAAGCTGGGAGAACTCCTAGTGCCGGTCTGATTCGTCCATCTAGACCAACTTCACCAATCAGTAGTGTGTTTGCTAGTCGTGCTCGTACTTGGGTTCGTGATTCTGTTGCATACACAATTGCCATGCACATGGCCAGGTCCATATGTGAACCGGATTTAGGTAGATGTGCCGGTGATAAACTGACAATAATTTTGGTTTTCGGCCACTGTAGGCGGGTATTTTGTACTGCTGTTTTCATTCGATCGCGTGATTCTGCAATAGCAGTATCTGCTAGACCAACAATATATGTTCCGGGTAAGCCTGGCCCAACATTGGCTTCTACTTCGACCAAATATGCGCTTACCCCAATGAATGCTGCCGATAATGTTCTAGCGAGCGCCATGATCGATTCCTTGAAAAATCTCGATTTCAGGCTCATTGCTTTCGCCATGAATAATCACTGTGGCAACATCGAAACGGACTCCAACAAAACGGTTACCTTCTTTATGCTTATCAGCTAACCAGTTGCGGGCAACTTTACGAAGACGACGTAGTTTTGCCGGTGTAACAGCTTCCGCACTACCAAAATCTGGCGTGGTTCTGGTTTTCACCTCGATGAAGACCACTTGTTTATCTGGGCTCATCACAATGAGGTCAATTTCGCCTTCTTTATAGCGCCGATTTTTCTCTACGATAAGGTATCCACGACACCGATATTCTTCCGCAATAAGCTGCTCCCCATACGCGCCCAGGGTTGCATAGGACATAAGAGCACTAGTTAGTGTCGCTATTTTTCTTTGACGTACCCCGTCTAAATTATTGGACATGGATGTCTTCCTTAACAGGTAAACATCCCCATACCGCTAAGATCCCCATCACGAATACAACCGTGATTACCCTTAGTGTTGCGTGTTTACAGCTAGGACACAAGAGAAAATAGAAAAATAAGCAAAATCTGTGGATAACTACTGGTTTTAAACTTTCTGTTATCCCCAGACAATACTTTCATGATCACAAACTATTGCTTTTATTGTGTACATACGTTATATTCGCTCGGCTTCCTCTTTCATATCGTTTCATTTTTTATTCATGATCCCAAACTAAAAAATCCCGTGCTCATCTAAAAAAATGAGCACGGGGTTAAGAGCACAGAATAAATGTTCTTAAACAGTAATTATTGCGTTTTACTCTGGAATAATGAGATCAGGCTTATCTAGTTCTTCAATATTGACATCCTTATATGTAATGACCCGCACATAACGCACAAAGCGCGCAGATCGATACATATCCCATACCCAAGCATCAGACATGCGTACCTCGTAGTACACCTCATTTCCTTGAGTATGTGGGATTAATTCAACTGCATTGGCGAGATAAAAACGCCGTTCAGTTTCTACTACATAAGAGAACTGGCTGACAACATCGCGGTACTCACGGTATAAGGACAGCTCTACTTCTGCTTCATAGTTGTCTAGCTCCTCAGCGCTCATCCTTCTAGCCTCCTTGAGTTACGCTCCCACTGCGCCTGGGCGTATTTAACATTGGCATAACTATAACGATGCTCAGCAATTTTTCCGTGGCGGCTCACCGCAGCCATATGTGCTTTTGTTCCATAGCCTTTGTGCTTTTCTAAACCATACTCAGGATAACGCTGGCTAAGTTCTTTCATCACTTCATCACGGGAATATTTTGCCAACACACTAGCTGCAGCGATACAGCGTACTTGCCCATCACCACCGATCACCGACAAACTTGGGCTCGTTAAACCAGGCACTTTCATTGCGTCGATAAGCACAAAACCAGGGCGTACATTAAGCGTTTCGACGACTCTTCGCATTCCAGAAATATTGGCGTGCTGGATACCTAACGCATCAATCTCATACGCTGGAATATGCAAAATTCGATAATCTAGTGCGTTGTCGATAATGCGCGGGAAAAGTGCAGCTCGCTGGCGCTCACTAAGTTTTTTAGAATCAGTAAGAATCTCTAGCTCTTTAATCGGCTGCGGCGGCAAAATGCAAGAAGCAATCGTAATAGGCCCGCAACACGCTCCCCTACCAGCCTCATCAACACCAGCAACCGGACCAAGACCATGTTTTTCTAGTGCCACCTCAAAGGTGCGCAGCTGTTTAAGCTGACGCACCTTAATCCGTTCTGACATCCTGTGACCAATAATAAATTAGAGATCGTAATCCTCAACGCTACCAATACGGTTAAAGGGGAAGACAATCGCTTGCACCTTACCTTTGATATTTTCCCGTGGAATGGTGCCTTGATATTCATCACCAAGATGGTACCGAGAATCAGCAGAATTAGTCCGATTATCACCCATCATGAAGTAATGATCGGTTGGCACGGTAATAGGACCAAAATAGAATCCGCCGCATTCCTGCGAACCAGTGGTCGAGTCAATAGGATACTGCGCTGGGGAGAGCGTATAGAAATCCTCGACTTTCTTACCATCGACCATAATGCCGGGATCGCCTTCTTGACATTGAACAGTTTGTCCACCGGTAGCAATAATACGCTTAACCAAGTCATTTTCATCTGGTGCAATTAATCCTACGATGGCACCAAGATTTTGTAGTCCCCGGATCAAAGAATTATCACTTCGCTGTGAAACATAGCCAACATTCCACGAGTCAGTGCCTTTAAAAACTGCCACATCACCAGGTTCTGGATCACCAAAACGGTAGGCAAGTTTATCGACATAAATGCGATCCCCAGTGCAACCAGTACAACCATGCAAAGTTGGCTCCATTGATTGCGAAGGAATCATATAAATCCTGCCGATGAAAGTCTGGATCACCATAATGAACACCAGCGTAATCACAATAACCACGGGAATTTCGATATACCACGGGGTTTGTTTTTTCTCTTCGCTGGCAGCTGCGTCTCGTCTACGTCCTACGTTCACGTCCATCGACTTTAGCAGCATTTGTGAAATCTATTTATCCCTGGCGCACAGAGCAAACTATAGTTTTGTTTCTTTCCATTCGTACGGCTCATTCGAACGGTTACTTTGTAATTCTTTGCCAAGCATAAAAAGAAGAAAAACCCCTGTGTCTTTCATAAGAAAAGATACAGGGGCGGACGAAAAAATCGCTATAAAAACTATGCCTTAAATCAAGGCATTAATTTTTAGCGCTTCTCCTTAATCTTGGCAGCCTTACCACGTAGCTCACGCAGGTAGTACAGCTTAGCGCGACGAACATCACCGCGAGTAATAACCTCAATCTTCTCAATATTAGGGGTGTGTACTGGGAAAGTACGCTCTACACCAATACCGAAAGACACCTTACGAACGGTGAAGGTCTCACGGATACCATCGCCCTGACGGCGAATAACAACACCTTTGAATACCTGGATACGAGACTTACTACCCTCGATAACCTTTACGTGCACATCAAGGGTGTCACCTGGACGGAAATCAGGAATATCGTTGCGCAGGGATGCTGCATCAACCTTGTCGAGAATGTTCATTAAAACAATCCTTTATTTTCTTTTCAGACAGAGGACCCTAGCGGCGCTTCCGATATTACGGTGCTCGGCTGGTTCATGCCTATTACAAGTACAGCTGCTTTTATCAGCCACCACTTTTTAAAGCAGTAAACAAAAGACAACTTGAGCATTATGCCACAAAAAGAGCGCTTACACCAAATAAATAATGGAGTTTATCCAGCAAAAATGCTCATGCGTTATCACAGACCAAGTAAGGTTCACTACCTGAGCAAAGCAAAAAATCTAACGACCAAAACCAGCTCGTTTTAATGCATCTGCCATTGATCCTCCCGGTGACTCACTCTGTCTGCTATGGGTACTTAATTTAGTATCTCGTAAATTTCGCGATGTATTACGATGAGCAGATCGATTATTACGCCCTGGTAGTTGAGGTGTTTGAGCGTTCTGTTTCCGGTTTACTACACCAGTTTTTTGGTCCTGTGCACGTGGAATAGAACGCGACATACCCACTTCATCATCAAGGCGCATGCTTAAACTAATGCGTTTACGCTCTACGTCAACCTCAATTACTTTTACTTTAACTACATCACCAGAACGAACAATTTCACTAGGATCAGAGACAAATTTATTTGCTAATGCCGAAACATGAACCAGCCCGTCTTGGTGTACCCCAATATCAACAAAGGCACCAAAAGCAGCCACATTGGTAACACTGCCTTCTAAAATCATTCCAGGACTAAGATCGGAAATTTTTTCTATACCTTCTTTGAAAGTGGCAGTTTTAAACTCTGGGCGTGGATCACGTCCTGGTTTATCAAGTTCGCCAAGAATATCGGTGATGGTTGGAATACCAAAAGTATCATCGGCGTAATCACCAGGACGTATCGTGGCAAGTACCCGCGAATTTCCAATCAGATCAGTAACTTCCAAACCGGTAGCCTGTGCGATCTTATGCACTACTGGGTAGGCTTCTGGGTGTACAGCTGAACCATCAAGTGGATCGTTAGCACCGTGAATACGCAAGAATCCAGCGCATTGTTCAAAGGCCTTCGGGCCTAAGCGTGGCACTTTGTGCAATGCCGAGCGCGATCGGAAAGAACCATGCTCATCGCGATAAGCCACAATATTTTTAGCTAGTGTTTCTGTTATTCCAGAAACACGGGTTAATAACGGCACACTGGCAGTATTAACATCGACACCGACTGCATTCACGGCATCTTCTACTACTGCATCCAAAGTTCGCGCTAGCGCAGTTTGGTTAACATCATGCTGATATTGTCCAACCCCAATTGCTTTAGGATCAATTTTTACTAACTCAGCTAGCGGATCTTGTAAGCGCCGCGCAATAGAAACAGCACCACGTAAAGAAACATCCATATCAGGAAACTCTGCTGCAGCAAGAGCAGAGGCCGAATATACTGACGCACCAGCTTCGCTGACTACTACTGGTATAGGCTTTTTCCCACCAGCTTGAGCAATTATTTTCGCTATTTCACCAGCAAGCTTTTCAGTTTCCCTACTTGCAGTACCATTTCCGATTGCTAATAAATCAACACCATGGGTAGCCACTACGGTAGCTAATTGTTGCACTGCTTGATTCCACTGGTTTTGAGGCTGATGCGGGTAGACAATTAATGTGTCTAACACTTTGCCGGTACCATCAACGACCGCGCATTTCACACCATTACGATAACCAGGATCAAGTCCTAAGGTTGCTCGCTGACCAGCAGGAGCTGCTAATAATACATCGCGTAGATTACGTGCAAACACCTCTAGCGCGCCTTCTTCAGCACGCTCTTTTAAGCGCATGCGTACATCAAGACTAGTAGAAATATATAGCTTTGTTTTCCAACCCCAGCGTGCCGCATCGTATAGCCATTGTGAGGAAAGGTCGAGGCCCAGTCGAGAAGCGATGGCCTGAATATAGGCTTGTTCATCACCTGCATCAAGATCGAGATGGATAATTTCTTCTTTTTCTGCTCGAAGTAATGCCAGAATTCGGTGTGAAGGCAAAGTAGTAAAAGGCTCTGCAAAGTCAAAATAATCTTTATACTTTGCTCCTTCGATCTGTTTTCCTTCCACAACATGTGCCAGCATAATGCCGGTATTGAACATTTTTTCGCGTACTTGACCCACCAAATCGGCATCAAGGGCACACCGATCGATCAAAATCGAACGAGCTCCCTCCAATACCTTCTTGGTGTCAGCAAAGTTTTCTGTTTCATATCCTTGGGCAAGCTTTTCGACGTCTTTTTCTGGATGGGAAATAATCGTGTCTAATAACGGCTCTAAACCTGCTTCCCGAGCAATATCTGCTTTAGTTTTACGCCTCTTTTTATAAGGCAGATATAGATCTTCTAACCGTGCTTTAGAATCACACTCATTAATAAGTACTCGTAATGTATCGGTGAGTTTCCCTTGTTCTTCAATGGCTGCCAGAATTGTTTCTTTCCGATCAGCTAATTCACTAAGATAATGCGAGCGTTCCTCGATAATTCGCAGTTGAGAATCATCCAAGCCGCCAGTAGCTTCTTTACGATAGCGAGCAATGAAAGGGACTGTATTTCCTTCTGCCAAAAGTTCCAATGCTTTAGCTACTTGGTACTTATCAACAGATAATTCTTTCGCAATCGTCGCTGAAATCATTTGGCTGATTCTAGCGCATTACCCCATCAAAGCTGAATGATCACAACAAAAGGTTGCGTTAGCATATACGCTAACGCAACCTTTCAACCTAGGTTTATCCGTTATCTATGAGCAACCATCATGACCTTTAAGTAGATCAGCAAAGTTGGTAATAGTTGTTGGCACTGTAGTACCGGAGGTACGTGGTTGTGCCGTATCGGAAAAATCTGGTCCAAAACCAGCCACCGAGACTTCAGTACGAACAATATAACTTGCTAATTCGCGTGCAGCACGAGTAATCCGATCTTGTAGTTGATTATTACCACCAAAATCTTCGGTTGCTGCAAATACTCCAGAAGGCATAATCACAGCACGCAGATAGGTAAAAAGTGGCCGTAGAGCATGATCAAGCACCAATGAATGTCGTGGAGTACCAGCAGTTGCCGCAATAATCATTGGCATTCCATTAAGAGCATTGGTACCAAGCGAATCTACAAACATCTTAAATAAACCAGAGAAACTGGCACTAAATACCGGAGTAACCGCAACTAAAGCATCAGCAGCACTAACCGCATCTTGAATTGTGCGTAGTTTTTCACTAGGAATACCGGTAGTCATAAGCTGAGCAAGATCCATGGCTAGGTCACGGATATTAATAATCTGTGTTTCTAACCCTTCACCACGTTTTGAAACCTGTGCCTCCACGCTGCCAGCAATTCGCTCGGCAAGCATAAGTGTCGTTGAAGGCACCGATAACCCGACGGCAATAACAACCAAGCGCTTCATTAGTCTTCCTTCACAATTTCTTCAGCAGGACGAATCTTATGATGTAACGAATCCGGTCCAGCGGCTTTCAGACTACCGTGAGTTGGTGGATCGCTTGGTACATGCGCTGGACGACGAGCCTCAAACTCCTTGCGTAAAACTGGAACGATTTCTTTACCTAAAATTTCGATCTGTTCTAGGACCACTTCCTGCGGCAAACCAGCATGATCAACCAGAAATAGCTGACGCTGGTAGTCACCGACTGCATCTGCGTAGCTAAGATAACGCTCAATAACTTGTTCCGGGGTACCGACAGTTAATGGAGTCATACGTTCAAACTCTTCTAATGACGGCCCATGTCCATATACCGGCGCGTTATCGAAATATGGCCTAAAGAAGTCCTTCGCCTTTTTCTCTGTTTCAGCAACAAAAACTTGACCGCCTAAACCGACAATCGCTTGATCTGCGCTGCCATGGCCATAGTGCTCAAAGCGTTCACGATAAAGCTGTACCATTTGCTGAGTGTGCTCAATATTCCAGAAGATATGGTTATGGAAGAAACCATCGCCATAAAAGGCAGCCTGCTCGGCAATTTCTGGTGAACGAATTGATCCATGCCAAACAAACGGAGGAATATCATCAAGTGGACGCGGAGTAGCAGTAAATTGCTGTAGTGGAGTACGAAACTCTCCTTTCCAATTCACATTCTTCTCACGCCATAAAGTACGTAATAAATGATAATTCTCAATGGCTAACGATAATCCATTACGAATATCTGCACCGAACCACGGATATACGGCACCAGTATTACCGCGCCCCATCATAAGATCCAGACGGCCATCTGCTAAGTGCTGTGCATAGGCATAATCTTCGGCTATCCGCACTGGGTCAGTGGTGGTAATAAGCGTCGTAGCTGTCGAGAACAAGATATTCTCGGTTTGTGCAGCTAAGTGCGCTAATAGGATGGGTGGGTTTGCCGGAGCAATAAATGGTGGGTTGTGATGCTGACCCGTAGCAAAGACATCTAGTCCAACTTCTTCTGCCTTCTTGGCCAGCTCTACCGTGTTTTTAATACGCTCATGTTCACTAAGAACGCGACCGGTCGTAGGGTCTGGGGTAAGGTCACCGATAGTAAATATTCCGAATTGCATGGGTTAACCATAACCTAAAGTTGTTGACATGTCAACAACTTTAGGGTGTCCAAGCACACGCAGCACTTATCTCCTGGTCAAGATGCCCTTCCACCGAAGTCCCATACCAGTAACTTCCTTCACCAAGAACAGAAATAATCTTTTTAGTTACCTCGGTCAATGCTAGATCGCTACGTGAATGAACAATAACGCGATAAAGTTGTTCCGCTATTGGTGGACGCTGTTCATACTGTTCAAATTGATTAACCAGCATATTGTCAGGCTCACAGGTCAGATTCACACTATCGCCATAGACTGCAGATACCTCAAGGTCAGATATGCTAGGGATACTTTCCAAAAATTTTTGCCACTCCTTTTTGGTTAACAACACATTAATGTCTGTCGATACGTCTCGCATTTTTATCATTGCACTACCTTTTTATCTTCTTCACTAAGATCAAGAGCATCCAACAATTCCGGGCGACGCTGTTTTGTACGCAGTAGTGACTGCTCACGACGCCATTTTTCAACCAAGCCATGATTACCGCTTGTTAAAACATCAGGCACCAATAACCCCCGCCACTGACGCGGCTTGGTATAACTAGGCCCTTCCAACAGACCATCAGAAAAACTATCTTGTTCATGCGAACATTTATTGCCTAATACCCCAGGAATTAATCGCACCACAGCCTCAGCAATGACCAGCACTGCAACTTCGCCACCGATAAGCACATAATCGCCAATAGAAACCTCACGAACCCGATACCGATTTTTCGCATCCTCAATAACCCGCTGATCAATACCTTCATATCGTCCGCACGCAAAAACAATATGTTTTTCTCTACTCCATGCCTGCGCATCCACTTGACTAAATGGTGTTCCAGCAGGGGTAGGAACAATCAATAAAGGCAGCTCTGCATCTTCTTGTTCCTGAACATCAAGAGCTACTTCATAACCGGAAAACTCAGCACCATTCAGTTCGTCATGACGCAATTGATTACGATGTTCTTGTGCACTACCTAACTGGTGTGACTGCGCTACTACTCCACCACCAGCAGCCACATCATCAAGCGCTGGACCCCATACAGTAGGCTTCATCACCATTCCCGGCCCACCACCAAAAGGAGTATCATCAACAGATTTATGCACATCTGTTGCCCATAACCGCAGGTCGTGAACACCGATCGAAAGAATATTTTTCTCAATCGCTTTTCCTAGTAGCGCATAACGCAAAGGATCCAAATACTCAGGAAAAATAGTTACTACATCAATGCGCATAAATTAAAGCTCCAATAAACCATCAGGCGGAGTAATCATGCAGGTACCAGTCTCAAGGTCTACTTCAGGCACAATCGCATGAACAAAAGGAATGAGTACGTCTTTACTACCTTGTCCACGATCATAGAGTTCAACCTCTAAAATCTCACCTGCTGGCCCATGGATAACTCCAGTAACCACACCAATTTCTTGGTTGTGATCATGTAAATTGATCACTTTGAGACCTTCTAGCTCATGATCATAAAAGCCTTCTTCATCCTCAGCTTTTTCTAGTGGAGCAGCAAAAAATTGGGTGCCGCGCAAGGTATCGGCGGTGGTTCGATCTGAGACTTCCTCGAACTTAATCAACATCCGATTCTGGTGATAGCGCGTCGAAGCAATAGTAAGACTATGTTGTTTTGTCCCTTGCTTTCCGGTGAGTACTTCACCAAGTGCAAAACGAATTTCTGGCTCGTCGGTAGTAACCTCTACCGATACTTCGCCTTTTATCCCATGGGATTTAATTACCCGACCAATCATTAACTCCATAGCGACTAAGGGTAGCAGGTAGCTAATCCCCCGCATGCTCAGGCAACAAAAGAATTCTCCCCACGATTCTTTTCATCTCACTACAATCGCTGTAGTAGACCCTATTCAAATATATAAGGAACCTCATGAGTGATATCCCCACCAATCAACCCAGCACTTTCGGAGATGCTGTAACCACTATTGATTCTATGGCAATTATCGACGTTCTTAGCAATGCACCAGCAGCCAATCCCGAACGAAAAGTTCCTGCAGTTACCCGCCTACTTTCTGGCAAAGGTGCAAATCTCATTGCCTTCAATTTTGCTCCTGGCCAGCGGTTAGCTGATCATAAAGCAGCACATCCAATTACTGTGCAGTGTCTTACTGGTACCCTAGATTTCAGCGTAGCCGAAGAAACCATCCGGCTTCATCCAGGGATGATCATTCACCTTGAAAAGCTTGTGGTGCACCGAGTTGATTGCCCTAATGATGCAGCAGAAAACAATATTTTGTTACTAACAATGCTCACTAATGAGTGAAAACTAACCGTTCTATAACCTAGTTTTCTGGATTACATGAAGTAATTTTCACAACCTGTATTACAACACAATTCTCTTAGGTAGAAATACAAAAATCCGCTCTTCCTTCATTGAAAGAGCGGAATTTTAGCTATATTCGGCAAAGATTACTCTGCAGATTCCTCAGCAGGAGCCTCTTCAGCAGTCTTCTCTGCCTCGGCAGCAGCCTTAGCGGCAGCATCTGCCTTAGCCTTGCGCTTCTTCTCAGTTACAGCTTCAGCGGTAGGACCTTCATTAGCCTCAGCAAGAGCCTGGTTGAATAGCTCAAGTTTGCTTGGCTTAGGCTCAGCAACCTTCAACGTACCCTCAGCGCCTTCAAGCCCCTTGAACTTCTGCCAATCACCAGTTACCTTCAGCAAAGCAAGAACAGGCTCGGTTGGCTGTGCACCAACACCTAGCCAGTACTGAGCACGCTCAGAATCAATCTTGATAACAGAAGGATCCTGCTTTGGCTCATAAATGCCAATGTTTTCAATAACCTTGCCATCGCGACGAGTACGAGCGTCAGCAACAACGATGCGATAGTGCGGGGTACGGATCTTACCCAAACGCTGGAGCTTGATCTTTACAGCCATAATATGTTCCTTTTCGGTCACTGGGCAGTTCAGCCACTGTCACGGTTGCAACAGCCGGTTCAGCCCTTTAATAAAACTGTGGTGACTGATCACCGCTCGACCGGAGTCGGTTACGGCAGTTCACAGTTAATACCTGCTATTTCTACAATTAACAACAAAATAAGTGCGTAAACAAAAACTACTCACTTTTACTTGCCTTAAAAATAAAGAGAAACAACCTAAAAAACTATAGCGATAACCATGACCGTAAGCAAAAAACTCTGGTTTTCTTTTAACCACTACACACACTATGACTCGCTTAAAACAAAAACAGTTACCCCATAATCTGCTTCTTAGATTAATTATCGACGATCTTTCTCACGCCACCGCTTTCACAATCTGTTCCAGGCATTAACCCTATTAAAATGAACTTTATCTTAGGTTGCTAGGTAATAAACTTTTTAAACCTGCTACGTTAATCAACACTGGCTTAATATAAACGCATCACTTCAGTTTTATTGACTTACCAACTCTTTCTATGACTACCCTTAACGATCGTTCTGTTTCTTCGTGCGTACCATCTTCTATCCCACACTATCGCTTCGATTTAGATGGGTTACGTGGTTTAGCAATCGCATTAGTTGTTATCTTCCATGTTTATGTAGGACGAGTCTCTGGTGGTGTTGACGTATTTCTTTTACTATCTGGATATTTTTTCTTAGGCTCACAACTTCGCTACGCAGCAAAACAAAAGGCGAATCTTAACCCTTGGTGGCCATTATGGCGTACTATTCGCCGACTAGTACCAGCACTGATCATTACTCTCGGTGGCACTACCGTATTGATTCATTACTTCACCCCTGAGCTAAAAAGCATAGAGTTTTTCCGCCAAATTCAAGCTAGTCTGCTTTACTACCAAAATTTGGAACTCACCTGGCAAAATGCCGATTATGCAGTAGCAGATGCCACCACTAGCGCCCTGCAACATTTATGGTCGATGTCGGTACAAGGGCAGTTTTATCTTTGCGCTATTGTTTTTACCACCGTTATTACCCTGCTACACCGATTAACACATAAAAAACTCAACTCAACAGTATCTGGTTCAATTATTGCCCTAGTTAGCTTTGGCAGCTTCTTTTATGCAGCGCGTTATGGAATCTGGTCACCGCCCGAAAACTATTACAATCTATTATCCCGGCTCTGGGAATTTGGACTAGGAGCACTTGCTGCAATCTATGCCAACCAGTTGTTTATAAAAAATAAAACGATTGCAGCCCTTCTTAGCTGTATCGGCCTCATAATGATTATGAGCACCGGTTTGCTTATTCTCGACACCGCAGCTTTTCCGGGACCACTAACCCTACTGCCTATTACTGGCGCGCTATTAGTTATCATCGGCGGTACTACTGCTAACCAAATTAGTTCTATATTGTCATCAGGTTCCTGCCAATTTATGGGCACTATTGCTTATAGCCTCTATTTATGGCATTGGCCGCTACTTATTATTGCTACCAGTTACTTCGGTGATACTTTATCTCAAACGGTACTGGGTACCATCGTCATAGCAGTCTCGGTCATTTTAGCTTATGCAACCTATAAGCTCATCGAGCAACCACTGATGCAAAAAGGTCATCGACCTAGTCGCTATGAATCTGGTTTTAGAGAAGGAGTAGCTAATTTTGCCACTACTTATTCTGCCAAAGCCGCCAGTATCGCCGGTGTATTCATCACCCTTATTGGTTATTCCTTATATACCCAACTACCCCAATTTTCTGCGCGCGTACAAGCCGCCAATGAAATCAATCTTAACGACGATACACATTATCCAGGGGTCATGGCATGGTATGGGCAGCCAGCAACTATAAATGTTGCGCCGCAACCTGATCCTAGCCTTATCGGTAGCGTATATCCTAAAGCTGGTGCCGATGGCTGCATAGTAGGACGCAATGAAAATTATGATGTATTCCGCACAACCGGTCACCATGGTAAAGACTGTTCCTATGGCGATACTAGTTCCGAAACTGTAGTAATACTTGCTGGTGGTTCACATGCGGAGCAGTGGCTTGAACCACTACATGAGTTAGGGCTAAAACATAATTTCAAAATCATTCCTTTGCTGCGCCAAGAATGTCCCATTATCAGTGGAATTCCTGGAACGCTCAGCACTACGTGCCTGCGTTGGAGTGAATTAGCCATCCACAAAATCGTCGAATTGCAACCGGCGGTAGTTATCTCCACGTCGACTCGTCCTAGCGGTGCCCATGGATTAGGTCTCGATACCGTACCAGAGGGATACGCTCAATTTTGGCAACGGTTGTTTTGGAACGAAATTCCATTTTTAGGCTTACGTGATAATCCATGGACTTTTAATTCTGATGGAGATCCTTTCAACCTCAGCTTATGTTTGATATCTTCTAGTCCTTCCGAATCCTGTTCTATCCCGCGTGATTCTTTCTATTCCACATATGATCCAGCGCAGAAATACGCTGCTCTATATCTGAATATGACCTTTGTGGATACCGCAGATTGGTTCTGTACCAAAGAATCCTGTCCTGCGATTATTGGAAATATAGTAGTTTATCGGGATCAAAACCATATTTCTAATGCATTTGCTGCCTCTACAGCACCTCTTATTTGGCGTCATCTTCGTCCTTTTATTACTACCGCTAACACAGTGAGCAATATGGACAAATACTAATTAAAAAACCAGTTTTCTTCCTAGCTAAGTTCACCTGGAAAGAAAACCGGTTTTTATCTGTTCAGCAGTTATTTCTTGCCTTGACCAAAGTCAAGGTTATTAAGGTCAATATTTTCAAAACCTTTTGGCATCTTCATGCCGCCAAGCCCAGGCATTCCACCCTGATTTTCCATCTGTTGTTGCAGTTTTTGTAGCTCTGCCATGTTGGGCATACCCGGCATGGCACCTGGCATACCACCGCGGCGCTGCTTAACTGGCTTACGTTTACCGTTTTTACCTTTTCGCCCTTTTGGTTTCTTCTTAGTCGCTGATCCGCTACCACCCATACCAAATTGGCCAGCCATTTGCCCCATCATCTTCTTAGCATCATTAAAACGCTCAATAAGTTGATTGACCTCAGCTACCGAAACACCAGAACCGTTGGCAATGCGCTTGCGTCTCGAAGCATTAAGAATCTTTGGATTTTGTCGCTCTTGTGGGGTCATGCCACGAATAATCGCCTGAATACGGTCGAGTTGTTTCTCATCAACCATGTCTGCCATCTGCGACATTTGTTTACCACCAGGCAACATTTTTAGAAGGTTGCCGATCGGCCCCATACGTCGGATCATCAACATCTGATTTAAGAAGTCTTCTAAGGTAAGCTCGCCTGACTGCAACTTAGCCGCAGTCTCCATAGCTTGTTCCTGATCAAGAGACTTCTCTGCTTGCTCGATAAGGCTAAGCACATCGCCCATACCCAAAATACGGCTAGCCATACGATCTGGATGGAAGGCATCAAAATCTTCTAGCTTTTCACCAGTAGAGGCAAACATAATTGGCTTGCCGGTTACTTCGCGAATAGATAATGCTGCACCACCACGGGCGTCACCATCAAGTTTTGTCAGTACAACGCCGGTGAAATCTACCCCGTCGCGAAAAGCTTCCGCAGTATTGACCGCATCTTGGCCGATCATCGCATCAATAACAAAAAGAACTTCATCCGGGTTAATAGCATCGCGAATGCTACGTGCCTGATTCATTAATTCTTCGTCAATGCCTAGACGACCTGCGGTATCAACAATAACCACATCATGGTGGGTACGCTTGGCTTCTTCAATACCACGGCGTGCTACATCTACTGGATCACCATGAGAAGTTCCCATCTCATGTTCTAGTGAATCAATGCTGGTTCCGGGATCCGGTGCGAAAGTAACCACACCGGCGCGTTCACCAACAATTTGTAATTGTGACACAGCCCCTGGGCGTTGAAGATCACAGGCAACCAACATGGGAGTATGCCCTTTTTCGGCAAGGTATTTAGCTAATTTACCCGCCAAAGTGGTTTTACCTGCACCTTGTAAACCAGCCAACATAATAACTGTCGGTGGGTTTTTCGCTAGATTTAGCCGACGGGTCTGCCCACCCAAAATATTGGTGAGTTCTTCATCAACGATTTTAATAACCTGTTGCGAAGGATTAAGCGCTTTAGAAACTAACGTGCCTAATGCACGCTCTTTGATTCGCGCGACAAAGGTACGAACCACTGGCAAAGAAACGTCTGCTTCTAAAAGTGCCAGGCGAATTTCACGGGTAACGGCATTAACGTCAGCCTCGGTGACCTTACCTTTAGAACTGAGACCAGAAAGAACTGAGCCTAGACGATCTGACAGTGATTCAAACACGAGTGGAGGTCTCCTTTTAATGTCTGTAATGAACTACTCCATATTAGCCGCTCGCCAGCTTTTTGGTCACGTCACGTTCCACCTGTGCGCGAACAAAACCCGGTTGCAAGCGACACTGCACAATCATAGTTGCCCCTGGGTTGCTCATCCGCAACCAATAAATATCTGGTAACACGCTAAGCAAGACCCCTAGTGCTCCTGGTCGATCTGCAGTGCGAACCTCGATAATATCGTCTTGCCAAAAAGTTGCTGTTGTGGCTCCAGTTATTATTGGCAAAGTAGAAAAAGTGCCAGATTTATATGTTTGCACAAATTCCATCTGATCAAACTCCGAACCCAGCGCATTCGAAGCGGTTAAGTGTGTCATAACGCCAGCAGGAGTAGTAACTATCTCTGCAGATTCAACATTCCACGATTTTGCACCGATTACTGCCAACACCCGTACAATTTCTCGCAAGTAGTTTCCGCGCCAATATACGTGACCTTTATGCTTATCGACGTCATCTGAGTGTAGTATCACCACATCATTGGTAGTATGCGGCCATTCTAATAGTGGTGGCTCTGGCTTCACAGCAGTTAATCGCTGACGTGCTCGCCTACTTAAACTACGTATTCCTACCCGCAACGAGTGTGAAAACACCCCTGGTCCTGTTGCTTGAGCATCAGCTTCCACGAGAACTTCCATCAAATTAATCGTGGTGAGATCATAACCTAATGCATCTAAATAATAATTAAGTGCTTTATCACTGGTGTAGTCCATGCGCGCAATAATCTTTGATGCCAAAGTGTGCTGGGCAACTAACCGAACTACAATGCGTCGATCCTGTTCACGAAGACCACAACGTCGACACGCTTGATCGACAATCTCCGCGCCTACTTCTTCATGCGGACGAGCATAGCCTTTTCCTATGTCATGAAAAAGAGCAGCAAGATATAACAAATCTGGTCTGGCAACGGTGACCGATTGGGCGGCACAACCTGCTACAACTACCAAGCTGTGTTGGTCAATAGTGTGGATATGGGTAGGTTCGAAAGGCATCCGACCACGAATATGTGCCCATTCAGGAACCACCCGAGTCCATAATCCATGGTTATCTAAGTGGCTAATCACCCGCCCACCATGTTCAGCGGAGCTTAAAATACCTAATACATCTGCAGTAGCTGCGGCAGGTAAAATCTCGGGTAATTCTGGTAACCGTTCAAGTCGATGCCAAATTGCTTCATCAATAGGCAAACCCGTGCGCGCGCTTGCTGCACCAACTCGCAAGAATAACATCGGATCAGTTAAATCTGGTTTCTTGCTCAGACTAATTTTTCCATTTACCTCAACCACATCAACATCGATTGGTCGTCTTATTTGACGCAATCGGGATTCCCGGCGCGGTAACACATTACGCGCGATCGATAATGCCTGAGTGAGCTCTTGATCAATAGTTCGTGCAGCAGTAACTAATGCTTGTGCAAGCGCATATCGATCGTGGTAGCCCAAATCGAGCGCAATATCAGCAGCAAATTCTGGATCTAATATATCTCTGGCTCTTCGTGCATGCAGATGTAATAATGTGCGGGTATCGAGAAGTAATTGTCGTTGTACATGTAGCTTTGGCCGATCACATAAATTTGCTAGTGCGAGTGCTTGAATAAGGTCAATATCGCGTAATCCCCCACGCCCGTGTTTTAAATCTGGTCGGGTCATAGTTACCAGCGATCCAGAACGTCGCCACCTGACAATCGCGGTATCAACTAGGGAATTAAAGTTTTTCTTTACCTCAGTGCGCCACGTATGCAGAACCATCTTGCGAGTTTTTTCTGCTAGGTCTTTATCTCCTCGAATATAGGACATATCTAGCATGGCTAATGCTGCTGTGGGGTCAGCGGTAATCATGTCCACGCATTCACTAGGAGTACGCACCGCATAATCAAGGCGCAGTGCGGCATCCCAAATCGGGTACCACAATTTTTCTATCTGTTCAGTGGCAACTGGTAGCTCATAAATCAAGATCAAATCAAGATCTGAGTATGGTGCCATTTCTTGGCAGCTCAGGCTGCCAGTAGCAACAAGGGCAGTGCCGGCTGGCAAATCGAGAGTTTCTAAAAGTTTTAGTGCTCTAGTACACGTTTGTTCGCGCAGCTGCGCAGGAGATGCAGGCATCAACTTATCAGCAAAATTTTTACCCTAAATAGCACTCTCGCCACGTTCACCGGTACGTACTCGAATCAGTTCTTCTACTGTGGTAACCCAAATTTTTCCATCACCAATTTTTCCAGTACGAGCCGCTTCTAAAATCGCGGTGGTGACATCATCAACTAGTGCATCGTCAACGACGACTTCAATTTTGACCTTAGGAACAAAATCGGTTGCGTACTCTGCCCCACTATAAACCTCGGTATGGCCTTTTTGTTGACCAAAACCTTGGATCTCGGTGACCGTCATTCCTCGCACGCCTACTTGTTCGAGGGCATCTTTAACATCGGTAAGAGTAAAAGGCTTCACAATGGCAGTCACAAGTTTCATAAGTCCGCTCCCCTAGGGCAGTTTAAGTTATATCAACGTTGAAAAGTGTAGCGTCATTTTTCTAGTTATAAACACCGATTACATAAATACCTGCATAAATTCTAAAAACACCACCCCAGCTAGCTCCCATCGGAGTAATAGAAAACTTCTTGTTGTCTCTTTTGATCCAACAAGAAGTTTTCTTTTTTACTGTATAAGTGCGTTTATTCTCGTTTTAATAAGAACTATCCGAGTAGGGCATCAACAAAACCTTCAACTTCAAATGGTGCAAGATCATCAGCACCTTCGCCGAGACCAACCAATTTAACTGGTACCCCTAGTTCTTCTTGGACTCTCAATACAATGCCGCCTTTGGCCGTACCATCCAATTTTGTAAGTACTACACCAGTAATATCGACAACATCACTAAAAGTCTTTGCCTGCATCATACCGTTTTGTCCAGTTGTTGCATCGAGTACCAGCAATACCTCATCGACAACGGCTTTCTTTTCTACCACCCGCTTGACCTTGCCAAGCTGATCCATAAGGTTTGAGGAATTGTGCAGACGACCTGCAGTATCAATAAGTACTACATCGGCATGTTGATTAATGCCTTCGGCCACTGATTCAAAAGCTACCGACGCAGGATCGGCACCTTCTTCCCCGCGTACCGTATGCGCGCCTACTCGACGTCCCCATGTTTCAAGCTGATCGGCAGCAGCTGCACGGAAAGTATCAGCAGCACCAAGTAATACTTTATGCCCCATGGAAACAAGTACCCGGGCTAATTTACCAGTGGTTGTTGTTTTGCCCGTACCATTGACGCCGACGACAAGAATAACCGCAGGTTTATTGTCATAAGGCATAGCTTTAATAGAACGATCAAGTTCTGGCTTACATGCCGTAATTAAACATTCACGCAACATAGCGCGTGCTTCTTGTTCACTATTAACTCCACGAGTAGCAATCATTTCGCGTAATTGATCAACCACTTTCATAGTGATATCGGTGCCAAGATCGGCTTGAATAAGCAAGGCTTCAATATCTTCCCATGCGTCCTCATCAAGCTCACCGGCAGAAAGCATTCCCAAAACTGACTTACCGAATACATTCTGCGAACGCGATAACCGGCCACGCAAACGGCCGATACGTCCGGCTGCTGGATCGATATCAGCTACCGCATCATTTGTTACCAGAGGTTCTTGATTATCACTTACGTCTTGGACTACTTCTGGCTCAGCTGGTACTGGTGTTTCTTCTACCGCCTGTTCAGCGGCTGCTATAATACTTTCTGCAGAAGCTGCTGCTTGGATGGCTTCTTGTTCTGATGATTCGGCTAGAGGTTCCGCAGAAAGAGGTTCTTCTACTACCGGTAAGTCTGATTCTACTGAGGCAGTATTAACCTGCTCCTCGATGGTTTTTTCATTGTCTGTCATAGGCACATGCTCATCATGTGCTGTCTTAACATCGTTGGGAATAACTGGTACTGGTTCAGGTTGTTTATTCGTCGTAAAGTTAAATCCACCTGTTACCTGGTAATTTCCGGACTTTTCTTGCTGGGTTAGCTCTTTAGGCTCTTCTTCAGTGTGAAAGCTTACTGTTTTAGCTTGTTTGCGTTTAAGGCCAACAACGATGGCAATAGTAAGTAGCAATACAAGAACAACGACAGCAAGAATAATCCACGAAATAGTATTCATGGGTTTAATAGTGGCAAAGTTTTTAAGATTTTACATCTTTGCTATCTAAAACACCACGAAAAACCGGTAACCTTACCCCGTTTTTGGCTTATCCGTATCTTTTAAATTGTCTTCTTAACTACCTCATTATCAAAGCCACGTTCGTGATTTTTTATCAGACTGAAATCACGAACGTGGCTTTTTATCCTACTAGTTTCTTATACCACTACTCCGGGGTGTTTGATTGCCAAAACAATGGCATCGGCAGCAACCAGATCGCTGGTTACTAAATCAGGAACTACATCGGCAAGAGCAGCCCACCCATCGGTTACTGCATCAAGTGCCTTATTTGAGGTAATTAATCCGTGGGCGTTCATACGTGCAGCCATTGCTAAAACAAAAGAAACTACCGGTGCAAGCGACCACATATTATCCTTGGAATCAGTATCTACTCCATCTAACTTATCGAACCGGATACGAGCCATTGCGTATAAAGACTTGTTAGTACTACGCAAAGTACGCAATAACGTCACTGCTGAGCTAATCAATCCCTCAGAACTTAACAAATCATTAATTTTGTCGCGGTTTGTGAATGTCTCAAAAACAGCCAAAAGTCGGGATCCATCATCCATAATCGCGCCCGGCACAATATTCGATCGCGAAAAGAACATATCCAATAATGCTTCTTGTTGGCTAGCATCCATGCTGGCAATCGCAACTGTGGAATGATCAATGCACGCAGTATCTAAAGTGGTATCCCTACCGGTACGCAAAATATTGATCATATTATCGCCAGCAAGCTCACCTAGCTTATCGACGACCTCCGATACTTTCTCCGACTGGTTCATCAAAGCGAAACTGGAAGCAATCTTATCTAATGGCTCCCCGGTTACAGATTCTTGGGTGGCAATCGCATCAAACTCACCTAACAGCTCTAATGCACCAAGCCATGGGGCACGGTGATAAGTAGTCTCTTCGCCTACCTGCTTCTCGGTACCAAAAATGCATCGCACCAAACCTGATTCAACAATGCGTCCAGGTTGTTTTTCTGCTGGTACTAAAGAATCACTCAATCCATAAAGCGCAGTAGCTGGATGTGCACGAAGTACCTGCTGAATAGCTTTTCTTGCCTCACCAAAAGCACGACCAGAAACAATCATGTCCCATAACAACGGAATAACGCGCTGAGATTCTGGAATTTCTTCACTTTCCCCAGCTAAAAAGGCAGATAACTGAGTAAGGTGTTCATCTGCATCAACAAAATAACCAGCTTGTTCTAAGCGTAGCGCTGTTTTACCCGGCATTGACGGTGTATGCAAGGTCATAAACGGATCAAGACTATGCAGCTGTACTTTAAGCGGCCCCGCACCAATTAAATTCTCCGGAAGCGCCGCACGACCATCTTCAACTATCAGCGTTATTGGGCTTGTCCACGGAGCAGTAATTGGCCACACCCACATACCGGCAAGTTCTACGCCTTCGACAAGAATCGAATCATCAACAAGGGTAATCTCTGGCTCTGGACTGGAATAAATATCTGCCAACGCCACTGAGACACGTCGATCAGAATGAGGATCTGTCCATTCCACGTCGATACGCCCTTGGGGCATTACTGCCGCAGAGCTAGCAATACCTGCCATATCCACGCTATAGGTAATACCGCTATCACAACTGGTTAATTTAGACGTTTTTACCGGCGCACCGTGATGGTTTCGCACGCTGACTTTTGGATCAATAAGTCGTCCAGCACCACGTACTCGCAACTCTCCTACTGCATTCAACTCACGAGGACGAAGCTTTAACCGAGATGCCCGCCACATTGCGGGCTCAGTAATCAACGGCAATTCAAAAGTAAGTCGTGGTGGATTAAAACGCAACGGCAGTTGATCGCCTTCTTCGGTGTGCACAATCAAATCTGCACCGGCTTCCATTGGTGCAACTGAAACTACCTGTGGGTCAGCGACAAATGCCTTTGCGGTGGGCTTAAGCACTAAAGATGCTTCGCTTAAACCACCGGCAGAAGGAATGCGGAAGCTGCGGCATGCACCAGAAATATCGAGCACCGCATGCGCACCTTCAACAATGGCAAATTCGTGGCGGAAACTTTCATTACGCGGGCCACGCATGCGCACCAAATATTCACCGACCCAGGGGCTATCATATAAATCTGGGTCAAAGACGTGGAAAATACCGCCTTCAGCAGGAACCTCTAACGGCTCAGGTTGGGTAATTTCTTCACCAGCTACTGCTACACCCCCATAAGAGGAAATCGCTAAATGCCAGGTTTCAGTTTGCCCAGAAAGCGTCGGCGGAAATTCTGCTAATAAAGAATGCGAATGAACTGGTAAACCAGATATGGAGTGTAAACAATCAATAGCATCACCAGGAACTCTAAACCGAACGCGTTGACGTGGTTCAATAGAACGAACCTTATCCATACTAGGCTGCATACCGTTTTGTATTGCGGCCATAGAACATGCTGTAGAAGTATCAATGTGCTGTGCCGACCAACCAGCCCAGCCTTCAACCTGTTGTTCACTTTCTGGGAAGAAATCCACCCCGGTCACAACGTCGATAAGCTTGTAATCATTAGGTACTACCACCCGCACTTGTTGGTGATGTAGGGAAGCTTTCTCGGTAATTTCACTACCAGAAAGGCTGAAAATCAAAATCGGATCTTCAGCACGTACCACTGGTACCGTCCACAATAAATTATGGGAAAGATCTTGAACAGTAATCTCTCGCACTGGCCGATCAATAGCAATATCAAGCGCCTCGCTAAAACCGGAAACATCACCCCAGGCGCGTGTTGTTCGATACACCTTAGTCGTGCCATCAATGCTAATACGCCAGGTAACAAACCCCTCAGGTTCGGTTAAAGGTTGTTCCGGAAGGCGCAAACATATTTTGGAACGACGCACATCAAAAACAACACGTGGTCGCATTTCCCGGCCAGCAACACCTACCGCTACAGTGCGATCTAACGTACCTACCGGGCGTTCTCGAAGTTCTGCTGCTGCTTCTTCATGGATATGCGTCGGTAGCGTCAAATGAGAACGATTTCTATCGAACCAACTCTTTGGATGTTCAATAGCAAAATCACGTAGTTCTATCAGACCATTAAGCAGCACCTGTGCTGTAGCCGGTTGAGCTTCAGCCATAGCCTTAAAATGTGTCGGAGCTTGATCATAGACATCCACGCCTTGATCCAGAAGCTCCAAAAGATAAGGGATTTCTGTCGAGATAATACCCGCGTGTGTGCACAAGGTATTCACGATATCTAACCCAGCGCTTAGCTCTATAGTCGATGCTAATGCTGCCCCAAGTTCTTGCGCTTGAGTAAGTTCTAGGCCAAATCCTGCAGCTAATTCGCTAAAAAAGGTAACAGAATCAACAAGTTTAAATGCACGTGCGCTAGCAGCAGTCAAAGTAAGCGCTGGGCTTATCTTCAGCAACGCAGTCATATCTGCCCCAGCAGCAAGCTGACGAGTGAGGAAAATCCCGTAGAGGCGCTCAATTCGCTCTAATTGATCTGTAGCTAAACCAAGTTCATAAACATAATTAACTTTGGCAAGCTTCTGAGCAAGTTCCAATTCCGTCTGCGATGCCCATCCAAGTAGGGAATCGTTCAGATCTGCAATCGGCTGAACTTGATCTGTCATCTGTGAGGGTTCCTTTTTAGCAGTTATATTCTGAGCAAATTAAAATTTCACTCTGCTCAAAGTTTTTTTATTGGTACATAATTAACACCGAATAATACCGATCCAATCGCCTACCTCATAGGCTTGTGTTCAAATATTAAAAGGCGTGTGGAATAAACGTATGTGCGATTATAAGCTAAAAATCTTAAGACGCATTATCACTGGTCACATACTTGTTTAACCGGAAATGAATCGTCTTCTGCAACCGCTTACCAGCTATTAGTCAGCAAATTTTTACTTTTCAATCAGCAACTTCTTTACTCCCAGGATCCGTAGCTTGACGATCTCTAGCTTGATTAACCACACCGCTTGCACTTTCAGGCATCAGTGCTGTACTCATACGCTGCGAGATTACCTTGGTAACACCGTCGCCACGCATTGTCACGCCATATAAAACATTAGCGATATCCATTGTCGGTTTTTGGTGAGTAATAACAATCAGCTGCGAATCTAACCGCAATTCCTCAAAAAGGGCAATAAGTCGGCGTAAATTCACATCATCAAGAGCCGCTTCTACTTCATCCATGACATAAAACGGACTTGGTCGTGCCCGGAAAATAGCCACCAACATAGCTAGCGCTGTTAAAGATTTTTCCCCACCAGAAAGCAACGATAACCGCTTGACTTTCTTTCCTGGTGGTCGTGCTTCTACTTCAATGCCCGTACGCAACATATCCTCTGGCTCGGTAAGTACAAGTCTGCCTTCACCACCTGGGAAAAGTGTGCGGAATACTTTCGGAAATTCTTCTTCTACATCATGCCAAGCATCACTAAATAGTTGCAGAATTTTTGCATCGACATCTTCTACTACTCCCAATAGATCTGTGCGTGCTTGTTGCACATCACTTAATTGAGTAGATAAAAACTCATAGCGTTCTTCAAGTGCCTTGTATTCTTCCAAAGCCAACGGATTGACCTTGCCTAAAGAACTGAGAGCTTTCTCGGCTTTTTTGAGCCGATCTTGTTGAAAACCAAGATCAAAATCTGCCCCCGGCGTATAATCACGAATGAGGTCAGGAATTGCGATGCCTAACTGCTCTTGCAGTTTTTTCTGTGCCTCTTCTAGTCTTACTTGCGCCTGACTGCGTTGTACATCTACTTGGTGCGCTTGGTCGCTTAATCGTAAAAGCTGAGTATTTAACGCCTGCGCTTTATCTTTCGCTTGGGAAAGTCGCGCGACTATGGCTTGTCGCTGTGTCATAAGCTCATCACGACGGCGCGTTGCTTGGGCAACTGCTTTCTCAACTCGTGCATTAATCTCTCGGGCATAAGTATCTACAGTGCGCGCAAGCTCTGCTTGCCGTACCCGCTTATGCATCATCTGCTCGTGGCGCTGTTTATTCATGCGCTCATGGTCTGCTTGTCGACGCAAGCTAGCTCCACGCCCACTGGCTTGTTCTGCCCGATCTTGGGCACTGCGTAAACTAAGTTTTGCTTCCAACTCCATGGCCTTGATTTGCGCCAAGTTTTCCTGCGCTTGATCGCGCTCGTGTGTGGACGGATCCTGATCATCAATATCGCGATCTACTCGGGCAAGTCGGTCTTTCGTGATGTTCCATTGTTGACGTGCCTTATTTAATCGCTGTTCCATCTCGCCAACACGCTGAGCACTACGTTGATATTCAGTAACATGAGCCTGCTCCTGAGCACGTAAACGCTCTACATCTTTTTTCAGTCCAATAAAAACAGCTTCTTGCTCTTGAAGGCTTGCAGTGGCACTTGCGGCACGCACACGTGCTTGATCAGCTGCTTGTTTTGCCCCAGAAAGAGTACCTAAAAGTTCTTCCACATGGACAATTTCTTGTGCTAATTCTAATTCTGCTTGCTCAATATATGCTGTTATCTCAACTGCTTTCCCGGCACCTTGTCCAAAGCTATACCAGCCATCACCAACAATGACCCCTTCATAGGTCACTGCACGTAATCTGGGATCATCACGAACGACGGTCTCAGCAACAGCAAGCGAAGGAGCTACTACTACGTCGATAAGCAAACGATTTATCGCTTGTGCTACCCGATCATCAATACTGAGTTCATCAAGTAACCAAGTCACTGACTGCGGTAAATAGGCATCAAGGCGCCACCTATTTGCCTGAGTTTTTTCCCGCTGCGCAGTATCTTCCATAGCAAAAACCATTGTGGTGGCAATATCAGCACTATGCGCTACTACTAATTCCGACATATTTACCGGTAATGGTGCAGCTAAACCATCGGCAACCTGAGCTAAGACCGCTGCTAAAGCTTTCTCACACCCTTTTTTTGCGCGAACAAGCGTAGCCATAGCGACTGAATTATCAAAGAGTGCCGCTCCATCAGAAAGACCTTGCTGCGCAGATAAAGTTTCAATCCGTGATTCCAAACGAGATACGTTCCGTTCGCGGTGATGCTGTTGCATGCGTAAATCTTCTAAACGTTGTTCAGCAGCTTCCGCCTCAGCGGTGGCCCGAATATATTCTTCTTTATCTGGTTCTGCCACCGATATTTTAGCTTCAACTTCTCGCAAATGCGTACGAGTTATCTCGATTCTTTGTCTTGCTTCTGCAAGTGTTTCTTGCATCCGGGCAAGCTCCGCTTCTAAGGCTAAAACGTGCGCTTGTTGTGCTTCCTCTGCCGCAAGTAAACGAACAACGCCTTCTCGTCGATCAGCAATTGCTCGAACCTGGGCTAAATGTTCTCGATCAGCTTCTTGGGCAATATGTTCGTATTCTGCTACTTGTTCCTGGATTGATTCCAAGCGTGCTGTTAAAAGAGCGACGTTTTCTTCTAATTCCGCATATTCTTTATCGGCGCGTTCTGCTCTAGCAAATAGTTCCTCAGGATCTGTACCAGAATATGCAGTAAGCTGCACGTTGATCGCACGATCGGCAGCAATACGCTGCGTAGCAGATACTCTTTCGGCAAGTGAAGAGAGCGAAAACCATAATTGCTGTGCTTGTTCGGCGGCAGGAGTTATAGTAGCTAGTTGGTCTTCTAGCTCAAGAGTAATTTCGGTAGCTTCTTCAAGCTGTTCACTGACTTCTTCAACGTGTTCTTTTACTATCTGAGTTCGTGATTGTGCTGCAGCTAGCTTTTCTTGTAATTGAACGATCTGGTAACCACCCAATTGTAATCGGGCATCACGGACATCAGCTTGCACGCTAGCAGCACGTCGTGCAGCATCAGCCTGGCGCGCCAAGGGTTTTAACTGTCGTGCTAATTCAGCAGTTAAATCCTGTAGCCGATCAAGATTAGCCTGCATATTAACAAGTTTTCGCTGTGCTTTTTCTTTACGACGGCGATGTTTTAGCACCCCTGCCGCTTCTTCAATAAAAGCACGACGATCTTCTGGACGAGATTCAAGTATTTGAGCAAGGCGTCCCTGGCCAACAATGACGTGCATTTCACGGCCAATTCCGGAATCACTAAGCAATTCCTGAATATCCATCAATCTAGCTTTATTGCCATTAATCTCATATTCACTTGCCCCATCACGAAACATTCTTCTCGTGATAGAAACTTCTTTATATTCGATAGGCAATACATTGTCGGAATTATCAATAGTCAGGGTGACTTCCGCACGGCCTAATGGTTTGCGTTGACCTGCTCCAGCGAAAATAACATCATCCATCTTTCCGCCACGCAGGGTTTTTGCCCCTTGCTCACCCATAACCCAGGCGAGAGCATCAACAACATTCGATTTACCAGAACCATTCGGGCCTACTACGGCACAGATACCAGGTTCGAATTTCAGGGTCGTCGCAGACGCAAAAGACTTAAATCCTTTAAGCGTCAGCGACTTCAAATACACATGAGCACTATAGCAAATTAGCGAGTTTCAAAGCCGCTCACGCCTTTAGGCTCAGTCCAACGTTCAATAGCTGTTTCAACAACACCAGGTCGGCCACTATAGTGTGGTTGGCGTAACCGATGCAGAATCTCATCAAGTTGTTCTTGAGTTCCTTCTGCCACAATACATACTCTGCCGTCGCTTAGATTTGTTGCACTTCCGCTAATACCGAGTTCTTTGGCTTGGGCATAGCACCACCATCTAAATCCCACACCTTGTACCTGTCCATGAACCCAAATAGTAAGTCGATGCATCTCGTTGCCTTTCTTAAACCCTGGTTAATCGTGTTTCTAGCTAGAATAAATAAAAATCCGCATGCCATTTCTGTACCATGCGGATTTTTAAGCAAGCTAAGCGCAACGTAGCACGCTTTAGTGCGTATCGACGGAGGTAATCACCTTGCCGCCTCGACGAGTAACCGGATCTGTACCATCCCAGCATTCAACATTAGGGATTTCTGGCAACATATCTCGGTGGAAAACCGGGTCTAAGCCCTGAGCAGACTGCTGCACATAATTCTTGAGTAATTTCACTGCTACCCCGGCTAGTGGAACGATAGCGATAAGGTTAATCAGCACCATAATGGCGGCAAAGGTATCACCTAATGCCCATACCAATGGCACTGATCCAATAGAGCCACCGACAACACAGAACATGACAAAAATCCGGAAAATAGTCATTACCGTCTTGTTTTGAGTGAAATATTCAATGTTGGCTTGTGCCAAATAGTAATTGCCGATTACAGAACTAAAGGCAAGGAAGAACAGAATAAGGGTGACAAAGTGAATGCCCCACTCACCTACTTCTCCGGCGAGCGCATGTTGGGTAAGCGATGCGCCCTGGGCTTTAACCCCATATTCTGGAGAGCCGAGCAAAATAATGAACGCAGTAATCGAGCACACCAAGATGGTGTCAAAGTATACGCCCAAGGTTTGCACAAGTCCTTGTTTAACTGGGTGAGATACTGCCGCAGTAGCAGCTGCATTAGGTGCAGATCCTTGGCCGGCTTCATTAGAAAACAAACCACGACGCATACCATTCATAAACGCTGCGCCTACTGTTGCCCCAACAACTTCCTTGATACCTAGGGCATGTTCAAAAATCTCTAGGAACATCCCTGGTATAGCACTGATATTAAGTATGAGCACTAAAATGCCCACGATGAGATAAAGCCCGGCCATAACCGGCACAATAACCTGGGTGAAATTAGCAATACGCTTAATGCCACCAAAAATAATCAGACCAGTCAGCGCGGCTAGTACAACACCAATGGTGAATTTAAAACTAACCGAAGTACTTTCCACTGAAGTGCCGATGGCTTCAACAATAGAGTTAGCCTGGATAGCGTTATACACAAAACCATAGGTAATGGTAATGGCTATGCCAAAGATAACTGCTAACCACCGAGCGTTAAGACCACGGGTCATATAATATGCTGGACCGCCTACATAGGAGCCATCAGCATCCTTTGTTTTCCATAGCTGTGCGAGTGTTGATTCAACAAAAGCAGTTGCGCCACCTAAAAGTGCAATCATCCACATCCAGAACACGGCACCGGGGCCACCAAGAGTAATTGCTACAGCTACACCAGCAACGTTGCCGGTTCCTACTCGTGATGCTGCCGAGATCGTAAATGCTTTAAAAGCAGAAACACCTGCTACATCGGTATGCGCATCATCGGTTGATTCGCTTTTTTCCACCACGGAACGAAACATTTCCGGAATCATCCGCACTTGTACCAATACGGTACGTATGGCGAAGTAAACTCCGGCTGCAATCAAAAGGAAGGGAATGACCTTCCACAGATTGTCATTGACTACGTTCGTAATGAACGACTCAAGGTTTTCCATGGAGGCATATCTTACGCTGTCATAAGCGTGTGATGCACCTTGCAAGATGTAAAGAATGTCTTCTGCTACACCCTAAAACTGTCTTTACCTAGTGTAACCGCTGGCATCTGAGACATAAATGACTGGAACGATTGTGAAATTTTTCCCGAATTATTAAGCCACCACAGCGAGAACATGGCTTATCAGTTTGCCCATAAGCTTTTAAAGACAGATCAAAATAACCAGAATTTCCATTAACGTCTACATACAAAGCGTCAAAACTAGTGCCACCTTGTTCAAGGGCTTTAGCCATTACCAATCGACCCGCAACTAAAAGTTCCTCAATTCTTTTTAGGCTGAGCTGATTAGCCTTATTACGCGGGTGTACTTGCGCCGCCCAAAGCATTTCATCTGCATAAATATTGCCAATCCCGGCAACTATTTCCTGATTAAGTAATAGGGATTTAATGGTTGTACGTCGATTTTTTAGTTGTATTGCCAATCGACGAATATTTAACTGCGGGTCCATTAAATCCCGTGCAATATGGGTAATGTTTTCTGGCACTACCCCATCAAGGGTGTCGCTAAGCTCGCCAATCCACCAATAGCCAAAAGTACGCTGATCAACGAACCAAAGCTGATTGCCATCTGAAAGTTGTGCTTGAATGCGTAAATGAGTACGAGCATCCTTACTATCTGGCTGTTTTATCAACATCTGTCCACTCATACCTAAATGAACAAGTAAACATGTATCGTCGTCTAGCACCGCCCACAAGAATTTGCCGCGTCGATCCATCGCACTTATTTTTCGACCAACAAGCCGAGCTTGTAGCTCAGCTTCCCCACCGATAATCGAGCGCACCGCTCGCGGATGGTGCACCGTTACTTCTTCGATACGACGATGCACAAGATGCTCGGTAAGTCCGCGACGGACTACTTCTACTTCCGGCAATTCAGGCATTTTTATTTACCCAAAAGAAGATTGTCGTTAAGTGCTAGCACTGCTTGATGTGCTGCTTGTTGTTCAGCAAGTTTCTTATTATGGCCTTGTCCAGTACCAGCAAGTTCATCATTAATGCGTACCGTAGCGGTAAAAACTTGTGCATGATCAGGACCGACAGAACTTGACCCATACACAGGCATTGGCAGCCCCCGCTCCGCAACACGTTCTTGGAGGGTAGTTTTCCAATCATGATGATGTCCAGTTGCCGTAGCATTTTTGATCTTGTCAGCAAAGAGTCGAAGTACCGCATCCCTAGCGATATCAAAGCCAAAGGTCAGATACACCGCACCAATGAGTGCTTCCATTGTATCGGCAAGCAATGAATCTTTATCTCGCCCACCACTAGCTGATTCGCCTTTACCCAAAATAATATATGCGCCTAACCCAATCTCTCGGGCAACCTCACTTAAACCAAATCGCGAAACAATGGAGGCACGCATTTTGGAAATATCGCTTTCCGGCCGCGAAGGAAAATTATTATAGAGCACGCCAGCGATACTTAACCCCAAAACTGCATCACCTAAAAACTCTAGGCGTTCATTATTGGGCAAATGTCCATGCTCATTGGCAAAAGACCTGTGGGTAAGCGCCAAGGTAAGCAAATCATCAGGAATTTCTACCCCAAAGTGTTCCAATAGCGACTTATGATCGACTGTGTGAAAGGCTGCCGCTAAAGCTTGCTCACCAGTGATTTTCTTTTTTGCACTCATAGAAATTTCTCCAACCCTGCCCACCTAGCATCAATACGTTCTTCTTCACCGCTAATTCCGTCTGGTTCTGGCACATCATTTTCTGCGCAACCGTCTGGGCATACCGGATTAAAGGGTAAGTTCATACCTGCTTCATCTAGGAAAGCTTGTAGTAGATCTACGTGCTCATCGACAACCAGTGGTAGGGCTTCTTCTTCATCATCACCAGACTCTCCCTGAATCAAGTGGTCATGTGCGGCAAAAACAACATTCACCCTAAGCTCAGTATCAGGGCGCAAGGCAGTCAAACAGCGTACGCATTCACCGCTTAATTGTGCGCGTAATGTAGCATCAACCATCACTGCGTCACCAAGTGGGGTAAGTACTGCATCGACTTCCACCTCATCGCCTTCCTTAATGGCAATCATGGCTGGGCCAATACGAGTAGGACTAGCACCCCTATTGGTTTTGTATTCAGGGGTCATCCCCTCCCGAATAACGGTGCGGACATCAAAAACAAATGGAGAATTCTTATCAATCGTCGCTTTCGACATGCGTTTTATCATACCTGGTTCCTTATGCAGTCTTCATTTCTTAGCCTTAGGACCCCCGGTAACATCAATCCAGCAATAAAAATCGTCGAGTAACTGTGACAGACAGCCTTTGTTACTCGACGAGTTTTCTACAACTGTTATTGATAAATATCAACGCTATGCACGCGTATCATACTTATTTCCTACGCCTACATTTCTGTTTTATAACCTTTACCAGCAACGCCTGCTCCACGACGTAATGCTTGACGATCCCGGCTTACCGCACGAAGGGTGGTAGAAAGCGATTCCTCAAAACTAGCTAATTTCTGATCGACAAACTCATCACACTCAGCGCGAAGTCGATTTGAATCTTCATGAGCAATGCCAACCACCCGGTGCGCTTCTTCATTAGCGCGGCGTACTACTTCTGCCTCGCTAACTAACCGCTGTTGTTCGGCAAGCCCTTCTTCAATGCTTCGTTGGTACTGCTCATTTCCGCTAGCAATCAAACGTTCCGCTTCAGCATTAGCTCGGCTGACAGTATCATCAGCTTCCCGGTGTGCGGAATCAACAATGTGATGCGCGTCTTCTCGGGCTTTGCTTAAGGTAGCATCCGCACGATTTTCTGCGTCCACAACCATAGCGGAAGAATCTTCCTGTGCCCTGCTCAGTAATGAATCAGCTTCTTTTTGAGCGCCGTCGACAAGCTCATGAGCACGATCTTCAGCACTACGAATAATATCATCGCGACTATCGAGCACATCTTGTGCATCATCTATTTCTACGGGCAAGGCATTACGAAGATCATCAAGCAACGCAAGCATCTCGCCGCGTGGAACCATGCAATTAGAGGTCATAGGTACCCCATGTGCTTGCTCGATGGTTTGGACTAATTCGTCAAGACACTCAAAAACGCGGTACATGGTGTTTAGCGTACCTAATTCCTACGCCAAGGGTATATGCAGACACACAAAAACTGCTCGCGTTTCCTTAAGAAGTATGGTCTACTTCTTAAGGACGCGAGCAGTATCTGAGCATAAAAACTACGCCTAAAACTTTCTAGCCTAAATAATTCCCTGAGCTAGCATGGCATCGGCAACTTTCTTGAAACCAGCGATATTGGCACCAATAACATAATCACCTTCATGCCCATATTCTTTTGCTGTCTGCGCACAGTTTCGGAAAATATTGCTCATAATGGTCTTCAAACGATCATCAGTATATTCAAAAGTCCATGAATCTCGTGAAGCATTTTGCTGCATCTCTAGCGCAGAAGTTGCCACACCACCGGCATTTGCAGCTTTACCTGGGCCAAAATGAATACCTTTTTCGCGATACACCTCAATAGCATCTGCTGTTGAAGGCATATTTGCTCCTTCGGCAACAAACGTACAACCATTCTCAGCCAGAATTCGAGCATGTTCACCATTAAGCTCATTTTGGGTAGCACATGGTAGCGCAACATCACAAGGCAGTTCCCACAGTGAGCCTGCTACGTGATAGGTAGCTCCGGCTACCTCATCGGCGTAATCAGATACTCGTCCACGACGGTTTTCCTTGATATCTTTAAGCTTTTCGACGTCCACTCCATCTGGTGTGTGCACCCAACCTTCAGAATCAGAAAATGCAATCACGGTGGCACCGAGTTCTTGTACTTTTTCGATGGCATAGATAGCCACATTGCCAGAACCGGAAACAATAACCTTCTTATTGTCGAAAGATTCCCCGTGAGCGTTAAGCATCTCAGCTGTAAAATAAGCCAATCCATACCCAGTAGCTTCAGTACGCACCAAGGAACCGCCCCAGGTAAGACCTTTGCCAGTGAGAACACCGGATTCATGTTGATTAGCTAATCGACGATATTGACCAAAAAGGTAGCCGATTTCACGACCACCAACACCAATATCACCGGCAGGAACGTCGCGATATTCGCCAATGTGACGATAAAGCTCTGTCATAAAAGACTGACAAAAACGCATAATCTCATTGTCAGACTTACCTTTGGGATCAAAATCTGAACCGCCCTTGGCACCACCGATAGGCAATCCAGTTAAAGAATTTTTGAAAATCTGTTCAAAACCTAAAAACTTAATGATTCCTAGGTTTACTGATGGATGAAAACGTAATCCACCTTTATACGGACCAAGTGCGGAATTGAACTGTACCCGAAAACCGCGGTTAACCTGGACTTTTCCTTCATCATCAAGCCAAGGCACACGGAAAATCAGCTGACGTTCTGGCTCACACAATCGCTGAATCAAACCATAATCGGCGTAGTGTGAATCCTTGTCCAACACAATTTTCAGCGAATCCAGGACCTCAGCAACGGCCTGATGGAATTCGGGTTCTGCAATATTACGCTCAACAACTAAATCGTAGAATTCCTTTACCGTGCTATCAGCATTCATGATGTACCTCTCCACATTGTCAGATGGCCATTCCCAAATGATAGATATCTATCTATCGACAGATAGATCTTTTCATGAAATATCGCTGACAACAACTTCCCACCGGCTAAAATTCTCTACTTTTTAAAAATAAAACTCATACTAGGCTACAGCTAGCTATAGTCACACAATATTAAAATCATCGGGAAAAACAATTATCATAAGGCGCATATCTCTTTTAAGAGACTCCTTCTTTTTAAAGCAAATCTTTATCTACCCGCAGTAATATTTGACACATACTGAAAATATATGAAAGTTGAAAAAATGAACCCCCACATTGTTATTGCTCCAGATTCTTTTAAAGGAACAGCCACCACCCACGAAGCAGGCGCTTGGCTTGCCGAAGGCATTCGTGCCGCAGCCAACGAGGATCCATCTGGTGCCCCAAGTCAAGAGCTTAATATCACGATTGTCCCCATGGCCGATGGTGGTGAAGGCACTGCCTCTTGTTTTCAGGGAACAACTATTACCCTGCCCACTACAGATGCTAATGGCAGACTTATCGAAGCTTCCTATGTTCTCGATGACACCGTAGCCTATATTGATATTGCTGCCGCCAGCGGACTCCCATTGGTTTCCGATCAATTACGACCACTGACCGCAGATACTTATGGCACCGGCGTACTTATTGCCGATGCACAGACTCGCGGAGCTCAACGCATTGTACTCTGTCTTGGTGGGTCTGCTACCACTGATGGCGGTACCGGCATCCTTGTTGCCTTAGGTGCTCAACCACTTACCGAATCTGGCTTTACTTGTCGACAAGGCGGTGCCGGGCTTATCGATGCTGCGCACATTGACACGGCCCAACTTAATATTCCCGCTGCTGGCCTCGACTGGGTTTTACTTAGCGACGTTCGCTGTCCTGCCACCGGTGCCCATGGTGCGGCCGCAGTATTTGGCCCTCAAAAAGGTGCTAGTGAGCACGATATTGCTACTCTTGATGCCGGCATTACTCAGCTATGCGCAATTACTGGGGTTGATCCACAGATTGCTGGTATGGGAGCAGCGGGGGCTATTCCAGTAGGAATTACCTGGTTAAGCACACTTATTCATGGCAATGCCGATCATGTTCATATTGCACCAGGAGCACAAGTTGTTGCGGAAGCAACCGGACTTGTCGAACTTATTGCCACTGCAGATCTTGTTATTACCGGCGAAGGAAAATTTGATTCCCAATCTACTACCGGAAAGGTAGTGGGAACCATTATGGATCTTGTGCCAAAAAAATTAGCGATTGTTGCCGGACAATTTGCTAGTTCCTGCCCAGATGAGGTTATTGGAGTAGAACTTATTGAGGCCGATGTACGCACCCAACTTATCGATGCCGGAAAACGCGTTTATAACACCTACCGCCAGATTTCAACCACCCAGGGATAAGTAGCTGGGATTTCAAAGGCCTCTTCTTGCATTAAAGCAACTACATCATTAGGTATTACTGCTTGCGGGGTAAGCAGCCGAGAATAAGTCATAGCCAACTCATTAACGGAAACATTAGGTTGAACAAGGGTAAGTAAAAAACGATGCATACCCAATACATTCACCGCATTATCGCCATGATCGCGACGATATAATTCCCGCAGTTGTTCTTCTACGACTAGTGGCACCGGTGGGTTCTCTTCATCATTAAGGCGCACATCAATAACTTTATGATCTCGAATCAATAAAGAGCTTAAAGCGTCGAAACGCTTCTGTAGTAGTAGAACATGTGCTGGATGAATCAAGACATCAAAACAAATGCTAGGCATGAGCAGATAGTTTACTTGTAAACTAGGAGGAATTATGATGTATTCTCGCCCTACCCCGCTTCAAACCATGGCCGACGGAACAATTAAACAGGTCAATCCTTTTTCTGGCACCGAAGTGTGGACTGTTCCTGGGCGTGGTAATCGCCCACTTAATACTCCAGTGGAAAATGTGTATCAACTCAGTGAGATTGATTTTCACGAAACCTGTGCTTTTTGTGATCATAGGCTAGCCGAGACCACTCCAGAAAAATCTCGTATTACTACTAACGGTGATATTAAATACCACCTTCTGTGCGAGGAGCAGGACGATAATTATGCTTTTCGACGCGTAGGAAATCTTTTTGAAATTGTCACCTTTGATTATTGGCAAAAAAATTACGATTTTATTATGAGCCAGTCCACTATTGACTGGATGCGTGCTTATTTAGCAACTGATAGTGGCCGGCAACACGTTCTTGATCGAGTACGGGCAAAGCTTGCTGCTGCCCAACAACCTACTAATCGTAGCGATGCTGAGTTATTAGAGTTAGGCGAAGCCTTCTTCGGTGGCGGCCATGATGTTATTATTGCCCACCGACATTTCCGTGATGGTGCACTAACCAATGAACAACGTGCTGGATCTGGTGATCTAAGTATCGCTGAGCATCGGCATTTCATGAAATTTACCGTCGATAGTCTCCGTGATCTTTACCAGCATAACCGTTATGCACTGTATGTAGCAGTATTTCAAAACTGGTTACGTCCAGCTGGTGCTAGTTTTGACCACCTGCATAAACAATTAGTCACCATCGATGACCGAGGAACGCATATCCAGCAGGAACTATCTAAGTTACGCCGCAACCCTAATATGTATAACGAATGGGCAGTTGATTATGCAGCTCGTCGCAATTTGATTATCGCCGAAAATGAACATGCCGTGTGTTTTGCCGGTTTTGGGCATCGCTACCCCACTTTAGAAGTCTTTTCTAAATCGGCAACGAGCGAACCATGGCTACACAGCGATGCTGAGCGCAATAGTATGAGTGATCTTCTACATGCTGCACATGCTGCTACCGGATCAGATGTTCCTTCCAATGAAGAATGGCATCACAAACCAATTGATGTTGATATGCCAATGCCCTGGCGAATCATGGTCAAATGGCGCGTATCTAACCTTGCCGGTTTTGAAGGTGGCACCAAGATCTACCTAAATACTTTATCTCCATGGGACATTCGTGACCGGGTTGTCGATAGATTGTTTAGCCTACGTAAAGAAGGCCGCATTGATCCTAGTATTCGCATTGCTACGGAAACTTCTGTGGAAAGAAATTCTCTACGATACAACCCGTGGCTTGATTAGACTACAACTATTATGACTATTTCAGATCTGCTTAATTCGCACACAACTGACCTTTCTTGGCAGGAAAGTCTCTATCAAAAACTTCACCAAATACCAGAGCTATCTGGTAGAGAAGAAAAAACTGCTGCCCTGATCCGTGCAGAACTTAACCGTTTTGATTGTGAAGTCATTAGCCCTATTGGTGGCTTCGGTATGGTCGCAATTTTTCGTAATGGTGATGGCCCGTGTGTATTAATGCGAGCAGATTTCGACGGTTTACCGGTAAAAGAAACCACTGGCGTAGCTTATGCCTCAACACACACAATGACAGTTGATAATAACCTCACTGCTTGTATGCATGCTTGTGGGCATGATATGCATACCACCAGTTTGCTGGGAGCTTGTGCTCTTCTCGATGCTCATCGCAGTATGTGGCGGGGAACTTTTATTGCGCTCTTCCAGCCCAGTGAAGAAAATGGTGAAGGCGCCGCCGCAATGGTTGCCGATGGACTCCAGGAAAAAATTCCTGTCCCAGACGTATGTTTCGGTCAGCATATTGTTCCAGGTCCGGCTGGAAAGGTAATGACTTTGCCGGGCCCAATCCTAGCCGCATGCGATTCCATTGAGGTCACCATCACTGGCCAATCTGCACATGGTTCTATGCCGCAAAATGCTCTTGACCCGACTTATGCCGCAGCGATGATTGTTGTGCGATTACAAGGAATCGTCGGACGCGAAATCAGTCCTCATGATTTCGCTGTAGCTAGTGTTGGTACCCTAGAATCTGGCAATTCTAATAACACTATCCCGGGAAAGGCACGCATAGTTATTAATTGCCGGCACTACTCTCAAGAGGTAAAAACTAAGCTTTACACAGCCATTGAACGAGTATGTGAAGCAGAATGTGTGGCTTCTGGAATGACGGTGAAACCGGTCTTTCGTTATTTTGGTCATGCCCCGCTTACCAATAACTCGCTAGAAGTTTTTAACCGGGTACGCACAACCTTCGATGATGTTTTTCACGAAGATTCTACCGATGCTCACCGCTGGACTGCTTCTGAAGATTTCTCGCATATTCCTAACGCTTTTAATGCACCGTATCTTTTCTGGTTGGTTGGTTGCACGCCACGCAAACAATGGGCAGCTGCGCTGGCTGCCGACACAATTGATAGTAATATTCCTACTAATCACTCCGGAGATTTCCTCCCCGATTATCAACCGACGGTTACTGCCTGTACCCAAGCAGCATTAGCGGCAGTGCTAACGTATCTCGCCCCGTAAAATACCCCGAATCAACAACCCATGCTCATATCTTTGTTAGATATGAGCACGTTTTATTTTCAAAACACCATAAAATATTTTCTTCTTTATTACGTATTGAACTGGTGAAAAAGTAAAAAGTAGTAGATTTTCTAAAAACTATGAATCTTCCCACGTTGGGATTAGGCGTAGCTATACTGCTTTCTGCCGCTATGCCGGATAAACTTTGCATCTGTATTGTGTTACAAATCCGAACACAACGTGCTCCTTACAAGCACGCCAACAACATTCCTTATAGGAGTTTGCACCATATGAGTGACACTACGTTGTCAGCAAACGTTGGCGGTTATGTCCGCAGTGCTTCCGGCACCACCCCAGCGGAAGCAACTGATCGCAAGTTCTGGTTCGGCTTGTCTGCCGCCATTATGGAAAAACTTGCTGATCCCTGGGCTGAAACGACAAAGGCATATAACGCCACCCGCCAACAGCACTATTTCTCCGCCGAGTTTCTTATGGGTCGTGCGCTACTTAATAACCTCACCAACCTCGAAATTGAGGCTGAGGTTGCCAACGCCGTACGCGATAATGGCCATGAACTCTCCGATATTCTCGAAGCAGAAAATGATGCGGCTCTTGGTAATGGCGGCCTTGGCCGTCTGGCCGCATGCTTCCTTGATTCTTGCGCAACCCAAGATCTGCCGGTCACCGGATATGGTTTGCTCTATCGCTATGGTTTGTTCAAACAAAGTTTCCGTGATGGATTCCAACATGAGGAACCAGATGCATGGCGCGAAGATGGCTATCCTTTTACTATTCGTCGCGACAATGAGCAGCGTATTGTGCGTTTCGACGATATGACCGTGCGTGCTACCCCATACGATATGCCTATTACCGGCTATGGCACCGCCAATGTAGGAACACTACGTCTGTGGAATTCCGAGCCGCTAGAAGAATTCGACTACGACGCTTTTAACTCGCAACGCTTTACCGATGCCATTGTTGAGCGTGAACGAGTCATGGATATTTGTCGTGTGCTTTATCCCAATGACACTACTTATGCAGGTAAGGTACTGCGTGTACGTCAGCAGTATTTCTTTGTTTCTGCATCCTTGCAGCAGATGATTGATAATTACATTGCTCATCATGGTTCTGATCTGCGTAACTTTGCTCAATACAATTGTATTCAGCTCAATGACACCCACCCAGTGCTAGCGATTCCAGAACTCATGCGTTTGCTTCTTGACGAGCACAATCTATCGTGGGATGACGCATGGAAAGTTACCTCCCAGACTTTTGCTTATACCAACCATACTGTGTTGGCTGAAGCATTAGAGCAGTGGAATGTTTCTATTTTCCAACAGCTGTTCTACCGCGTATGGGAGATCACTCAAGAAATTGATCGTCGTTTCCGAGAAGAAATGGCGGCAGCAGGTTTTGATCAAGCCAAGATCAACTACATGGCACCGGTTCAAGACGGCAATGTACATATGGCCTGGATTGCTTGTTATGCGGCGTATTCAATCAATGGCGTAGCTGCTTTACACACCGACATTATTAAAGCAGAAACTTTAAAAGACTGGCATGATGTATGGCCAGAAAAATTCAATAACAAGACCAATGGTGTAACCCCACGTCGCTGGTTAAAAATGTGTAACCCACGTCTTGCTGATCTGCTTACTCGCCTGTCTGGTTCTAATACTTGGGTAACGGATCTCGATGATCTCAAGCGTCTGCGCGATTATGCCAACAATGATGACATTATGCGTGAACTCATGCAGATCAAGGCTAACAATAAGAAAGATTTTGCAGCCTGGATTAAGGATCGCCAAGATATTGATATTGATCCTAACTCAATCTTTGATACCCAAATCAAGCGTCTGCACGAATACAAGCGTCAACTCATGAATGCGCTTTATGTTCTTGACTTGTACTTCCGCATTAAAGAAGATGGCGAACAAAATATTCCGCCACGCACTTTTATCTTCGGTGCTAAAGCGGCTCCAGGGTATATCCGTGCCAAGGCAATCATTAAACTCATTAATGTTATTGCTGATCTCATCAATAATGATCCGGTTGTTTCTCAGACACTACGCGTGGTTTTCGTAGAAAATTACAATGTCTCCCCTGCCGAGCATATTATTCCTGCCTCGGATATTTCCGAGCAGATCTCTACCGCTGGCAAAGAGGCCTCCGGTACCTCCAACATGAAATTCATGATGAATGGTGCGCTAACCCTAGGTACTATGGATGGCGCTAACGTGGAAATCGTTGATTCGGTAGGCATGGATAATGCCTATATTTTTGGCGCGCGCAATGAAGAACTTCCTGAGCTTAAGGCACACTACAACCCTTATGCTCTTTACGAAACCGTTCCAGGGCTTAAGCGTGTTCTTGATGCGCTTTCCAATGGGTTGCTCGATGACAACGGTTCCGGTTGGTTCCATGATCTACGTGCTTCGCTTCTCGACGGCGGAGGCTGGGAAACCCCCGATGTCTACTATGTCCTCGGCGACTTCGCTTCCTACCGGGAAACCCGCGACCGCATGGCAGCTGACTATTATGCTGACCCATTGCATTGGGCTCGTATGTGCTGGGTTAATATCTGTGAATCAGGTCGTTTCTCTTCTGATCGAACCATTAATGATTATGCGCAAGAAGTATGGAAACTAGAGCCAACTCCTATTCGCTAGTGCTTGTTTAAGCTAGCTTTAATCTCCTACCGCTTGATATGTGGTGGGAGATTTTTTATTACTCAAGCAGCAAGAAATACGCAATTAGTTAAAGCCGAAACCACTACTGTTGGTTTTCTTTGTTTTTAGGAAAACACCAAGCCCCGTAGCCAAGTGGCTACGGGGCTTTCTTCTCACAGTTTTTAGGCTTTAGTCTCTTCGCCCAAAAGGTGAACGTGGATCATATTAGTGTTACCGGAAATTCCTGGTGGCGTACCAGCTACGACAACCATCATATCGTCTTTATTATACTTATCCATAGCTAACAGCTGGTCGTCAATCTGAGCAAGCATCTCATCAGTATCCTTGACCACAGGTGTCAAGAAAGTCTCTGTGCCCCAGCTTAATGCTAACTGACTGCGTACTGCCGGATCAGGAGTGAACACCAACAGTGGCAGCTGCGAGTGCAAACGAGACACGCGCTTTGCAGTATCACCAGAAGAAGTAAAGGCAACAAGTGCTTTAGCATTAAGACGCTCAGCAATATCGCGAGCAGAATAGGAAATCACGCCGCGCTTGGTTCGTGGAATGTGTGCCAGTCCAGGAACCCGACCATCAGACTCAGCAAAGGTAACAATACGGCTCATCGTACGGACAACGTTGTGTGGATCAACACCAACTGAAGTCTCACCGGAAAGCATAACTGCATCTGCACCGTCTAGCACAGCGTTAGCCACGTCAGATGCCTCAGCACGAGTTGGGCGAGAATTCTCAATCATTGAGTCCAACATCTGGGTAGCGACAATCACTGGCTTAGCATTTTCCCGAGCAATCTGGATAGCACGCTTTTGTACCAAAGGCACCTGCTCCAAAGCTAGCTCAACGCCGAGGTCACCACGAGCGACCATGATAGCGTCGAAAGCTAGAATAATAGATTCTAGAGCGTCAACCGCCTCTGGTTTCTCCAGCTTGGCAATAACAGGTACGCGACGACCTTCTTCATCCATAATGGCATGAACGAGTTCAACATCTTGTGGTGAACGAACGAAAGACAACGCAATAAAATCAACGCCTAGCTTTAAAGCAAAGCGAAGATCTGCAATATCTTTTTCACTCAGTGCTGGAACCGAAATATCCATGCCAGGCAGGGATACGCCTTTGTTGTTTGATACTGGGCCACCCTCAACGACCTCACATACTACGTCATTACCCTCGACGTACTTACAAACAACTGCCACTTTACCGTCGTCAATCAAAAGACGATCGCCTGGCTGAGCATCCTTTGCCAAGTTCTTATATGTAGTAGAGACACGATCATGAGTGCCTTCAATATCATCGACGGTGATACGGACTTCTTCTCCGTTCTCCCACACTGTGGCACCATCAATAAAACGACCAAGGCGAATCTTTGGTCCCTGCAAGTCAGCAAGGATACCAACAGCACGACCGGTCTTATCGGTTGCTTCACGAACCCACTGATAGTTCTGCTCATGATCAGAATGATCACCGTGACTCATATTGAGGCGAGCAACATCCATACCATCTTGGACTAAGCGAAGAATAGCGTCCTGGCTAGCAACAGCCGGGCCTAGGGTACAAACAATCTTTGTGCGACGTTCCATATCCTCAACACTAGTAGCGTTCTGGTTATCTTGCTAGACAGAAAAACCGCTTCCGTTAGTGGTTCCGCTACCAAAACCGACAAATACGGACATAAACGGGCATGTTCGAACAATTTAACTGTTTATGCGTTCTTTCTCACAGTATAAATTTTAGACTCACTCTTTTTGTCGAGCTACAAATTTACCGGCTACTTCCTCTGAAGTTTCGCGTCCCTTTTTTTAAACTGAAAAACACCACAAAAGCGGTAATACACACAACAGCAGAAACAATGACATTAATCCGCATACCGAATACCATTGTCGCTTCGTCGGTACGTAAATTCTCTACAATAAAGCGACCTGCACAATACAGGGCAACATATAAAGAAAATACTCGTCCATGACCTAAGTTCTTCACTCGATCCACATAAATCAAAATGAAGAAAATAAGAATATTGGCAATCATTTCATAAAGAAAAGTCGGATGCACCTGAGCAATTACCTCGCCGGTAGAATGGCCAGTCAATGGTGCATAATTACCAGCTTCATCAACTCGATAGTAAATCTCTAATGCCCATGGCACTGAGGTCTCAGCACCATATAATTCTTGGTTAAACCAGTTTCCTAACCGCCCTATGGCCTGCGCTAACACTACTGCGGGAGCCAAAGAATCGGCAAAAGGTGCAAAAGGAATTCTCTTGTAGCGTAAATAACCCCATACTGAAATTGTTCCTAGTATTACCGCACCCCAAATACCTAGGCCACCTTTAGTAATGGCAAAAATATCCAATAGACTGCACTCAGTACAAAAATATTTCTGATGATCTGTGAGCACATGATACAACCGCCCACCGATTATTCCGGCTGGGATAGCAACAATCGCCGCATCCATAACAACATCTTTATTGCCGCCTCTCGCAGCATACCGATAGCTGCCGATCCATAAAGCAACAATAATGCCAACAATAATGCACAGCGCATAAGCTCGAAGCGGGATAGGTCCTACCTGCCAAACACCTTGGGGAGGTGAAGGAAAGGAAGCAAAAGAAGATACGTTCACCTCATCTAGTGTGCCTAATCACTTTCATTTTAGCTAGACGAGCTTATCGACGGGGGCACGAAGGGTGTTGCCCGGCAGCAACTAAAGCCGCAGTAAATTCTCTTGGCGACTGCGCTCGAACCAATTGCTCACCAATAACTACTGCATCTGCTCCTGAAGAAGCATACTCAATAAGCTCTCGAGCAGTACGTACACCAGAAAGCGCCACTTTAATCGTTTCACTTGGCAACCCCGGTGCGATCTCACCAAAAACTTCTTTGTTCAGTGTCATAGTGGAAAAATCCCGCGCATTAATCCCGATTACTTGGGCTCGCGCAGCCATCGCCCGATAGGCTTCAGCGACATTACGCACTTCCACTAAAGCGGTCATCCCTAAACTTTCTACCCGATCGATCAGCGCTTCAAGTCTTGGTTGTTCAAGAGCGGCTACTCGAAGTGGAATAACATCAGCACCAAAACAACGTGCCTCATGGATTTGATAAGGATCCACGATAAAATCTCGGCACATAATAGGTACCGTTGTTGCGGCACTTACCTGTGCCATTTCTTCTAATGAGCCAGCAAAACGACGTCGCTCAGTGTGACAGGCAATCATATGTGCGCCGCCAGTTTCATAGGCTGTTGCCAAAATAGTAGGTTCATCGATATCAGCAATATGACCAATATCTGGTGCGCTACGTTTTAGTTCCGCGATAATGCTACATCCAGGCATCAATAACGATGCCATAGCATCTCGTGGTGCAGGCATATCACGCGAACGAGCTTTAATTTCTTGAAACGGCACGACTGCTTCACGCGCGGCCACGTCCTCAATGACGCCCGCAATTATTTGATCAAAGATCGTTGTCGTCATCATCTGTACTACCTTGTCCTGCACAACCAGGTAATGGTTCCTTCTCTCCCACGCTACTGTGCCAAGGCGGTTATCCGATAATCGCCAGCTAATACCACCCCTATGCGCTACTGTTTAGATAACCAGTAGTAACGTTTTCTTAAACGTCGACAAGCTCAACTAATGGTCTTGCGTTGGGTCAATGTCATTATCAAGGGCATCCCATAAAACACGTCCAGAATCTGGTTCTTGAGCTAGATCGTGATGAATTTTTTCTACTCGCTGTGTCACACGCTCATATTGGTTTCTGTGAACACTATCATTACCTGGACGAATAGCGATTATAGACCCGAAAAACACTGCGAAGGCACAAGAAATAAGTGCAAGCGCTAAGGGGAAAGCTTGTACTTCAATATGGCTAATCTGTGCCCAAGAATTTAATGCTGCGGTGTCAGTTAGATGGCCACTTGCACTCGCTGAACTTAAAATGTTTTGTACCCGGGTCGCATCTGGTGCAGAGCTAAACAAAGCAACTGGGCTTAACGCTGCCAAAGCAGCGACCAAAGCTACTAATCCGCCAACAATTCTTCGCCCTAAACGACGCAGTGCGACACATGCTATTGATCCAGCTAATAATACGAAAACCACAGCTTGTATTTCGGCAGCCCACTGAACACCAGTTAATGGAGCAACTTGTTGCCCAGCAAGATCATCGGTTGCGCTAACAATAAGCCACGGCATGCGCGCAGCTGCCCACAGTACACCGGCACTTACTCCTAGACCAAGGCTTGCCCATATATGGGTTTTGCTCATGAGTCTTCCCCCAAAAGAATATCGGCATCAAAGCAGGTGCGATCACCGGTATGGCATGCGCCGCCGGTTTGTTCTACGGTAAGCAAAATTGTGTCGCCATCACAATCTAACTGCACTTTTTTCACTTCTTGTACGCAGCCACTAGTAAGTCCTTTAATCCAATACTCACTGCGTGAGCGAGAATAGTAGGTACCGCGTTGGGTGGCCAAAGTGCAAGCAAGAGCATGGCTATCCATCCACGCCATCATAAGCACTTCCCCACTAGTTGATTGAGTAATTGCTGGAACTAATCCGAGTTCATTAAACTGAACTCTGCGCGCAATCTCGGAAGAAAGTACATACTCTGCGGGGTTCACTAACGTACCTCAATGTTTGCTTGTGCCATTGCTTGTTTAACTTCGCTAATTTTGACCTCACCAAAGTGGAAAATACTAGCTGCTAGTACTGCTTGAGCTCCTGCATTAACTGCTGGGGAAAATGTTGGGCAGTTCCTGCTCCACCAGAAGCAATGATAGGCACAGTTACCTTAGCGCGTACCTTTTCAATAAGTTCTAAATCAAAACCAGTTTTTGTGCCATCACCATCCATAGAATTAAGCAAAATCTCCCCGACTCCTAATTCTTCACCCCGGCACGCCCATTCAACGGCATCAAGATTAGCCGACCGGCTTCCTCCATGGGTGGTTACTTCAAAACCACTTGGTTGCCTCGGGTTACCGGGAGGTACCCGGCGCGCATCAACACTTAATACTATGCATTGGGAACCAAATTGTTCGGAAAGTTCGCGCAATAACTCTGGACGTGCGATAGCAGCCGTATTGACGCTTACTTTATCTGCGCCCGCATGTAAAAGTTCTCGCACATCGGCAACACTGCGTACCCCGCCGCCTACAGTAAGCGGGATAAATACTTGATCAGCGGTGCGCCGCACCACATCAAGCATTGTACCTCGACCAGTTTTCGACGCACTGACATCAAGAAAAGTTAGTTCATCTGCGCCTTCACTGTCGTAGCGTTGAGCGAGTTCTACCGGGTCACCTGCGTCGATAAGCCCAGTAAAATTGACTCCTTTAACTACTCTTCCTTGGTCGACGTCTAGACAAGGAATAACGCGTATTGTCACAGCCACTATTAATCTTCTCTCATCTTTGTCAATGTAGTCAGTATTGTTTCGTGTGCTCGTGGTGTTCCAACAATGACCCCAGTAGCAGCTGGGGTCCATTTATTACCAGCTAAATCGGTAATGATTGCTCCTGCTGATTGAGCAAGTAAAACACCGGCAGCGTTGTCCCATATATGTGGGCTAAAAGAAATCGCACCGGCAAAAATTCCTGCGGCGGTATAAGCAAGATCAATACCTACGCTGCCAGTAATTCGTGGACGTAAATGAGTGCTGGTTAATCGGGCTAAAAGTCCTTGCCTTAGCAGAGTGCCAGCAACAGAATCTGCCGGTGAACTTACCGAAGAAAATCCCATATGGGAAACAAGTAGTGGCCGTTCTACTAGTGGTGCTTGCGGTTGCCCATTAATAAACAGCGGTGAGTAGCTAAAAGCACCAAAACGTTGCCGGGTAACCGGCACACTTGTTATTCCAATGACTGGCTTATTATCTATTACTAGGCTCAGCACAATGGCAGACATGGGGTTTCCAGCAGCAAAATTAGCAGTGCCATCGATAGGATCAATAACCCACTGTGGCGAACCTGGATCGCCACCACATTCTTCACCGTAGACAGGTATGCCGGTAAGCCTTTGTAGATTTTCACGCAGTTGTTTTTCTATTGCTAGATCTACTTCTGTGGCAAAATCGCCGGGGCTTTTCATATGAGCAGGATCTGCGCCCAATCCAGCTAAAAAAGTTGCTTCTGCACTATCAAGCACGGCTTCTGCAACATGATAGAGCTCCCGGATATCACTCATAGTGCTGCAAGTGCCTCGGCTAAAGTAAAACGACCCTCATATAAGGCTTTACCCACAATTGCTGAGTCGATTCCTTCCTCAGCATATTTCGCAATTTCAAGAAGATCTTCTAAACACGAAATTCCGCCAGAAGCAACGATCTGGGCATCAGTTGCTGCAGAAACATCACGTAATAATTCAATATTAGGCCCAGTGAGTGTGCCGTCTTTAGAAACATCAGTGACCACAAAACGCTGGCAGCCAGCAGCATCGAGACGTTCTAATACTTCCCATAGATCGCCACCATCGGAAACCCAACCATTGCCGCGAGTTCGCCACTCACCACCAATTTCTCGTACCGCAATATCAACAGCAATTTTTTCACCATGCTGTGCTAATACTTTTTTGATCCACCCTGGCTTTTCTAATGCTGCAGTACCAATATTTACCCGTTTAGCTCCAGTTGCTAAAGCACGTTCTAAAGAAACATCGTCGCGGATACCACCGGTTAACTCAATATTAATATCAAGTTCATTAGTGATTTTTGCCATGAGTTGGTAATTAGAACCACGGTTAAAAGCGGCATCAAGATCAACAAAATGTAACCATTGAGCACCTTGTTCTTGCCAATTTAACGCTGCCGCCAAGGGATCACCATAAGATTTCTCGGTACCAGCTTCGCCTTGATCTAGGCGCACTGCATGACCGTCAACGACATCGACGGCCGGAAGAAGCGTAAAGGTCATAGTCTGTAGAGTCTAAAGCACAAACTCCCGCTAAAGAGTATTCAGCCAATTTTTTAATAGAACAGCCCCTGCATCACCTGATTTTTCGGGGTGAAATTGCGTTGCCCATAAGGCCCCATTTTCTACTGCTGCAATAAAACGATCGCCGTCATGGTCACTCCACGACACCAATGGGGCGCTAGTAAGTTCATCACCAACAAACTCCCAGGTGCGTGCTGCATATGAGTGCACAAAATAGTACCGTTCTGTCGAACTTAGTCCAGCAAAAAGTTCTGAACCCGGTGCTACCTCAACAGTATTCCAACCCATGTGTGGTAGTACTTGCGCGTCTAATTTCTCCACCACACCTGGCCATTGATCGCAACCAGTAGTGGTAACACCATGTTCGGTTCCTTTTTCAAACATGATTTGCATGCCAACACAGATACCCATCACTGGTCGTCCGCCGGCAAGGCGTTGCCCAATCATTCTTGCCCCATAAACTTTATTTAGCCCTGCCATACAACTTGCATAAGCACCTACCCCTGGTACTAAAAGTCCATCAGCAGCCAAGACAATCTGGGGATCAGCAGTTACTATCACTTCGGCGCCAACACGTTCTAGTGCACGCTGAGCTGAACGAATATTTCCGGCACCATAATCAAGCAACGCTACTTTTTTCGCCATGCGTGTCATTCTAATCCATGCTTATCGACGTTGGATGTTTATCAGCTGCATTACTAATGCACAGCTAACAATGGCCATCGCGGAAACAAAAATTGCTCCATAGCCGGCTGCGCTAGCTACCACCCCAAGAACAAAAGATCCCACACCGGTTCCCGCATCAAAAGCAACATTCCATATTGTCGATGCCTTATCTACTTGTGATCGTGGGGTACGCAAAAACATGTCTACCAAGGCTTCATTTTGTACCCAACCAAAACCAATACCGAAAAATAATGCAGCTACAATTAATAACCACATAGGTTGTGCGTAACTAACTACTAGCATCATAAGGCCCAAGCCAAGCGCAACAATTCCTAGCCCCGGCAGCATCAGTGAACCGGAACCTTTAGTATCTGCTATTCGTCCGGCCTGATAGCGTGCAACCATTTGAGCACCACCAATAATTGATAACACAATGCCAGCCAGCGTCGATAAACCTGCTTCTCGTACCGATGCCGGCAAGAAATTCGATACTGCCCCATACCCCATAGAAACGCACATTAAACTCAGCGCTGGTACCACGGTAAGCACAACTATCCGTCGCCAAGAAAATATGATTGTTTCACCAGATTGTGGCTCTTCAAGCATGGAAACTGTGGGCATCTTTAAACTTAACGCCACAGTAACAAGAGCAAGAATAGCTGCTAACAACAGCACTGAATTTAAACCAAAACGAGAATTCAACATAGCTAGCCCAAGTGGAAAGGAAACCATTTGAGCACCGCCAACAAAAACACCTACCATTCCAGTGGCGCGACCTAAAATACGTTGATCGACCACTCTACCGATAAGCGCAAATTGAGCCACGCATAAAATACCGAACCCCATACCGCGAATCATTGCTACAAACAGCACACTTATGTCAGCCATACTCACCATGTGCCATAATCCAGGCAGACCCAATAACAGTGCCGAAGCAATCATAACCTGCAGATAACCATAGCGTTGTAATAAAGCTGAGGTTGCTAATTGGGTAAGCACCGTAACTGCCATAAATAACGCAGTGCTAGCTCCAGCAAGTATCTCTGAACCACCAGCTTGGATAACAGCTAAAGGGATAACCGGAAAAAGCAGCGAATAAGTAGCAAAACCAGCCGCGATAGCACAATAAACCACAACAATGCCAGGTATATCCCATAGTCTAGGAAACTGGTTATCCATACATTAAACGTCCTTATCCCTATACCGTCGCGTTATCATCGCATACAGACTACGCTAGGAATCAGGTTTTGTTCGCCTTAACAACTATAAGCTGTTATTAGCCACAGTTAGCTCATCCCCATAGCCCAGAAAATACCTGTCGCACCTGCAATAAAAGCTAGAACTCCTAGCACTATCATGGCAATGGTGGAACCGTTTTTATATGCTGTCCACACCCCACCTACGAGGAATCCAGCAATCATAAAAAGCAGGTAAACCAACCAATAATTATTCACTTTTAGAGCACGCCTTTAGTTGACGGGATACCTGCCAGACGATCATCAGCACTTACTGCCTGACGCATAGCTCTAGCGACGGCTTTAAATTCTGCTTCTGTAATATGATGTGGGTCTCGCCCATAATGGCAGCGAACGTGCAATGTTGTTCGAGAATTGTAGGCTAAAGTCTCGAAGAAATGCTGATTAATCACAGTGGCATAATGCCCACCAATAATTGAATGAACCATATAGTCAGGTTCACCATTCATCACAAAATAAGGTCGCCCAGAAAAATCAACAATTGCCTCTACTAAGGTTTCATCCATCGGTAGTTGAAAAGAGCCAAAACGACGAATGCCTTTTTTATCTCCCACAGCTTTATCAATGGCTTGCCCTAAAACAATGGCAGTGTCTTCTACTGTGTGGTGGACATCAATATGTTTATCTCCTTGCGCATGCACCTTCAGGTCAAAGGCACCATGCACACCAAAAGCAGTAAGCATGTGATCGAAAAAAGGTACTTCTGTTTTAATATCAACAATGCCGCTGCCATCAAGGTTAATTTCTACCTCGATATTTGATTCACTGGTTACCCGTTGCACTGCACCGATGCGTTGCATCTTTTACTCCTTAACCTAGAATCTTTTCTGCAGCCAATAAAAAGGCATCATTTTCCGTCGGCAAGCCGATAGTAACGCGTAAGTATCCGGTGACTCCTACATCACGAATCAGCACCCCGTGTTCAAGGAATTGCCGCCATTGCACTGCTTGATCATCAAATTTTCCAAAAAATAAGAAATTCGATTCGCTAGGAAATACGCAATAACCTAACTCCTGGAGTCGTGTTTCTACTCGGATTCTTTCCTGCACCAGGTTATCTACCGTGGCAAGCGTATCTTCACTGTGACGCAGAGCAACCAAGGCTGCTACCTGAGTCAAAGTAGAAAGGTGATAAGGCAACCGCACTAATAAAATAGCCTCGATAAATGCTGGATGTGCCACAAAATAGCCTAATCGACCGCCAGCAAAATCGAATGCCTTGCTCATCGTCCGAGAAACCACCACTTTATTGGGATATTCTTGAATAAGATTTATCGCCGATGGCGAGTCAGAAAACTCTGCATAAGCCTCGTCGACAATAACTATTCCTGGTGCTGACTCAATAATGCTGCGTATATCAGCTAATGAGGTAACAACACCGGTAGGGTTATTGGGAGTGGTAATAAAAATAATTTCTGGTTGGTACTGCGCAATTGCAGCTAAGGCACGGTCTATATCAATGCGGAACTGCTCATCCCGAGGACACTCAATAAACTCGGTATCGGTTCCAGCACTTAAAATAGGGTGCATAGAATAGCTCGGGGTAAAGCCCAAGGCACGTCGACCTGGTCCACCAAAGGCCTGTAGTAATTGCTGTAATACCTCATTGGAACCATTGGCTGCCCACACATTATCTTTGCTCACCGCCACCCCAACCTGTTTGCTGAGGTATTGTGCTAAGGCAGTGCGCAATGCCACCGCATCTCGATCGGGATAGCGGTTAAGATCATGGGCTTCTTCAGCGATACGATGAGCCAGCTCTTCAATAAGTGCATCAGAGGGAGAATACGGATTTTCATTAGTGTTAAGTCGAACTGCACTATCAAGTTGCGGTGCACCATAGGCAGTTTCACTGAGTAGTTTTTCGCGCAATGGCAGATCGTCAAAGGTAATCTCAGACATAGATAAGCTCTTCTTTTAGGGTTAAGTTTTAACCGATTAATCACTGATAATTTCTTCAAAGCGTGCTCGGATAGCTTCACCATGTGCTGGCAATCGCTCAGCGTCGGCAAGCCGCACTACCGTTTCAGCGATTTCTTTTAGTGCTACCTCGTCGTATTCAATAAGGTTTACCGAACGTAAAAAAGTATGTGTAGATAAACCCGAGCTATAACGTGCAGAACCAGAGGTAGGTAAAACGTGATTAGAGCCAGCTGAATAATCCCCCAACGGCACTGGCGAGAACCCGCCGACAAAGATGGCACCTGCATGGCTTATACGACGAGCTACCTCAGGGGCATTTTCCGTATGAATTTCTAAGTGTTCAGCTGCATAGGCATCAGCAACAGCAATGCCCATTTCTAGATTATCAACTAAAATAATGCCAGATTGCTCACCACGTAATGCTTGGGCAACCCGATCAGAATTAAGTGTTATTTTAAAGCGTTGTTCTATTTCTTTATCAACAGCTTGGGCTAGTTCTTCAGAATCTGTAATCAATACACTGGCGGCCATCACATCATGTTCCGCCTGGCTTATTAAATCATAAGCTATCCATAACGGATGTGCGGTGTGATCAGCTAACACAGCGATTTCGGTAGGACCAGCCTCGGAATCAATACCGACTATTGACCGCACACAGCGTTTTGCTGCGGTGACATAAATATTGCCGGGGCCAGTAATCATATCAACAGGCTCAAGCTGATAGGTGTCATCCCCATAAGCAAGAAGTGCGATAGCTTGAGCTCCACCAACTGCCCACACTTCGTCAACTCCTAATAGGGCACATGCCGCTAGGATTGTTGGGTGCGGCCAGCCACCGTTTTCTGCTTGCGGCGGGGATGCCACTACCAACGTTGTTACTCCTGCTTCTTGAGCAGGAACAACATTCATAATGACACTAGATGGATATACGGCTTGGCCACCTGGAACATATAGTCCAACACGGACTACAGGTTGGAAGATTTCGGTAACATGCGCCCCTGGTGCTAGCGAACTAGTGTGTTCCACCGGACGTTGATCCCGATGAACTTTACGTACCCGACTAATAGCTTCTTCTAATGCACTTCGTACCTTCGGATCAATGGTTGCTAGCGCACTAGCAATAACTTCTTGAGATACTTGTATCGAATTAGGCCGAACGCCATCAAATTTTTCGCCATAATCCAGCGCAGCTACAGCGCCTTTTAAACGTACTTCTTCTACCAATGGTTCTACTGTTGGCAATACCGCACTAATATCAGTGTTACCGCGTGGCATAACTCGACGCAATGCACTCGTTGAGGGTTTTTGCCCGCGCAGATCAATAACGTTCAGCATCTTTGCGTCCTTATAGTTCGCCTTACCCTAGTGAGGTCAACAATAATCTCACACTTTTTATGATCTTGATTATAACGAGACTACCAGGTGTTAAGAATTCCACTCCCCCACAACAAACCCCATAACCGTACCCCCAAACAAGGGCAATATCTTTCCAGGCGCGAAATAAACCTTAGGTATATAGCAAAGAAAATCTTGTTCTTACTAGATTAAAATATTTTCTCCCATACTAGGCTAATTCTCCATTTCTACTAGGTTGTGCCAGCGCAAATGGAATTGATAGCTAGAAATTACTTCCGACAAAAAGACATACTGAAACCCGATTTTTTACTTAAATACATATATAAAAATCCCAATATCACTGATTATTTCAAACTTATTCCCCGCAAGATGAGTGTTTAAGTCTAATGTGGAAACTGAAGGTTTTGTATCGTCTTGTCGCACTTTTCCTTGACCCTACTGTTTATATATTTTCCGCTTATATTTTCGCCAGTGAAGGAGGGACATGGAACAGTCAACTTCGCATCATAATGAATTACCATTCAACGTAACTATTGACCGTATTGTTGAATGTGTTAAAGATTTGGGTTTTCACCATGTCGTTATTACTCATCGCAACGGCGACCAGGTGGAGATCCCTTGGCCACACCATGATCTTATTATCAGTTTTGACGAAGACTTCGGCAAGGTGCTTCATGTAGAGGCAACCATGCCTGGGCGCGCCAATTTAAGCCGAGTTAATGAAATAGCTCAAACTATTTCACAGTGGAATGCTGAACGTGTTGGACCTAATGCTCATTTAACTATTGACAATTCCGGCTATATTCGCGTGAGTTTCCACTGCTTACTCAATGTTGATCTTGGGGCGAATACCGCACAAATCAAATCTTTTCTTAATACCGCTGCTGGCTCTATCAATACTGCAGTGAATCATTTCATGGAACTCCACCCTGAACTATTAATTGTCAATGCTATCAATGACACCGATCTTGATTTCACGGATCATCTGGCCAATGAAGTTCCTGAAGAGGTCGTTCTAACACGCGTTCGAGCCTGCCTAGCTGACCTTGGTATTGAAAAAACTCAAGGCGATTCCATAGTTATCATGACGTGGATTAATTCTGTTCTTATTGCTTTTTTTATTGAATCTGGACCATCTTTATTAGCGAAAGCACATTGGGAACCTAACTTAGATCCACAAAATGATTTTATCCGAGCCTTTTTGGTGTGCAATCAGTGGAATGCATACAACTATGCAACCAAAGCTTTTTGCAATACTGATGAAGACGGCCTTCAGATTCGGGCAGAATACGTCACCGATATTGGGGCAGGACTCAACGATAATCAGCTTTCCCACCAGATTTCTTTAGCGATTCACCATCTGCTAAAAACCATTGACCATCTCAGCAAAGAAATTAGTGGTTCCACCGCAGTAGAGTGGCCAAATGAGCAGCACTAATTGTGCATTCATTGTGCTTTTTCGACGTTTTTTACATCACTCTTTTTCGCTAATACCTTCGTGCATCAATTCAGCTTCACTAGCTACACCAGTAGGGTTTTTACTACTAACGCTTATAGTCGGTTCACCCTCAGGAGTAGATACATAAGCACACCAGTACAAAAGTACTGCCCAAAAAGGAGCTACTGCTTGAGCTGCAATTCCTAACTGTAATCTAGGTACGTAGCGGACTACCTCACCGATCATAAGATTTTCCCCCACGGTATGTACTAGACCGGCAACTAATTCACCCGTATCAAGGAAAATCTGCCCACCCAAAAAGCTCCACAGGGTCACCCAAAATAGCATCCCCAAACCACGAAGCTTTTCTAATTTGAGGAAAGCGCCTATCCCACAGCAGCCTGCAATAAGTGCAGTCATCACAACATATAAGAAAAAAGCGATAAACTCTACATTTTCTTCATTACCAACCGCTATTTGCGATCCTTCGATCACAGTAGCGCTATAGCTCGGACGCAAAAATCCCCATACTGCACCCATAATCAAAAAACTTAGGACAGCAAAAACCACCACACTGGCATAACCGCCCGCCTTAGGAGAAATATATAGGCGTTTGTTAGCAAGTTTAGTCTCTAAGTAATCAAGGCCTCTAGTTTGAGGATCAATATTTTTCATCTTCATGGCGATACCCCCACACTTATAACTCATAGCGTGGGGGCATTTCTCCTCTTTAGCTCAATTAAGTTCTATCGACAGAATTTCCAGCGTCCATCCTCACGGAAGAAACGCTGAGTTTCCGTAGTAGTTTCACCACCAGCAGTAGCTGTTACCGAAGCCGACGCCCAATCACCATCGACCATAATATTGGTAATCTCACCAATAGATGCCTGTGCGTTACGATACTCTGGAATATCGTTAAGCGGCACATCCGGAATCTGAGAATAATCTAATACTGTTTGTCCACCATATTCTTGGACTACTGCCGAACAAGCATTTTCTGGAATATACGAAATATATGACCGCAATGTGGTCGCATTTCCGATACCGCGCACTAAGCCTTCAATTGCTGCAGCATCTTCTGGCGAAGCAAGCTGTCCACCAGTAACAGGTTCTACCGGGGCGCTATTAATGGTTTGCTGGAGCGCCTCAATATCAATGGTCTCACTCACCTCAGGCTCAGGAGCAGCCTCAGTAGGAGTTGTTTCAACTACGGTAGTAGCGGTTGTCTCCACTGTAGTTGAAGCTTTTGTGCTAGTTGCTGATGTTGTGGTTTCTACGCTCGCTTTATCATCAGAACCACAGGCAGATAAAAATAGAGCGGAAGTAGCTACAGTGGCGGTCAGTACCTTAGTTATATTTCCACAACGATTAAAACTACGCACAGGAAAATCTCCTCATATATAGGTTATATTGTGCCCCTCAGCAGTAAACGTTAGCTAAACTAGCGCCCCTACCAAGCTGAATGTGCATTGTATATATTACTTTTTAACGTCACCTCAATAATGACACCACCTTAGCAAAAATAAACTAAGCGATTATCTTTGGGCAATAATCAACAAATAATACAAATAATATTCACATCGATCACACAGTTTAACTTATGGTAGATCTCGATCCTAGCCCAACTAAAACCACTACCTTACTTATTTGACCAATTTTGATCTACCCGAGAAACCGAAATTGATAATCAGTTAAATCTTAAAACCCTCTCCAATCGGCTAATCTATTACCTGTGCAGCTATCTCAAGAATCCATTATCGCAGCCAGCCTTGAGATCCTTAATAAGTATGGGCTAGCAGATATGAGCATGCGTCGCCTCGCTTTATCACTGGGAGTGGCTCCAGGTGCTTTGTATTGGCACTTCAAAAATAAACAAGCACTTATCGATGCTACTGCCCGCGCACTTCTTGATGATTTCTTCCAACTTTCTGATATCAGCATTAAAGAAGCTATCTTCACCTTCCGAAATATCTTGCTCAGCTACCGCGATGGTGGAGAGCTGATCAGCGCAGCCCTTGCAGACTCAGTTTTGCATGAAGAAGTCATTGAAACGCTCATATCTCTTGATGACACGCTTAGTTACGCCCAATCCGCTAACCTTATTCATCTCACATTAGGCTCCACAGTCATGGAACAAACCCAACAACAACGCGCTGAGTATATTGGCGATACTCCTACCCATAGCTGGGATGCACTTTTTGCTCAAGGCGTTGATATGTTACTCAGCCCACCGGTATAGCACCAATTATCTAGTGGAGAAACTAAATTACACTTCAATTAAAACGTGTGACTTCTCGCAAAATCGGCTTTCCTGCACAAATGAAGCCAAGGTAAGGGTTATTATTTATCTCTATGACTGAAACTTCACCGTCTCCTTCGAATCCTGGACGTATGATCTGGCCAGGTGAGTCCTATCCGTTAGGCTCAACCTACGACGGTGCTGGCACAAATTTTGCAATCTTTTCCGATGTGGCAGAAAAAGTAGAGCTTTGTCTTATCGACGAAAATAACATCGAAGAACGCATCAATCTCGAAGAAGTTGATGCCCACATCTGGCATTGCTACCTACCTGGTGTCATTCCTGGCCAGCGCTACGGTTTTCGTGTTCATGGCCCTTATGATCCCCACAACGGTAAACGTTGTGATCCCTCGAAATTACTCGTTGATCCTTATGCACGTGCTTTCGACGGAGATTTCGACGGCCACCCTTCGCTTTTTAGCTACGACATTACTGATCCCTATAACCCAACTGCTCGCAATACTGAAGACAGTATCGACCACACCATGAAATCAGTGGTGGTTAACCCGTTTTTCGATTGGGGTTCAGATCGATCACCAAAAACTCCTTATCATGAGACGGTGATCTACGAGGCGCATGTCAAAGGTATGACCATGACGCACCCCGACGTTCCCGAAGAACTACGTGGCACCTATGCTGGTCTTGCTCACCCCGCGATCATTAAATACCTTAAAGACCTTGGTATTACCGCTATTGAGCTCATGCCAGTACACCAATTCCTCCAAGATGATCGCTTACGTGATCTAGGATTGCGCAACTACTGGGGATACAATACTTTTGGCTTTTTTGCCCCGCAAAATGACTATGCCGCGGCAAAAAACCCAGGCGGAGCAGTAAGCGAATTCAAATCTATGGTGCGTACTTTCCATGAGGCTGGTATCGAAGTAATTCTTGATGTGGTGTACAACCACACTGCAGAAGGAAACCATATGGGTCCAACCATTTGCTTCCGCGGCATCGACAATGAGGCTTATTACCGCCTTGTCGATAATGACAAATATCACTATATGGATTACACAGGTACGGGTAATTCTTTAAACGTACGCGATCCGCACCCGCTCCAACTCATTATGGATTCCCTACGCTACTGGGTTAAAGAGATGCATGTCGATGGGTTCCGTTTCGACTTAGCCTCTACCTTGGCACGTGAACTACACGACGTCGATAAGCTTGCAACCTTCTTTGACCTAGTCCAACAAGATCCCATCGTAAGCCAAGTCAAACTCATTGCTGAGCCATGGGATGTCGGCGAAGGTGGTTATCAGGTAGGCAACTTCCCCCCACTGTGGACAGAATGGAATGGTAAATACCGCGATACTGTTCGTGATTTCTGGCGTGGCGAGCCATCAACTTTAGGTGAATTTGCTTCTCGGCTCACAGGTTCTTCTGACCTCTATGCCAATAATGGTCGTCGTCCAACAGCATCAATTAACTTTGTTACCGCTCACGATGGTTTTACTCTTAATGACCTAGTCAGCTATAACGAAAAACACAATATAGCCAATGGCGAAGATGGCCGCGATGGCGAAAGCCATAATCGTTCCTGGAACTGTGGTGTGGAAGGACCTACCAATGATCCAGAGATCCTGGAATTACGTGCGCGTCAACGCCGTAACTTCTTATCTACTTTGCTGTTAAGCCAAGGCACACCCATGATTGCCCATGGTGACGAGATCGCTCGTACCCAAGGTGGTAATAACAATGTTTATTGCCAAGATAACGAAATCGCATGGATGGACTGGAATCAGGTTGAAGACAATAAAGAATTATTAGAATTCACCCGTCGGCTTATCCGTATTCGTGCTGACCACCCGGTATTTAGACGGCGTCGTTTCCTTGCCGGTGGTCCACTTGGTGTTGAAGCCCGTAATCGTGATATTGCTTGGCTCGTTCCTAATGGCCAGCTGATGACCCAAAGCGATTGGAATTTTGCCTTCGGTAAATCCCTCATGGTGTATCTCAATGGTAATGCTATTGCTGAACCAGATAGTCGTGGCCAAGAAATCACCGATGATTCTTTCCTATTGATGTTTAATGCTCATCATGAAGATATTGACTTCACCATGCCCTCATTAGAATTCGGTGCGGCATGGAAAGTGGTGGTAGATACTACCCAACCAACTGGTTATCCAGATAAAGCACAAGCGATTAAAGCAACTGAAACAACAACCGTTCCAGCACGTAGTGTGCTGATTTTGCGCCAAATTGCTACCCCACTTATTGATAGCGATGAGTATGCAGCAAAAAAGTAAGGTACGTGCCAAGATAAACTCTTCGCTACAGTAGAGTTCGATGAGCACGTTTTAAGGAGGCGGTCCTTGCATCGCCTCCTTTTGTTTGAAAAGGACACCATGGCTGCAATAATCCCAATTAATGGCGGTGATGTGAGCATTACTGCACAATCAATTGATTTCCATCCCACGGAACTTAGTGCTGCGCTTGGGACTTTTTCGCAGTTTCCCCTATCACTTCCTACCACACAGATCACTAGGGTAAGCGTTCTTCAAGAACCTACCGCTTATCTATCTGGGCAGGTTCTTCTACACGGCACTGATATCACCGTAAGTTTTGCACCTAACTTCGATAACGAGCAAAGAAAGTTCGTCGAAACGCTCAGTGCTGTTTTACGCGGTGAGCTAGTCAGAGAACAATCTATTGAGCATCTTGACTTTGTTGCTATTGATGTTGAGACAACCAATTCCGATTGGGGTTCCATTTGCCAAATTGGTGTCGTGCGCTTTATTGGTGGTACAGAAGTAGCTGCTCAACAGTGGCTATGTAAACCACCAGCAAAAGTCAATACTTTTGATGAGTTCAATATCGGTATTCATGGGATTCAGGCTGAAGATGTTAGCCAGGCACCAGAATTTCAGGAAATTTTTGCTGAGGTAACAGAATTCATTGGTTTACTACCAGTAATTGCACATAATGCTCAATTTGATATGACTGCGCTTTCGCGGGCAACGATGTTTAGTAATATAGCTGCCCCAGCATTAACTTTTAGCTGCACGCTCACACTAGCGCGCAGTATGAAACTACCCATAGCCAACCATAAACTGCCTACTGTTGCTGGGCACTTTAAAGTTAAGCTTGCTCAGCACCATGATGCACTTGCCGATGCTCGGGCATGCGGAGAAATTATGGTAGCTTTGGCATCATCAGCTGCTATATCTGGTTCACTTGAAGAAATCACTAAAACACTAGGTTTTTCCATGGGTACAATCAATGGCACCACGGTCTACCCAGTATTAAAACGCACAACAACGTTAAGCTTTGTCAAGGATTCTGCTGCAGCCACAATCGGTAACACACAAGAAGCAACAACAGAAAAGCAATCAAACAAAAAAGCCCGTACTGCACGTTGGGCTAAAGCTGCTGTACCAGAGGTTATTCCCGAACCCAATCTTAATGCCGATCCTACTAATGAACTTTTTGGGCACAATGTCACTCTCACTGGTGACTTCGCCCCCTTTGATAAAGGCGAGATTTGGGAAAAAATTGCCAACCACGGTGCTACGATCGGCAAAAATGTCACTAAAAAGACCACTATCTTAATACTCGGCCAATGGGACTCAATCACTTCTAAACAAAAGAAAGCAGAAGAATACATCGCCAAGGGACAATCCATTGATATGTGGTCACAAGAAAAACTTTATGAGGTTCTTGGCCTCGAGGTTGAACTGACCCCGCCGTTTTAAACAATCATCTTTTTACCAAAGCCCCCTTACTAACCCTGTAAGGGGGTAATTTCATAATATTTTGTCGAGCAGCGGCAAGATTAGGGTCAAAAATACGTCTAGTACTCTGTGACGGCTCTTTTCACCACACAGAAAGAAAATACTATGACATATCCAGTTCTTCGCTCAGTCGATAAAGAATTCACGCTACGTCTGCATAAAACTCTGCCACCTAGATACCGAGATGAATCTGGCTCTGGTTATTGCACGATTGGTCTTTCGGAACAACTCGATGCTGCTATTGTTTGCGATAGCACTCCGCTGAGCAATAGCGATGTTGCTCGATTAGGTTATTTACCTCGCACTCTGTGGGATCAGGCGGCGCAAACGATGCTTCGTCGGGCCTATATTCCAGGTGGTATCGCAGTTGATATTCGTGATTCTTTCTATCTCACCCGCTTAGCTACCCCTGGTTTACAGGTTGCGGTTCCAGGCGCACCTATTTCTGCTTGGCTGGCACATCCCCAAACATTTCATCTGTTATACCAGCATCTACATTCTTTGCTTGGTTCGGCCCCAAAATTCTTTTTACCACGTGAAAATATTCTTATTGCCCTACGCGTAGAAGATAACGCCACCTCACTTATTCACTGGGGACATAATGAATACCGCAATTTATTATGTCCAGAACTCGTGTATTACTCCTGTGGTTTTCCAGTGCATAACGCACCATTCGGTTATGGTGAAGAGCTTAACCCTATAGCTCTTAATAATCGGAAAATCGCTTAGCACGAACTAGTACGGTACAACTATATTCATGCCCGATAAAAATGCTATCGCTTCATTGCATGCGCGCTATACACGCTTTCTCAGCGCTCATCCGCACTGCTCCGATGACTTTGTCGATGCCATCGAAGATGTACTCGGTGATGCCGGTTTAACCTACGATCGAGTTACTGCTCGAGTAAAAGAATGGCCGTCGTTAAAAATAAAAGCCCGAAAACGACGTCCCGCAGGCGAGTTAATCTACCCCGATCCATGGAACGATATCCACGATATTATCGGGGTAAGAATTACTACTTTTCATTCCACAGAGATTCCACATATTATCTCCGCGCTCACGGATATGTTTATCCTACGCCGCAGTATGGATAAAACTGCCCAAACACAAATTGCGGGTGCATTTGGTTATGGTTCGCACCACCTCATTTTGGAAATATCCGATCAACTTTCCTCATTAGCTACCTATCAAGGTCGTATTTTTGAAGTACAAATCCGTACCGTACTTCAACATGCCTGGGCAGAGTTTGAACACGATATTCGCTATAAACGTCAACATGATTCACTTGATCCTAGAGTTGATCGTGCTTTTACCCTTGCAGCAGGATTAATCGAACTTGCAGATCAGCAATTTGATACCATCGCGGCAATCCAAAATACTTCTTTAACCAAAGATACCGTTGACAATGTCCATTTAAGTGCAGAAACTTTACCAGGGATCATTGCTATGATCACCGGACCGAGTATCCCACAGTCACGCACTGAAAATTATCGTTGGCTTGAAGAACTTCTTCTTGCGCATAAGATAACCACAGTTGCCGCTTTACGCGAACTTCTAGATGAACACGATGTACAAGCATGTAAACGAGCACTAAATTACCAATTCCAGCCTGGACATATTCGAATTATCGACGATTTACTTTTAAGAAAGTTTGGGCAAAAGCATATTGATTTAACTGGAGCAACTGGAAAATATCCCGTTCAGCGTACTCCCCGTTTGCAACAACGCCTCGCTCTTATGAAAAATGCCGATATCCTCGATAGCGCATAGCTTGAGAAAAAATTACGTCATTTTCTGTTGTTAAGGTGTACACGCACTACTTAAGCAGGTAGCCTTGATTGGGTTAACTACTCTACACAGAAGGAATACACGCCATGTCTTCGATTTCTGACTTTCCAGCCCTTGCTGATTTTATCCATGTCTGGGCGCTAAGCATCGCAGACTTCTTCCGTCCATTTGGTATTAATTTTCCACCAGCTCATTGGGGGCTTCATTCCTAAAACTATAAAAGAAGTTGGTCTTTTCTATTACTTGCTGAAAAGACCAACTTCTTGATGTTTACTTATTTTCTTTTTCCTTGTAATCGATCGAGTTCTCGGCGTTCCTTTTTTGTTGGTCGCCCGGTTCCTCGATCTCTACGTGGCATCGAAGCCAAAATTTCTTTTGGTGGCGGTGGTGGCGAATGATCAATATAGCAGCTACGCGCAATAGCGGCTCCGACTCGTTTAGAGATAGTAGAAACCACCTCAACATCATATTCCCGGTGATCCACCCATACTCGAACCCGATCTCCAGGAGCTATTCTTTGCGAAGGCTTGACCGCATTATTATTAAGTTTAATGTGCCCAGCCTTACACGCAGCAGCAGCCTGGGTACGGGTCTTGGTAAGACGAATTGCCCATACCCAAGCGTCGATACGCACTGGTTCCGTAAAAAGTGATTCCTGCATTAATACTGGTCGCGATGGTTGATAATCTTTTTAACCTTATTGGAATAGTGAAGCCCACCGGCAACAGCGATAACCAAACCTAAAATAAACAATCCCCAGCTACTAGCAAGCAACCCTAGAGTAATGCCACCAACTACTCCACCAATAACCGATATTGTGGCATTGCGACTATAAACTCGAACATCTTGTTTACGTTTTTCAATAGCGTTGATAGGTGATCTTTGCATACTCATAGTTGTAAATCATAGCTACTTTATGAAAGCTCCACCCAATCAATTCCTGCTGCAACCAGTCTAGGCTCTGCTCTAGTCAAGGAGGCAACCAGCGCCGCAAGCTCAGTTTTGCCACCTGGATCAACTGCCAACGTAAAATAAACCCGCTCTAAATATTGCGTATCGACGATCGCTACCTTATGCGCACGCAGGTCAGCTTCAATTCTTCCAGCATCTGCGTGAGTAAAAGAAACAATATAAAGCTCTTTTTTATGCCGTTCTACTGTTTTTACCTGTGCTAAACAGCTACCCACCGATTCTGAATAGGCATGCACCAAACCACCAGCACCAAGTTTAGTACCACCAAAATAACGCACTGTCACAGCAACAATGTCCTGGTAACCACTGCCGCGCAGCATATCAAGCATTGGAATCCCTGCAGTACCAGAGGGTTCCCCATCATCATTCGAGCGGTGTACAGCTTGCGCTCCATCAACATGGTAAATATAGGCACTGCAATGATGTCTGGCATCCGGATAACTCCGCTTAAGCTCGGAAATAAAGGCCCGTGCTTGTTCTTCAGTTTCTGCCCGACGGATAAAACATAAAAACTTTGACCGCTTTATCTCCAACTCGGCAAAAAATTCCACATCGGCAATCGGACGACAATACCAGTGATCCATGAACCTGCCTCCGAGTTAGCACCTAGTTGCGTACCAAATAGCTATATTCAGCGCTTTCTGGCTCTAATCGACGGCAATCAATGCGCGATGATGCCATACGCTCTAACAACCCAGATAAATCCTGTGCTCGTCCTAATTGCAGCCCGACTAATGCTGTTCCTATTTCTCGATTATTACGCTTGAGATACTCGAATAAGGTGATGTCATCATCTGGGCCTAGAATCTCAGTAAGGAAAGTACGCAGCTGGCCGGGTTCCTGGGGAAAATTCACCAAAAAATAATGTTTTAATCCACGGTGAACTAAAGACCGTTCCATAATCTCGGAATAACGTAGTACGTCATTATTACCGCCAGAAATCACACACACAACAACTTCATTATCTGCGAAATTCAACTCACGAAGCCCAGCAACGCTTAGTGCTCCGGCCGGCTCAGTAATAATTCCCTCATTTTGATACAGATCTAGCATCTCGGTACACACAGATCCCTCAGAAACCACCATGGGATGTATTCTGCCTAGATTAGCTTCAACAATTGCGTAGTTAATATCACCCAAACGCGCTACTGCTGCCCCATCGACAAAAGGATCCACACTGGCAAGCGTAACTGGTTGCTTAGCCGTTAATGCTTCACGCAAACTAGGAGCACCGGCTGGTTCTACCCCGACAACAGCAGTTGCTGGGGTCATATCCGCAAGGTAGCTAACGATGCCGGAAATCAATCCGCCGCCGCCGACAGGAACAACAATACGATCAAGTGATTTACCCATGGTAGTTAACTGCGACAAAACCTCTGCTGCAATGGTGCCTTGTCCAGTGATCGTATTGAGATCATTAAACGGTTCCACCATAGTGGCACCAGTTTCTTGTGCATATGTGCGTGCTGCGGCAGCAGCCTCATCAAAATTTGCGCCAGTTACTACTAGTTCAACTCGATCGCCACCATGAACTTTAATACGATCACGTTTTTGTTTCGGGGTTGCCGCAGGAACATATATCCGCCCGTCGATACCCATGGTACGACAAGCAAATGCAACACCTTGAGCATGGTTTCCAGCGCTAGCAGCAACAATACCCGCTGCTCGATCGGCATCTTTTAGTTGAGCAATAGCATTGACTGCACCGCGAATTTTATAAGAACGTACCCCTTGTAAATCCTCGCGCTTAAGGTAAACCTGTGCGCCGCTAAGCTCTGATAGCCGGGGACAAAACTGAAGTGGAGTTGGCTCAATATAGGCAGAAATTCGTGCCTGAGCCGCTTGAATATCAGCTGCTCGGACAACAAAGGAAGAAGAAACACTGTCTGCCATGGTAGTCATGACGTTTAAGTTTAATACTTTAAGAGCAGTTGACTACAAGTTATTGTTCTACCGTTAATCACCAAAAGAAGAATCTATACCCTGAATCATTGGCGGTCTCATGCTAAGAGGGCATACAGCGAAACAATTTATTGCCCCGAAAACTTGGTAAGTTTTAAGGTGTAAAGCATATGAGAAATAACCTTCTTCTCTATGCTCTCTTTATTTTTATAACTAACTAAAATTAGGTACGCATGATAAGTGGCTTACTTGGAGTCAATGGCTCTGGAAAAACAACACATCTACTAGAGCTTCATCGAATCAAGCCAGGTAGTTTTTTGCCCGACTATCCTACTATTCCTACCGATTTAACTGCATTCGAATTACTGTGACGAGTAGGAAAAATGAAGCGTATTGATAACGCTGAACAACGCGCCAAGCAATTGTGCTCAACCTTGATGATCGATGGTGGTTTTGACCGCCCCATTTCCACCTATTCAGCAGGAAACTATAAAAAGCCGCAATTGCAACCTTATTATTAGAACGTCCTGAGCGTTTATATCTCGATGAACCCTTAGAAACTGTTTATGTTATTTCACGGGAAATTCTTATGGATATATTTCAATCTATGAGTAAGTCAGGTACACATATATCAATATCTACCCAAGATATCTTACTCAGTATGCGCTTTGATCATATAAAAGTATTTTCTCACCTTAACATTGTTATGGAAGGAACCCCGGAAAAGTGCTCGGTAAAAATCCCATGGAATGATTTCTCGAATTATCCAAGGTAACACTACAACCAAACCTATTACCATGGCTTATATAGTGTTACCGGTGTTACTCCGAGCAAGATACGGGCGTCATGCAGACCGTCTAGAGCGGATTGCAGAATTTGGTTTCTTAATCACAATGCTGGTGATTATTGGCGCTCCAAATATTTCAACCATTTTATGGCCATATACGCTAGCCTCCGGGACAGCCATGATAGCTATCACCGTACAAACATTAGTCTCGCACTGGCAGGTATGGGCTAGTCCGCCGATTGCAACTCCCCGGTGGATGCTCTACCGAGATTTTAGTCTTGCCTGTCTCATTAGCGGACCTGGCCTATTGACCACGCTATACGCAATTTTTTCCAAGAATTTTATCGTTCTTCTGCCCACACTAATAATTGTGGTTTTACTGCCAATCATTTATTCACAATTTAATTTTCATAGAAAATCTCGTATTCGACATAGAACTCCCCGTCTATCAGGAATGGGTGCTCTCATTGAATTAAAGACACTACGAAACCATGTGCTCTTACACAGTATTGCCTATGGCAATATTATTTCTTAGCGCTAGTTTTCTTTTAAAAACAAGCTTGGCTTATTTCTTGAGTCCTAGTGCCTGGTTTTTGCTGGGTTATCATTCGGACAAGTTATTTTCTTAATTTATCAAGAACGAGAAGACATACCGAGCTTCTTTCTACGAAAAATAACAGGCCTGCCAGAAATTTCCGGATATTTGTATTTCCTGCTTCCATCGCTTATCTGCATAATTGTCAGTATTATCCTAGAAAAATCAATTCTCTTTTTAATTCCCTATCTCTTCACCATCGGCGCCTGCTATACATGTGGCAAAAAACTACGCATTGTTCCTGCGGCGCACACGGTTTCAAGGTTTAAAACACCGGGTTCTACACCGACTATTCTGCTGGATTTTCTAGTTCAAATTGGACTTTTGTTCTTATGGTAGTCAATAACTTTTATCTGTCTTGCAGCCACCAGCTTATTTCTTAGCTGATAAATAGCTAACTAAGACGGGCACACGCACGATCGTTGTGTATTAGATCAGCTCTTCCTACATGAAAATATCCTGCCACTAGCAATGGAAATGTCAATGATCTTTCTACAAGAACCGGAATCATAATTTCATATACTTAATGTGACTTTTATTCTTCAATATTTTTGAAGAATAAAATAATTTCTCGCGTATTGGATATATGCCAGGAAACATGAACTACCTTGCAAAAAGGTCATCGACTAACTCATATTTCTTTACGATATGCAGCAGCTAATATAGTTGCTAACAACTTAGCTTCAGCGCACTTAACACACTGGTGTTTCCCCTCAACACAGTACAGATCGTAACGCGCATCTATCCATTCGTCACTGCATGTAAAATATGTGCTAGATCACTAAAATCTGTGGTCTGTGATTTTAAACCTGGTGTGCTGTAATATAACGTCTGCGAAATGGTAAAGCTATTTCCATTCCTCATCAAATAGATGCCAAGCCATTAGCTCATACCGCGTTGTATGTCTTTAAAGCTTGTACCCACCACCAATAATTTTAGAAATATCACACCATGAAACTCTCTACATCTCTTGTAGCAATTGCCGCTAGTACAGCACTAGCAAGCGGGTTTACAACCGTTTCCCCTGCACTAGCTGTCAATAATTCTGTAGTAAACCAAGTCACAACCACCACTGAAGAAAAAGGCAGCTCCCTTAGCGAGCTATTAACTAGCGATAATCTACAAATGTTCGGTGCAATTATGGGCGTTGCAGCAGCTATTGTTAGCTTAATTTTGGCTCTTATTAAATACGTACCAGGTGTTAGAGTCAGCATCGAAAATGCATTAGGCCTCTTTAGCTAACTTATTTTTAGTCTGACATAAGCGGGTCTTTTATCAAGAAGGTAAAAGACCCGCTTTCATTGATGGGTTAACCTAAAATTCCCATACCCATGGTTGCTTTAAGATCCCCCATTAAACTAGCAGTGCGATTAACTCGCAAGTGTTCCCCGAGGATCATCATTGTGGACTCATCGCCATTGACCAAATTCAGGTATACATCTGACTCGCCTTTATTATCCAGCAAAACTTGTTTTAGCTTTGCCAAATTTGACATAGTGCATTGTTCAGTACGCATGGTCAAACGTAATGGTAGCCCAGCACCATTTCCTGGCCCTAAATCAGGTACTTTTAGGTCATCGCAAAACAGACTCATCCGATCATCACGGATCGAAACATGTGCCTTAGCTAAAATAATGTTGTCTTCTACAATCTGTGAGCCAACAATGGCATAAATCTTATTAAAGACTAATAATTCCACCGAAGCACCATGGTGGTCTTCGATAGTAACAATTGCCCATGGCGAGCCATCTTTTTTAGAGAAACGACGATCAACGCCAGAGATAATTCCACCGATTTGTACCTCAGTTCCATGTTTGAGCTCACCGCTAAGAATCGTCGTTAATTGAGTATCTGTTTGAGCATCAATGGCTTCCTCGAACCCATCAAGTGGATGACCGGAAACATATAATCCCAACATTTCCCGTTCTAGAGCAAGCTTATGTTTTTTATCCCACTCATCCTCAGGAATAGCAATTGCAAAAGCATGAGTAGCCGCATCGTCTTGTCCGCCTAGGGCTGCAAATAAATCGAATTGTCCCTTATCAGCTGCCTTTTTAGTCATAATGACCGCATCTATTGCTTCCTCATGGATAAGCATTAATGCTTTGCGCGGATGGTGCAGTGAATCAAATGCGCCTGCTTTAATCAAAGATTCAGTAACTCGCTTATTGCAGGCCACAGTATCAATCTTGTCCAAGTAGTCCGAGAAGTCTTTAAATAAGCCTTTTTCCTCCCGGGTTTTCACAATCGAAGCAACCACATCTTCGCCAACATTGCGCACCGCACCTAGACCAAAACGAATATCGGTTCCTACTGGCAAGAAGTTATAGGCTGACTCGTTAACATCTGGAGAAAGCACCGAAATACCTAAATGACGGCAATCAGCAAGATAAATAGCTGATTTATCCTTCCTATCTGCTACTGAAGTAAGTAGCGCAGCTAAGTATTCTGCGGTGTAGTTAGCTTTAAGAAACGCCGTCCAATAACTAACCAAACCATAACCAGCAGCATGAGATTTGTTAAACGCATACGATGCGAATGGCTCAATGGTGCCCCACAATGCATCAACGGCTTCTTTAGAATACCCGTTAGCAAACATGCCTTCCGAGAACTTTTTATATTCTTTCGCAAGTACTTCGGGTTTTTTCTTACCCATAGCTTTACGGAAGCCATCGGCCTCACCAGCTGTATAATTAGCTAATTTTCGAGAGATCTCCATGATCTGCTCTTGGTACACGATCAAACCATAGGTTTCAGCCAGAATCTCCTTCAATGGTTCTTCTAACTCTGGGTGGATCGGCTCAATTGCTTTACGTCCATTTTTACGATCGGCATAGTCCCAGTGTGCGTTCACACCCATTGGTCCTGGACGGTATAAAGCCAAAGACGCAACAATATCGTTAAACCCAGTTGGCTGCATACGTTTTAGTAGCTCCTGCATACCACCGGAGTCCAACTGGAAAACGCCAAGAGTATCGCCACGAGAAAGCAGCTCATATACCTTTGGATTATCCGTCGTTAAGCTTTCTAAATCTAGTTCTTCGCCTCGGTTAATCTTAATATTTTCTAAACAATCACCAATCACGGTGAGGTTGCGCAAGCCCAAAAAGTCCATTTTCAATAGACCAATTGCCTCACACGCAGGATAAGGCCAACCGGTAATCAACGCCCCATCTTGGGCACGCTTCCACATCGGAATACACTCTAAAAGAGGTACCCGTGCCATAATCACAGCGCATGCATGCACCCCGGCTTGACGCACCACGCCTTCTAAACCACGGGCGGTGTCATAAATCTTGCGCACATCAGGATCAGTCTCAATCAAAGACCGTACTTCGCCTGCTTCACCATAACGAGGGTGTTCTGGATTAGTGATACCCGATAATGGAATATCCTTTGCCATAATCGCTGGCGGTAATGCCTTGGTAATTCGGTCAGCAATCTGATAGCCGGGCTGGCCATATTGCACACGGGCAGAATCTTTAAGTGCCTGCTTTGTTTTCACCGTACCGAACGTAATTACCTGGGCGATCTTGTCTTCACCCCACCGCTGAGCTGCATATCGAATCATTTCTGAACGACGACGATCGTCAAAGTCAATATCAATATCCGGTGCCGAAGGACGTTCTGGGTTCAAAAACCTCTCAAAAAGTAGACCGTGCTCAATAGGATCAATATTAGTAATGGTTAACGCATAGGCCACTAATGCACCGGCAGCAGAACCACGACCAGGGCCTACTCGAATACCAATGGAACGGGCATGTTTAATCAACTCTGCGACGATCAAGAAATAGGACGGATAGCCTTTAAGATCAATCACATTGATCTCAAACTCAGCACGCTCAATGTACTCTCTAGGCACTTCTTTGCCAGGAAAGCGCTCTTGTAAACCTGCCATCACCTCATGGTGTAGCCAAGTAGTTGGGGTATAGCCTTCTGGAACATCAGCAATTGGCATTCGATCATGAGTATGTTCTGCCCATACTTCAGAATAATCCTGCACTCGCTCGGCAACCCACAAAGTGTTATCACAACCGTCAGGCACTAGATCGTCCCATAGCTCGCGCATCTGCGCGGCAGTTTTAACGTAGTATCCCGAACCGTCAAATTTAAAGCGATCAGGATCGCTCATGGTTTTTCCGGTTTGCACACACAACATAGCCTCATGTGATTGTGCCTGCGACTCCAGCACATAGTGGCAGTCATTGGTAACCAGTGGCGGCAAATCAAGTTTGCGACCAATCTCTAATAATTCACTGCGTACCCTGGTCTCAATATCGAGACCATGATCCATCAACTCAAGGAAATAATTATCCTTGCCGTAGATGTCTTGCCACATAGCAGCTGCTTCTAAAGCTTGATCAAATTGCCCTAAGCGGAGACGAGTCTGCACATCACCCGAAGGGCAACCAGTAGTAGCGATAATTCCAGTCGCATGTTCAGCAATAAGCTCAGCGTCCATGCGCGGCCACTTACCTAATTGTCCCTCATAGCTTGCCATGGAGGATAAATAGAAAAGATTATGCAGTCCTTCAACATTTTCAGCCAACATGGTCTGATGTAAATAAGCACCAGAAGCCGACACATCGTCGCTTTTTTGCGAAGGATCTCCCCAACGCACACGCTGTTTATTAAAGCGTGATTCCGGGGCTAAATAGGCTTCGATACCGATAATTGGTTTTACTCCGGCATCTTTCATTGCCCGATAGAAGGCATCAGAACCATACATATTTCCGTGATCAGTAACCCCCACAGCGGGCATGCCTTGTCTGACCACTTCCTCTGCCAACATATCTACTTTCGCCATCCCATCAAGCATGGAGTACTCAGTATGATTATGCAGATGGACAAAGGAAGATTTTTTCGCCATGTGACACACTCTAATTAAGAGTGTCCCACTTAGCTAACCCCCTGTGTATCTGCTCTGGTTAGAGCTCTAAGCAGAGTACGAGTAGCATTAGTAATCATGTTTTATGGCGTTGCCGCTTATCTTTTATGGGGGATTTTTCCCGCTTTCTTCCCGCTACTTGAACCAGCCAGCCCCCTGGAAATTATTGCGCATCGCATCATATGGACTGCCGTTTTCATGTCCGTCGTACTGAGCTTGCGTAAAAAATGGCCAGAATTACGCGCAATAGGTATCCAACAATGGGTTCGGCTAGGCATTGCCAGCGCTTTCATTGCGGCTAACTGGTTACTCTATGTCGCAGCAGTTAACTCTGCACATATCACTGATGCTGCCCTAGGTTATTTTATTAATCCGCTTATCAACGTTTTATTAGGTGTTATCTTCCTTCATGAACGTCTGCGCCCATTACAAAAGGTTTCAGTGTTTATTGCTGCTGGTGCTGTTTTATATCTCACCATTATTGGCGGACAACCACCATATATTGGTCTCGGATTAGCACTTAGCTTTGGACTCTACGGTTTGATGAAAAAACAGGTCACTATTTCTGCCGAGGCTTCATTAACTGCAGAAACCCTTGTGCTTTCGCCACTGGCTTTGCTTTACCTCATAGTATTGGAACGATCTGGCTCAGGAACCTTCTTCAACAATGGAACTAGCCATATAGTATTGCTCATTAGTGCTGGTCTCGTCACTGCTATCCCACTACTTCTTTTTGGTATGGCAACCAAGTTCCTTTCCTTATCGACGATTGGCATGCTGCAATATAGCACGCCAACCATGCAAATGGCCTGGGCGCTTCTTATTACCCATGAACATCTTGCGAAGGAAAATTGGATCGGTTTTATTATCATTTGGATTTCGGTAGCAATTTATATTACTGATCTTCTGCGCAGCCGAACCACGAAAAAGTCTATTCCTGCTTAGTTCTAGCGCTACTAGTAACACCTCAACCAAAAAGGTATTCAGCTATTTTATTTTCCCCTACTATTGGAATCAAAAATATTAAACCACTACCCCTCTTAGCAGCGAGAATAACCGTCATAAGTATCACAGGTAAATAAACTTCTCTGCTTGTTCCAGATAGAAAGACCGCTAGAAAAACACATATTATGAATGAAAAACGAAATCAGCCAGAGCAAGCTAACAACAAGAAACTCCACCTGAATTTCCCAAGTTTCGCACGCTATGCAGCCATAAAAGGTCTAGATTTCCTTGTCACGCCCGAGGAACAAAATAGTGACTACCAATCTGGGATTGCCGAAATTGATAGCACTCAGTGGCATATACGTAGCGCACGTACCACTTTGAATAAAAAAGGTGCTTTTGTCGCTTTTTGGACCAGGGATAAAGCTAAGAAAACTGTTCCTTTTGATATGCACAACGCGCTAGGAGGCTTGTTGGTATTCGTGGAGCAGGAAAACCATCGAGGAGTGTTCACTTTTACTACTCAATACCTTGATCGCTTAGCCATTATCTCAGGGAAACACCCCGGTAAACGCGGTTTTCGGGTTTATCCAAGTTGGTGTACTGATTTAAATCCCCAGGCTAGCGCTACTCAGCGCGCTCAGGCACCTGCTTTTAGCCTTTATTGAGCATTTCTTTTGCTCTGCCGATCATCCTAAGCCATAAATTCCGTGTCCTATAAACGTCGTTAGGTATAGATTTTTATAGCGCCTCAGCTAGTAAAAAATATTTTCGATAATGATCAATTTCAATTGTTGAGTGAGTGAATTTCATCGCGAATTACCTGCCGAATACCAAACGCACCCCATACGGCATTACTAGGTAGCACTTCGATAGATTCAACCCCTGGTACTACTGCCAATTCCCGCAGATTATCTCCGGTATCATAAACAATAACTGCCTCAATAAACTCAGGTGCATTCACCATTGCTAGTTGGGTTGCTAGTACATCAGCTCGTGATGTACCAACTGTTGGTTCCGGTAATGCGATCGCTGTTGTTGCTACCGGTAGCGCAGCGTCGACACGCTCAAGCGAAATAGTTTCTAGAATTCTTCCTGCTACCGAAGGAGTAATTGCGTGGTTAAAGATGACCAAAGCAAAAGCTTTTTCTTCAGCCTCTACTAAACTTTTCGACGCTCGCTGTAAATATTCAGCCTGAGTTTCAGAGGTATCACGGCCCAAAGTATCCCCATTAATACTCATAGGCTGCGAACGGATATCGGAATTTCTAGCCAACACCACTGCCACTAGCAAGCCAAGGGTACACATAAGCGCGATAACAATACGCGCTCTATCTACCCCATCAAAGCTGCGCATCAATTACCCATCCGCAAAACATCAAGCGCGTGTTGTAGGTCTGGCGGATACGGTGAAGTAATCTCCATCCATCGTCCATCAGCTGGATGGTGGAACCCTAGGTTTACTGCATGTAGCCATTGGCGATCAAGACCTAATCGCTGAGATAATGCTGGATCTGAACCATACATCGGATCACCACAGCATGGGTGATGTAATGCCGACATATGTACCCGGATTTGATGTGTACGTCCGGTCTCTAAATGGATGTTCAGCAAGGAAGCTTCTACAAAGGCTTCTAAAGTTTCATAATGGGTAACCGCATGCTTTCCATCCTGGGTAACCGCAAACCTCCATCCTGATGATGGGTGCCGACCAATGGGAGACTCAATTGTTCCCTGCAACGGATCCATATGTCCTTGTACCAAAGCGTGGTAGTTCTTAGTAACAGTACGCTCTTTAAAGGCTCGTTTTAGTACCGAATAACCTCGCTCGCTTGCTGCTACCACCATCACACCAGAAGTACCTACATCTAAGCGTTGCACAATGCCTTTACGCTCTGGTGGCCCAGAGGTAGAGATACGAAAACCCGCTGCAGCTAAACCACCTACGACGGTTGGCCCTGTCCAACCAACGGTGGGGTGAGCAGCAACCCCCACTGGCTTGTTAATCGCAATGACATCTTCGTCAGCGTAAAGAATATCCATGCCCTCTACAAGCTCTTCCTTGGCTGCAAGAAGCATTTCTTCTGATTCCGGTAGGGTTACTTCTAGCCAACTATCAGCGATAAGTCGATCAGATTTGCTTACCGGATGTGCATTAACAAGTACATCTCCTTTGTGTGCTAAGTCAGCAGCAACAGTACGCGAGATACCTAGCAATTTAGATAGACCTGCATCAACGCGCATGCCGGCTAGACCTTCTGGTACCGGAAAACTACGCTGCTCGCGCACGACGTTCCTCCTTAACAATCGCAATGATAAACACAATTACTCCACAAGTAATTGCGGCATCTGCAATATTAAACACAGCAAAAGATCCTACTGAGATGTAATCAACAACATGTCCAAAAAAGAAACCGGGTTGTCTAAAAAGTCGATCAATAAGATTACCCAGGGCACCGCCAGCAATAAGCGCCAGGGCTACCGCCGACCACATATCTGTTACTTTGCGTGCATACACAATAACGGCCAGCACAAAACCAATCTGAATTGTTGTAAATAGCCAGGTGGAATTTTCACCCAAAGAAAATGCTGCGCCAGGATTAAACAAAAGACGCAATCGAAACCAGTGACCAATGAGATAGATCGGCTCATCTGCCAAAATATTCAGCATAAGAGCTTTCACTAGTTGATCAAGAGCCGCGACTATAACAATAATCGCCGCCATAATACCTACGAAACTCTTGTTTATACTCCTATCAGTAACTACCACGATGACTATCTTTCCAAAATCCCCCACCAAACTTCCAACTGGCGGAAAAAATTAGTTAAGGTAGGCGATGTGAAAAAATCACTTCTCGCCCTTATATTTTCCACCACTATAGTGTTATCTGCCTGCATAGAAACCGATGCGCCTACTCAGGTAGAACAAACCGTTGGCGCAGAAGTCGATGCTCCACGTGTAACCCTCATTGAAGCAGGTAATAATCCTCGTGTATGGGAATATAACGACATCGGTAACACTAGCAATAACGCCCAGAAGCTAAACCTGGATATTGCCGAAGGTCTTAACCAAGAAACTCGTCAATCGGACTCCGCAGATAGCACACCTACCCCTGCCGAGGTATATACCTTAAGCGTACCCATCGAAGCCAAAACTATTGAGTCAGATTCTGGTACTCGATCCGTTACATTATCTTTAGGCGAAGCAGAATATGACGATCCTCGTTTTGCCAATGATATTGCCACTATTACTGGTTTTCATTTCGGTTGGTTTGCTGATCACTCAGGAAAAATTTCTTCGGTCAACTTGGCTGCTCCAACTAATGCCAGCGATTATGGGCGGAGTTTAAGCGAACAATTTCTTACGAAATTAATACCTGCCCAAGTAGTCTTTCCTACCGAAGCAGTTGGTCTTGGTGGATCGTGGACAGTAGCTGCTCGTGTTGCCGGCGATAGCACTCTATTACAAAACACTACTTATACAATTACTGCTATCGACGGAGATCAGGTTTCCCTTGACGTCGATATTGCTCAGCGACCAGCACTAGGGGCACTTACTGCAGAAGATGGCACTACTCTTAAAGTGCTTAATGCTCAAACCACAAGCAATAGTTCTTTAGTGGTGGATATCAATCAGCCACTACCAGTTTCTGGAATGCTTAACTACACCACTCGTGTTATCTACGGCGATGAGGCGAGCAATATTCGGGTACTGCAAGACACAACCACCCGCATTTCTTATTAGCCCTCAGCCATAAAAACTGCACCGCAGCGAAACAATTATCCCGGTACGGTGCAATATTAAAATGCGATATATGGTCTAGGTTTTACCCCTGGCACATCGCTGGAACTTGTTCTGGGGTCACAGTATTTTCAATCAAAGTACATGCCCATGATTGCGATAGCTTCCACGTACCATCTTCAAACACAAACTCAACATTTTCTGCTGGGCTTGGCTCACTGTCTGGCAGGGTCACATTCACAGTTGCTAGTACCGAATCTGGTGTGTACCCCGGCAGAATAGGAGGAACCACCTGGAACTCGGCACCAGAATCAATTTTCGCCTGGGTCATAACGTCAAAAAGCTCTGGTGCAGTTTCACCACCTTGAACTGTAGTAACTTTTTGTTCAACTGGAATATTAGGATCTGCCGCAGTAGCAAGAACTGCATTTAATTCTTCCGCAGTAGGAAGATTTGATGGTGCTGGTGAATTCTCTGCGACGGAGGTTGTTGCTGCGCTTGAGGTCGTATTCTCAGTAGCACCATCGCTAGAGCACGCAGCTAAAGCAAAGACGGCTGCGGCAGCTGCAACAAGGCGGTGAAGCTTCACGATTTTGTCTCCTTCATATCTGTGAACACGTCCACTAATTCAAATAATCCAAATTAGGGCGGTTCTGACTGTACCAGCCTAGCCATAAAGACATAAGGATGCTCTGTCTGTATGACTAATTCAGACTATTCTCACATCCCTTTTTCACTGATACTTTGAATTACTCAATTATTTATATATCGCACACTTATTAGCAAATTTTGCAACTGCTTAAGTATTTAAGTTCTGCGCCTATTAGCCAACCACCGACTATGGTTAGTTACATGACTACGCCTACTGCACCAGCAGGAAAAATTATCGTACTAACTACCGGTGGCACTATTTCATGCACCGTTGGCCCTCATGGCGCACTCATCCCCACAGTTTCCGGGGCAGAATTACTTGCACCGATCCAAGAGCGTTTTAAAGATCAGCTAACTATTGAAGTTATCGAACTTCACCGTCTTGATTCTTCTTCAATGACTTTTTCCGATATTGACGAAATAGTTAAGGCAGCTCATCAAGCCCTTCAAGACCCAGAGGTACTCGGGGTGGTAGTAACCCATGGCACCGACAGCATGGAGGAAACCGCCATTGCACTAGACACCTTCCACACGGATTCCCGACCAATTGTGCTTACCGGCGCACAAAAACCACATGATCACCCACAAGCAGATGGACCCACCAACCTTTTTGAGGCCATAGTTGTTGCTGCTGATAGCTCTGCTCGTGATATTGGCGTACTTATTGTCTTTGGCCGGGCAGTATTACCGGCTCGTGGTGTAACCAAATGGCATACCACTGATGAACTGGCCTTTGGCACTAATGCTCCCGAAGAGCCACTACGTGCCGATCCAGTAGCAGTTACTTCCCTAGCTAATACTCGAATTGATATTATTCCCGGATTCCCTGGCGCACCACGAACTTTTATCGACGCTGCTATAGCGGCTCACACACAAGGAATTGTCGTTGAGGCTATGGGATCAGGAAATGTAGGCACTGAGCTCGGCATTGCCCTAGGCCAAGCGCTTGATCAAGGCATTCCGGTCGTTATCTCTACTCGCGTCCCCCGTGGGGAGATCAGTGGCACCTATGGTGGCGCTGGTGGCGGAGCAACACTTGCCGCAAAAGGCGCGGTTGGCACAACATATTTCCGCGCCGGGCAGGCACGTGTCTTGCTTGCTATTGCAGTAGCAAGTGGTGTGCACCCTATGACGTTATTTTAGTTTTTAGCTACGCTGCTGCCTTAGTTAATCTGAGTAAGCTCTGTACTACGAGGTATTTTAAAAGTCTTCGTTCTCCTCTAAATAGTTATCCGAACTTAAATCCCAATCCAGGCTGATAAGTGGGTCAGCCTGGCTAAGCTGAGGATCGTTAGCATCAAAGGTACGAACAATGCTTTGCGTGGTACTACGTGTTTCAAATCGAACCGTTATTTTGCCGTGTCCCACACCTTGAATCCAACCATGTCCATAATCTTCATGGTGCACATCTTGAGTGGGATACCACCCACTGAGTACTTCAGGCAGTTCCGCTTGAGTATCAATAGTCGTTGGCAGAACAGAAAGCTGTACCTGTGATTGCACACCTACTTCAAAATCAGAAGAATCATTGGTCTTTTCTTTAACCGATGCTAACCACTCAATATCGGAAAATAACATGCCTTGACGTGCTATTTCCAAACCTGAGTAGCTTACCCCCACCAAGCGAATAGGACCGACCTCACCGGGATAGCGCACTAACTGTTTAGCAATAAGCGACAAAACTGTTACATCATCGGTGGCGTAAGGCAAGGTCATCGAACGGGACTGGATACGAAAGTCTGCTGTTTTCAGTTTCACAGTTACAGTTCGCGCACCGCGACCATCTTTTAATAAACGTCGATGGGCTTTTTCCGCTTCACGTTGAATAGCTATATCGACCTGGGAACGCACAATAAGATCTTTAGGATAGGTGCGTTCTGAGCTAATTTGTTTAGCGATTGCGCGAGGTTCTACTACCCGATCATCTATTCCTCGTGCCATAAGCCAAAGAGGTTTGCCGATTGTCACCCCTAAACTAATTTCGACTTCCTTCTCGCTCATTTTCGCAAGATCACCGATAGTTTCCACCCCAAGCTGATTGAGCTTTTTCTTAGTCACTGCCCCCACACCCCATAATTGCCCTACCGGCAATGGGTAAATAAGTTCTTCATGTTTATCTGGTGAACAAACAAATACCCCGTTGGGTTTCGCTAACTCTGAACCGATTTTTGCAAATTGTTTTCCAGAACCTGCCCCTATTGAAGCAGGCAACCCAGCTTCCTGATAAATAACGGCACGCAACTCCTCTGCCCAAGTACGTACCTCTTCTTCAGAAGCACCTACGAGTACCTCTGGTTCAAGAAAGCCCTCATCAATTGATATTTTTTCTACAACCTCACTATAACGCTCAAGGATTTTAAAAATGCGTTTACTTGCTGCGGCATACACCGCATGCCGAGGTAGTACCGGCACTGCTTTAAAACCAACTAATGCTAACGCTTGATAGCTTGGCATGGCCGACTTCACCCCGTAGACGCGTGCCTCATAACTAGCTCCGGCAACAACACCGCGTCCATTCATGCCGCATACCAATACCGGGCGACCGCGTAAGGTTGGCCGGGTGAGCTGCTCTACGGATGTAAAAAATGCATCCATATCAATGTGTATAACCCAGCGCTGCATGCCACAATTATAGAACACCTGTGTGAAAATTAAGAATGGCGCTATCAACAATTTTCATAACAGATCGCCCGTTTAAGCTAGGGTTTTTACCTCAATATTGCGTTTTATATCAATTCATGAGGGCTTATTTCACACCAAAAAAATTTTTCCTTAAACCACACAAGCCGCCGTTTCCCCGCCAGAAAAGCTCTTAACCTGCGCAATTTTTTAATTTTAAACCTACTAACAGCACAACGTCCCTGTCCCCAGTACCTAAAAACATAGACCTATTGAGCCTAGTTCGGTTAGATTTTTATAATGCTTTTCGACGGTTATCTCACTTTCAAATATCAGATCATAAGCTCGTGAGTTTTCTACTAAGTTCAATCCGCTCACGTCGCAAAACATGTATAACTGATATGCTCGCTTGATAAATCAAGCGGGCATATCAGTGAAAAATTTATCTCAGCCTACCTCGGCATACAACGTCGAAATGCTACTAAGTGTTTTTAACCAAGCTAGCCTTCACATCATGAAGAACATCATGAAGATCTTCTGCTGGCATGTCAGTATATAACTCAAAAACAGTTGCTAGAACCTCGGTCGCAATAGCGTCCTTATGGGTATCTGCCCAGGCAAGCTTTTCTTCCGGAACATAAAGCTTAACGCTGATGCGATCGCTCACAGCAAAGCCTTCCGCCTTACGAGCATCCTGCAGGCCACGAATCACATCTGCTGCCCAGCCCTCAGCCTCAAGCTCTTCAGTTAAAGTCATATCAAGAACCACAATGCCTTCTACCCCATCAATCTGTTGGGTAGATTCCGGGTTAGCTGCAACAAGGCGCTCAGTATATTCTTCTGGCTTAAGTTCAATGCCATCAACAATCACGGTTTCACCAATCCGCTCATAGTTGCCAGCTTTCACTGCTTTGATAACCCGTTGCACATCTTTACCCAGTCGAGGTCCTGCTACTTTAGCATTAACCACCACCTCAAATTTGCCCACACTATCAACATCAGAGGTAAGAACAACATCTTTGACATTGACCTCATCTGCGATAATGCCCACAAATTGCGCTAAGCGCTCAGATTCTGGCACAGCCACCGTCAAACGAGGCAAAGGCAAACGGTTACGCAGTTTATGAGCTTTACGTACCGAGCTAGCTGCCGAACATACACCGCGAATCTCATCCATAGTGCGCACTAATTCAGCGTCGGCTGGGAAATCTTCTGGATCAGGGAAATCAGTCAAATGAACAGAACGCTCACCGGTAAGACCACGCCAAATTACTTCCGAGATCATTGGCAATAAAGGTGCGGTAACCCGAGTAAGGGTTTCCAAAACGGTATACAAAGTGTTAAATGCCTCTGGATATTGCTCATCGCCTGCCCAGAAACGCTCGCGCGAACGACGAACATACCAGTTGGTCAAAGCTTCACAGAACCAGCGCACTTCATCGCAGGCACGTGCTACATCGGTATCATCTAAATAGTTGCGAACCCGTGCCACCAAATCATGTAGCTTAGCCAGAATATAACGATCTAGTACGTCGGTTGAATCAACTGACCAAGTGGCTTTCTTTGCTGAGTACAGTTGTAGGAAGCTATATGCATTCCACATTGGCAATAACGCTTGACGCACACCTTCACGAATACCACGTTCGGTAACAATCAAGTTGCCACCACGTAAAATTGGTGAGCTCATCAAGAACCAGCGCATAGCATCCGAACCATCACGATCAAAGACCTCGTTCACATTCGGATAATTTCCCTTAGATTTACTCATCTTCAGTCCGTCATTGCCTAACACAATACCATGAGCAACAACTTTCTTAAATGCTGGGCGGTCAAAAAGTGCTACCGAAAGCACATGCAAAAGATAGAACCAACCACGAGTCTGACCGATATATTCCACAATAAAGTCTGCTGGTGCATGGGTATCAAACCAATCCTTATTCTCAAAAGGATAGTGCACCTGTGCAAACGGCATAGAACCAGAATCAAACCACACGTCTAGAACATCAGGCACACGGCGCATAGTAGATTGACCGGTTGGATCATCTGGGTTCGGCCGGGTGAGTTCATCAATATATGGCCGGTGCAGGCTGGTTGGGCGTACTCCAAAATCTCGTTCCAGCTCATCAAGTGAGCCATAAACATCAACGCGCGGATAGTTTTCATCATCAGAGACCCATACTGGAATAGGAGAACCCCAATAACGTGAACGCGAGATATTCCAATCGCGAGCGCCTTCTAGCCATTTGCCAAACTGTCCATCCCGGATATGCTCTGGCATCCACTCAATATCCTGATTAAGTTCCACCATTCGATCACGGATCGCAGTAACATTTACGAACCACGATGGCAATGCCATATAGATAAGTGGCTCACCAGAACGCCAGGAATGTGGATAAGAGTGTTCAATAGTCTGATGACGAACTACTCGACCAGCAGCCTTTAGATCCTTAATAATGTCCTTGTTAGCATCAAAGACTAGTTGTCCTTCATATTCTGGCACCAAAGAAGTAAATTTTCCGTCCATATCAACTGGGATAATGGTAGGAATGTCATACTTCTGACAGGTGTTCATATCGTCTTCACCAAAAGCAGGTGCTTGGTGGACAATACCGGTACCATCTTCTGTGGTGACATACTCTGCTTCTACAATTTGGAAAGCATTCTCTGTATCCGCAAAATAATCAAAAATCGGCTTGTAGGTAGCACCAGCTAACTCTTGACCACTAAAGGTACGTACGATCTCATAATCACCAAGTTCCTTGGCATAGGTGGCAACCAATGCCTCAGCTAGCAATACTTTCTTATCGACGATTGATTCTGCAGCGCCTTCACCAGTACGAACCAATGCGTAGCTAACAGTAGGGTTGACAGCAAGTGCTAAATTCGATGGCAATGTCCATGGTGTAGTTGTCCATGCCAAAGCTAGCGCACCGACCAACTCCGGGTTTCCGTCAATAATCGGGAAAGTGACAGTGAGCGTAGGATCCTGGCGCATCTTATAGGAATCGTCCAGGCGAGTTTCTTGGTTAGACAAAGGAGTATGTTCTGCCCAAGAATATGGCAATACTCGGAAACCTTGGTAGATCAATCCCTTATTGTAAAGCTCTTTAAATGCCCAAATGACTGATTCCATGTAGGTGATATCCATGGTCTTGTAACCATTTTCAAAATCAACCCACCGAGCTTGACGAGTAACATACTCTTCCCACTCCTTGGTGTATTTCAACACCGAGCTGGCACAGTACTCATTGAATTTGGCCAATCCCATGGCCTCAATCTCGCCTTTATCGCGAATACCTAGTTGTTTTTCCGCTTCTAATTCGGCAGGCAGACCGTGAGTATCCCAACCGAAAACACGTGGTACCCGGTAGCCACGCATTGTTTGAAAACGCGGCACAATATCTTTGACATAGCCAGTAAGAAGATGACCGTAGTGAGGCAACCCATTAGCAAAAGGTGGGCCATCATAAAAGACATAGTCTTTAGTACCATTTCGCTGGTCAATACTAGCTTGGAAGGTATTATCCTGCTCCCAATAGTCAAGCACCTGCTGTTCCATATCTGGGAACCGCGTGGAACCGCCAGTCATATCCACCTGTGGATAAAAACTACCAACAGACATGAAAAAATCTCCTTATACCTGCGAGTTTTAGCTTTCATTTAACTAGCTACTCAAGTGTTTAAGCAGCCATAACGCAGGGACGCCACCATAAAAAAGTAGGCGCGGTACCACCCTGCTTGAACTTTAAATGGTTGGTAAAAAAATTACCTTCCACTAAAGCTCCACTCGTCTTTATAAGGAGATATCGGTCTTACCCGTTCGGTTCTACTAAAGAAATATGAAAAATTCTTGTTCTTCCGAAGAGCTCCCCAGTGATTGCCGGATCATAGCCCAGATGAAGTTTACTTCACCTTCAGTGAGTATAGCTTAGTTTTCTACTTCACTCGAATTGTTTATTACCGACTCACTAACCTCAGATTCTAATACTTCACCTTTTGTTTCCTTAGCATCTGGACGACGCAAGCAATACTTATCAATAACATCAATAACCAGTATCACTGCTCCAGCAAACACCGAGATCAATAACAACCACTGCCAAATATCATGTGTAGAAGTGACAGCTAACACAAGAAAAACAAAACCCAGTGCCGCTAAACAAAGTGCTGCAATTAACACTGTACGAAGATCTCCTGACACCTTAATGAAAAAGATAAGGCCCCTAGGGCATATTCCTGCCCAAGGGACCTCCTTCTTCAACGAAGTTGATTACTTATTGCCTTCGCTAGGTGAAGCAAGACTACGCGATTCCAACTCTTCTAACTGCGATTGCAAGAGGGTCTTCAAACGAGTACGGTACTCACGTTCAAAGGTACGTAACTCGCTAATACGAGCCTCCAACGCATTCTGCTGCTGTTTAACAGTAGCCATAATCTCGGTGTGCTTCTTCTCAGCGTCTGCCTGCAAAGCGTTGGCTTTATCTTCTGCCATCTTAACCTGAGCAGTAGCGCGTGAGTTAGCCTCACTCAGGGTCTGCTCAGAACGTTTCTCAGCATCAGCAATCAAAGACTTAGCACGCGCATCAGCATCAGCAAGCTGCTTTTGACTCTTAGCGCGAGCATCTTCCAAGGTCAAACGAGCATTAAGTTCAGCTTCATTAACCTGCTTCTCGGCAGCAGTACGCGCCTCGGTAAGCATAGCCTGAGACTCGGCTTGTGCCTCGCTAGTAATCCGATCAGCCATCTCTTGTGCCATGCCCAAAACCTTGGCCGCAGACAGATGAGTATCCGCATTAGCAGATGAATCAGTTGCAGCAACTGCAGCTGGTTGTGCATTAGCAGCATTCGTCGATTGTGCCTTCGCCGCTGCCGCCTCGCGCTTTGCGGTATCTGCTTCTACGCGAGCAGCGCGACGCTCATTTTCAGCTTTTTCAACAGCCCTACGAGCTTCATTAAGCTGTGACTCATACTGAGATTTAAGCGACTCTTCGATCTGCTTACGCAGTGCTTGCTCATCAACCTTGTTGTCAACGTTTGGTGTAGTTACCGCCGGTGCGCCAGAACCAGCCTGCTTGAGCTCGGCCTGAAGCTCTTCAACCTGCTGCGCAAGATCATCGTTTTCTTCACGTAGCTCAGCAATGGTCTCTTCGACCATGTCCAAAAACTGATCCACCTCGTCCTCAGCGTAACCACGCTTACCGATAGGTGGCTTATTAAAAGCGATGTTTCGGACATCAGCCTGGGTCAATTGCGCCATGGGGCTTCTTCCCTTCAAGATTCATCTACATATGGATCATGCGATCCGTCATATGCCAGTTCAACTAATCACAATAACGCACTAGCACTGGTAGGTCATTTCCCACACCGTGTTTTGCATGAAAGCCTCGTGATTTTTTACGCCCACACGACGCTCTAGGAACAAATCTAGCAGCATAAACCGTAATAAGGGTAAATTTTTAGCATCTTTTTGATTACTCAAGTCTAAAGAAAAACTTTTCCTATGACGCATACCACATCTATATGGCACCACCAGTTCTGGTTGGTCTTTATCGGAACTTTCAAAAATTCCTAGCACTCGCCAACTACCCGGTTCTGACCCTATATGCACTAACTATTATAAAACACCTGAGCAATAACCAGCTGAGCTACATACAGAATAAGAAACAGAACCAAAACCGAGACATCTAAAGCTACATTTCCTACCCGCAACGGTGGAATTACTCTCCGCAAAGCCTTCACTGGCGGATCAGTGACTACAAAAAGAGCCTCTGCAAAAATGATAAACCACCGAGGTGGTGTGAAGTTACGCGAAAAAGACTGAATCATTTCAATCAGAACGCGACCAAACAAAATAAACGTATAAATCTGAATAATCAGCAAAAGCAGAATAACGAAATTTGCCACTGTTTTCTTTCTGTTGTTTGTGATTTAAAGCAGGAATAGATAAAACCGCCTCACCTATTAAAGCAGTTCACTGCTCTAAACGGGTGAGACGGTGCTTTTGTTCCACAGTGTACGTGTTACATCGTCATACCGTCATACCAATGCAAAGAACAATCCATCACAACTAGATGTGAAACATACTTCTTAAGCATTTACTGTTATCAGGAACAATTAATGTGATGATGATTTTAGGCAATACCAATACGAGCTTTGATTTCTTCAGTATCAAGAACAGCGCCTTTAGGTGCCAAAACAAAGAAACCTTTAGCTAATTTTTCAAGTTGGCCTTCAAGAGCAAATTTCAAACCAGCAGCAAAATCAACCATACGAGTCATATCCTGGCGTTCTAAACGAGTAATGTCCATAACCACGATATTGCCCTCGCGGAAACTTTCACCAACACGGCGTGCCTCTCGGTAATGTGTCAAAGCAATAGTTTCTAAACGTGGACGAGCAGTAATACGACGCTCCGATTCATAGCGGTGTCCGTAATCCCGCTCGCTGAGATAGTCGCTGTGCACTGGCTCTTCACGATAGTACTCATCGTCTTCGATGTAGTCGGCGACTACGTGCTCATCGCCTAATCCGAAAAAGTTTTTAATGCTGTTTACTGCGGACATTTTTCGAAAAGCTCTCTTTGTAGTGATTGGTATGTTTGTGGAATGAAGATCAACCTACTAGCTGGATAATCGCATAGGTGTAATTCTTCGGCGTGTCGGTTAAAAAATTCTGCTACTGGAGCCAAATAACTCCAGCTTGCCGACCCGTTTTCTGTTCTCGTCGATAAGAGAAAAACTCTGGACTTTCAATTGTGCATCGTGGATCAGAATCAATAGCACGCACACCCAAACCCAATAGCTGCCGGATGATTCCACGACGGATATCGAGCCCATCTGTTCCCTGTTGAGTGCACATATGCGCTCCAGGCAACCGTTTTTCGACATCTAATGCCATCTCACGGGGAACCTCATAGCGCAAACCAGAAGCAGCAGGACCTAAAAGAGCATGAATCTGATGTGGCCGAGCACCCAAAGAAACCATTGTTTCTACAGTTTTACGCACAATTCCATTGCGTGCTCCCATACGTCCTGCATGACAGGCAGCAATAACCCCAGCATCGGTATCGCTGAGCAGCACTGGAACGCAATCAGCGACCAGTACCACAAGTGCTAAACCCTTTGTAGTTGTAACCAAACAATCAGTTGCCTCAACTGCTTGCTGCTGAGGGCGATCAACCACAGTGACATGCGCCGAATGAATTTGTTCCATCCAAACAAATGCCTCTGTCGGTAGTTTCAGAACCTCGGCTAATCGACGTCGATTAGCTGCTACTGCATAAGGGTCATCTCCTACATGATCGCCTAGGTTAAAGCTTTCAAACGGTGGCTGAGAAAAACCACCTGCACGGGTGGTAAATACCTTCCGAACTGGACGTACTGTTACATCCACCCTTCAAGTCCTACATCATCGTCGTCGATTGGCTGACTTTGTGCCTGCCTCGATGAAGTCCCACGATTTTCTTCACGGGTAGTAAACATTCCCGAATGCGAATCACTGTAGCTAGAACGACTCGGTCGATCCGCTGACCAGTTACTTGTTTCCTGCTCGTGTCCACCAAAAAGGCTACGGGTAGGAGCAGGCTCTGGAGTAACACTATCAACCGACTCAGTCGTAGCTGGCGTGCTAGGTGCACTTGCCTGCTGCTGTCCATCAAAACCAGTAGCAATAACAGTAACCCGAACTTCATCACCTAAATTATCGTCGAAAATGGTACCGAAAATCAGGTTGACATCCTCATGAGCAAGATCCTCAATCATGGTCGCAGCTTCATTAACTTCCATGAGGCCAAGATCTGAACCACCAGCAAAAGAAAGCAATACTCCCTTTGCGCCTTCCATTGTGTTTTCCAACAATGGTGAGTTAATTGCCTCTTTAGCGGCCGTAATAACGCGATTATCTCCGCGCGCGGAACCAATACCCATCAATGCAGAACCAGCATCGCTCATTACTGAACGCACGTCGGCAAAGTCCACATTGATAAGACCTGGGATAGTAATAAGATCGGTAATTCCTTGCACACCATTATGCAGCACCTGATCGGCAGCATGGAAAGCTTCGGCCATGGATAAGTTTGCATCACCAAGCTGAAGCAACCGATCGTTAGGGATAACAATCAAGGTATCGCAGACCTCACGCAAGGCTTCGATTCCTTCTAAAGCACGATTAATCCGTTTTTTGCCTTCAAATCGGAATGGCCGAGTAACCACCCCAACGGTCAGCGCGCCCATTTTCTTAGCAATACCAGCAACAACTGGTGCAGCACCGGTACCAGTACCGCCACCTTCACCAGCAGTCACAAACACCATATCTGCGCCTTGAAGCGATTCTTCAATATCTGATTTATGTTCCTCAGCTGACTTACGCCCCACCTCGGGATTCGCCCCAGCGCCTAGACCACGTGTCTCTGCACGACCAATCTCAAGTTTTACATCGGCGTCACAAAACATGAGTGCCTGCGAGTCGGTGTTGATCGCAATAAACTCAACACCCTTCAAACCCTCTTCAATCATCCGGTTAACGGCGTTCACACCGCCGCCACCAACGCCTACAACCTTAATAATGGCGAGGTGGTTATCAGGGGAAGTCATAAGTTGGACTCGCCTTTCGCTTTAAAACAATTTGTCGTTACCTTCAGCACCTTCTTATAACTTCTTCGATAAGCCTTTAAAGTGCTGCACTGCTTTCTATCTTCAATGAAGTTGGGAAAATTTTTCGTATTTTCTTTGCGGCGTGTCTCTACCCTCAACCTCAACTTTAGGGTTTTAACGTGCACAAACATACCTGCTCAAAATTTGATAGCCCTATAGGTAGACACTATATGTCCACTGAGTTTTCACCTCATATTTACTTAAAGCTACCGCTATAGTTTCTTTATCCATAGCTATAATTTTGCACCATCATGCCCACGTATTTTTTTAAAAAAATACGTGCCGAGAAAATTTCCCAGACACGTATATATATATAAAAATTTTTTGCTTCACTCATACATCTAACGCACCGCAATCACCGGTGCTGCACTAACATCTAAAGATTGTTCACCTCGGGTTAACGCCACTCGAAGTGCGATGGCTTTATCATTAAGATTTTCTTCCGAACCCCAATAAACCCGTCGTCCATCATCAAGAATCATAGTTAGCTCATAACTACTCGGAGCAGCTACTTCAACAATTCGCGCAGAAACCATAGGATCCATCGCCTCAAGAGCGGCAAGAACAACCCGGTAAATCTCTGGCGTATCCTGCTCATTACCGCTTACTTTAACCATGCCCGATTCTCGCGCAGCTGTTAAAAAGGGTCGTCCTTGTTCGTCGATAAGCACATCCCCATCAGCAGTTTCCGTGTACAGCCGAACTGTATGCTCTGTGAGTTCAATACTCAACACCCCGTCTATGTGTTTATTCACATTGACACTACTGACCCATGGCAACGCAGAAATAGATTTTGCTACCGCAATGGAATCAACATGGAAAAAATTCTCTCCAATAGATACTCCACTAGCAGTTTCTACTTCCTCAACAAGAGTATGGTTTTGTCCACTTATTTCAAAGGCAGACATCTTCCACAACGGGTAAAACCACGCCGTGACAAAGAAAATCAACGCCACTATCATCGTGGCACCAAGACCTAAGAAAATGCGTTTTTTCATCGCAAACGCTCAAATATTTCTGGTGCAAGTATTGTCACTGATCCAGCTCCCATGGTCATAATAAGATCACCAGGTTGAGCAATAGCTGCTATTCGTTCCGGCACCGCGGAAAAATCAGGTTCGAAAATAACCGGCTTAGTTATGTGCTGGGTAATAATTCGAGAATCTACTCCGGGAACAGGCTGTTCGCGCGCACCAAAAATGTCTAGCACGATTACTTCGTCGGCAAGCGATAATGCGCGAGCAAATTCTTCGGCAAACTCCATTGTTCGCGAGTATAAGTGTGGTTGAAAAGCTACCACTACTCTTCCCATACCTCGAGCACGAATCTTCTCCTGAGCTGCAGTTATAACCGCCTCCACCTCGGTAGGGTGATGTGCATAATCATCGAATATCTCAACCCCAGCGTAATTACCGGTATCAATACGCCCATGAGATTCAAAACGACGACGCACGCCACTAAAAGAATTCACACCTTGAATCAGCTTATCTGTATCTGCGCCGACGAGTACGCCTGCGGTTAATGCAGCCGCAGCATTGAGCACCATATGCTCCCCTGGGATTTTTAGGCTTAGTGTTACCTCACGTTGCTGATCAAGCAGAATTGTCGCAGTGGTTGTCTTAACCCCCGCAGTGATATCAGTAATCACTGTATACGCAATATCTGGATATGCTTGTGCTGCTACAGCAGTGCCATAACCACAAACCCGAACCCGATCTTTCATTCGCTGACCTAATTCAGCAGCGTGGGGATCGTCCAAACACACCACCAATGAACCGGTAGTAGAAATGCGCTCTGCAAAATCCTCAAAGACCTGCATATAGGCCTGTGGAGTTTTGAAAAAATCTAGGTGATCTGGCTCAATATTAGTGATTACTGCAATATCTGGCTGATAACGCAGTAATGAAGCATCAGATTCATCTGCTTCCGCAACAAAACATTGCCCACTTCCTTGGTGCGCATTAGTTCCAGCTTTATTCAGCTGGCCGCCAATCGCGAAACTAGGATCTAAACCTGCTTCTTGTAGCGCTACCACGGCCATCGAGGTGGTTGAAGTTTTACCGTGTGTACCTGCAATCAATACCTGAGTAAAGCCCTGCATAAGCTCACCAAGAAGATCAGAGCGACGAATAATTGGAATCCCACACTCAGCTGCATATACCAACTCAGGATTATCCTTAGGTATCGCCGCAAAAGAGGTCACAACTACACTTGGCAACTCACCGGTTATGCTCAAGTTCTCACGCGCATGCCCAATAGCAATTGTTGCTCCCATAGCTCGAAGAGCAAGTATGGCACGAGAATCTTTCACATCAGAGCCAGAAACCACAAAACCACGAGAAAGCAGAATGCGTGCTACACCTGACATACCGGCACCGCCAATACCGATAAGGTGAACTCGGCTGAGATCAATATTTTCCGTCATATTATTTTCCTTCATTTTTGATAGCAGCCATAATTTTCTCAGCGATAACTCCAGCAACATTATTAAAACCAGTATGCGATAATGCATCACGCATCACCGCTAATCTCTGCGGATCACCAGCTAGCTGACTTACCAAGTCAATAATTGTGGCTGAATTTAGCGATGCATCTGCTACCAGTACTGCTGCTCCAGCTTCAACAACAGCAGCAGCATTAAGCCCTTGTTCGCCATTACCATGTGGAAGAGGGATATACACAGCAGGAATGCCCAAAGCGGAAACCTCAGCAACTGTCATTGCGCCAGAGCGACAAATAATTAAGTCTGCGATGGCATATCCGGCAGCCATATCATCTATATATGGCACAGGCACATATCCTGGTTGTGCTTGAGGAGCTTCATTTTTACGCCCATAGGCATGCACAATTTGAAACCCTTGTTGAAGCAATTCTGGCACGGCTTCAACAATGGCAGTGTTAATCGACTGTGCGCCTTGGCTACCGCCAGTAACCAAAATGGTGGTCTTATCACCTGTTAAGCCAAAAAGCTTTTTGCCGCGTTCGCGTGCAGCTGCAACATCAGCACGCAAGCTATCGCGAATAGGAATACCGACTACTTCACCTTTCATTCCGGAATCTTGGGTGGCGTTGAGGCCAATCCCGCCTAAGCCAACACCGAGCTTATTAGCCATGCCTGCACGCGCATTGGATTCATGAACAAAAAAAGGCAATCGCAAAGATTTAGCTGCTAAATATGCTGGTGCGGAAACATAACCGCCAAAGCCAATAACAGCATCACAACCAAACTCTTTAAAAGTACGTCGCGTTTGAGCAACGGTTTTAAATAAATTCACTGGCAAAGCAAAAAGATCAGCACCAATTTTTCGCGGCACGGGAACCGGATTAATAAGTTTTAACTCAACACCGCGCTCAGGAACGATACGTGATTCTAGTCCCTTAACGGTTCCCAAAGCAGCTACTTCCACGCCATGTTCTTTCAGTGCTTCAGCAACAGCAAGTGCCGGCTCAATATGTCCTGCGGTGCCGCCACCGGCCACAATTACCTTGGTCATGTACTAACGCCTTCCTCGTTGATTGCGCGAATCAGTATATGCAGCACCAGTTCGACGCTGGCGATCAACCCTTTGGTAACTTCCTCTATTCTTATTATTTACCCGTGGCGCACCGGCGCGCTGCGGTGCTGGACGTTGCGGCAATGAACGCGACTGATCTGATGAGGCAGCTCTGATACCACTACGAGGGCCGCGTCGTCTTTCCTCCACGTTATAAATACGTGGTTCGGGAAGAAATAGGAAACGATCAATTGCCGGACGACCATGTGCTGCCATATGCGAAATTGCATCAGGTTGATGGCGTGCGCAGTTTGCCAAAATACCCATCGCACCCAAAGTAATTACCGCAGAAGTACCACCAGCAGAAATCATCGGTAATTGGATGCCAGTAACGGGTAATGCACCAACAACATAACCAATATTGATAAATGCTTGAACAACCACACCTGCGGTTAAGGTAGCCGACATAAGCATGAGAAATTGGGTAGCTGATTTACGCGCGGTATTAATTCCCACCCAACCAAGAATTCCGAATAGCACTACTACCGTACTAGCACCAAAAAATCCTAGTTCTTCACCGATAATGGCATAAATAAAATCATTTTTACTCTCAGGTAGATAAAACCATTTAGCCCGCGATTGGCCAAGGCCAACCCCAAACATAGAGCCATCGGCAAGCGATAAAAACCCTTGGTAAGACTGATAAGCAGAATTATGAACATCAGAAAAATGCCCACGCAAGGCATCGAAATACACTGTGATGCGATCTGAGCGGAAACCGCCTCGTACAAAGAATACGAAGAGGATACCGATCATGCCTAAAACAACACTCATTACAACGAAGAACCAGTTAAGCCCGGCAAAGAAAAGCATGACGGCAGCAACCAGCATAAAGCTCATGGCCATACCGGCATCGCCTTCCATAAAAATAAGCAATGCTAAACCAAGAGCAACCACACCAAAATGCACTAATCGTCGTGTTTCACCAGGACGACCGTCTGAAAGATATTGAGCTCCCCAAATAGCAATAGCCACACGAGCAATTTCTGAAGGTTGGAATCGCACAGCACCTACGTCAATCCACGACTGGGAACCAACTTCTTGCTTACCGGTACCAATACCGGGAATAAGCACAGCGATAAGCAAAATAATCGAGATAATTAATAACCACGGTGCTAATCGACGTATGGTACGCGGACTCATCCGCATAGCCATCCACATGGTGAAAAGACCTAAAACAACCATAATGGTTTGGCGTAACGCAGTGCTCCACACTGTTGCACCATCAGCAACAGACCAGGTCATTGATGCGCTCATTACCATAACTACACCAATAAGCGTCAGCGATACCACGCAAATCAGGATCATGTAGTAATTACTCAGCGGACGTGAGAAAAAATCTTTTAGCCGCTCAGAAATAACTTTACGTAGTTGGGCAAACGTCACCGTATTGGGTTTAGCTATACGCGGTTGAGCCGGCTGTTGCATCCGCGATGCAGTGGAGTTCGACATGATAACTGATCAGTCCTCTCTTGTGCTCTCGAAGCAAAGATATTTTTTAATAGCGTCAGCAAAAAGATCACCGCGTTGAGCCATACCGGTATACATATCCAGACTAGCTGCTGCAGGCGCAAGCACAATTGCATCTCCAGCACTCGCTTGTGAGACAGCAAATTCTACGACCTCATTCATCGCTAATACCGGATCAGTTTCCTGCGTTACCTGTATTTTCACATGCGGTGCATTATCAGCAAGCGCTTGTGCAATCTTTAACGCATCTACACCTAGCAATGCTGCAGCTTTTATGTGCTGAGCATGACGACGTATTACCTCGCTGACATCAGCGCCTTTAAGCTGACCACCAGCAATCCACACAATCGACTTAAACCCACCTAGCGCAGAATCAGCTGCATGCGGATTAGTTGCCTTCGAGTTATCTACCGCAACGATCCCACGGTACGTTGCTACTACTTGCCCGCGATGCCCAGCAACGCTAAACGTAGCCAAGGCACGTTGAATTGCTTCTGGGCTTACCCCGGCAACTAGTGCTGCTGCAGCAGCTGCAGTTGCATCAGCAATTCCAGCGGGTCCGTGCGGTTGAATATTTGTTGCTGGGGCAATACGTACTGCTTTATTTCGCTTATCGACGATCCACTGCTTACTAACACCAACTTCACCAGCATCCGGCTCACCTAAGGTATAAAAAATAACCTCATGATCTTTAGCTAACTCTTTTACTAGGTCATCGTCTTTACTAGCAATCGCAGTTGCTGCCGAAAATACCTTTGCTTTTGCTGCCGCATACTCGTTAAAACTGCCGTGCCAATCAATATGATCTTCGGCCAAATTAAGAAATACACCGATTTCAGGGCGCAATGTTGTTGTCCAGTGCAGTTGGAAACTAGATAACTCGGCTACCAAAATGTCTACTCGATGAGTACCAATCAGTGCATCAGCAATAGCTACCCCAATATTTCCTACTGCTGCAGCAGCATAACCAGCTTCATTAAGCATGGCCGCCAACATGGCGGTAGTTGTGGTTTTACCATTAGTACCAGTAACTACTATCCATCTACGTTTATTGCCAAATACCTCATCCTGATCGAGTCGCCAACATAGTTCCACATCACCAATAACTTCTAACCCCGCTTCCAAAGCAGCACGAAGTAGTGGCGCATCGGGGCGCCAACCTGGTGAAGTAACCACAAGCCCATAAGAATTAAAAAGGGCACGGTTAGTTAATAAATCTTCTTCACACACCGTGATGATGCCAAGTTCAGCTTCAATCTGTGCCAACGCCTCCCGGTTGGCATCAGCTAGTGTTACCGGAATACCGATCTGCTTAAGTAACCCGACAATTCCTCGTCCGGTTACTCCGGCACCGGTAACCAACACTGGACAAGAAATATCTTTTATAGGCACAGTCATAAAGCCACTCCTTTATGCACCTACTGCAGAAAGCCAGTCAGCATAAAAAATTGACGCACCAATGAGCGCCGCTACTGCTGCGGTAAGCCAGAAGCGAATAACCACAGTTGTTTCTGCCCAGCCACCATTTTCAAAATGATGGTGAATAGGTGCCATACGGAAAACACGAATCCCTTTTGTGCGGAAACCAATGACCTGAATAACAACACTGGCTGCTTCTAGCACAAACAGAGCACCAATAATGATCATCAATAATTCGGTACGCGAGGAAACAGAAAGTCCTGCTACTAAACCGCCTAATGCAAGCGAACCGGTATCACCCATAAAAATCTTAGCTGGAGCTGCATTCCACCATAAAAATCCTAAACAAGCACCCAAACCAGCAGCGGCAAGCACTGCTAGATCTAGTGGATCGCGGACGTTATAACAACCTGGTGCAGCACCTTCAGAACAAGAGTTTCGAAACTGCCAAAAAGTGATTAACGCATAGGCACCCATAACAATGGCTGTAGTACCAGCGGCTAACCCGTCAAGTCCGTCGGTAAGGTTCACCGCGTTCGACCATGCGGAGATAAGGATATACATAAAAAACAAGAAGACAATAATGCCAATAATCCCGCCGCCGACGGCAATATCGATGGTGTCAATATCACGTAAAAAGCTTAACGAGGTGGAGCCGGGGGTTAAACCTTCTTCATCGGGAAATTGCAGAATAAGAAAACCAAAGAGAAGCGCAATAGCTAGCTGACCAATAAGTTTTGCCCGCTTATTCAACCCAAGGTTTCGTCCCTTGTACAGTTTAATAAAGTCGTCGGCAAAGCCTAATCCACCTAGGGATAGCATAAGGCTAAGCACTAATACGCCAGAAGCAGTAAATCCCTGGTTATCACTAATTTCACCGTAGATCCCTACCACGATATAAGCCACAGTTATACCTGAGAGGATAGCTAATCCACCCATCGTTGGTGTGCCTCGCTTACGCAAGTGCGATTTAGGTCCTTCCTCACGGATTTCTTGGCCAATGCCTTGTCTACTAAACAGACGAATGAGCACTGGTGTGGTAAAAATCGACACCAATAGCCCGATTGCACCGGCAAGAATAATCTGGGTCATGACTTATTCACCTTTTGTTCTGTAGTACTTTGCGTACCGTTTTCCAACTCATCTGCTTCAATAAGTTGTGTTGCTACTTCCCATAATTTATAGGAATTCGACGCTTTCACTAGCACCGCATCGCCCGATTGCATCATCGGTCGCAAAATTGCAGTTGCCGTCGTTGCATCCGCAACCTTATGCACGGTAATTTTTAACTTCTGAGCCTGCCGATACATCGCCATGGCATTGTCATGGTTGCCAACCACAATAAGGTGATTAATACCGGTGTCTACTAAACGATCAATTAATATTTCGTGCTCATGTATCTCATTTATGCCAGCTTCGGCCATTGGCCCTAATACTGCCCAACTAGTTTTACCCGTCGAAGTCATATCACGAAGCGCATGAAAACCTGCCGTCATTGATTCCATATTGGCGTTATAGGCGTCATCGATAATAATTGCCCCAGTGGAAAGCTCATGAGTATCCATACGGTGTGCAGAAACTATCTGATAACTAGATAAAGCAGGAGCAATATTTTCTAGTTTCAACCCGGCCGCTAATCCAGCACCCACCGCAGCTAAAGCATTAGAAACTTGATGCAGCCCAGCAACTTGTAGGCATATCTTGGCTTCTTGTGCACCGTAGTGCACAGTAAACGATGCTCGCGCGCGCGAGTCAAGAACAATATTTTTCGCAGTAATTTCTGCTCCATATGGGTTGTCTTGCTGCGTCGAAAAGCTCAATACCTGTGCACTAGTGCGGCTGCTCATAGCGCGAACATATTCATCATCGGCATTTAATACTGCCACTCCTTGTGGTGGAAGCGCTTCTACTAATTCTGCCTTAGCTTGGGCAATAATCTCACGGGAGCCAAATTCGCTAAGGTGCGCACTGCCGACGTTAAGCACCACTGCAATTTCTGGTGGAGCAATCTCTGCTAAATGTGCCACATGGCCAATGCCACGTGCGGACATCTCGGCCACTAAAAACTGGGTATCCCGAGTACATTTTAAAGCGGTATATGGATGGCCAATTTCATTATTCATTGAACCTGGCGGAGCGATAGTTTCACCAGCAGCAGCAAATACGCTAGCCATCATGTCTTTAGTGGAGGTTTTACCTGCCGAACCGGTTACCCCAATAACTCGAAGACCAGTGCTTTTAAGCTCATCAACAACATATCTAGCTAAAAGACCCAAGGCATAGACAACACTAGCTACTGCCCCAGAATTATCACCTGCGATTAAATAACTATTTTCGCTATCAACAAGCTGTGTTTTAGGAACTACAACGCATGGTGCACCAACATCTTTAAAAGCCAAGGTACCCGCTGCGGGAGTACTCGCGGCAAAATCATGACCATCAACCCGATTACCAGCAATCGCGACAAAAAGTCCGTCAGGTTCAACGCGGCGAGAATCAAATTCAACGCCAGCGGTCACATATTTATCCGCGGCATGTGCTGGAACTACTTCCCCACCAGTGACTGCAGCTATGTGGCCAAGAGTCATAGGAATCATTGGCTTATCCTTTGCAGCGCTGCCTGTACCTCTTCACGGTCATCAAAATGGTGATTGACACCAGCAATCAATTGGCCAACCTCATGTCCTTTACCCGCAACAATTACTGCATCACCAGGTTGTGCCCAAGAAATCGCCGCCGCAATTGCTTTTCGACGATCCCCTATCTCTGCAATCTCTACTTCGGGTCTTTCCTGCTGAATAGCGTATGCACCAGCAAGTACTGCTTGTCGAATAACCGCAGGGTCTTCGCTACGCGGATTATCATCAGTAACAATAACCAGATCTGCACGACGCACAGATTCCGCTCCCATAATGGGGCGTTTTGCTGCGTCTCGATCGCCACCAGCACCTATAACTATGCCAATACGACCTGATATTTGATTACGAATAGTCTCAAGCACTGCTGCAATCGCCGCCGGCTTGTGGGCATAATCAACCACAGCTAAAAATTCCTGACCAGCATCAATGCGCTGCATACGACCAGGCACTGAAACCTGACTCATACCATCAATGACAGCCGACATATCAACACCAATATTTTCGGCAATGGCCAGTGCCAAACTGGCATTAGCCACGTTAAAAATCCCAGGAAGTGGCAATACAACGTGGTAATCCTTATTGCCGGCACGTAACTGAAAACTCTGTGCCCCAGTGGGATCGCTTTCGATCGCATGAGCAATAACATCACCATGGTTGTTAGTTGTAGAAACGCGAATCGGGTTAATGGCACGCTGCGCCATTTTCTCGCCCCAAGGATCATCAACACAAATAACCGAAGTCTGTGCTCGTTTATCTGATGTGGGTTCGAAAAATAATGCCTTAGCTGCAAAGTATTCTTCCATTGTGGAATGAAAATCAAGATGATCTTGGCTAAGGTTGGTAAACCCAGCAACCTTAAAGTGGGTTCCTACGGTACGTCCCAAGCTCAGTGCATGACTAGATACTTCCATGACCACGTGGGTTACTCCGTCGTTAAGCATACGAGCAAAAAGAGCTTGTAGTGTAGGTGCTTCTGGGGTAGTCAGTTGAGTAGGAACGGGTTTTCCATTAATTCGAGTACCGGTGGTTCCGATCAAACCCACACTATAACCGGCAGCTATAAGACCAGTTTCGAGCAAATAGCTGGTAGTAGTTTTTCCGCTTGTTCCTGTAATACCAATAATGGTCATTTTTTCTGACGGATGGTCATAGACTTCTGCTGCTACATAACCTAGTACCGCTCGAATATCGGCTACTTCAAGAATCGGCCGGGTTTCTCCTAATTCGCGCAGAATTTTTGTGCCTTCCGCATCACTAAGAATGGCTGCTGCGGCTGTCGAACCAGCATAATGCGCACCATGGTTTCGGGTACCAGGAAGCGCTGCAAAAAGTCCACCTTCAGGAAGCTGTCTAGAGTCTAAACCAATAGCGCTAATTGGTATCTCCTCGGCCAAGCGCACCTCAGCGGCGTGAAGCGTTGCCTGAATAAGTGTGCTGATCTGCCCAACAGTAGTGGACATAAAGCCTCCTTCTAGTAAAGCATCTTGTCATTTATTACCCGTGAATATTTTTCATCTACGGTTTATCAGCGCTAAGAGTGTCACCACAAAAACTATTGTGCCTGTAGCACCAAGGTTCCCTCCATCGGTGGTGATAGCGGTACGTTATCTCTATTAAGCAACCAGGTTGCAATGTCGTGGAATAGTGGCGCAGCAGATTGTCCACCTTCGCCGTGTACTCCGCGTACTGGACGATCAAGTTGGATTGCCACTACATACCGAGGATCATCAGCTGGTGCGATACCGGCAAAAGTAATCCAATAGTTAGAGTTGGAATAGGCACCAGTGGCAGGATCTACTTGCTGAGCGGTACCAGTTTTTCCAGATACTTGATAACCATCAATAGCCGCTCCAGGACCGGTTCCAGATTGCACCCCGGTGGGATCGTTTTGTGCCACTGCACGGAACATATCAATGATCGTGCGCGCAGTTTGAGCAGACACTACCTTAGTTTCCGTAGGCTCGGGTTGCTCAATGACGCTTCCGCTGGCATCAACAATACGATCAATAATGCGTGGCTGGATCCGCACACCTTCATTAGCGATTGCTTGATACACACTCGCCATTTGCAAGGTTGTCCAACTCATACCTTGCCCAATAGGTAGGTTAGCGAAAGTACCACCCGACCATTGCGAAATATCTGGTACCAACCCTTGAGATTCACTCGGTAATTCAATGCCGGTTGTCTGCCCGATACCGAACTTATTCAGTAAATCATTAAAACGTTGCTCGCCTAACCGCTGTGCTAACAATAGTGTGCCAACGTTAGACGATTTACCAAAAATACCCGTAGTAGTATAGCCAACCACACCGTGATCCCATGCGTCTTTGACTGTTACCCCGGACATGTTAATACTTCCAGGTACCTGAATAACTTCATCAGGAGTAGATAAACCATCTTCAATAACACCAGCAGCAGTAATAATCTTGGCTACCGAACCCGGTTCAAAGGGTGCAGAAATAGAAGTATTACTGAAGTCTTTACCTTGATCAATCTGACGTTGAATATCGCCCATAGGATCAATAGTGTCACTATTGGCCATAGCGAGAACTTCCCCGGTTTCTACGTCTAGTACCACCGCTTCACCGCTTTGTGCACCAGAATTGGCAACGGCTTGCTCGATTTGTTGTTGCACATAAGTTTGTAAATCTAGATCCAGGGTAAGCCTTGCAGTCGCCCCATTAGTTGCCGGTACCGTATCCCGAGTAGTACCCGGAATTACCTGACCATTAGTAGAAACGTCTACCGTTGATCGGCCATCAATTCCCGAGAGTAAAGCATCATTACTAGCTTCAAAACCGAACTGACCTTGACCATCATAACTAATTTTGCCAAGTACATTCTCAGCAATCGCTCCATTAGGATATTGTCGAATATTTTGCAGGTCAGCAGCTACGCCATGATATTCCTGCGCAATTTGTTGAGCAATATCTGGATCAACATTTCGAACTAATACCTCATAGCTGGAATCAGATTCCAGCTTCTTTAAAATATCCTCAGAATTAACTTCGCTTGTCGACGCCGAAGCATCGTCAATAATCTTAGGAATCTCTTCAGAATAATCTTTAAGATAATCCGAAACTAAATCCGTAATCCGAGATTCTCGTGCCTGCCCTGACACCTGATAAAACTCACCTGAGTTGCGCATCTCAATTTCAGCTACATGACGTAACTCGCTGCGCAATAAAGTCGGTGACACGGTCAGCGAACGCGACTGCATAGTGTATGCCAACTGCTGACCATTACGATCAAGAATCTCACCGCGACGGGCAGCATCAACATAGACCCGAGTGCGCTGTTGAGCAGCTAGATCGGAAAGGCTTGGCCCCCACCATAATTGCACCAAGGCTAATCGCCCAATAAGCACTGTCACTATTGCAATTATTAAAGTTCCAGCAATTTTTAGCCGTCGATTATTAAGCGCCTTTTGTCCTTCTTTACTCTTCTGAGGCCCTGCATTAACACGTTTTTTCAAGCCAAGTTCATCTGCACGCTGAGTGCGTAAACTATCTTGACGACGTCGCCTAGCAGCGTAAGGGTCACGTCCATGAGATTGAGGTCGAGTCACAAGTAAAATTCCGCCTTACACTCGACTTTTACTCATTAGAGTCGCTCACCGCATAAGGTGCAGTAACAGCGCCAGTCGAAGAATTAAATGAAGTGTTCGGAACAGCATTTAAAGTATCGGTTACTTCATTTGTCTTTACCGGATCGCTCGACGCTGAAGTTGCCTTTACTTGCTGCCCATTAATATCAACTATAGGACGGGTGATATCACTAGTAGCACGTTGTTCAAATGTGTTACCAAGTTCATCGGTAGCTAAAATACCGGGCTGATCTGGAATCACCATGCCTAATTCTGTAGCACGACGCGCTAATTCAGCAGAACTAGATACGCTTTCTACATCACGATTAAGTGTTTCTACTTGATTTCGTAACGTAGTTTCTTGCCGCTGTAAATTTTGTAATTCAAAAGTCTGGGTAGTGGTGATACCCGAAATCCACATCGACGCAAAAATACCACCCACAAGTGCCAATGTCGCCAAAATAACCAATCGAACCGTACGCGGATCTGCTTTTTCCTGAGTGACCCGACGTCCACGATAAGAAAAAACCTGCTGTGAACCAGGTGTACGCTGGAATTTCCGACGTGGCTGACGAAATGGTACCCGACGAGTACGCGTTGGCTCAACAGTGCGAGTCTGCGTTGGTGATCCGGCTCCGTCGATACTTAAATCACGGGAGCGGTATGTGGACTTCTGGCTATAATTGTCAGTCAAAGTCATAATCAGTGCTTCCGATATAGGTGGTGTGGTTTATTTTTCGTGTGGTTGGTAGCCATCGATAGCCTCAATAGCACGTACCCGTACCGAAGCTGATCGAGGATTTTCACTAATCTCTTTTTCTGATGCTTTCTCTGCCCCTTTAGTAACCAGCGTGTACTTTGCCGCAAATTCAGGTAAATCAACTGGTAATCCTGGAGGCGTCTTCGAAGTGGAAAGCTCTTTAAACCAGCGCTTTACAATCCGGTCTTCCAAAGACTGATAAGACATAAATACTGCGCGGGCACCTGGTGAAAGTAGCTCGCATACCTGAGGGATAACATTCTCAATTGCTTCAAGCTCTCGATTAACTTCAATGCGTAACGCTTGGAAAGTCCGCTTAGCGGGATGTCCACCGGTACGTCGAGTAGCAGCTGGAATAGTTTTATAAAGCAATTCGACCAAACGAGCTGAAGTATCAAAAGGCTTTATCTCCCGCTCATGTAGTACTGCCGAAGCAATCTTTCCGGCGAAACGCTCATCACCATAAACTTTTAGAATGCGTGCTAGATCGCCATGCGAATAGGTATTGAGTACATCTGCCGCAGTTAATCCGAGCGTAGGATCCATACGCATATCTAGTGGCGCATCAACTTTATAAGCAAAACCTCGTTCAACCTGGTCTAATTGCATAGAGCTAACCCCAAGATCGAAAAGGCTTCCAGCGAAACCATACTCAAATACGTGCTGCGCAATATGGTTTCCTTGTTGAGCAGCCTGCTCTAGCGGCTCCAAAAACTCATCGAAGCGACAATGCACTGCTAAGAAACGATCACCAAAAGAAGCTAGCCGTTGACTCGCCGCAGCAAGTGATGTTGTGTCTCGATCCAGCCCAATAACTCGGGCAGTGGGAAATACGTTAAGAAACCACTGCGTATGCCCACCTGCTCCCAAGGTTCCATCGAGAATAACTGCGTTTTCTCCCGCTGCCTTAATACCTGGTGCAATCAAGGCAGCCATACGCTCGCGAAGCACAGGTACATGCCCGTGATTATCGTCTATCGAAAAAGTGTAACCCTGTGTCATGCCTTGAGTTCACCCCCTTGGTCGCCTTAAAAAGTCACTTATTTGTTATGAGCTGAGCTAAGTATGCATAGAGCCCCGCTCCAAGTCCGACTCTGATATCGGGGAAGTACACCAGAGCAGTTCTTGGAGTGGAGTTCTTACGCACACTCCCTCACATTGATTTGCGTTAAAGCAAATCACCGAGCAATTCACCGCTTGCTTCTGCAAAAGCAGCTTCAGTTTCTTGCTGATAGGCGTTCCAGGACTGCGCATCCCAGATCTCAAGGAAGTCCACCGAACCGATAACTACGCATTCTTTGCTAAGGCCTGCATACTCACGGTGCGCTGGAGACAAAGTAATACGTCCCTGGCCATCTGGACGCTGCTCGTCAGCACTTGCCGCAAAATTACGGATGAACGCACGTGCCTCCGGGTTTGTTCGCGATACTGCTGCCGCTTTACGCGCACGAGCTGCAAACTCTTCCCGTGGATACACAGCCAAAGAATGATCTTGGCCTTTTGTAACCATTAAGCCACCTGCTAATTCATCCCTGAATTTCGCTGGCAAGGTCAACCTGCCTTTGTCGTCAAGTTTTGGGGTGTATGTGCCTAGAAACATTGAGCACCTACCTTCCCGCTACTTAACTTTTGCGACTATTGCCGCTTCCTTGTTGTTCCGCGATCCATAGCTAGCGCAAAGCCATGCACCTCGTCACCATCGCCCACAATACCCCACTTTCCCCCACTCTCCCACCCACACTTGATCATTCTTCCGTAATTTTTTTAAAAAAATACCTTTAACCAGCAAAAAATTGGTGGTGGATTTTCCCAATTCTCATGACAAAAAATGCCTAAATACCCCCTTTCTCCACTTTTTTCGCATTAAAAACATTCACCACTTTTAATAACAATTACAACTTTGATCACTAATTACTGGCGTTTTAGAATATTCTCCGAGAGTAAACCCAATAAAAGAGAAAAGAAAAGGAACCTAAAATTAACAAAGTGGGGAAAAGTGGGGAATTTAAAAAATGCCAAGCCTACCCACATCAACCCAGCAAATAGCTGTTACCTTGCCCTACCGCGGACTTATTCCTTCAACAAGCTACTGCCAACACAAGGAAAACGTCAGGAAAAGAACATATAAACGTAAAAAATCCCGGTCATCAATGACCGGGATCAAAACAGTAATCTAAAGAAAAATCTCAGTTACCTGCGTTACGCTTAACACATTATTGCTCAAAACGACGGCGGAAACTTTCTTCCATTTTTCCGCCAAACCCTGACGAGCCTTTTTTACTCTTTTTCACAGACCTAGAGATTTCCTTATCGAAGCTAGATTGCGACCGCAGCATCCACACAGCGCCACCGAGCATGACCAAGAAGCCAATAATACTCAAGGACACAAACCATAACGACTGCTGACTAAGAGCTACCCCACCCACTAATAGGAGCAAACCGATGACGATCACCGCAATACCGCGGAGAGTAAGCGTGCCCGTAGTACCTGCACCGCCACCACTAACCGAGGTTCCAAATTTAGGATCCTCCGCCATAAGCGAGCGCTCAATTTCACGCAGTGCACGTTGCTCCTGTTCGGAAAGAGCCACGTCATCCTCCTTGAATATGAATGATTAAAATTCTTCTACACCGCATAACGCTTACCAAGATCTTTTAGTTCCCACGGCGAGACATAATCCATTTTAACCCGCATATTAAAGAATGATGCCAAATACCCCTACTAGTTACCTACGCCGCATGCGCTAGGCCTTCGAGCTGCTGCTCAACCTCATCAAGGAAACTCTCCACCAAAGAAATAAGTTCCTGAACAACTCCAGTATCAAGGTTATCCGTTAATCCGCTAGCCACTCGAGAGCGAATGCGCGAATAAGTCAAAAATTGGCGTGCCCATTGCGCTGATTGTTCATCAACAAGCATAAGTTGTTCCCATACACTATTAGGTTTACGCACTTTTTTTGCCACAGGCGATGCGGCAACCCGAGCGCCCGCGGTACGCAAACCGGCGCGATATGCCGACTCCAAAGAATCTTCAAACTCGCCTCGTTGATATTGACCAATGGCATCTGAAAGAAGAACACTTGCCTTAGCTAAAAACGTTGTTTGTTTGGCAACTCCACCGCGAGCAAACCGCGTTGTTGCCGAGACTACTTGAGCCACCATTGCTGTTCTCCTTTCTTTATGTGCCTACATATTGGTCAACAACCATAGGCGCTTATTTATTCGATCATGATAGGAAACCACCGGGACATGTAGTGCGCTTCCAGACATAATTTTAGCACTAATGTTCGAATATTGGAATAACTTTTTCGGCTCTTTTTTCGCCATTATCTACCCATAAGAACAACAGAAGTGGAATATTTAGATACCGTGACATTAAAAATACTTCGACTCACTCCCGCGGAATTTTCCCATTTGGTTCCGCAATTTGTCGATATTTATCTCGCTGCAATGCACTACGAGCCAACTATTCGACTTTCTCGTATCGGTATATGGCGACGAGCAGTAACTGAAAAAGATTTTATTAGCGTGTGCGCTCATAATGACCAACATATTCTTGGCATTGCCTATGGCTTCCGGGGCCATCGCGATCATTGGTGGAATCAACAAATTCGCCGTGGTTTACGAGAAAACCACCTTCCTGGTGGCAAACAAAAATCCCTCTGCGATGATTATTTTGAACTAGTAGAAATTCACGTTATCCCAGCTGCACAGGGAAACGGTATTGGTGAGGCACTGTTAGTAGAGCTCTTCTCGCATATCACAAGCCCTTATGTTTTATTATCCACACCAGAAGTACCTGAGGAAGACAACAATGCTTTTCGGCTCTACCGTCGCAACGGTTTTGTAGATGTATTGCGCAATTTTCACTTCCAAGGAGATCATCGTCCCTTCGCCATTTTAGGCAAAGATCTCACTTCACGCTAACGGTGGTTAATTGAAACTCACTAAAAATATGAGATAACTCAATCTCAATGCTGTCTGAAAAAATTCCTCCTTCTTATGACATATGTGTGTAGAAATCTTGCAAAAATCTAATTCCAACTAGACTCAAACTCATTTATTGAGATCAACAGTAAAGGACTGCCCCGACGTGAGTTTGCAAGGCCTTCCGAATCCAAATTTTCCCACCGATATACCAGACATTATTGACCACATTGAAGCCAGTTTAAAGGTATTTTTCGATGAAAATCGTCTGCATATCGAACGCATCGGAGACCCAGCAATGAATGCAGTAAGTTTTCTCGAAGACTTTGTGCTCACTGGTGGAAAACGTATCCGTCCGCTCTTTGCCTGGGCTGGTTTTCTCGCCGGCGGCGGCTTTGAAAAAAATCCTGAATATAGTCACACCGCGCTTTTTACTGCCATCAGTTCTTTAGAACTTGTTCAAGCCTGTGCTCTTATCCACGATGATTTTATCGATTCTTCTGATACCCGGCGCGGACAACCAACTGTGCACCGGCGTGCCGAAACCTTGCATCGTAGCCATAATTGGCAGCGTAACGCTAAACATTTTGGTGCTTCTGTTTCTATCCTTGTTGGTGACCTGGCTTTAGTGTGGGCAGATGATATGTTTTATGGTTCCGGCCTACCTGCCCAAGCGCTTATCCGCGCTTTTGATTCTTGGCGAGGAATGCGCACTGAGGTTATCGGTGGACAGCTACTTGATATTGCTAATGAAGCTGAAGCAACAGATTCTCTAGCGCGTGCTTACCAGGTCAATCTTTTCAAAACTGCCGCTTATACTATTGAGCGCCCAGTTCATCTTGGAGCAGCGCTTGCCGGGGCAGAAGAAAAAGAAATAGCCGCTTTACGTGCTTTTGGTCGAGATATTGGTGTTGCCTTTCAGCTTCGTGATGATCTTCTCGGAGTTTTTGGCGATCCGACAGTAACTGGAAAACCCGCTGGTGATGATTTACGGGAAGGAAAACGTACCGTACTCATCGCGCAATCCATTCTTAACGCCACCAATGCTGGATGCCCTGAACTCGCAGAAAAAATTAAAAACCAGGTAGGAAAAGTTTCTACCCCAGAAGAGATCGCGGAACTCTCTTATCTCATCGAATCGACTGGTGTAGTTGGGGATATCGAAAAGCGTATTAATGATCTGGCCGACTCAGGTTTAGCACATCTAAGAAATATTGATCTACCTACCCCAGCGCAAAATATACTCAGCGCACTTGCGAATAAGGCTCTCGCACGCACATCATGAATGGAATCCGACTAGGTATTCTTGCCGCAATTTTAGTAACGCTTGGTTCTTTTGGCGGCGGTGCCACCCGCGTACGAGGTGGACTTTTAGCAACTTTTAATTTGGAAGCTTTACGTTACGGTCACGGTGCTACCTTATCTAATCTTGTCCTGTGGTCGGGAACTATCTTGCTTATTGTGGCCTGGGTGTTGGTTGGCAAAGCAGTATACAATCAGCAACTTTCATTACCTCAGCTCAATAAATCATTATGGATGTGGGTGCTACCACTTATCTGCGCTGCACCGATAATGAGTCGCGATATTTATTCTTATCTTGCTCAAGGTGCCATGCTGCGCGATGGCTTCGATCCTTATACTCAAGGCGTTGCGCTAAACCCAAACTCATACCTCACCGAGGTTTCTCATGACTGGCGTACCACTACCACCCCCTACGGGCCGCTACATCTGTGGTTAGGTGAACTAATAACCATAATCAGTGGCGATAGGGTCTCTGTTGGTGTTGTTTTGTTTAAGCTGCTCTCGATCGCTGGCTTTGCGCTTATTGCTTGGTCAATTCCACGTCTTGCCATCTTGGCCAACCAAAGCCCCACCTTAGCGCTTTGGCTCGGGGTAATGAATCCGTTGATGATTATTCATCTCATCGGCGGAATGCATAACGAATCACTTATGATTGGTCTTGTTGGAATCGGCTTGTGGCTTATTGTCAGCAGTTCCACACCAGCGAGAGTCTTTTGTGCCATTGCTCTTATTTCACTAGGTGTGGCACTAAAAGCAACAGCCGCTTTTATTTTGCCTTTTGTAGTCTGGATTGCACTAACTACAAAAACCAAAAAACTACGTTGGTTTTTTATCTATGCTTTTGGCGGCGGAGTTCTCACAATTGCAGTTTTAGCACTGATTACTTTTATTTCTGGTGCGTCTTGGGGCTGGGTTACTCAACTTACTGGAAATACGAAGGTAATCAACCCATTAGCGTTTCCTTCGCTGATTGCTGGGATTATTTCTGCAGTAGGCAGTGTATTTGTCGATAATTTCCCCTACAACCAAGTGCTCGATATAACCCGACGATTCTCCATAGTCATTATGGCAATTGGTTTTATATCCTGTTGGTGGTTGTCCCGGAGAACACAGATTTCTGCGCTTCGTGGCGCAACTGGCGCATATGGGTTTGCCTTTGTTTTTAATTCGGTAACTTTGCCCTGGTACTACGCCAGTATTATCTGCCTATTAGGACTGATAAAACCACCATTATGGCTACTAAAATTATCAGTTGCCGCCAGTATCATTATTGCTAGTGCTTTTACCGGCAGTGGTAACCATCAACTCTATAACCCATTGTGGATGATTCCTGCTACCTTCTTTGCATTCTTAGCGGTTCATTATATCTTTACCGAACCAGGTCGTCTTAGCTTAAAAAATAATGTATCAACACCTGCTTCATCTGCTATTGCACACAACTAAAAAATCCCCTAAGCCTTTTACGCTCAGCAAAACTTACTCAGCAAGGCTTGGGGATTTTCTTTCTTAGTGCGTTTATTAATCCGCACAGCTCTAATGTGTTTAGAAAGCCAAAGCCTGTGCTCGGCGCATTACTTCTCGTGCTAAATGACCATGTAATGCATCAATGGGACGCCCTGGTAAAGAATCGTCCTCCGTAAAAAGGTAGGAAATAATCTCGGAATCGGAATAACCGCCATCAGAAAGCACAGCAATTGTGCCCGGAACAAATTTATTGGTAGTTCCCTTTTTGCTTAAGAATGCTTCAGGAATCATTTTTATTCCGTCTCGGACGACAGCAATAAGTTTATGATCTCCTAGTAGGTCAAAAACCCGAGTCACGGGTACTCCTAGGCGCTCAGCATAATCGGGAACAGATAAAAGAACTTCTCCCTCAGGAACCAGGTCTGCGGATACTGCTTGTCTACTCACACGTTTTAATCTAGCAAATGCAGGTAACTGAAGGTCATTTCCAAACTTATTTATCTAGTCCTATCAGCAAAAACCCAAACTAAGTTAGCGAAACTAGTCCTTTATCGTCCATACTATAACCCATGGCAAACTTGAGTGTCGGAGATTTTCTCGATGAGCGATACCGTATCGAAGCGGCAATCGCTAAAGGCGGCATGTCTACCGTCTATCGCTGCGTCGATACTCGCTTAGGCCGTCTAGTTGCTGCGAAGGTCATGGACGAGCAATACATCGATGATCCGATATTCCGGCAACGTTTTCGCCGCGAAGCACGCAGCATGGCCCAACTCACCCACCCCAATTTAGTTGGTGTGTATGATTTCGCCTCGGAAGGTTCCGCTGTCTTTTTAATTATGGAGCTTATCGACGGCGGCACTCTGCGTGAGCTACTTGCTGAACGCGGCCCTATGCCACCACATGCGGCCACTGCAGTTATGCGTGCCGTATTAACCGGCTTATCAGTTGCCCATGCTCAAGGCATGGTTCATCGTGATATCAAACCCGATAACGTACTTATTAACACCAATAACCAAGTAAAGGTCACAGATTTTGGTTTAGTACGCGCAGTAGCAGTAAGCCATTCCACGAGCAATCAAATCGTCGGTACGGTGTCTTATCTTTCTCCAGAGCAAGTCACTGGCGAAGAAATCTCTTTTCCTTCCGATGTTTATTCCTGCGGTATTTTACTTTTCGAACTGTTAACTGGCGCCACTCCTTTTTCTGGTGACAATCAAATTGCTCATGCCTATGCCCGCATTGATAAAGATGTTCCGGCACCAAGTAGTTTTATTCAAGGAGTACCCAAGCTTTTCGACGAACTGGTTGCTACCGCGTGTAATCGCGACCCCGAAGAACGCTTTGCAAATGCTAGTGAGTTCCTTAGTGCACTTGACGATGTTGCTAATGAACTTCACTTGCCTGAATTCTTAGTACCTGCTCCGAAAAATTCTGCGGCGCACCGAGCCTCTGATGCATTAGATGCCCCAGTTCTTGCCCCGACCGACTTGGTAACTACCTATATTCCGGCAGAATCACCGCACCAAGAAACTTCAATCATCCCAGCCATTTCACCAGAACCTATACCAGTAGCACCAGAGACCTCAGTGCTACCAGCCACTCAGTCTGGCTCACCAGAACTAAGAACCCAAGACACACATCAGCAACTGGCTACCCAAAATTATCCGCCAGCAGTAAGCAACCGCGGTAAAACTGGGTTCATTGTCTGGTTGATTGCTGTCATTGCACTTACTACTGCGGTTGCTATAGGTGCATGGTGGTTTGGTTCTGGTCGCTATGGAGAAATACCGCAAGTTCTCGGCTTAGCTCAAATTCAAGCTGTAACTCAGGTTGAGGAAGCCGGCTTTGTTTCTACTACCAAAAACATCTACTCCAATGAGGTTGCTAAAGATGAGGTGGTAGGTACTGAGCCGGCTTTCGGCCAAAGAGCAGTCAAAGGAGATCAGGTAGCAGTCCTAGTTTCTTTAGGACGTCCAGTAGTTCCCGACTTTACTGGCCTTTCAGAGGCACAGCTAAGCCAAGAATTAGAAAAACGTACCCTAGTTATGCAACTCGGTGAGCAAGAATACTCTGATAATATTCCGCTCGGTGATATCACTCGTATCGAACCAGATCCAGGAACAACGGTGCTGGTTAATTCAACGGTGACTATACATACGTCGAAAGGCCCTGCGCCGGTAAAAATTCCTGATATTTCTGGTATACCGCGAGATGAGGCTATTGATCGGTTGGAAAGCGCTGGACTTAAAGTAACCGTCAGCGAGCGTTTCGATGCTTTTATCCAAGGCGATCATGCAATTACTACTGAACCAGCTGCCGGTAATACTGTTGCTTCTGGTACTAGCGTTACCCTCGTTGTCTCTACTGCGGTCACAATTCCAGACGTTACGGGTATGAGCCAAGCTGAAGCTAGTGCTGCATTACAAAAACTAGGTTTGAGGGTCAGCGGCACTGAAAAATCTCAGGAACACGCTGGTTCTAGCCCTACCGAAGTTGTCGATACTAATCCCCGAGCAGGTGAACTAGTCGATGCTGGAACAGATACCGTAACACTTATTTTGCCAGGAAAAATTGATGTTCCTAATGTCATCGGCAAAACCTATTCTGAAGCCCGTCAAATACTACGTGATGCTGGTTTTAAAGTAAGTGTTACTGGTACTGCCCGCAGTAGTGCCAGAGTGTACTGGCAATCACCAACCTCCGGCAGCTTAGAAATAGGCGAAACAGTAACACTACGACTGCTCGGTTCGTAACATATTGCAATCATGCACCGATAAATCCACGTTAGTGTTTTACTTTTTCGTGTAAAGAAAGAAGCTATATGACAGTCACTGCCACCGCTACTCCCACCGACCTCAACCGGGAGCATAAAAAAGTGCTTACTGGCTCAATGGTTGGCACCACTATCGAATGGTTCGACTTCTTTATTTATGCCCAAGCAGCTGGATTAATTTTTGCCCAGCAGTACTTTGAACCGCTCGGACGCGAAAATGCCTCACTAGCAGAAATTATCTCCTGGGCAACCTTGGGTATTTCTTTTCTTTTCCGACCACTTGGTGCAATTATCGCTGGTCATCTAGGCGATCGAATTGGCCGCAAGCCGGTCCTTACCCTCACCCTTGTTGGTATGGGTACTGCAACCATGGCTATGGGCATTTTGCCTACCTATGCAACCATTGGCATTACCGCGCCCCTATTTTTAATTATGTTACGCATTATCCAAGGGCTTTCTGCTGGTGGCGAATGGGGCAGCGCCGCTATGTTATCAGTTGAACACGCACCACTTGGTCGCCGTGGTTTCTTTGGTTCTTTCCCACAAGTTGGTGCGCCAGCGGGGATGGCATTGGCTACTGTGTTCATGTTGATGTTAAGCACTGCACTTACTCCCGAACAGTTTGAATCTTGGGGTTGGCGTATTCCTTTCCTTTCTTCGGTGTTTCTCATTGTGCTTGGCTATCTGGTTCGCCGGCTCATTGAAGAATCCCCTGCTTTCGTAGAAATGGAGCAATTAAAGAAAAAAGAATCCGCTCCCCTAAGTACTTTATTACGCTCGTATTGGAAAACGGTCGTCCACTGTGCGCTCATCTTTGCCGGTAATAATGCCATCGGTTACTTTGTCATCGCTTATTTTGTCGCCTACGGCACTAAACAAGTTGGATATAGCCGTTCCGAGGCATTAGCAGTAACCCTTACTGGTGCTATCGTTTGGTTGCTAAGCACACCACTTTTTGGTGCACTTTCCGATATTATTGGGCGTAAGAAACTATTTATTTTTGGCTATATCGCTACTATTTTGTGGGCTTACCCAAGCTGGCAGATGGTCGATTCCGGTAACGTTTGGCTTTTTGGTTTAGGGGTTACTACCGTAGCCTTTTTACAAGGATCTACTTATGCTCAGCAACCAGCGTTATATGCCGAAATGTTCCCAGTACAGGTTCGTCTTTCCGGTGTTTCCATCGGATACGCTTTAGGATCGATTCTTGGTGGTGCTTTTGCACCAATGATCGCTGCTATGCTTCTCGACGCTACAGGCACTTCTACAGCTATTGCCACCTATTCCATTATTGTGTGCATTATTTCGCTCATCGCAGTACTTAAGGTAGCTAACAACATTCAAGATCGCGATTTACATGTCTAAATCCTAAAATATTAACGCAAAAACCGGGTTTTCCTTTGTGGTGGATAAGGAAAGCCCGGTTTTTATTATCTTTAAAAAATTCTAATTACGTAGCATCTCTGCAACAAGGAAGGCTAGTTCTAACGACTGCTGAGTATTCAAGCGTGGATCACAAGCAGATTCATAACGACCTGGCAGATCAACGTCGGTAATATCTTCTGCACCACCTAAGCATTCTGTGACGTTTTCACCAGTAAGCTCAATATGAACCCCACCTGGATGGGTTCCCAATGCACGATGTACTTCAAAAAATCCTTGTACTTCGTCGATAACTTTATCGAAATGACGGGTCTTATAACCATTAGATGCGGTAAAAGTATTGCCATGCATTGGGTCTGACTGCCAAATTACTTTGTGTCCAGATGCCTCAACAGCCTGAACAATTCCTGGCAATACGCTACGCACCTTATCATGTCCCATACGAACGACGATGGTCAGTCGACCTGGCTCATAATGAGGATCGAGTTTATCGGCATAGGCTACCGCTTCTTCTGGAGTGCAGGTTGGACCAAGCTTAATTCCTACTGGGTTAGCGATCAAGGCCGCGAAATTAACGTGGAAGTCATTAATGTCTCGTGTGCGCTCGCCCACCCACACCTGGTGTGCAGAAAGATCATAAAGTTCTAACTCGCCGGCATCATTTTTAGCTAAACGCAACATGGCACGTTCATAATCAACCACCAAAGCCTCATGAGAGGCAAAAATATCTGCCGCTTGCAGAGTATCATCTTTAACCCCACAGGCATTCATAAATTGTAGCCCACGCTCGATTTCTTGCGATAATGCCTCATAACGAGCCCCAGCAGGTGACTGTGCAACAAACTCACGGTTCCATTCGGTCAGTCGAGTCAGATCAGCAGTACCCGAGGTAGTCAAAGCACGCACCAGGTTCATCGCAGCTGAAGAATTAGCATAAGCACGAATCATTCGTGCTGGATCATGGCGTCGAGCCTGCTCGGTTGCCTCCACACCATTGACAATGTCGCCTCGATAATTAGGCAATCCGCTCTCATCAAGATCAGAGGAACGTGGCTTAGCATACTGACCAGCAATACGAGCCATTTTTACCACTGGTGTCGAGGCACCATAGGTAAGCACAACGGCCATTTGCAAAAGTGTTTTAATATTGGCACGAATGTGTGGCTCAGTGTTGGACTCAAATGTTTCCGCACAGTCACCACCTTGCAAAAGAAAAGCTTTACCATTAGCAACGTCAGCAAGCTGTTTCTTCAACTTACGAATTTCCGGAGCAACTACAATAGGGGGTACCGATTCAAGAATCTTACGCACGTTGGCTGCCTGATCTTTATCCCAATTTGGTTGTTGTTTAGCATCGCGGGAAACGACGTCTTCGAATACCTTCTGCATTTCGCCAGGAAGTGGCGGTAAATCTGGCAAGGCTTCTTTAGGGATATCTACTGTCCAACTCACATCTTTATGTTTATCATGCAATACCCCTATCACCTATTTTTTAGCAATGGTTTTATTCACAATAATCTTATTGCGCTGATCCAGCGGCAACACATTAGCGCATACCCGAAACTTTTCTAAGTTGTGCCGCGCATCAACAAGAGCATCGTGATTGCCAACTGGAAGTTTTGGCAACTGTGGTTTACCAGCCATTTCCCAATACTGGCGTAACTCTTTTGTATATCGTGGTAGCTCTTTAGGAAGCTTTGTCATATCACCCCATAACTGAGCTAATACAACATGATCATATGCACCTACCCAAGCCCATAACTCCGGCGTAGTTTTATCACGAGTCAAAAAATCATATACCTCGGCGCGGATTCTTTCTTTATCGCGCCACGCATCACTAGCTGGATTAGGTAGCTTATTTAAAACGTTCTCACGCACCCATTTATTAGCACGACTATGATCCGCATCCGTCGAAACGCCATAATATTCGCGCCCATCTTCTGCCACAATGCCGATAGACACTAGATCAATAGTCGTGCCATCTTCAATAAATTCAGTGTCATAGAAAAACCGCACTCGTCGTTTTTCCTTTCTAGTGTTGTTTTTTCTGTGACCAAAACCAAGTAGCCAGTAGCAAAAATTGCCGATTATGTCTGCTTAAGTCGGTACGATGCCTCGGTTAGCTGCTGGCTAGTTTCCGAAGAAGTCAATCTATTAATCGCCGGTGGATGCAATGTCCACCCAATTACCGGTACGGTAGCTAATTTACCGAACAAATATCCCCCACCAAGGCCAAGAATAATGCAGCTTATCACCCAAAACGTTGGTCGATACAGCATGGAAGTAGCATCCCAAGAAATTTCTTGATCGCGATGCAAAATAAAAAAACCAAAAGTAGCGGTAACTACTAATTGATGTCCGATATAAATACCTAAGGTGTTTTGGCCGATTTTTTGTAAAAACTGACTTACTATTGGTAGCCGAGAAACATAAACTGCCAAGGTAATCGCTAGTGGCAGATGCAGTAATGCTGATAAACACCGCTGCAAAATATCAAAACGAATATCGTGAATCTGTGGCCATACCCACGAAGTAATATCTCTAGCAGTTAAAAAGCTTAGTAAAGTAAAAACTAAAGCACCTGGCGATAATGCTCGATCGGCAAACCAGATAATCATCGGTTTAAAATATGCCCCTAATAAGAAAACCGGCACATAAATCGAGTACTTACCTAAAAAGGTCAACCCGGTATATTCGCTTACCACCGGCACGATAACTGGCGCACATACAATAATTGCTAATACCAGCACATACCGTAACCATTCCGCTAAGAACTGGCTCGCCCATAATATGAGATTAAAAAGGATAAGCGCATGCAAAAACCAATACATGCTTCCGCCTAAAAGCACATTGTTATAGTAAAAATCGCGCCCCGGCATTGGGGAACCATTACCATACCAACGCTCTAGGCTTTTAAACCACAATTCAAATGGTGTCCAAAAAAGATATGGAACCAATAAGAACCACAGTCGACGAGTTACTAACTCTGCGAAGCGATACTGCAATATTTTGGCTGAGAAAAATCCCGAGACCATAAAGAAGATCGGCATACGCAACGGAATGAGGTATTCATTAGCTAATGCAATATTTGTTTCCCAGCCAAAGGGGACAACAAGCCCAACATGAAGAATAACAACGCCAACAATAGAAATGCCACGGGCAATATCGGGCCATGCCATACGCTGATTCATCTAAGGTATCTCATCTTCATTTTTCTTCATTAGGGCAACAATCAAGATTACCCCACGAAGAATCTGAATACCTAGTTCTACTTTGAAGTTGTTGTATCAGGGTGACCTTTGTTTTCTGTAAGTTGCTTCTTTACTTCGGAAGCATAAATATCAACATATTCTTCGCCGGTAAGACGCGCTAATTCACGCATAACGTGATCGGTAAGCGCGCGAATCACCACTGGATCAGTGTGCTGCATACCTAGTTCTTTAACGAAAGAACGCGGAGAAATAGGTTCACCGATACGCACTGCAACTTTTGCCGGGCGAAGCCACCAAGAACCAATTGGATTGGCATTTCGAGTCCCAATCATAGCTACTGGGATAAGCAGCTCATCGGTTTCTAAAGCCACTCGCGCCATTCCAGTTTTACCTTTATATACTCGCCCATCTGGAGAACGAGTTCCCTCTGGATAGATCCCAAAAAGATCGCCGCGTTCTAAAACTTCTTTGGCGGCATTCATTAAAGCTTCACCGGCATTAGTGGCAGTGCGATCAAGTGGGATCTGGCCGACTGCACTAAAAAACCATTTTTGCATCCGTCCAACAAAACCAGTGGAAGTAAAATACTCACTTTTGGCGGGAAAGGTTATTTGGCGGGGGCACAAAAGCGGTAGATAAAAAGAATCCATAACCGCTTGGTGGTTCGATGCCAAAATAGCAGGACCAGTAGCTGGGATACGTTCACTGCCTTCAATAGTCGGACGATTATAAAGACGTAGTACCGGACCTAGAAGGACATATTTAAAAAACGAATACCACCTATTATTCATTGCACTACCCTACTTACACGCTGCCGAGCTAAATCTGCTACTCCAATCATACCGGCATCAGATCCTAATTCTGCGCAGGAAACAGTTGCCAAAGGACGGTATCCAGCGCCAACAATCGAACTGGCCATGTGCTCTACCGCAGTTGGTAAATACAAGTCAGCATCACGAGAAACCCCACCGCCAATCAGAATAAGCCCTGGATCAAGCACATCTGCCACCATCGACAAAGCGATTCCTAACCAACGCGAAAACTCTGCAAGTACAGCCAAAGAAAGTTCATCATTCTCACGAGCAAATTGCGTAATGTGCTTACCTTTGAGCTCTCCACGTGCAGCAAGCGCTGCCAACGGTGAGTAGGTTTTTCCAGGAAGCTCAGCAAGCATTTCTCGCGCAGTATCTACTAAGGCTGTACCAGAACAATACCGTTCTAGACAACCACTTTTACCACAGGCACAGGCTCGTCCATTGGGAACAACTGTAAGGTGACCAAATTCTGGTGCAGTACCAAAAGCACCCCGGTAAATAGCACCATCGTTAAGCAAAGTCGCACCAATTCCAGTGCCAAGGGCGAAGAGCACCCAATTATCATTACCGCGTGCCCCGCCAAAACGATATTCACCCCAGGCAGCTGAATTCGCATCATGTTCTAAAACAACTGGCATACCCAGAAGTTCTTCTAGTTCTCGACGCACCGGACGATCGCGCCAAGGCAAATGCGGGGCAAAACGTACTGTTTCGCATTCTGGATCAAGAAAACCGGCCACAGCTAGACCAACTGCAGCAATATCATGCTTTTTGCTTAATTCGTCGACAAGCGAGACAATCCCCTGCTGCATTCCCTCTTCGGTTTGAGGAGAAGCAATACTGTGGGACTCTACAATGTTGCCCCTAGGATCAATAGCTGCTGCCCGCATATTTGTGCCGCCAATATCGAAGCCTATGGTCGTCATTGACCCATTCTCGGACATGTACTCTGCCTTTTCGATCGTTTAGCGTAACTTTCCAAGTATAACGGTTGTCATTCTAAGGCTCAATCAATCTGCGTAGTCGCTGCTGCATAATTGCCCATTGCCAGTGCTTTTCGACGTTTTCCCGACCGGCTTTACCCATATTTGCCCGTAATTCTGTATCTGATAACAACCGATGCAATGCAGTAATGAGCTCAGAAAGACTCCTGCCGTCAACAACAATGCCGCTTTCTGCATTTACTGTTTCTGGAGCCCCACCAGAGTTGCCAGCAATAATAGGTAAACCGCAGGCCTGAGCTTCAAGATAAACAATCCCTAAGCCCTCAACATCTAGCCCTCCACCGCGAGTGCGTACTGGCATTGCAAAGATATCTGCAGCTTGCAAGGATTTTACTAATGTATCTTCACTAACCCGGCCAGCAAATTCAATACTGTTTTGTCCAGCAGCAAGTGCACGTAGTTTCGCCTCATATGAACCAGCACCGATAATAACTAATCGCGCATGAGGATGCTGTTTTGCTACTGCTGGCCAGGCTTTAATCAACATGTCCTGCCCCTTGCGCGAAGTTAGCCTAGAACTACAAAGCACCACCAGGGACTCTTGCCAACAAAACTGTTCACGCAATTGCTGCTTAGTTACCGCATCGGGAACGTGGAATCGATCAATATCAACGCCTGAGGGAAGATGCTCAAAAGAAACTTGGCCAAAAGCCTTTTTAAATCGACGCAAAGTGTAGTCGGCAATGTAGGTCACAACATCACAATTGCGACCAATAACACCCAAAACTTGACGAGCCCCTGGAATCATCGACCAGCCCACTTCATGGCCGTGAGTAGTCGCAATTATTTTCTTCGCACCGGCAGCTTTTGCCCACCTTGCCATAAGCGCTAATGGTGCACTAGCTCCAAACCATACTGTATCGATCTTTTCTCTACGAATGATTTCCTGCATGGTGCGAATTGTCGACCAGGTAGGCAGCATAACTTTTCGATGTTGCCGATAAACACGATATGGAACGTGAGCATCGAAAAGCTCGGCTGCAACCCTATCTTGTGTCGAAGCAAAAACAACGACATCATGCGGATCTAACGCGGCAACAAAATCACGTAAATATGATTGAATGCCACCGATAGTAGGCGGAAAATCGTTGCTTACTAATAACACCCGTGCCATGTACTTATTCACGTTCTTTTTTAGGCACTAATAACGGCGTGCGCCATAAAAAGGCATCGAATCCACCGAAACTACCTGCACCGGGATTCCGTAATCAGAGGCATGAACAAGCATGCCATTTCCGGCATAAATACCCACGTGTGTAGCCCCTGGATAATAACCAACAATATCGCCAGGTTGTAGCTCTTCCCGAGACACTGCCTGCCCACCAGCCATCTGTGCTTGCGAAGTACGTGGCACTGTTTTACCTTGTTGCTGATACGCCCAATACACTAAACCAGAACAGTCAAAAGCATCTGGTCCAATGCTGCCCCAACCATAAGGCGAGCCCAATTTTGTCATAGCGGCCTGCAAGGCGATTAAACCGGCTTCATTAGTGCTGCTTAGCCCAGCAATGGAATACTCAATAGGGCCATTTTTATCAATCCAACGCTGTCTATCAGCCGGACTCAACCCACGTACCTGCTGCATAATTTCTTCAGTACGTGCTTTAAGGGCTTCCTGTTCCTTATCTAAGTGAATCCGCTGAGTTGCCATTGCTTTTTGTTGAAAAGTCAGTGCAGCCACGGCACGGGTTACCTCACTACGAGCATCTGCTGCCTCTTTGGTTGCAGCAGATAATACCGTCGCAGCTTCCTCGGTTGATTTACTCAAAATAGTCAAATATGCAGCCCGATCAATGGCATTTTGTGGGCTATCTGCACCCAATGCATTGCTTAGTGGATCAATGTGATGCCCACGGTATAGCGCACCGGCGATACGATTAACTTCACCGCGATATGCTTCTTCTTGTGCTTTAGCAGCATCCGCTTGGCTTGTCACAATATCAACTTGACCACGCAATGCATCGAGTTCTTTTTGCGCTTCTTCGAGATCAATTTCTAATTGCTTGACCTCTTCATTTTTTGCACCAACTAGATGCGAAATCTCATCCATACTAACAATAAGATTTTCCACATCCTGGGCATTAACTAGTGAGTATCCCCCGGTAGCAATACTTATCGCAGCGATAAGACTTACGCCAATAACCTGCTTGCGGAAAGAAAGCTTCACGTTGAACTTGCCCCTACATCTTATTTCCAGCATCAAAAATCAAGTTCTTACTATAGCCTTTCAAAAGCAAAAACTATGCATTCCACGACAAAAGAGAAACGCAAGTGATTAATGAATATTTCTGTGACTGCACTAGATGTGAAGCAAAAATAAGAAATACAAAAATGCCTCACCGAAGTGAGGCAGTAAAAACTTCTAGCAACAGTTTTTAAAAACGTACAGCCGAATGGAATGGCATGTAATCAATGGAGGTTTCCGATAGCGGAGTTCCCTGAGTGAGAGCATGGATAACAGTTCCATTGCCAGTATAAATACCTACATGTGAGGCACCCGAGTAAAAGGCAATAATATCGCCCGGCTGGAGCTGATCACGAGAAACTTGCATGCCACCAGCAGCTTGCGCATAAGAAGTACGTGGAATGCTCTTACCAACCTGAGAATAAGCCCAAGAGGTTAAACCAGAGCAATCAAAAGCGCTAGGGCCAGCAGCACCCCAAACATATGGAGCACCAATCTTAGTGCGAGCAGCTGCAACGATTTGCTCACCAACCGCCTGAGTTTGAACCTGTGCAGTTGCAGAAGATGGTGCATTGACCACAGCAGAGTAATCGGCAGATGAACCCTGTCCATTAAGCGCTGGAATCCACTGCTCAATACCTGAAGCATTAGCCAAAGCCTGCACACTGTCTATACCAGCAATATCAACCGACAGATCGGTGCCAGGGATAGCAACTTCAACTGCCTGTGCAGGATTTGCCAGTACTGCAGTAGTGCTGAGTGCAACAGCGGATGCTGCCGCTGTATTACGTACGGTGCTTTGAGAGCGACGACGGTGCTTAGCCACGAATTTCTCCAAATCTTTTACTTCCCTACCCATGAAGTGACGTGGCACTAGTCTCTCGCTACTTCCGGGCTCTTCAACTTCACACTCACTTGGATTGGGAGCGATCTAGTTAAGAACGGATCTACAATTTTCTTCACTTATCGACGGCTGCGACTCCTTGGCCGCGTTTTCAATGTCTCGATTAGGTTACGAAACTACAACAAAGCTTGTCCACCCATGTGTAAAATTTCGGCCGTTATTGAACCGTTACCAAAGCGAAACCCATCCTTGTCGAAAACAAAAACAGTACCCACCCACCCTCACCAACTCACCCGCTAACATTACAAAAATGGCAGGTAAAAGACTATTTTTTAAAGAAAAAATTAAACTACGGACGTATAGTTAGTAATGCAATTATGGTGCCTATTTTTCAAAGAAAAATTTTTTAGTGATCCATGCCACTTTTGTGAAACGGTCGGATTTTAAGTCGGAAAAATGATCTTTCTTGCACACGCAAGCACTATTCACAATAACCACATCCAGCACAAAAGCCCCGATAGTAATATATTTTAGTGATAGAAAATCATTACTTATTTAAAGGATGAACTGTATAAAAAGTCTACAAAGCACTGTCTAAATTTTAACGAAAAGCCAAAGTGGGTTAATAGCCAAAGTACCCATCTAAGAGTCACCAACCGGCTAAAAAGCTAGCTTTATTAACACGAAAATGGATAGGTACACAATTGTGTTTCCTATCCGTATAACGAAAATATATGCCCTAGGCGAAATACTTTAACTTAAAGCTATACAAATCTACTGGGTAAAAGATTCAGCTAATGAATCCAACAAAATATTGGCCGAGTAACTATCCAATCGGAAAGTTTCACCGGGAGTTGTATAAATTTGACCAGTCATCACAGCAGGGGCAGTGCTAAAGGATTTTTCTTCTACTAAAGCACGTCGCGCTTTTTCATCTGCAGCAATTGCGATCCACGTATCGCCTACCAAACCTTTTTGTACATTTTCTAAAGAAAGACTAACGATATCTTGTCGATTAGCGCCCATAGAGGTATCGCCTTTCACGGAATCTGGAATCTCTGCCATGCTAAATCCAAGATCACGAAGAATCTGTACCTGCGGAGCCTGCATAGTTAATGCTGCTGCTCCACTGCCATCCCCAAAAATAATAAATGCAGAGGTAGTACCTTCTGACACCGTAATCTTATCTTTTACTTCTGCTAAACGCTGATCAAAATCAGCAATAACCTTCTTAGCGTTTTCTTCATAACCAGTTGCCTCACCAATCTTCATGGTTACGTCTTGCCAAGAAGCACCCGAATAATCAATAACTAGTACCGGGGCAATCTTACGTAGCTGATCAACGCTATCCATTACAGAATCGCCGCTGTTTTTGGAAACAACAATAAGATCGGGAGAATACTCAATAACTTTTCCAGATTTGGCGAACTATTCTCATAGAGCTTTTCGACGTTTGCTTGCTTAGCAACTTGACTCCACTGAGTAAAAAACCTTGATCATCGCTTAGTTCATCAATATTAGGAGTTGTTGCCGCAGTAGCTACTACTGGTGCTCCAACAGCTAATAAGCTACCGGTTAGTGTTGTTGAAGTAGAGACGATTGTAGTGGGTTGATCAACTAAGGTCAGTTCACCATCATCAGTATCAATAGTACGAGGCCACTGTCCACTGCCAGTACTAGTAACACTATTAGAACTATCTGAGCCAGATTGACTCGTTGATACTGAACACGCACTAAGAAATAAACCAAAAACCAACACGAATGCTAATACAACATAAGCGCCCTTTTTGGGTAGTACCTGTACTTTCATTTTTAACTCCTTAAGATAACTTGGAATCCAATTCAGTCGTGAATTCCAAGGGAACAACTAATGGGGTACCTACAACAGGATCAGGTACAACCTTTGCCGGTAACCCAAAAATTTCTTCAACAGCATCTTCGGTAACTACCTCTCTAGCATTTCCTTGCGCTACTACTGCACCTTGGTTCATAGCAATTAAATGTGTCGCATAACGTGCTGCTTGATTAAGATCATGCAGCACCGCAACAATGGTTCGTTTCTGCTGCTGATGCAGTATGCGACATAACTCTAAAATCTCAATCTGGTGTCTAAGATCTAAGAAAGTTGTTGGCTCATCAAGCAGAATTGTCTCGGTATCCTGTGCCAACACCATTGCAATCCATACCCGTTGGCGTTGTCCACCGGAAAGCTCAGCAACATATTGGTTTTGTAGATCGGACACCTTAGTCAAAAACATAGCTTTTTCAACAGCTTCATAATCAGCTCTACTCCACTGCCGAAAAACACTTTGATGTGGAAATCTTCCTCGTGCGACTAAATCACGAACCAACATTTTCTCTGGAACAACAGCACTCTGAGAAAGAAAACCAACTTGACGTGCAAATTCTTTAGTACCCAATGACAAAACATCACTGCCATTAAGTAAAATATTTCCCGCCTCAGGTTTTAAAATTCGTGCCAGTGACTTTAATAAAGTTGATTTACCACAAGCATTTGGTCCAACAATAACGGTGAACTCTCCACCAGGAATTTCTAAATTAAGCTGGTTAAAAATCATTCGTTGTGAGTACCCAAAGCTAACGTCGTTAAGTACAAAACGCGGGCTCATAATTTTCTCCTTACTTCCGTAATGAGCAGCCCCATAAAATACAAACCGCCAATTATTGCAGTCACAATACCTACCGGCAGGTTATCTACGAGTGTTTGGCTTAATAAGTCTGCAAAAAGCAGCAATAATGCACCGCATAATCCAGAAACCCATAATGAGGCATCAGACCTCCGGCATATTTTCCTAGCAATATGTGGAGCGAGCAGACCAATAAAAGAAATTGGGCCAGCAATAATCGTCGCAAAGGCAACCAAGCCTACTGCCAATAGCACTAATAAACCTTGCACAAGATTACGATGCACACCCAAGGTTGTGCTTAACTCGGATCCCAAAGAAAGTACTTCAAGCGATGGTTGGAGAAATAACGTTGCACCAACAATCAATCCAATACCAATTGCACATGGCAGCACTATCTCCCAATTTGCCCTAGCTGAAGTGCCCGTTATCGCCTTCATTGCACCAAAAGCAGTATCTGCATCAGCATGCACAATAAGCCACCGGTTAAAAGAACTCAGCATAGCGCTAATCGCAATACCGCCAAGAATAAGTTGCAGTCCAGAAAAACCACCACGAGCGGCTAATGCATAAATAACTGCTCCGGTAATCAACCCACCGGTTAATGAAAAAATTGTTATCCCGGCCAAAGAGTTACCAAACATGATCACTGCTAATAAAATGCCGGTCTGCGCGCCCATAGTAAACCCAATAAGGTCTGGACTGGCCAAGGGATTATACGTAATGGTTTGAAAAATACTACCTGCAATTCCAAGAGCAATTCCTACGACTATAGCCGCTACGATTCGAGGAATACGCCACTGTATTACGATTAATCGGTGACTTGTACTGCCACCACCTAATAAAACATCCACAACTTCCTGGTAAGAAACAGATGCCGCGCCGATACCAATGACCCAAATACCAACAGCAATAGTTATCAATGCCATCGTTATCGTGATTTTGGTCGTTCTACGATCTAAAATTATGCTTAATGAACCTCTTTTTAACCAAAGCATATACGTTGGTGCACGCTCTTTTTCTAATGAAAGTGCTCTATCTTGCACAGCATGCACAGTATTACCAATATCAGTAGTATCTACAGCATCAAACGAGGTCATTTTGTCTCCCTCTTCATTGTGATAACTAGATATAAAAGCACTGGCGCGCCAACAAAAGCAGTCAATAGACCCACCTGCATTTCAGCGGGACGGATAATAACTCTGCCCAAAATATCCGCACTTAATACAAGAATCGGACCCAGTAAGGCGCAGGAAATAATGATCCAACCATAACTTTCCCCCATAAGCACTCGTGCACAATAAGGGATCATTAATCCAACAAAACTAATCGGCCCGGCAGCCGCAGTTGCAGTAGCACACAATAATGTCAAAGCAATTAAAGCTAACGTGCGAGTTAACACAACTCGGGTTCCTAAACTTGCTGCAATATCGTCGCCAAGCGCTAGCGTAGACAATGCTGGAAAAATAAAAGCAATAATTACAGTGCCAATAATTATTGGAATGGAAAGTGCAGATAATGAAATATCTACCCGGGTTAATGCGCCTACATCCCAAAAACGAAATGCATCAAAAACATGTGGGTTCATAATAAGAACTGCACCAATAATGCCACCACTAGTGGTAGAAAAAGCAATTCCAGCTAGTATCAAACGCACCGGTGATGCATCTGTATATCCAAGTGTGCCAATGACATACACCATTATGCTGGCACATAATGCACCGATGAAAGCCAAAAACACTTGGCTTGTGATGCTAGTTCCTACTCCCATCAGCATCCCAATGACAATCGCCAGCGATGCACCAGAGTTAACACCTAAAAGACCTGGATCAGCGAGTGGATTTCGGGTAATAGCCTGCATAACTGCACCTGCAGTGGCCAACGAAAACCCCACTAGTAGACCAATAATGGTACGTGTTTTCCTTAGCTCATTAATGATGTAACTATCATGCGAATCATCTGGGTAGCGTAAGTTATGGACAACATCAGCAAAGGAAATATTTGAAGAACCAAAAATAAAAGAACCAATGATGCACCCACAAAGCACAATCACACTTATTCCAAGAACTAGTAACCGCCTTTTTAGTAATACCCTCCCTGATGCTTGACTAGTTTTCGCTATTAATGCGACCTTACAATGCGAGAATATCTATAAAACCCATTATCCACTGAAAAATTATAACCATCAAAGGGTAGGCTCAACTATATAACTTTCTATTTCTTAGCAATTCCACAGAATATTTATTCTTAGTTGCTACCTGCACAGGAATTTCCGCTCTAAGGACGTACGCAGTGACCCAAAAACCTGACACTGATATTTCAAACTGGATTCGTAGTATCCAGGAATCAACTTTTACCGCACCGGCACCGCCACGACTTGAAACTGAACAAACGCGCATTATTGCTACGCAATTACTAGCTCAGCTAAAACCACATACTGGTGGTTTTAAAATTAGTCCTGCACAAGATCACGATTACGAAATATTAACGCTGTTATATCCATGCTTTGATGCTAGTGAACACATGGTACTTATTATTTCTTCTCTAACGCATGCGCATAAGTTTGATCTCACTGACTTCATCTTGCCGATAGTAAGTATTGAGGGCAAAGACTTTCATTGTGCTAGTTATCTTTTTCCCGCAGATCTTTTAGCCACTACCGAAATTTTGCGTATTGATGAATCTGAGTTGGCTCTTAAGCGCACCCGTTATGAATGGAAAGAACTCTTTAACCAGGCACTACCATTAGATATTGCTGGATCCTTACCGGAAAAAGTACCAGTATCTAAAACCTCTCAAACTCGTAGTGTGCTTTCTTTTCGTACGAGATCGCTACTTTGTTTCTCACCTAATACACAACCACTACACCATATGCGCGCGTATTCCGCAGATATTGATGGCGAAATTGATGCCGCACTTTTTGTACCGGAAACAGTTGATTCACTACTCATTCTTAGTGATGGTGCAACCTATCTAACTGATTATCCGTTACTCGAAGAACTACAAAGCGATAAGCTAACTGCTACTACTGCCGTTCTTTTTATTACTCCGACCCAAGAGGAAAAACGCTTTTTGCTCTTGGGAAAAGAAAAAGCACTATCAAATTGGTTACTTGATACTGGACTAGCTTGGGTTTCTACTTTTATGTCCATTCCACAGCCAGATCGCTGTATTATCGCCGGTGCTTCTCTTGGTGGGCTTGCCGCCGCCCAACTACTTCGGGTTGCTGCGCACATAGCTCAAAAAGCAATCATCCAGTCAGCATCTTTTTGGTGGTACGAAACTGATCCGGCAACAGAAGGTTCTGCACTAGTTCAATGGTCAAAGCATAATCCTGCAGTAAGCCTGGATATTTTCTTGGAAGTAGGTACCTATGAAGGTTATCTATTGCCTTGGAATCGTGGTTTTAAGAAGCTGTTGATAGAAAAAAATATCGCACATACTTACCGCGAATATAGCGGTGGACATGATTTTGCTTGCTGGCGTGCCGGAATTATCGACGGATTACGTTATTTCTTTAGCTAGTTGCTACCAAAAGTTTTATTGTGTCCTATTCTATTGGGCTAGACATACAAATAAGCCCACAACTGTAATGGTTGTGGGCTTATTTTTAAGCACAATACGAGATTGTAAGGTTTTAGTGAAGACCCTGCTTTTCATCGTTTTCACGATTAGTGCGGTTGAGATTTTCTAGCATCTCAGCCTCTTCTACATGGTTCTCGTGCTCAATCTGAGCTGCCTTAGCAGCGATATCTGGATCATCTGGTTTGAGGAAACCGCCACGACCAGGATGACCAGCAAAACCTAGTTGGTTCATCTGCTTAGGTACTGCTGCTCCTTGATAACGTAGTGGAATTGGATGTCCTTCTTCATCAACTGGACCTAGTGGTTGGTGCATTTCAATAAAGGCACCATTTGGCATCATCTTAATAACACCAGTCTCGATACCATGCTCTAGAACCTCACGGTCAGAGCGCTGTAGACCAAGGCAAATGCGGTAAGTAACAAAGTATGCCAGTGGTGGCAAGATGATTAAACCAATACGGCCAACCCAGGTCATTGCATTCAGCGATACCTGGAAGTGGTAAGCAAAAATGTCATTACCACCAGATAGTGTGATCAAGAAGAAGAACACAATGCCCATAACACCCAATGAGGTACGCACTGGTACATCGCGAGGACGCTGCAATAAGTTATGGTGTGCATCATCGCCAGTAATCTTCTTTTCGATGAATGGATACGCAACCAGTAATACCACCATAATCATGGCGACGACTACCACCCAGAATGCACCAGGGATGGTGTAGTGCCCGAGATAAAGTTCCCAGGCTGGCATGACACGAGCCAGACCATCAGTCCAGAGCATATAAATGTCTGGCTGAGATCCTGCTGAAACCTGTGCTGGGTTATATGGACCAAGACTCCAAATTGCATTAATAGTGGTTAGGCCAGCCATCAAAGCTAGAACGCCTGCGGTGACCAAGCCAAATGCAGCTGCTTTAAGACCAAATAGTGGCAAGATACGTACGCCAACAACGTTGTTTTCGGTACGACCTGCACCTGGGAACTGGGTATGCTTCTGGTACCAAACCAGTGCCAGGTGGGCAGCAATCAACGCAAGAATAATGCCAGGAAGAATCAGAACGTGAGCGATATAGAAGCGATCAAGCATGATCTCAGATGGGAAGTCGCCACCGAACATCAACCAATGAATCCAGGTTCCAATCAATGGAATAGCCAAGATAATGGCGGACATAATGCGTAGACCAACACCAGAAAGCAGATCGTCTGGCAGGGAGTAGCCCATAAATCCTTCAGCCATGCCCAAGAATAAGAGGAAGCAACCAATAATCCAGTTCGCTTCGCGTGGCCGTCTAAAAGCGCCGGTGAAGAAAATACGCAGCATGTGCACGGTCATCGAAACCATGAACATAAGTGCGGCCCAGTGGTGCATCTGGCGGATAAACAAACCACCACGTACTTCGAAAGAAAGGTTCAATGCTGTCTCATAAGCGCGAGACATCTCGACACCATTAAGCGGTAAATAATCACCGTCATAAATAACTTTGGTAATCGATGGATCGAAGAACAAGGTTAAGTACACGCCGGTCAATAGCAAGATAATAAAGCTATACAGCGAGATCTCACCGAGCATGAATGACCAGTGCGTCGGGAAAACCTTGTTGATCTGGCGACGGATACCGCTCGCTGCGGTGTAACGGGAATCAATGTTGTCCCCGATATGTGCTAATTTGGTGCTCATTATGACTGACGCTCCCAGAATGCCGGGCCGACTGGCTCAATAAAATCGCCTGCGGCTATGAGGTAACCCTCTTCGTCAACGGTGATCGGCAGCTGTGGCAGTGCACGAGCGGCAGGACCGAATACTGGCTTACCGTAGTGCAATGCATCGAACTGCGATTGGTGGCACGGGCACAGGATGCGGTTGGTTTGTGTCTCATAAAGCGAGGTTGGGCAACCGATGTGCGTGCAGATCTTGGAATAGGCATAGTAGTTGCCGTAGTGGAATGACTCCTGACCTTCCCGCTCGATAACTCGTTCAGCGTCTTCAGAACGCAAGCGAATCAACATCACAGCGTTACGTGGGCCATGGATGGAGTGCATCTGCTCGGTATATACATCCGCAGTGGCATTGTATAGATCGCCATCATTGACCAAGTCAGCTGGCAATGGGAAAACAGTTTCCATTGCTGCGGCGGCCAAGTCTTCTGGACGCATACGTACTAAGCGGGTAAGCCCTTGGGTGGTGTAGTGCGAACCGGATTCGCCGGTATGTTCTTCAGCGATAACACCAGTGTCACGACCAAGATAAAGTTTCACGCCTTTACGATCGCTTAACGACCAACCGGAAGTCCATAAGGTTCCATCACCTTGGATCCCAAGTGGACCAGATTTCCATGGATTTTTAACCATGCCGCCTAGTGGCAAAACAATAGATAATCCGGCAAGAACACCGCCAGCGCCAAGCAGTCCTTGAAGAACTTTACGACGTCCCAACGTCGAGGTTTCCCAGGAATCATTAAGTAGCGCAACTAAGGTACGGCGATCAACTTCTTCAGAAGGTCCATCATGACGACGCTGAACAGCAATTTCTTCTGGCATGATGGTCTTGATATACAGCACTACTGCTGCACCCAGCGCCAAAATTGCTAGACCAGATGTTAGACCCAATAGTGGCGTGTACAGGGTGTAAAGCCATAGGCCTTCATCACCTAGAGCGCGGTAATTCCAAGGCCAGAACAAATAGACACCGACAAATCCAAGACCAGCAAGTATTGCTATAGCCAACCACACGCTAACTGTGGTTACAGCACGCTTCTCGGCTGGGTCGTTGTCAATTGGAAAACGTTGTTTGCGGTAGGCAACGGTAACGTCGTCAAGCTCGGTGCCCAGACGAGCCAAGTCGTCATTAGACATGGAGTTTAACTCTTTGTCTGAGATCTTCTTTTTATTGTTACTCATGAACGCGATCCAATCCACAGTGCAGCAGCCATAACTACTACGATGCCAACCATCCACATAAACATGCCTTCAGATACTGGGCCTAGACCATAAAGGCTCCATCCAGAAGGTGATGGTGTTTCTTTTGCAGACTTAATGAAGGCAATAATGTCTTTCTTTTCGTCGGCAGTCAGCTGACGATCAGAGAACTTTGGCATATTCTGCGGGCCAGTCAGCATGGCCTGGTAAATTTCTTGCTCATTTGCCGGATCCAAGATAGGCGCATACTTACCAGAAGAAAGTGCACCACCACGGCCGGTAAAGTTATGGCAGGAAGCACAATTCAGGCGGAACAAATCGGAGCCGCGAGCGACATCGGCTGCCTGAATTTGTCCGTTATAGTGTTCACCACGAAGTTCTTCCATAGCAATGGAACCATCTTCGTTATACACAATGCTTGGGCCACCACCATTAGCATTTACATATGCTGCCAAAGCGAGAGTTTGCGCTTCGGAATATCGTGGGGTTTTACGTGCTGCCTGTGCTTCATTGCGCAGCATTGGCATACGTCCAGAATGAACTTGGAAGTACACTGCACCGGAACCGACGCCAATCAAAGAGGGACCACGGTCTGGTACACCTTGCAAGTTAGCGCCATGACACGTAATGCAGGCAACATCATAAAGATCCTTGCCTTCTTGAATCAAAGCCTGCTCATCTTGCTGAGCAACAGCAACTTGTGCTTCTGGGGTCACAGCGTTGACGAGGATGCCAGCGCCGGTTAGTCCGACTGCAAGTGCCATCGCACTGGCAAAGCTGCGGCGAGCTTTGCGGCTAGCCTTAACCTTCTTTGCCTTTTTAGCCGAAGCAGTTACCTCAGTAACCTTTTCGGTGTTATGTGGGTTGGTATCCATCATTTCCCTTATATCTCGTTGCGGAAAGTGAGGGGTGTAAGGAAACTACGCATTACGGGTGAGCCGTCAATGCCGATAGCCCGTACAGCCTTATTGAATGAAGTAAACGGTGATAAACAAGCCGATCCAGACGACATCCACGAAGTGCCAGTAATACGACACCACCATGGCGGCAGTTGCCTGAGCCGGAGTGAATTTTGCCTTCGCAACACGAAGCAGCACCACTACGAAAGCCAGCACACCTGCAAGTACGTGCGCCGCGTGGAAACCAGTAGTAATAAAGAATACCGATCCGTAGACACTGCTTTGAATGGTCAAGCCATGAACTACTAAGTGGTAGTACTCGTACGCCTGGCCAACAAGGAAGACAGCACCCATCACAATGGTTAAACCAAACCACTTACGCAGGCCAAAGACATCACCACGCTCTGCCGCAAACACGCCCATTTGAGCTGTAAACGAGGAAGAGACCAGGATGACGGTAATCACCAATGCATAAGGAACATTAAGGTGATGAGTTCCTTCTTGCCATGATCCATTTCCAACGCCATTTGCTCGCGAGGTGAAATACATCGCGAACAGACCTGCGAAAAACATCAATTCCTGAGACAGGAACACAACAGTGCCGACACTGACCATGTTGGGACGGTTCAGTGCCGCAACACGTTGTGGTGCTGCCTTTTCTGTATTTCCAATTGCGCTCGTCACAGTAACAAGTATGGTAGTTCCTCAAGCTCAAGTCACTTTCTTGCCCCCGGCTTACTAAGCGTCAGGTGTCAAACTTTCGGTTGATCTTGGGTTTTCTAAAAAAAATCAAAAATTTCCATAATCGACTGGAACTTTTTTACCCTACTTTACGACGCGCCATTTATGCAGGTCATAGCATAAGCAAAAGTTAAACTCGGCAGAGGTATAAAAAACTGCCTTTAAAGCTCATTACAAAAATAAAAAGATCATCACCGCACGCCAAATCACTGGTGAGATTTATTTCACAATATGTCATTAGATGCATGACCAACTTTACAACTTTAGTATGCCCCTTGATAACCTGCACTTTTATCTCATTCAGGATCATTGACGTCTAAAGTTTCACCATCTTTTAAAAAATTTTTAAATCTTCCGGGAACTTTCTAACAGCTTTTAACGACTCTGCAATTTCCAGCACCAAAACCACCACTTATCCCCTTGCACTACCCCCCCCCGTTAAACTGCCCGTTAACAAATGATATTTTTGTTACCTGTCTCTTGACTGTATTCAATTTTTCTTTCGAAAATACAAAAAGGCTTCTACACATTCGTATAGAAGCCTTAAGGCATTCACGTCACCGTGAAAAGATAAAGAGAATTAGTGCTTTTCCTTTGGAAGTCCATATTGAAGGTTAAGCATAGTGGTAGTCCAAATAAGCAGAACTGCACCCACTGCAATCAGCCAATAATGCAAGAAGATAATTCCGAATCCAAGAACCGCGATGGAACCGGCCATTGCAGCTGGCCAAATAGAACTTGGACTAAAAAATCCTAGTGTTCCTGCACCATCTTGGATTTCTGCTTCCTCCCAATCCTCAGGAAGAATATCAATACGCTTTTCGGTAAATTGCAGGTAGCCGCCCAGCATCAAAGTAAGCACAGTTGCCAGTATCAAAGACACACCGCCAGCCCACTCAAAATTAAAGCTGCCGCCATCTGGGGCAAAAAGATTTCCCGCATCTTGAACATACATGGTGGCAAAGAAATACATTGCCGAAACCAAGGCGAGGAAGACCGCCATGGAATACATGATCTTAGAAGTTGCATTCATTATGATCTAATCCTTCCTCAGCGTTATGCCGCACCATAAGCAATGGCATTATCGCCATTTGCAGTTGCCCGCTCAGAGTTAAAAGGAGCGGTCGAGGTTGCATACGGTGCTTCGCCAATTGCTTCCAAAGCAACTGAGTTCGGCGCCTCCGGGTTGTCGTGACGGAACTGAATGTACTCAGCAAACTTCTCTGGAGTTACCACCCGAACCTCAAAGTTCATCATTGCATGGTAGGTACCGCACATTTCAGCACAGCGTCCTACAAACGCACCGGTCTCCTCAATCTTTTCAATCTGGAATCGACGCTCTTGCTTATTTGCTTCTGGTTGCGAATACACATCGCGCTTAAACAAGAACTCCGGTACCCAGAAAGCGTGGGAAACATCCGCAGATGCCAAATCAAACTGGATTGGGGTGTCACTTGGTAGAACCAGAACTGGAATTTCTTCCGAAGTTCCTAGCGTTTCAATCTGATTGAAACGCAGATAAGACATATCCGACTTAGAGCGGCCATTAATAGGATTATCGCCGTTCTCATTGTACTTTGAAGCCTCAGCTTGAGCCTGACGCTGCTCATCAACACCTGCGTAGTCTTGGCCGTCAGCCATAAATTGACCATCAACGTGCTGATAACCAAACTTCCAATTCCACTGGTAAGCAGTCACATCAACTGTTACCTTAGGGTCTTTATCTAGCGCAGTAACCTTATCTTGGGTCTGCACAGTAAAGAAGAACAGAACCATCACGATAACGATAGGAATAATCGTGAGCACAAGTTCCAAAGGAATGTTGTACTGAGTTTGGCGTGGGAACTCATCTTTGCCTTGCTTAGCAGCCTTCTTGCCGCTCCAAGCAAAAATGCCATAAATAAATAGACCCCACATAATGAAGCCGATTGTCCATGCGGTTACCCAAACCCACACCCAGAAGTTATACATGGCGGTTGCCTCAGGTGTCACACCTTCTGGCCAGCCAAACGCCAGAGCCTTACCTAAGAGCCCTCCTGGCGCATCCACGTCACATCCGGCAAGGGCGAGGCCAGCGAACCCAAGTACGCTACCAAGTAGCATCTTGCGGCCAAAGCCACGCTTCTGCTGCTGTTCCACGTGCGTCTGCCTTCCTTTAACACTAGTTCTCTTTGAAACCGCCCCATAAAGATTTCGTCTTTATCTGACAGTCCACGTCTATCTTTGGAGAATAGCGTATAAAGACAGTGTTTCCTTAACCTTTTCCCAACCGTATTTCTACTGTTTTACCGGCCATTTTTATCGGTTTTATGAGTTATATGCGAAAACACTAGTAGAGAGTGCATTTTCACACTCATCTATATGTAATCTATATCACTTTGACACTTGCGGCTATCAACCTTTTGGCTACCCATATTTTTTAAAGACTCTTACCCCCTCTACAACCATGGTTTTCTTTGCTTAGAAAGTGATCTTCTATCACCAAAAAGAAAACTAAAGTTTCCTATCGCAACTAAGCCCGTTTTACGTTGTTATCTATTTACTACTAATACTTATCGCATACTGGCGTTCAATATAGGTTCATTTGACGAAGACGGGTATTCTGATTGTCCAGTTCCATTTCTCATACAATCTTTTATGAAAGGGGAGCTAGCAAACTATGTGCGGGCTTCTTGGATTTTTAAGCAGCAGCTCTGATGCGGGTTCTTTCGTATCAGCCATCGAGACCGCGCTGCCGTGTATGCGCCATCGTGGCCCAGATGAGGCAGGATCCTGGCATGATGACAATGCAATCTTCGGCTTTAATCGCCTTTCCATCATTGATCTAGAACATTCTCATCAGCCCTTACGCTGGGGACCTGCGGAAGACCCTGAGCGTTATGCCATGACTTTTAATGGCGAGATTTATAACTACATTGAGCTTCGCGAAGAACTTCAAAATTTAGGTTATACCTTTAATACTTCTGGCGACGGCGAACCTATTGTTGTCGGCTTTCATCACTGGGGTACTGAGGTTGTTACACATCTGCGTGGCATGTTCGGCATTGCTATTTGGGACTCTAAAAAACAAAAACTGTTTTTAGCCCGGGATCCTTTTGGCATTAAACCGTTATATTATGCAACCACAGATCACGGAACTGCCTTCTCTTCGGAAAAGAAATGTATTCTCTCGTTGTCCGAACAAATGGAGCTACCACTTCATCTTGATCGTCGTGCTATTGAGCATTACGTCGACTTACAGTATGTTCCCGAGCCAGAAAGTCTGCATACTAATATTCGCCGCCTAGAATCAGGCTGTTATGCCACAGTTACTCCTGGTGAATCAGTACAGCAGCACCGGTATTTCCGTCCGAAATTCCACAGCCACAAGGTGGCACAAGGTAAAGAAACCGAGCTTTTCAACCGAATTGCCCGTGCTTTAGAAGATAGCGTCGAAAAGCATATGCGTGCCGATGTAACTGTTGGTTCTTTCCTTTCTGGCGGTATCGACTCAACAGCGATCGCTACCCTAGCGAAGCGCCATAACCCTAATTTATTGACCTTCACTACTGGTTTTGAGCGCGAAGGATATTCCGAAGTCGATGTGGCAGCAGAATCTGCGGCAGCCATTGGCGTGGAACATATCGTTAAAATTGTTTCCCCAGAAGAATATGCCCAAGCTATTCCTAAGATTATGTGGTACCTCGATGATCCAGTAGCCGATCCTTCACTAGTTCCACTTTATTTTGTTGCCCAAGAAGCACGTAAACATGTCAAAGTTGTACTCTCCGGTGAAGGCGCAGATGAACTATTTGGCGGCTACACCATTTATAAAGAGCCACTATCGCTTGCCCCATTTGAGAAAATCCCTACCCCACTACGTAAAGGCCTAGGCCAGCTATCAAAGATTTTGCCGGCAGGAGTCAAGGGTAAATCCTTACTTGAACGTGGTTCGATGACTATGGAAGAGCGCTACTACGGTAATGCCCGTTCCTTTAATTTTGAGCAACTTCAACGTGTTATCCCATGGGCTAAAAAAGAATGGAACCATGAAGATGTCACCGCGGCTATCTACGCACACTCCACGCACATGGATCCAGTCGCACGAATGCAACACCTTGATCTTTTTACCTGGATGCGCGGCGATATTTTGGTCAAAGCCGACAAAATGACTATGGCAAATTCCCTAGAATTGCGAGTTCCATTCCTTGACCGAGAAGTCTTTGCTGTAGCAGAAAGTATTCCTTATGATTTAAAAATCTCGCATAACACCACTAAGTACGCGCTACGCAAAGCTATGGAACAAATCGTTCCTGGGCATGTGCTACATCGTAAAAAACTCGGTTTCCCAGTGCCAATGCGTCACTGGCTAGCTGGTGATGAACTCTTTGGCTGGGCACAAGATACCATCAATAATTCTCAGACTGAAGATATCTTTAATAAAAAAGCCTTACAAGAAATGCTCATTGAGCATAAAGACGGAGTCTCAGATCATTCTCGTCGTCTCTGGACAGTGCTGGCATTTATGATCTGGCATGGAGTTTTCGTCGAAAAGAGCATTGATCCAGGAATTGAGGAACGCGACTATCCGGTTCGTCTCTAATATATGGTTTTAATTAAAACTAAGGGCAAAGCGATCATTCTCATCGCTTTGCCCTTTTTATTAGTGGTTAAATTCGATAAACCTGCAGCTAAGGCTATAACTTAGTTGAAAGAGTCACCGCATGCGCAAGAACCACCAGCATTGGGGTTATCAATGGTAAATCCCTGGGATTCAATGGTGTCAGCAAAATCAATACGAGCACCGGTAAGATAAGGAATACTCATCTTATCGACAACCAAACGCACGCCATCGACTTCATCTTGTTTATCGCCATCAAGGCTACGGTCATCAAAATAAAGTTGATAGCGTAAACCAGAGCAACCACCTGGTTGAACAGCGATGCGTAGGGCGAGATCATCGCGCCCTTCCTGGTCTAGCAGAGCCTTTGCCTTAGCAGCAGCGGCATCGGTCAAAATAACACCTGTGTTTGAAGTTGGTGCGGTCATGGTCTTTATCAAACTCCTTCGTAGAAGGTCTATAAAAGCTAGTTGTCCAGTTTACACGGCTTCAAAATAAAGAATACAGAATCTTTTTCTGGTCTGTTTTTCGTTTTTATAAAAACCGCTCTCCCCTGCGTTGTATCGGCTACACGATAAAAAATGTGTCCTACTCGCTGGCAGAGAATCAGTAATTACATCCGGTAAAAAGCTAGCTAGGTAGTACCTAAGCGATATATCGCGGTAAATATTACGAATGCTTCAACCCTATATTTTTCTATACTATTCCCACTAGATACAACTTCTTAAAACTTTTTGTCTATCTCATCCGCGTTCCCCATAAACTAATAAGTATCTACGTGCAACCGAGTCATCTTTAATTGCTTTTATAAACCCTGTACGCTGTTTCTTTGTGAATACATCTGAGCAGAACAACTCCCACAATAACCACACGGGACAGGGTAAGGCTTATACCCCTAAGAAGGGAAAAGCTACACCTAAACGCAAAGAGGCACATAACTCGATCGGTTCTTTTGAGTCTCGTTTCGCTCCTGCTGAGTCTTATAGTGAAGCTCGTAAGCGCCGTAAAGAGCTTAAGGCTTCTATGTCTGCTGAGGAATGGAAAGAATATAAGAATAAGGAAAAGGAAGCTCGCCGCCAACGCCAACGCCAAACCCAGGCGGCCATGGATCGCGGGGAAGAACAATACCTGCTTCCTCGTGATAAGGGTGTCGAACGTCGTTTTGTCCGCGATTTAGTTGACTCCAAGCGTTATCTCAATAACTGGGTTATGCCCTTTGCCATCGTGCTCTTGATTCTTCTGCTTATCGGTCAAGCCAATACCGCATTCGGCAACATTGTTTCCCTCATCGCCATGGTGGTTATGCTTGTGTTCTTCCTCGAAGCCATCATACTTGGGCGTGCTTGCAGTAAAGCTGTGCGAGAGAAATTCCCAACAACCACCGAACGAGGATTTAGTATCGGTTTCTATGCCTATGGTCGCGCTACGCAGCCTCGTCGATGGCGTACCCCCAAACCTCGGGTAGAAATCGGAGACAAGGTCGCATAATATGCGCAGCCTTATCCTTGGCGGAGCTCGATCTGGTAAATCAGCTTTTGCGGAATCACTCATTAGATCGCAACCGTGTTTATATGTTGCTACCGCCAGGAAATTCTCTGGTGATACAGATTTTGAGCGTCGCATCAGTCTTCATCGTCAGCGCCGACCAGACCATTGGTTACTCGATGAGTCACACGAACTCGTTGATATTCTTAACGATAATTCACTACCGGAGTATGTACTTGTCGACGACCTTGGAACCTGGCTTACTCACATTATTGACCGTCGCAATGGTTGGGATAGCTCACACTCGGTAGTAAAAGACGACATTGCAGCTCTCTGCGAGGCTATTACTCATTTCCCTCATGATAAAAATCTCATTGTGGTCACACCAGAAGTTGGTATGGGCATTATTCCTGAGCATCGTTCTGGTCGGCGCTTTCGTGATGAAATCGGTCGTCTTAATGAGCAAATAGCCGATATTTGTGATTCGGTCTTCTTTGTCGTAGCAGGACAAGCGCTACAGTTAAAGGGTTCCTAGCCCATTTCCCATCGCAATTTTTAACCCTCACTGGAGGACAGCATTATGCAGCCATCTGACTTTTTTCCCAAAGTTGCTGCCCCTAACGCAGAAGCAGCTAAGCAAGCAGAAATTTTTCAACGACGCTTAACAAAACCAGAAGGCTCGCTTGCTCGTTTGGAGGAACTTGGAATTTGGCTTAGCGCCTGCCAAAATCAGGTTCCACCAGCTCATATTAAACGTCCTCGTTTGGTTGTTTTTGCCGGCGATCACGGAATTGCCACCAAAAATGTCTCTGCTTCACCACAAGAAGTATCTATTCAGATGACTAAAAATATCGCTGCCGGTGGTGCTGGGGTCAATGTTATTGCCCATCAATCTGGTACGGGTGTGCGGGTAGTCGATATATCGCTTGACCACGACATCGATAGTAAATATCGAGTTTCCCGTAGCTGTGGATCAATTGATGTCGAAGATGCTATGACCGAAAGCCAATTAGAACGGGCAATCACTATTGGCAAATGTATCGCCGATGAAGAAATCGATTCTGGCGCAGATTTATTAATGGCAGGTGATCTCGGAATCGGTAATACAACCCCAGCAGCAGTAGTAATTGGTTTGCTTACCGGAAATGAACCGGTAGTTATTACTGGTCGTGGCTCTGGTGTTAATGATGCTGGCTGGTGTCGAAAAGTCGCTGCGGTACGCGATGCAATGTTTCGGGCACGCAAAGATAAAAACGATGTTCTCACTCTTATGCGCAAGGTTACGTCACCAGAATTAGCCGCCATGGCAGCCTTTTTAGCGCAAGCCGCCCTACGGCGTACCCCGGTGATTCTTGATGGAGTACCCGTTACCTCTACTGCAATGCTTGCCGATAAACTTGCCCCCGGTGCACGAAAGTGGTTCTGTGCTGGTCATCAATCAGCAGAGACCGCACACAGCTATGCATTAAGCTACCTGGGTCTTAAACCACTGCTTTCGTTAGGAATGCGCCTTGGTGAAGGCTCTGGGGCAGCTGCAGCAGTACCACTAGTTCACATGGCTACTGCGATTATGAACGATATGCAGACCTTTGAATCTGCGGGGGTATCAGATTACGACTCCTTCTTTGTAGAAGAAAAACCGAGTATCCGGTGAGTGGAAAAGCACACCTAGTTGAAGGCGAACATCAACTAGCACTTATCGAAGGCCCATTAACTGCATTGAGCCTGGTTACTATTATCCCAGTTCGAACTAATACCACCTTTGATCGAATAACCGGTGGACGTATTCTTGCGAGCCTACCTTTTGTTGGCGCCATCGTAGGTTTACTTGGCCTTGCCCTGATTAGCACTGGACTTTTACTACATTTATCAGCAACACTTATTGCAGTTACCGTGGTTGTATGCTGGCAGCTTTTTAATCGTTTTATGCACCTTGATGGGCTCTCCGATGTCGCAGATGCTTTAGGCTCATATGCCCCAGCAAAAAAGGCGCAAGAAATACTAGCCGACCCGCACCTTGGACTAATCGGTGGAGCTAGTGCAGTACTGGTTCTTTTTATCCAAATTTTTTCCCTGAGCACACTCATCGAATCTCAGTGGTATCTGCTTATTGTGCCAGCTGCTATTGCCAGTCGAATCGGTGCCTTAATTGGTTGCCACCAGAAATTCTCCCCTATGAAACCCACCGGTTTTGCAGCTCTTATGGTTGGCACGGTGCGCTCTTGGTGGATAATAACCTGGATATTACTAAGTATCGCCTTAGGGTATGTGCTTCTTCCAGCTGTTTTTATCTGGCTTATATTTTCTATTATTGGTGCACTAGTTATTACTGTATGTGCTGCCCGGCATTGTGCTCGTCGTTTTGGTGGGCTAAACGGCGATACCAATGGTTTTTTAATCATGCTGACTGAATCAGTCATACTATTTTTCTTAGCCTGTTGTGCCAGCGCTGTCACCATAGCAGTTTAAAAATAACCAACCTTTGGTTCTACAACCAGGTTGGCTCTTTTCAACCACTAATTTCTATTAGTAGTTTCTTCGCTTATCGACGAAGATTCCTATAACTGTTTTCATACAAATCTAGCGCTAAACTTTTGCGGGTTAAAAGTTTAGCGCTAGATTAGATTGCCCAGGGTATGGCTTCTTTTAAGAATTAATAACTCTCTTATTTGCGCTTATCTACAACAGATAAAGCACTCCTAAATTCCTATACCAACTGTGTCATCCAGCCATGGGTATCTTCGATACTGCCGCGCTGGATACCAGTTAATCTTTCGCGTAATTGCAAGGTGATTTCTCCTGCTTCATTATCATTAACAGTGAATTCACCTCGTGTTGATTTCACCAATCCAACTGGAGTAATTACCGCTGCCGTGCCACAGGCAAAGGATTCAGTCATTGTTTTTTCCGTAGCGGCTTTTTCCCACTCACTAGTGCTAATCAACCGTTCCGCCACGGTATAGCCTAGGTCTTGTGCTACTTGCAGTAACGAATCACGGGTGATTCCGGGAAGTAAAGATCCTGATAGCTTTGGGGTAACAATATGGGCATCACGACCAGATCCAAAGACGAAAAATAAGTTCATTCCGCCCATTTCTTCAATGTAGCTGTGTTCAATAGCATCCAACCACACCACTTGATCACAGCCCTTCTCGGCGGCTTGTGCTTGAGCAAGCAAGGAAGCTGCATAGTTGCCAGCAAACTTAGCTGCACCAGTACCACCAGGAGCGGCACGGACATAGTCTTCACTAAGCCACACTGATACTGGTTTAACGCCATCAGAGAAATATGCGCCAGCGGGCGAAGCAATAACTACATATTTGTAGGCATTGGACGGATGTACCCCCAGGGTTGCCTCAGTAGCGATCATAAAGGGGCGCAAATATAGCGCTGCTTCGCCTCCTGCTGCTGGTACAAAATCTTGGTCAGCATCGACAAGCTGACGCAGTGACTCAATAAAGAGTTCGGTAGGCAATTCTGGCATTGCTAACCGTTGTGCGGAACGCTGAAACCGCTGAGCATTAGCCTGCGGACGGAATGTCTTGATAGTTCCATCGGCGTGACGGTATGCCTTAATACCTTCGAAAATTGCCTGACCATAATGCAAAACAGAGGTCGCGGGATCAAGTAGTAGATCTTGTCGCGGAATAAGTTTGGCGTCATGCCAACCTTTTTCTAGGGTCCAATCAATCGTGACCATATGGTCGGTGTGGTACTTGCCGAAACCAGGATTAGCCAAGATATGCGCAAGCTTTTCAGGATCAGTGGGGGTTGTGGTTTTTTCCACAACAAATTCTAGGGAAGCCATAAACCAAAAATACACCTCAAAACTTTTCACACAAGGAATAAAAGTTTGGATTACTGTGTATAAAGGACCAAAATTAATTTTATTCATGAAAGGTTTTCAACTACCTATGAGTTCTTTTTCGCTACCGGCCACTGGTGCCACAACCCAACTTGTGCTGTCCACGCAACTGCCTGAAGAATATGCCGCTCTCGTAGTCCCGGTATTCGAAGGCGAAGAGGGTCTTGAGTTCGCTGTTCCTGAGCTTTTCGACGAACCCACTGCCCTAGCAATTTGGGAACTTCTTAATTCTGTCGGTGCCCAAGGTAAAGCCAATGAGATCACCCGGGTTCCAGCTGTCGAAGGATTAAATTGTGATTTTGTGGTGGGCGTAGGGCTAGGAGACAACGAAAACCTTGACTCAGATGTATTGCGCAATGCCACTGGCTGTGCTGCCCGTTCATTAACAGATATCGACACAGTTGTTACCACTTTAAACACCTTTGACCTTACTGCTGCTGTCGAAGGTTTCGGTCTGGGTGCCTATAATTACACCGGGCTCAAAACAAAGCCTGGTTCTCAGCCAGTAAAGAAGGTTATTTTCTTTGCTGAAGGTGAAACCGCGGAAAAAGAGTTCGCTCATGCACAAACCGTCGTTGAGGCAGTAGTAACCGCTCGTGATCTAGTTAATGCTCCTTCTTCTCACCTCTACCCTGAATCTTATGCTGAAATTATGCGTGGTCTCGGCGAAGCTGTAGGCGTGCAGGTTGATGTTCTTGATGAACATGCACTTAAAGAACAAGGTTTTGGGGGCATCCTTGCTGTGGGAATGGGCTCAGCTCGTAAACCACGTTTGGTACGTATGAGCTGGCAGCCAGACAATGCCACCCAGCATGTGGCTTTAGTAGGTAAAGGAATTACTTTCGATACCGGCGGTATTTCACTAAAGCCAGGGGCGAATATGGATAATATGATCTCCGATATGGGTGGTTCGGCCGCGGTAGTAGCGACCGTAGTTGCAGCTGCTAAGCTCAATCTGCCAATACAGATCACTGCTACCATCCCGCTAGCGGAAAATATGCCCGATGGCAGTTCATACCGTCCTGGCGATGTTATTACTCACTATGGTGGTATCACCTCAGAGATCCTTAACACAGATGCTGAGGGACGCATTATTCTTTCTGATGCTATTGCTCGTGCAAGTGAAGATGAACCGGATTATCTACTAGAGGTAGCTACCCTAACTGGCGCTCAGATTGTGGCGCTAGGAGATCGCACCTCAGGGGCTATGGGATCCGATGATTTCCGCGATATAGTTGCCCGCACCGGCATGGAAGTAGGCGAACCAGCCTGGGCGATGCCAATCCCCGAAGATATTGCTGAGGCTATGAAATCCCCGGTTGCTGATCTGCGCAATGTTTCTCACTCCCGCTCCGGTGGAATGCTAGCTGCTGCGGCCTATTTACGTGAATTTGTTGGTGACGATATCCAGTGGGCACATGTCGATATTGCCGGTCCTTCTTATAACACCGCTAGCCCTTATGGTTTTACTCCTAAGCGTGCTACTGGTGTGCCAGTACGTACCTTTATTAAGGTGCTAGAAGCCCTTACTATTCAAGAAAAAGCTTAACTCAGCTACCTGTATGGCTTAATCAGCTATACAGCATGCTCCTCGATATATGTTTACTGTCTATACCGAGGAGCATTATTTTTCTTGACCAGCTACTAGTACCCAGTATTTTCACATTGAAGTGCACTAACGACGATCGTCGAAAAGCTGTTAAGAATTAATCCGGTAATTCACCCCGGTCAAAACGTTCCCGTCGCTGCCGTTGTTCTTCTCGTTTCCGCAATAAACGCTCCCGTTCAATACGTTCACGCATCCGTTGGGGGTACCCGGTTTCTTCCACATCGTAGATAGGAACTCCCAACCGTTTGGCAATAACATCAATACCTTTGGGACCGCCGATTCGACGACGAGTAAATTCACCGCTGATATCAACTAGTACAACAGACATTTCATTCACTAAGGTCTCTGGCTCAACAAAAGCCTCTACCAAGGCATGTTCAGCCACCCAAGACTCAAGATATGCGAGATCATCCGGGCGCACAGTTTCTCCTGGGCCACGTGCGGGTGCCAGGTTTGATTTTCTAGTATTTCGACCGAAAAGATTGAACACAATAAGACATTGTAGGGGGAAAAATTCTTTTATATGCCCCCAGAAAGTCACATAAAGTACTCGAAAGCAGTAGTCTGGTTAGGTATTAACGTTTCATGGATACTACTTCGAGGAGTCTAATTTAAATATGGCACACTCCGTTGTCATGCCCGAGCTGGGCGAATCCGTAACTGAAGGCACAATTACTCAGTGGCTCAAGTCCGTCGGCGACACCGTCGAAGTTGATGAATCCCTGCTTGAGGTTTCCACCGACAAGGTCGACACCGAGGTTCCATCACCAGTAGCCGGTGTCTTACTAGAAATTAAATTTGAAGAAGATGACACCGTCGATGTCGGCGCAGTTATCGCTATCATCGGTGAGCCAGGCGAGGAATCTTCTTCTTCCGCTGCTGCTAGTGCTCCTGAACCAGAAAAAGAAGAAGCACCACAAACGGCACCTGCTGCTTCCCAAACTTCCGGTTCTGCTACCGACGTCGTGATGCCAGAACTAGGCGAATCCGTAACTGAAGGCACAATTACTCAGTGGCTCAAGTCCGTCGGCGACACCGTCGAAGTTGATGAATCCCTGCTTGAGGTTTCCACCGACAAGGTCGACACCGAGGTTCCATCACCAGTAGCCGGAACCATCCTTGAAATCCTCGCCCAAGAAGATGACACCGTCGATGTCGGCGCAGTTATCGCTATCATCGGTGAGCCAGGCGAGGAATCTTCTTCTTCCGCTGCTGCTAGTGCTCCTGAACCAGAAAAAGAAGAAGCACCACAAACGGCACCTGCTGCTTCCCAAACTTCCGGTTCTGCCCAGGCTGCTACAGCTGCTCAAGAAGAAAAGAAGCCTGCCATTAACACTGGTAATGTTCCTTATGTCACTCCACTAGTACGCAAGCTAGCCAATAAGCACGGCGTTGACCTTTCCACGGTAACAGGTACCGGCGTTGGTGGGCGTATCCGTAAACAAGATGTGCTTGCTGCTGCCGAGCAGGGTTCTGCCGCTGCTAGCGCTGCCCCAGCCACCCCAGCTCCTGCTGCACAGGCTCCTGTTGCACAGGGTGCACGTGCAAACTGGTCGACCAAGCGTGTTGATCCTGCTAAGGCAGAATTAATCGGTACCACAAAGAAGGTTAACCGTATCCGTGAGATCACAGCTAAGAAGATGGTTGAAGCATTGCAGATCTCTGCGCAGCTCACCCACCTCCAAGAGGTTGATATGACTAAGATTGCTGAGCTGCGCAAGGCTAACAAGCCTGCCTTCCAGCAGAAGTATGGTGTCAACCTTACTTTCTTGCCTTTCTTTGTTAAGGCTGCCGTCGAAGCGCTGGTCTCCCATCCAAATGTCAACGCATCTTATAATGCTGAGACCAAGGAAATGACCTACCACGCAGACGTCAATGTTGCTATTGCCGTTGATACCGAGCGTGGCTTGCTTACCCCGGTTATTCACAAAGCACAGGAAATGACTTTGCCAGAATTGGCTCAGGCTATTACTGAGCTTGCTGATCGCGCACGCAACAATAAGCTCAAGCCACAGGATCTCTCTGGTGCAACCTTTACCATCACCAATATTGGTTCTGAGGGAGCTTTGTCTGATACTCCAATCCTGGTTCCACCACAGGCTGGCATCTTGGGCACAGCTGCAATCCAAAAACGCCCAGTGGTCATTTCCGATGGCGGAACGGACGCTATTGCTATCCGACAAATGTGCTATCTGCCATTCTCTTATGATCACCAGATTGTTGATGGTGCAGATGCTGGTCGTTTCACCGCAACTATCAAGGATCGTCTAGAAACTGGTAACTTCGAGTCTGATCTCGGCCTCTAAACCGTATATTTTCTAGCCATACTCGCCAAGTAGCTGCGAATCCGCTAGGAATAAAAACCGCCTGGTATTCCTGTGAATACCAGGCGGTTTTTGCTGTCCTTATTTTTGTCTTCACAATCCGCACACTCTCTGTGCTTAAACTCTTTTCTCCGGTCATTCTCCCTTAGGGGGTAGTTTTTAGGAAAATACATCATTAACCAACATTGCAAGAACAAAGCAAGATATATTCGGGGGTGTGCATTTATCACCGCTAGGTAAATGCGTTTTATACACACATACGTTGAAAAAGTTCCTTATCTGCTTTACCACGAGTAGGAGAACCACATGTCGCCATCGTCTGTATCCACGCCATATGTTCATCGCCATATCGGTCCTAACCAGAATGAACGGGAGGCGATGTGTACTAGTATTGGTTATCCAAACATTGCCGCGCTTGTTGATGCCGCTGTTCCAGACGCAATTCGCGCCAAGGATCTTCCTACTATTGCTCCCGCGCTTTCCGAAGAACAAGCACATGCACAACTACGCCATTATGCCGATAAAAATATTGTGTTGAAAGCCTTTTATGGTCAAGGTTTCTATGACACAATCACCCCACCGGTTATCCGTCGTAATGTGGTGGAAGATCCCGGCTGGTACACCGCATATACTCCCTATCAACCAGAGATTTCCCAAGGGCGCCTTGAGGCACTGTTGAATTTCCAAACCATGGTGAGTGAAATCACTGGTTTACCCATTGCTAATGCGTCACTTCTTGATGAAGCCTCCGCTGTCGCTGAAGCAATTGGGCTTATGAGTCGGACAAATAAAAAAGGTCGCCGGGTCATTCTCGATACCCGTCTGCACCCGCAAGTACTTAATGTTGCTAGTGAACGCGCACGAGCTATTGATGTTGAGGTGGAAATCGCAGATATTAGCTCCGGTCTTGTCGGTGAAGACCTTATCGGTGTGGTGCTGGCATATCCGGGAACCGAAGGTGATGTTATTGATCTCCAAGGTGTTATCAATGATATTCATGCGCGCGGTGGATTAGCCACGATCGCTACTGATCTGCTTGCCCTTCAGCTGCTTAAATCCCCTGGTGAGTTGGGGGCAGATATTGCGGTCGGTTCTTCTCAACGTTTTGGTGTTCCATTATTTTTTGGCGGCCCACACGCAGCTTTTATGTCGGTGACCGAGGCATTAAAGCGTCAATTACCGGGGCGTATTGTCGGCGTTTCTAAAGATGCTGCCGGTAATCCGGCTTATCGTCTTGCATTACAAACTCGCGAACAACATATTCGTAGAGAAAAGGCCACCAGTAATATTTGTACTGCTCAGGCTCTATTGGCAGTGTGTGCTTCTATGTATGCCATCTGGCATGGTCCAGCTGGGCTACGCGCTATTGCTGAGCGTATCCACCATCACGCAATCAGCTTTGCCGAAGGTATTCAATCAGCTGGTGGCACTATTGCCCACCAGGTCTTCTTTGATACTGTCACTGTGGTTGTTCCTAGTCAGGCAGAAGAAATCGTCGATAAGCTAGCTAAAACTGGGTACCTAGTGCGTGCTATTGGTACCGATAAAGTCAGTGTTTCTTTTGGTGAAAGCACCACTGAAGAAGATGTTGCAACCCTTGCGCAAGCTTTTGACGCACAGCCAGCACACATAAAAGAAGTGCTTTTCGACGAACTTCTTCGCACTACTGCAGCTTTACATCACCCAATTTTTAGCTCTGTGCATTCTGAGACCCAGATGCTGCGCTATCTGCGTTTGCTTAAAGATAAAGATCTAGCTTTGGATCGCAGTATGATTCCGTTGGGTTCATGCACAATGAAGCTCAACCCAACAGCGGGTATGGAGCCAATTACCTGGCCAGAATTTGCCAATATTCACCCCTATGCACCAGATTCTCACACCGTTGGGTGGCGTGAATTAATCAAAGAGTTAGAAGGTTGGCTGGTTGATATTACCGGCTATGCTCAGGTCTCGCTGCAGCCTAATGCTGGCTCCCAGGGTGAATTAGCTGGTTTGCTCGCTATTCGTCGTTATCATCTTTCCCGTGGCGATAATCAACGCGATATTGTTCTTATCCCACAGTCTGCTCATGGAACTAATGCCGCCTCAGCGACTTTAGCAAAATTGCGTGTTGTCGTTGTTGCTACAGCTAGCGACGGTTCCATTGACCTTGATGATCTCGACGCGAAGCTAGAAAAATACGCTGCACATGTTGCTGGCATCATGATTACTTATCCTTCCACCCACGGTGTGTATGAAGATACTGTGCGTACGGTTTGCGATAAAGTCCATGCGGTTGGTGGCCAAGTGTACATTGATGGTGCAAATCTTAATGCGCTGGCTGGTATTGCTCGACCAGGTCATTTTGGCGGCGATGTTTCACACCTTAACCTGCATAAAACTTTCGCTATTCCTCACGGTGGTGGTGGTCCAGGTGTAGGACCAGTAGCAGTTGCCCAACACCTTGTTCCATTTTTGCCTGCTGATCCAGTAGCAAGTGATGCTACTAATCCCCTACCTACCTCTACCGGTGTTCCGATTAGCTCGGCACGTTTTGGTTCTGCTGGTGTATTACCCATCACTTGGGCTTATATCGCGATGATGGGTGGCGCTGGTTTAGCTGAAGCTACCGCGCAAGCCATTCTTAATGCTAATTATCTAGCCAAGAATCTCACTGACTACTTCCCCGTGCTTTATACCGGTGCCAACGGTCTAGTAGCACATGAATGCATTCTCGATCTGCGTGAAATTACCGCTACTACTGGTGTCACTGCTGCCGATGTAGCCAAACGCCTCATTGACTATGGATTCCATGCACCAACACTTTCGTTCCCAGTTTCCGGCACGTTGATGGTTGAGCCCACCGAGAGCGAAGACCGTGCTGAACTTGATCGTTTTATCACTGCTATGCGATCTATTCGCGCAGAAATCGATGACATTGCCACTGGCGTGGTGAGCTATGAGGAATCAGTTCTCCACCACGCACCTTTTACTGCTGAGACTATTGCCTCAGATCAATGGGATTATTCCTTTACCCGTACTCAGGCTGTGTATCCAGTTTCCAGCTTGCGACGAACAAAATATTTCCCACCGGTGCGCCGTCTTGATGAGGCTTATGGTGATCGAAACTTTGCCTGTTCCTGCCCGCCGCCAGAGGTTTTCGATATCGAGGACTAACACTTATTCACAGATCACAGTCAAATATAAGGACATTCATATGACCGATCTACGTCTTTCTCCACTACATGAAGTACATGAAAAGCTCGGAGCCTCTTTTACTGCTTTCGGTGATTGGAACATGCCGCTGAAATATGGCAGAGAGCTTGAAGAACACCACGCAGTTCGCACTACAGCGGGGTTATTTGATCTTTCCCATATGGGTGAAATTCGCGTGAGCGGAAATGATGCCGGTGCGTTTTTGGATTACGCTTTAATCTCTCAACTATCAAATATTGCAGTGCATAGAGCAAAATATTCCATGATTGTTGCCGAAGATGGTGGCATTATCGACGATCTCATTAGCTACCGCTTAGGCGAAGAAGAATTCTTGGTGGTGCCCAATGCGGGTAATGCGCAAGTGGTTTTTGACGAATTAGAACGCCGCGCACACGGCTTTGATGTAGCGGTAGTTAATGAATCACAAGAAACTGCATTAATCGCTATTCAAGGGCCAAAAGCTGAGGAGATCCTGCTTAAGATCGTCGATACGCACAATGCGAAAACTCTGACAACGATGAAATACTATGCCTGTGCCCCAGCGGTTGTTGCTGGTTTTGAGGTATTGCTTGCCCGTACTGGCTATACCGGTGAGGATGGCTTCGAACTATATATTAATAATGAACACGCTCTGGCTTTATGGCATGCGATCAGTGAAGCAGGACAAGATCTTGGGTTGATTCCAGCTGGGTTAGCTGCGCGCGATTCTTTGCGTCTAGAAGCTGGAATGCCGCTTTATGGCAATGAGCTTAGTCGTGAGTTAACCCCACATGATGCTGGCCTGGGAGTGTTGATCGGCAAGAAGAAGGAAGCAGATTTTGTAGCCAAAGATGTACTGCTTAATGCTCAAGCCCCAAAAAAGGTTCTCGTTGGCATAGTCTCTGATGATCGTCGAGCTGCTCGTAGCGGGGCATTGCTTTTCGACGCCGAAGGCACCGAGGTAGGCATTGTTACTTCTGGCCAGCCCTCACCTACGCTAGGTCATCCCATTGCGCTTGCCTATATACGCCGTGATTGGGCTACTCCAGGTACTCATGTGCATGCAGATATTCGTGGCAAGCGTTACCCATTTAAGGTGGTTGAATTACCGTTTTATAAACGCAACTCCTGATCAAAAAGGAAAACCACAATAATCTGGTGCAATCGCCTGTAAGCGCATAAAGCAGCCACTAAAATTTAGGCTACATACTATCTATTTGAGATGAGGAACAATGTCTTTACCTGAAAACTTTTCTTATTCTGAGGAACATGAGTGGATCAATAGCACCGCAGATGCTGCTGTTGGCACTACCGTAAAAGTGGGTATTACTTCTATTGCCGCTGATCGTCTCGGTGAGGTTGTTTTCGCCGAGTTACCTCAAGTCGGCGATAGCATTGAAGCTGGTGAAACCTGCGGCGAGGTAGAATCCACCAAGAGTGTTTCAGATCTTTATGCCCCAGTAACCGGCACTGTTATTGCAGTCAATGATGCGGTTCATGATGATTATGCCATTATTAATAATGATCCTTTCGGTCAAGGATGGTTATTCGAAGTCGAAGTAGAATCCATCGGTGAATTACTTACTGCCGAAGAATATGGCAAGGCTAACGGCGTATAAAAGCACAATTTTTCACCCCGGCCATGGCTGGGGTGAAATTTTTTATCGCCTCTATTAGTTGATAAATAAGTGGTTGTACTATAGCGCCCATTCAAGGAGAATAATGACCGCCCCGCGTGCCCCTTTCTTTCCCGCTGACCAGTCCATCCGCGCTGATAATCACCCGATTGATGTTCGTTATTTAAAAACCATCGATTATCTAGATGCTTGGCACCTGCAGGCAGACTTAGCTGTGCAGCGAAGCCAGGGAGAAATTAATGACACTATCCTCGTTTTAGAGCATCCTCCGATTTATACCGCTGGAAAACGCACTGAAGATTCCGATCGACCTACCAATGGTCTACCCGTTATCGACGTTGATCGCGGGGGACGAATTACTTGGCATGGGCCAGGTCAATTGGTGGTCTACCCAATTATTAAACTCGCTGATCCCATTGATGTAGTCGACTATGTGCGTCGCATAGAAGAAGCTCTTATTCAGGTTATTCGTAATATTGGTCTACCTAAAGCTGGTCGTGTCGATGGACGATCCGGGGTATGGTTACCAGGTGATCCAGAACACCGTAAGGTAGCAGCATTAGGTATTCGGATCACAAAAGGGGTCACCATGCATGGCTTATCCCTTAATTGCTCAAATACATTAGAGTATTACGAACACATTATTCCCTGTGGTATCACCGATGCGGGGGTAACAACCCTCAGCGCAGAATTAGATCGAACGGTCACGGTAGAAGAAATGATCGAACCGCTTATCGACGCTTTGACCCGCGCTTTTCATGGCGAATTAGTAGTAGCAGATCATTCTTTTGATGCGCTGCCAGATCCGTCTTCCTCAACTCGACGCACCAACTAACACCCAAAGAGAACAACAGACTAAGGTAACCGCTTGTGACTATTGCACCCGAAGGACGCAGAATGCTTCGCGTGGAGGCGCGTAACTCGCAGACTCCCATCGAAGCAAAACCCCGTTGGATCCGCACCGCAGTCAAAACAGGTCCGGAATATCAAGACATTAAGAAACGTGTCTCTGGTTCTAGCCTGCATACTGTCTGCCAGGAAGCCGGCTGTCCCAATATTCATGAATGTTGGGAGTCTCGTGAGGCTACCTTCCTTATCGGTGGTGCTAATTGCTCCCGCCGTTGCGATTTCTGCCAGATCAACTCGGCAAAACCAGAACCGCTAGATCGTGATGAACCTCGCCGCGTTGCTGAATCTGTTAAAGAGATGCAACTGAATTACTCCACCATTACTGGGGTAACTCGTGATGATCTCGACGACGAAGGTGCTTGGCTCTATGCCGAGGTGGTGCGTAAAATCCACGAGATTAACCCCAATACTGGCGTAGAAAACCTGGTGCCTGATTTTTCTGGTAACCCAGAACTACTCCAAGAGGTTTTTGAGGCTAGACCAGAGGTTTTCGCCCATAACTTAGAAACCGTACCGCGTATTTTCAAACGCATCCGCCCCGCTTTCCGTTATGAACGTTCCCTCGATGTTATCCGACAGGCACGCGACTTTGGCTTGATTACTAAGTCCAATCTTATTTTGGGCATGGGTGAAACCGTCGAAGAAATCCGTTCTGCTTTAGTTGATCTACATTCTGCTGGCACCGATATCATTACTATTACGCAATATCTACGCCCCGGTCCGATGTATCATCCGATCGATAGATGGGTAAAGCCAGAAGAATTCCTTGAGCATGCTGATTTTGCGCGTGAGCTTGGCTTTGGAGCAGTAATGTCTGGCCCATTGGTGCGTTCTTCTTACCGTGCCGGCCGGCTTTATGCTCAGGCGCTTGCCGCACGTGGTGAAGAACTACCGGAAAACCTGGCTCATCTCGCAGAAACTGCCGAAGGATCAACTGCTCAAGAAGCTTCCACACTCTTGGATAAGTACGGTCCTAGCAAAGAAACTCCGGTTGTGTCTTCTATTCAGCGCTAAATGCTCTCATAGAGCACAATGACCCAGGATAGTAGTAAACGGTAGCTACAACTAGCCGCAAACAAAGGTTTTCTTTGCAGATGCTAGGAATGCTTTTCGCCTCGTAAAACCTACGAGGCGTTTTCTATTTGGGGCACGCCTGTGAACTGGCTACACTGGTAAACTGTTGATTTTGATCATCGAAATCCAAGGACGATAATGGCAGACGCAAAAAAGCAAGCTGATAAAGCTGCAAAGAAACAAGCGCGCGCAGAAAAACGTGCACAGCGTAGGAACAATTGGTCGCAAATTTGGCAGGCCTTTAATATCCAGCGCAAACAGGATAAAGCACTTATCCCAATTATGCTTGCCTCGATATTAGGTACCGCGTTAGTTTTCTTCCTAATTGGTACCCTCTGGGGCGGTCAGTGGTTCATGCTTATTATTGGTCTCCTCCTTGGGATTACCTTGGCTATGTTCCTATTTAGCCGACGTCTGCAATCTTCGGTGTATGAGCGTGCACAGGGCGAACGCGGCGCTGCTGGTTGGGCGTTAGAAAATATGCGCAGCAATTTTGCCGTGGTGTGGCGTACTAAAACTGCAGTAGCAGTAACCGGGCACATGGATATTGTGCACCGCGTTGCCGGTGTATGCGGTTTTGTGCTTGTTGGTGAAGGCGAGCGTCACCGCCTTAAGCCCCTTATGGAACAACAAAAAAAGCGAATTAATCGCTTAGCTCCAGGGGTTCCGGTCACCGAAATCTTTGTTGGTGAAGGCGAAGATGACGTACCACTTAAAAAATTGCAATCCACTCTGATGAAACTACCCCGCCATTATAAAAAGGATGAGGTTTATCAGATTGCAGCTCGTGTAGAAGCAATGGATAATATCACTGCACAGCAAACTGGACTGCCTAAAGGCCCGATTCCTAAGGGAGCAAAAGTATCTGGTATGAATCGACGCGCACGTCGTCAGGCAGCTCGTCGCGGGGAGAGCTAAAACAAACCGTTATAAAAAATAAATCCTTGGTGGTAAACACAGTGAAGTTTATCCCCAAGGATTTTTTATTAACCGTAAATATTTTTTAAGAAAGAATAACTGCGGTACCGGTAGCCCGATCATGCATACCACGACCATCAGAATCGACCATTGCCGCAGGTAAAACAAAGCAAGTTAATAAACTACGCGCACATGCACGAACAAACCCTACATGGGCATCGCGGACATCAATACGTCCTACTCCCATACCCAACAACATCTGTCCAGGTGTTCGAGCAAAGAAAGTAACACTCAGTGTTCCGAGTAAAATAAAAAGCAACATGGCCAATGTTGAGGTACCACCAAGCTGATGAGTAAAAATATTAATAAAGCTGGCCACAATCACACAGATTGCCCAATCAATAGCTACTCCCCCGGCGCGACGACGCACTGAAGCTAAAGCACCTGAGCCAAATTCTGGAAGGCCAAGCAACTCACCAGGCCAGCGGGATTCTTGGATGCCATCGTATTCGCCAGGAATTTGTGGGCCATCGAGCCATGATCGCTTGGGATTGTTCATGCCCAATAATCTAGTATTTACATCGCAATAATTCTAAGTATGCGTCCTGGTGCGAATAATATTATCTAGCTTTTTGATTCTTCTCATTCTTAGAAAACCAAACTAAAAGGATTTTTTGGTTACCCTATAGAAATTGCACTAAAGTGGTATCTAGTTTGCGCTACCAGATGCACACTCACTTTATATCTGGCATCGTTAATAACTAGGACAAGAATTTTATTTCATTGCGTCCTATCAATAATCGCTAGATAGCAAAGTTTCCGACGCTAAGTAGGAGTAACCGTGGCTTTTAACACCGCCGAAGATATACAGAAGTTCATCAAAGACGAGGGAATCGAGTTTGTTGATATTCGATTCACTGATGTTCCCGGTATCGAGCAACATTTCACCATCCCAGCACGGATCTTCGATGAGGAAGCCATTCATGAAGGGCTTGCTTTTGATGGTTCTTCTATTCGCGGTTTTACCTCTATCGACGAATCCGATATGACGTTAATGCCTGACCTGGCTACCGCTATGGTGGATCCTTTCCGAAAGACTAAAACCTTAAACCTCAAATTCTTTGTGGTTGATCCTTTTACCAAGGAGCCTTTTAGCCGCGATCCACGCACTGTTGCGCTCAAAGCAGAGGAATACCTTAGTTCTACTGGTATTGCCGATACTTGTTTCTTTGGTGCTGAGGCTGAGTTCTATCTATTCGACTCGGTGCGCTACTCAACTGAGGTTAATGCTGGTTTCTATGAGCTAGATTCGGATGAGGGCTGGTGGAACCGTGGTGCAGAAACCAACCTGGATGGCTCGTTAAACTTGGGTTCTAAAACCCGGCTAAAAGGTGGGTACTTCCCGGTAGCGCCTTATGATCAAACTCAAGAAGTCCGCGATGCAATGACTCATAAGCTTATCGACGCAGGCTTCGAAATTGAGCGTTTCCACCACGAGGTGGGAACTGGTGGTCAGCAAGAAATTAACTACAAGTTCAATACTTTGTTGCATGCAGCTGATGATCTGCAAAACTTTAAGTACATCATTAAAAATACTGCTCAAGCTTATGGAAAATCCGCAACCTTTATGCCCAAGCCATTAGCCGGCGATAATGGCTCAGGTATGCACGCCCACCAATCCTTGTGGAAAGACGGTAAACCACTGTTCCACGATGAGTCTGGTTATGCTGGACTTTCTGATATTGCTCGCTACTACATTGGTGGTATCTTGCACCACGCCGGGGCAGTTCTTGCTTTTACTAATCCCACTTTGAACTCCTACCACCGGTTAGTTCCTGGTTTCGAAGCTCCTATCAATCTGGTTTATTCTCAACGCAACCGCTCTGCGGCAATTCGAATCCCAATTACTGGTGCTAACCCTAAAGCAAAGCGCATTGAATTCCGTGCTCCAGATCCTTCTGGTAACCCGTATTTCGGCTTTGCGGCCATGATGCTCGCTGGTCTTGATGGTATTAAGAATCGTATTGAGCCTCATGCACCCGTCGATAAGGATCTCTATGAACTTCCACCGGAAGAGGCCGCTTCCATCCCTCAGGCTCCTACATCTTTAGAGACTTCATTAGCTGAGCTAGAAAAGGACAGCGACTTTCTTACCGATACCGGTGTCTTTACTGAGGATCTCATCGAGACTTATATCAAGCTCAAGTACGATCACGAAATTACTCCTGTACGACTGCGCCCCACCCCACAAGAATTTGAAATGTACTATGACTGCTAATTTTTAGCACTTTTTAATGACCAGAACAAGCCTTATTTCAGCTGGTCGCAACTTCATGAGAATTCCGATGATTCTGCTGATTCCAATGTCCCTGGGAGCGCATACGGGATTTTTATGAAATTGTGTGGGACCAACGGCATAAAACCCCACCGTTAAAACAAACGCTCAACCAACGGTGGGGATCTTTACCACCACAAGTAGAAAGACTGGACGCAACCCGATGGGAAACATACGCAACGTCCAGAAGCTACTCAGCCACATTCTCCGCCATGCAATCTGCACGTGGCCGCACATCTGTTTCTGTGAAAGCTAGCTCAATTCGTTGAAGAATTCAGGAGGAAATTCATGCGTGAACGACTTCCGCGTAATGGACTCACCACCAATGAATGAGCAGCGCGCGTTGGCTGCACTCCACAGGCCATTCGGAACTGGACTTCCGAGCCACATGAGAACTATCTCGCCCAAGCTGATGCAAAGCGCGAGCGCTTCCAGAACCTGCGCACCAAAGATCTTTCCATGCACAAGATTACAGCAGAAATCGGTTGTTCTGTGGGCACGGTTCACCGCTATGTGAAAGAAGATCAAGAGACGGAAAACGCATGAGCCAAACCAAATAAGCCAACAGGCAACATAATGTCCATTCTGTAAGCTATCGACATGGAAGAAAAAAGCTATCATCATTATTTTTCGGAAATGTCGTTCTTGAGTCACACATTTTAGGCACAGAAATTCGAATATATGCGATCTTATTCCGTGCGTCCCAGCCCAGATATCACCCTTTCTGTTCCATTAAATGAACTGCAAGGGAAGCTCAATCTTGATCATGCTGACGCTCTAACCAAAAAAGTATTTGACTCCGTCGCCGAAGAACTAAACGAAAACTACCCAGGTGGACGTGAGCGTGCGGAAAAAGAGTTAAAAAATTGGATTATGCAAAGTAGCTAATGAACATTACAGGGCAGATGAACTTCTTTTGAGATACCAAACCCGTGATGGCTTCCTGCAAAGATTTCCCCAGCAATACGGTAGTCATGCCCTGAAGTCGTTGGATTACATATTGTTTCTCCACGAACCGTTGCGTACCCACCCTCAGTAAACTGTTTGTAAATCTCACCTACAGTTTCGTAGACCAAACCAAGATGCTCTTCTTGAAACCTAATTCTTGCACTCAGGAGCAAAAAACCAGTTCCTGAACACCTAACATGTAAGCCATACGAGACAATCCCACCAGCTTCTACTTGAGGATTTGCACATATTCCAGTACACGCACCTGCCCCTATAGAACGAGTCAATACCTCATCATTCAACGTTTCATCTTCAAGGGTAAAAGTAAAACTTTCTCCAGGTTCTAGCTCAACCCGAAAAGATGATTCATCCGGTATTACAGGTGAGGTGGCCGAAGCCAAAGAAGAATCTTGCAACACTTTAGGAAAATATTTAACCTGCCTTATCAAAACCAATAAACATTAGTTTCTCTTGCATCTTCGATAGCAGCATTCTTATCCGAATTAAAAATCAGCACTATTTCTGCTGCCAGGTGAGCTTGCGCCGCAACAGTAGCTGGATTTGTGTCCTCGCGGGTCACCTCGCGACTCAGATTCTGACGCATATCCTGCACAACTAGTTAGGTTTATTTCGCATCTACCTGCGCCGCATCACTTTAGTGCATGAGGTGTGTAGATCTTTTGAACGAAGCCGGAAACCGAAAGTCTAATTATCAGCAATAGGTATACCAATCGGCGTGATGTCGGTCTAACGACATTGATCATGCAGTTCAGGATTAGACGCGAAAAGCGGAACGAATCCAAGCAGAGTGCTGGTCGTGTCAACGATGGAATCCAGATCGACCAAGATAAGCACCTAAGCACCAATGACAGCAAGCAAAAGTAGGACCAGGGGGTTGCGCCGAAAAAATTTCACGGAGATCTCCCTGTGTTGGTTTGGATGTATCGATTTCACCGTGTGGTCAAAGCCACGCTGTGCAACTTACCTTTTCGCCCAACCCGACTAGGTTGGATGTTAGCCATTCACCAAACGAAGGTCAGACCCAACGAATACAAATTCACTATCAGTTACGTATCACGACTAGGAGTGGTCTTTAATCAACATGCTCTAATGTGCGAAGCTTCTGCGAAAATACAAAACTAGGATACTTATCTTTTACAGAATATTCTTCATCCATGAAAAGATAACTAGCTAATTTTTCCAAGTCTGGTGTGTCAATATGAAATTCCTTGTTTATCTGCATAAGGTTCGCTATGCAGTCGACACGGAAGAGTAACAATCCCTCAATATTTTCCCCCTTGTTTTCTTCTTTAAACTGATCTAGCAAAATTTCAAGTATTGTTCCTTCCTCTGAGGGGCTTACCTCTTGTGAAAAAAACAATATCGATATAAATTCCTCTTGATTGGCTCGAGTTATTCTAGATTTATATATTTCATAAGCATCATTAATAGACTCTTCTCTAGCCAAAAAATATGTAGTAGACAGTACTACCATCTGAAAATTCTCCTGTGTGCAAAATAGAAGATGCAAAGGTTCTTATCACTGTTCACCATAGCTGCATCCGTGACTACCTCTTGGTATCGGTGAAAATTTCAAGTAAAAGCTATGACGTCCCAATCTAGAGTGCGTAGCAACATAGCCACCTACCCGGGCCGGGGACTAAGGGTGTGTAGGGACTTAGGACGATAACGGTGTGATGACACGATGGGGGTGTTCCTATATAGTTTGTCAATCTTTCGGGTAGTTTCTGCAGGGGTGTTGTAGGTTTTTGAATCTGGTTCTGGTTGTTTGTTTTCAGGCAGGGGTCTTAACCGACTGGGGTTTCCCAGTCGGCTCTGTTGATCGTTTGTGAACCTATGCGGCGGTGGTCTCCGTTTAGGGTTAGGGATCTCTGTAGTACTCGTGATTTTTCATCATGGCGAACAGCACGTTGAGTCGTCGACACGCTAAGGCGACAACGGCTGCGTTATGCCTTTTGCCTTCGCTGCGTTTTCGTTCGTAGGATTGCCGTGAACGCTCGTAGAATCTGATCGATGCAAAAAACGATTGCCATAGGGCGTTTTTAATTTCTTGTTTCCAGACCGATTGAGCGAATTGGACATAATTGACGTTCCAGACTGATTGGTCCTCGGTGATAGCCCAGCATAGGAAGCCAGATGGCCAGCGGTGGGACAATCAGAGATATCGCCAACCGTCATCAATATTTGCGCAGCCAACCTAGGGCCAATACCTGGTATCGACAAAAGGAGCTGGGTTTGCGGGATCCCCTGGATGAGCTCGATGACTTGCGCTTCGACTTCTTTACGATGCTCAAGTTTTAAGTAGCGCATCTTTTGCCGACATGGTCGCACCTAACTCAGCGTATCGTGCACCCGCAATCTGAACAGATTGACCACTGATAGTAGCAAATATCGCGTCGGTGACAGTTTCAGGATTACGAGACCAATGTTTATAAACAAAGGTAATAACACGGGTTTTACCTAGACGTTTTATTTTTGTTTGCCCTCCATACTTGGCTAGCAGGTGCAAGATCTATTTCCGGTGAATCATCTGTCCACGTAATACATGCTCAAACGCTAGATATGTGCCGACCAATGCTGAACGGATCTGGTTGATCAGCCGTGTATAAGATCTGACCAGGTCTTCGTCGATACCGTTGAGCACCTTCAACTGTAGGAAGGCTTCTTCGACTCGGTCGACCTTTCTCAGTGATTCTGGAAGATTTTTACCAGCGTAGGCGATGATATAAGCATCTCTGACGTCTGTCTTTAAGTTACCAGCGTGAATACGCGATAGCTGACGCATTACCACTCCAGTAGTGGCTGCATACTCAGCGAGGATCTTCCGAAGCGACTGCTCGTGTTGGTTAATGCGTTTGGATAGGACCTGGTGGCCACTGGAATCGAGAACGCAAGCGTAGTGGAAATACGTACCGACATCCATGCCGATGACATAGTCGTATGTCATCTTTGAACCTCCTAGTGATAGAAAGCGAATTTGGGACATTTCATCGCTGGTGGTCGGACATACTTCACGCTGGCATCCACATTACTTTGAGACCTCGCACATAATTGAGCGGGTCAGGTTCCTATTAGCAGTTGGGAGTATGTTACTGCCTTTGGCGGCATCACCCCCCCCGGATCATTTTCAGACAGGGATAGAAATAAGCCATACCAAAGCCAGTGACTAGTTTCATCTCCCCGAGAGGAAAGAGGGAACGAAACAAACATAACCCACCCCTGAAACAGGGAATAGCCTATGAAGCTACGGTGCCCTCAAACGGAACTGCTAACAACGTAATGGGAAGAAGTGGGACACTTAGGAGGCTTAGCAGGCTATCTGGGCACGCCAGTTAGAGAAGCTCACTTCGCTTGCACTAGAAAGACTTTATTCAGGAAACCCCCGGAAAAATCTGACTTGGTTCTTTTGCTACTTTGAACACGCCGAGGAAATAAACCCTACCGCGCACACGTATTGTGCGAAAGTCACCCTATGAGACCAACCAGCCGCTTTGAGCAAGCTCTGACTACCACGGCACTGTTATGATGCTACTATCATGAAAACATTTTCCAAACCGCTCCAAAACACCCTCATTGTTTGGATTACTTCAGTTCCGCTTTACCTATACCTAGGTATACCTTGGTGGTTCTACCCATTATCACTAGTTTTATTATTACTTTCACTACTGTTTTGGTTAAATATCTTCCCCCAGAACCCTGCCTCTTCATCCCTTAAAATCAACAACGTACGTCCATATACTTTTATAATTTCTGGGATTTTTGCAGCATTAATAGTCATATACGCCGCTTACTTGTTTTATTAACACATATATCGATAAGTAACACCGACCAATTCTTTTACTTCGCAAAGATAACGCTATTGCAAACAAGTGAAAGGAATAATTACGCAAAGCCATTACGCCTATTTACAGGGTTACTGTCTACTGCCCCGATAATTGCTGACAGGATAGCGTGACGGGCAGTATGAACCAATCAGAAATAGATGCACTTACCCAGCGCATTGAGCAGCTTGAACTTAACCAAGCAAGACTCATCATACTGCTTAGTGATGCCCCAGAAAGACATAAAGCCTTCGATAGAGCCTGCTATGAAGCTAATTTAACTTTCGAACAAGAAACACAAGTTCGACAAACCATCGTAGATTTTTCTCGAATCAGACAAGACAGACATTAATGAACTTCATACAAGCGTTGAAGCAATTGTAGGGTATGCGCTTGGTGCTACAAGGCTTATTTCAGGATTCAAAGTCCGCGACACAGCAAAAGAACGCTGGAAACAAATAGACCCAAACGACGATTTCTAGACGCACTCAAGCCCAACCATTAGGACAGACATTCTTACTCTAAACAGCTGCTTACTCATCTAGTGCTACATGCTCTTTCCTACTTCAGTACATCTAGTACGGCAAAAACTTACCCATCTTACAAAGGCAAGCATCATAAATAACCCGTAAGCGCTGGATACTCCCACTACCCAGCCCTTACGGATTTAGCTTACTTATGCACTCAGGTCAGCGTCGATAAGCGCGAAATTAAAATAACTTATTTGCCATAGCAGCACGTGCGGAAATCACTCTAGGATCGGTTGGCTCAAACAGAGCAAACAACTCTAATAATCGTGTACGCGCTGCGTCGTTAGGTAAGAAAGTTATTAGCCGTTCGAAAGCCAATTCTGGAAGGCCAGCAGCAATATGGTGATCGGCAGCTGCACAGGCTAGCTCGATATCATCTGGATTAGCATCAGCAGCCACAACTGGATCAGTACTGTGATCTGCCTGCTGTAATCTAGCTAATAGGCGGGCATTGTCTCGTGCTTTTAATGCCATAGCGTTTTTCGGTTCTTGCACCAAAATTGCATCATAAACTGCAATGGCAGCGTCAAAATCACCATTGTTTAATGCTTGGGTTGCTGGTGCAAAACGAGGATCTTCTGCTGGCTCGGTATCCTCATCTTCTGGTAGACCAGTTAGTTGTCCAGCAACCGCCTCTACAACTGCTGCACTCCACTTTTCTAATGCTTCCTTAGGCTGTCCGCCTTCAAAATTAGCAATTGGCTGTCCAGAAGCAATCGCTACCACAGTAGGAAGGCCTTGGATGCCAAACATTTGCGCGACCTGTGGGGTTTGATCTGCATCAACATACCGGAATACAAAGCTTGGCGTAGCATTCTGCGTTGCAGTTACAAGCTGGCTAAAATCTGCTCTTAACTGTTCCGATTCTGGACTGCGTGAAGTACCAATGAGCACAATAACTGGAACTTGCGTCGAGCGCTTGATTAATTCCTCCTCGACATTGTCCATGCTCAAAGTCAACACACCCGCTACACCGCCAGCCATAGTGGTGTGAGCAGCATTAGCCCTAGCATCGGCACGAGCTTTTACCTCACCTAAATCAATGGCACCAGCTACAAAACGATTCGGTGTGGTCATTATTTTTCTCCTTCGTTTTCTGCCTGCGCTAAATGACGCTCTACACTATCCACTTTGGTTTTAATCTGATTACTATGGCCAGGTCTAATATCGGCTTTTATAACTAAACTCGCTCGTGGTGATACTGCAAGCACGGCATCAGTTGCCTGCTTGATAACCGCCATTACCTCATCCCACTGCCCTTCAATCAAAGTAAACATGGCATTGGTCTCGTTAGGTAATCCAGATTCACGTACTACTCGTACCGCAGCAGAAACAGCCGCTGCCATATCAGCACTAGTATTATCCACCACGGTAGGCGCTACCGAAAAAGCAACAATCATGGCGCCAAGTCTACTGTTGTTTCTCTTGCCGCGAATACTTTTGCTTTTCATCTAGATAGCTAGGCTAATCTAGCCAACGTTCTTCTTTATTTCTTTAACCAACCCATAAAACTATTACTTAATCTGTGAATAATTAAACAAATAGCTACTTTTTCAAGACAGCATTGTGAGGATCTCGCTACACTCGACAACCATGAGTAACGATATTTCCTCCATTGATATCCCCCACGAGCTTGTTATTTGCCTCGATCACGTAGGCATTGCTGTGCCCGATCTAGATCAGGCAGTTGAGTTCTACCGCAGTGCTTTTGGCTGGGTTAACCACCACCAGGAAACCAACGAAGAACAAGGCGTTACCGAAGCCATGGTTGGTCCAAAGAACCTCAAAGAAACTGACGGTATGATCCAGCTTCTTGCTCCACTCAATGAGGATTCCACCATTGCAAAGTTCATTGAAAAGAAAGGTCCTGGCCTTCAGCAGATGTGCCTGCGTACCTCCGACATTGATGCACTAAGCAAGCACCTCACCAAACAGGGTGTACGCCTGCTTTACCCAGAGCCAAAGCGTGGCACCGGTGGAGCTCGTATTAACTTCGTTCATCCTAAAGATGCCGGTGGCGTATTACTAGAGATCACCGAGCCAGCTTCCTAATACGGCTAATATATCCGGCCTCTCATTATTCGAGAGGCCATTTTTTATGGCCAGGATTTCACACTATTAGCGTTAGAGCGATTGATTTTTAAAGACACTACTTTTGACTAGTTATAGTGTTCGCGATATCGATGAAATTCCACAAGCATCGTCTGAGCAGGCCTTTTTTTCATATTTCAAGCGAGCTACGACCAACTCTGGCTTATCCCATCGACTTATTTCAATACAATCTTTTTGTCGAATTCCTAATAGTGCCTCGGTCGAAAAGTTAACTGGTATGTAGGCCTTTGCGTTAAAAGATCGAATGTTCCCAGTTTTTTCTGGCAGATGCGTATCTCTGTGGTTGATAAATACGTTGCCATTAATGTCGATAAAGCCATTTTCACCGAAAGGCAAGCTTTGTGTTATCGCAAAGTCTTCATGAAGGTTCATCGAAAAATGGGTAACTTTTTGAATCGTTAATTCATCATCATCACCGATCCGAACCTCAAATGACTTAAAGTCCGTTCTCTCTCCTTTAGTTATTCCCTCCAATACTTCAAATACTCCATTGCCTAAATAATTAACATGTGGATATTTAAAATCGGGGATATTTTCGTCATATCCAAGCGGGAAGTTGATTTTCTTGATTGATCCGTCGTTACGAATCAAGACTAAATCTTTTTCATAACGCTCTCCTTCGTAGGAGTCGCCAACGACAAGTGCCGCTTCCTCCCCTACTGCAAGAGAATGAGGAACAGTTGGGACTGTGCCTTTGGAAGTAGATTCTTCGTAAAATGCAACAAAAGAATGATGAAATTCAGCTGAATTAGAATCATTGATAATGGCTATGGCCAGATTTCCGTTGGGGGAGCTTCCATAAAATGAGACCGGACTCTCTTTCAGGAAAGACACTTTTTGTGTCCCATCTCCAAGGTTATTTATTGAACCTGCAAAATAACCGTAACTACCCTTTCGCGTAGCAAGAGCAACCGGAGCCCAGCTCCCCTGTCCTTGTAACCATCCAAGCTGCTGGCCAGAAGGAGAATAAAGGTAGTAGGAATTATCAATCTTAGAAGAATATGGCTCCATAATAGGCCCATAAGAGACTATGAAATTTCCAGGGGAAGTCCACAACTTCTCACTTTCAGAATATTGCTGAGCATCTGAGCATCCTACAAAAACCATGCATGCAATAGACACGATTATCCACAAGACACGTTGTGGTCTTGAAAAAATCTTCATTACCTGAAAACTCCGATGATTTAATAGTCTCTTACAAATGGGCTATCCCTGATATCATCAGGATAGACTCCTGGTCCTCCATTTTTATCCAGGTCAATAGCATTTCTAGAAGCAACCATGTAAGCAGACCAGACTAAAGAAGAACAATTGAAAGAGTCACCGTCGACATTTTTGTTGAAAGCGAAATTATATCGATAGCCTGCCCCTGGAGAATTGTAACCTACTCCAGTCTTGCTAAGAGCCCAGTTTGCTGCAGCATTTCTCGTAGCCTGGCTGGTATTAACGGTTTGCTTACGTAGGTTCCGTAGACGGGGAGGATTAGTTCTTCGGGGATCTCCCTTTTCAAAGTTTTGGCGTCGTTTCACTCCAGATGTTGTATCATCTTCTCCAGACAGAGAACCACTACCTATTACGCCTGATGCTTCGACGGTATCATTTTTCGAATTATTGTTAGCATTAGGGTTTCCAACAAAAATTCCATTGTGACCATGGTTTACTCTAGCGGTTGTTGCGTCGGAATAAAATATATCACCACGATTTTTCGGATTAATAGGATCTTCATCCGTACCTTCTGGTAATCCTCCGGACTGTAAAGCTACAGTTTCTAATTCATATCGGTTGAACTACTCAACTAGTTCATTAAAAGCAATGGCGAAAGTCTTCCTTACGTCATCCTGCCTTGTGGACTTCACGTAGTACATGCCATCCACATACACTTGCCAAGCATCAAGATGACCGTATTGATTTCCAGGCATGGAATCTACGATTTTCTGGACTATGTTGTTAAACCCGGTCAAGCTTCCATGCTCAAATTTTTGACTAATTTTTACATCATTAAAGACTTCATTGGCATCATCTATGGGGTACCCGTAAGTACTTTTCTCAAAACCAGCTTTGCCCCACTCTATGAGAATAGAGCCCGATACAGCATGTGCTCCGTATTGTGGTGTCCAGTAGATCATGCCGCCTTCGAAGACATTGAATCGTCCGATTCCATCAGGAGTGGTTAGCTCATCACGGATGGGATACCCGAGTTCACTGTTTTGGGCGCCCATGGATTGCCACTTGTCATAGATAGCGCCTTGAATACTAGCTTGAGTCGCAGGTAATGCATTGTGGGTGTAGATGTGTCCGCCTTGAAAATCTTGCTTATACCAAGCGTTTCCTTGAGCAATGTCACTGGTTGTAGGATATCCAAGGAAACCTTTTTCCCAGCCATGTCGTTGCCAAACTTTTGATGTTGGCAGGCTGACAGTATGAGCTCCTGTCTTTGGATGCCAGTAGATATACCCGTTGACGAATTCAGAGCGCTTTCCGATCCCATCGGGGTTAGTTAATTCATTGGTTTTTGGAAAAAGAAGGAAGCTGGTGGGGCCACCGATGCTGTCGTATTTTTCCTTGATTAAACCGCATACTTCAAAACTAGTTGGCCAGTACACTCCACATCCTGGATGGGCATTCAAGGTCGGAGTATCTGGGTCTACAAGTTGTGCTTCCCGGGTTTCTGTTTTATCGGCTTCGGCTTTGTCTACACCGGCAGGAATCTCTTCTCGGTCAGAGCGCATCTTACCAGGAATAATTTCAGCGTTCGGATTAGCAGTTGGATGCCATTCTACTAGGCCCTGAGGATTAAGCTCTTCCTCTGTGACCTGGTTAACCTTATAATCTTCAGCACCTGGAGGGGTTGGAATGCCCCACTGAGCAAATGGTCCGTCGACCACCTGTGTCGAAACTGCATCGTTATCAGCGACTGAAGCTCGAGATGTTTCAGGCGTCGACTGTATCTGGTCACGATGAGATGAACCAGAAAAAGAAGATTGAGCTACTGCAGCACCAGGAGTGGTACTTATTAGTAAGCTTATCGAAATAGTGACGATTAATTTGTGCGAGAGAACTTTCATGGTGATCCCTGAGAAAAAAGTTGAGTAGAAGGCTGTTTATTGAGTTACCCTATAGGCTAAGGAACGCTTGTACCGACTAAGTGAAAAACTTCTCATCTCTAAAGTCTCGGAGCAATCATGGAAATAGCTAAAACCAGCCTTATTTCTCTAGCCTGCGTATTTGTAGCACTATGGTCTTTTCCTGCTGCGGCTAAAGAAATAGATAACGACTTTGTCTCTCTGCGGGCAAGTAGTACCGTGCCGGTGAACGATAATCGAATTGCTGCTTTATGGTCGGTGATTCCGGGCTTAGACGACATACAGGAAAGTCGCATTCGACGTGATTGCACCGCAAGCTATCTGGGGGATAATTTCTGGTTGACTGCGCATCACTGTGTTTCTAATTCACCATTTATGGATGGATTCCTTCGTCAGTCAGACGGTGAAATAGCAGGCATCGCCGCAATCTACACTAAATCTTTAGCCGATGACGTTGCCCTCATCAAGGTCGGTGAAGGAATTAACGCCGATGTCTTCGCTCTTACCAACGAATCTCTAAAAATCGGTGATGAAGCTGTGCTTACCGGATACGGCCAACCTCATGACTATGCATCTTCAGCGTTGACAGTTATTTCTGAAAAAGTAGACTCACTAAGCTTTGGAAACGTCACTTATACAGACCTTTTCAAAGGAACAGCATCAACTGATTCTCGTTCTTGTGGTGGAGATTCAGGCGCACCTGTCTACAAAGCCGAAACTCTTTATGCAGTACACACTGCCGGCGGTTTCAATCCAGAATGCAGTGGTGGCCAGAATCGGCTGATGTGGCACACGAACCTTGTTCCAAGGCTTCCCTGGATTAAAGAAACGATAGAAAATAATTCGGGTCTCACATACCAGGAAAAATCCAAAGCAACCACTGGTCTAAAACATGCTGCTATCTTATTTCCAAATGTAGACAAGCCCCAAGGTTCGCACGATAATTCCTCCCCAAATAAGAGCTCATCTAATCTCTTTTCTCTATCAAGCACACAACCTTCCCAGTCGCTAAGCAGACAGTAAATCTTCATCTAAAAACCCTATGAGAACTAAGTCTGCTGGAATCCTGATAGGTGGGAAATGCCGTAAGCAATATACGGTTCCCCACCACTAGGTATTAGGAAGAAAATCTTTTCAAGAAAACAACAGAAAGAATCCTTTTACCACGTCTAATTTTGAAACTGATTTAGAAGAAGTACTTAGACTTGTGCATGGATACCCTGATTCTCTTTATATTCGTCATAAGGAGGAAACTGTGTGCGCTGTATTTCAAGTGTTTGTGCAATAACTAAATGTAAAAGGATATATCTAATATAAAAAGGATCCTCCTCGGAAAAATCTGAACTGCTCCCTGTTAGTTGGTGTTTGATTTTCTCAATCCAATTAACAGGGAGCAGTTCAGTTTTTTGTTCCTAAGCATTTGCCTTAATTTCTATTATTTCTTCGGCCAGGTGATGGCTCCAAAATTTTGACTCAACGGTCGACCCGCATACGGTAGCCGAGACTTTGGTGAAGCCTGGAATTATTGCACCAATTCACCCATTCAAAGGTCACGATTTCAACATCGACAACGTCTCTCCACGTCCGAATATAGATGAACTCATCTTGTACGACCCATTAACGTTTTCCATCAGACTATGACACACCGTGCGTGGGTACACCGTTGAGTTCAAGAGCCAGGCTTACACAGAGATAAACGCAAGACGCTGACGGCTATCAGGTACAGAAGAAGTAAAAAAGCACTTCGCGGGGTTTATTCGGACTCTCCATGATACTCCTTTTAGACATAACAAATCTATAACTAAATGATAATGAGGGGTTGAAAAATATCTACTTTACATTCAACATCGAAACTGTCCACATATTTACCCGAAGATTGAAGGAAACAATGATCACTGAGCGAACTTTTGGAAAATGACAGGTACGATACTGGTGGGATTAAGCGTCGCATTTGCTTCCGCTGCACCAGCTCAGGCCACAGAAATTCCTAATTCGAAGCTTTCCCATAATCAAGCAGCAGAGAAAAAACAAACAATTACGTATTCCGACGGAACTACTGTGACTGCCGTTATGACTGAAGATGGACAGAATGTGCAGCTATACCTAAATGGAGAATACGTTAAAACGGCTTCTCTGGAAGAACTAGCAGTGGCTGCCAAAACAGCTGAATCCGCTCAATCAGGAGACATCCAGCCCCGTAGCGCTTGCGGGCACATTCTAAATGGTTTAGCAGCTGCTAATGGTTTACTCTGGGTCGCAGCAGGATTGACCGCTGGTACAGGAAACCTCCCTGCCGCTGCTGTTGCTGGTGTTGCTGGCGTAGTGACATCGGGAATTATCGGTGCTGCTGGTGCGGAATGTTAGAAATGGTAAGCCAGAAACGAGAGCCGCTTAGCAAAGCTCAGATCATTTCTATTAGTTCGATCCTATTGGCAATGGGTGTCACTTGGACCGCAGTAGTCTTTTACCGATTTAACGTGAAGTCAATTACAGGTGAATGGGGGAACCTGGTATTAGCTTCTGTTGGTTTAGGTTTCGGTTTTTCTGTTTTATATGCAGGACTCGTTCATAAAAGAAAGATGTTTTCTTTTGCAGTGCTGGGAATTTTCACGAGTACTTTTTTGCTCATAGCCATGGCATATTACTCAGAAGCCTTTTAAGTGACAGTTATCTTAATGCTGTCGATGTGAATGCTGCCCAACTATCGTGGAGGTTGGGCAGCATTCACATGTTCTGTGCTACAAGCTCACATAGCCTAAGTGTTTAGTTCATCCTACCGCAATAGTGAAGGATTCTTGCTGCCGCGGAAGTCGCATGCGCAACTTCCGTGCCTCTTTTGAGAGTCCTATCCTGGTGCTCGTTTGCGCTTGCACGCCCTGACATTTTGAACACACAGTGTTGCTCTACAGTGTCGTCTAATTGTGCCGACATATTACCTGACACAAGCGCCCAGCTGCTTGATAGCTGGATACACCCATGGTCTTTACATTATAGATACTGACTGCCTAATTCTAGGGACTAACAACGTAATCATCATGCAATGGAGGTTCCTCCGTAGTTTTAAGGTAAACATATTCAGCCAACGGCTTCTTATCCCCCGGAGCCAGCATCGCCGGAAGTTCTCCGTCTAGATAGAACAAGCACTTACTAGAACCATTCCGTCTGCCATCAAAAAGAGCCGCTATAATTGCCGAGGCTCAATGCTAGTAAATTCGTTCAAATAAACCCTTTATTCCATAAGTTATCTCTGCGATAGCTACGTTGTGCCCCTTTAGTTACACGTTATCGACGCTGCCAACACGCTCTATGCCAATGCCGGCGATCATCAAGTCCTCGACCATAATCGCGTGGCCACGCTACAACATGTGCAATTCCTGGTGGGATCGTCTGATTACATCCAGGACAAATATAGTGCTTCACTGCCGCATGGGAGCCCATCTGACGAACTAAATAAATTTCGCCATGCGTCCAACCAGGGCCTTCCATTTCCTGGGTGCCATAAAACGTTGCCCCATCTTTAGGCAATGCTCGCGCACTATTGACGATGCGTCTATTTCTTCGAGCCATTAGAATAAGCGCAATTCATCCGATTCAATTCCGCGTAACGACTGATAATCAAGTGTCACACAACGAATTCCACGGTCTTCTGCGAGTGTTCGTGCTTGTGGTTTAATTTCTTGCGCAGCAAAAACACCTTTAACAGGTGCTAAGAGATCATCTCGGTTTAATAATTCCAAATAGCGGCTTAATTGTTCCACACCATCAATACCACCGCGACGCTTAATTTCTACTGCGATCGTCGTGCCATTTTTATCGCGACATAAAATATCAACCGGGCCAATTGCCGTTGGGTACTCGCGACGAATAAGTTGGTGTCCTTCGCCAAGGGTATCAATATGCTCGGCTAGCAGCTGCTGTAGATGTGCTTCTACACCGTCTTTAATAAGGCCTGGGTCTTCGCCTAAATCATAAGAAATATCTGAGTGGAAAGCCTCAATGGTGATATTAAGTTTTTCGCCCTTTTTATTTTCTACAACCCACAAGGTGGTAGTTTTTCCATCGTCAGTCATGTGTTTCTCGGTCAAGGTACACGGTGGAGTCATCCAATTCAACGGTTTATAAGCACGATCATCAGCATGAATCGATACCGAACCATCCGCTTTGACCATTAAAAGGCGATCAGCAAGCGGGAGGTGGGCTTCAAGGCGGCCAATATAATCAACTGAACATCGGGCGATGACTAAACGCATGCCCTCAAGACTAACTGAGTAACTACGCGGAACAAAGAATCAATGTTTAGCCTTGCGAAGGCTTAAATTTACGACGCAAAACTTTCGGACTCATCTTATCCATACGGACATCCGGGGCAGCTTCTACCCACGCGGTAAATGCCATCTCCATATGATTATTGCCAGCTAATTCATAATCGATTCCCTCGTGGCGAAAAAGAATAACTCGTGAGGTAGACAAAAACGAGGCCTCTTCCGCAGTTGTATCGCGGTAGCCTCGTAGTTCCACAGCGCCACGATGCAAAACAGTGTCTGCTTTGACAGCCAAAGATCGCACCATAAAATACTCAAGATCGCTGCCCCGATATCGGAAAATACCATGACGCCACCTATGTAGGCCAGAGGCAGGAAGTCGACGCAAGATTACCGAAGTTCCCTTAGAACGCAACGTCGCCAAACGCCATAAAGCCAATAAGGCGAGGATGCTTAAAATTAAGACAATGGCGTTAAAAAAATACATCATGACTTTTACACTCCCTCGCTTACTAGGCTAGCCACCACGAAATCTATATATTTTCTAAGGATTGTAGTCATGATTTTTCCAGAACAAAAAGTACAGCTTATATGCTATCTTTTTGTGTTTTTAATCAAGAAAAGCATGGTGTTATTCGATAATCTGTTACCGCATAACGCCATGCTTTTTTTAAAAAAAAGTTTGCTCTTATATCAATCGTCTATTGTCAAACATAACGGTGTGCCATCTAGCGGATTATCAATAATTGCACACTCAAGGTCAAAGACTTCTCGAATGGTTTCCACAGTGATTACTTCTTCTGGGCTGCCCACTGCTACTACCCCACCGTCGGCAAGCGCAATAATATGATCGGCAAAACGTGCAGCCTGATTTAAATCATGCAACACCATAATAATTGTTCGTCCCTGACTTCGGTTTAAACTCCGCAATAAACGAAGCACCTCATGCTGATGAGTGATATCGAGATAGGTTGTGGGTTCGTCGAGAAGCAAAATTCCGGTATCTTGTGCCAGTGCCATTGCGATCCAGGCACGTTGGCGTTGTCCACCAGATAGTTGCTCCACATCACGATCGGCAAGCTCTCGCATCCCAGCTTCATTAAGTGCGGCATCAATAATGCGCTCATCATCGTCGTCAGTTCGTGATAGCAACCGACGATGCGGATGCCGGCCAAAGCGCACCAATTCTCGCACGCTCAAGCCTTCTGGCGCAACGGGTGACTGCGGCAGCACTGCTAAAAGCTGTGCTAAACCCCGACGCGAATAATCGGTAATTTCTTTACCATCAAGAACCACTGTGCCTTCTGTAGGATCAAGAAACCGCGCAATTGTTTTTAATAACGTCGACTTTCCACAACCATTGGCCCCAATTAATGCCGTAATAGAACCATCTGGAATATCAATAGTGATATCACTTAGAATCTTATTTTCTAGGTAGCCAGCATGAAGTTGCTGCACCCTAATCCGATGCTGTTTAGCTGACACGTTGTTTTCTCCAAAGCAAATAGAGCAAATAAGGTGCACCTAAAACTGCGGTAACAATACCAGCAGGAATCTCACTAGGCACAGTAAACACTCGACCAACAACATCCGCGCTCAATAAAAGCAAGGCACCGACTAAACCAGCAGCAGGTAATAATCGCCCGGGTCGTTGGCCGACCATACCAGAGGCAATATGCGGTGCTAATAAACCTAAAAAGCTAATACCACCAGCAACTGCTACTGCCCCGGCAGAAAGTAATACGGCCACTGAAATCATAAACGTTCTTATTTTTCGTGGCTGTCTGCCTAAACCCAATATGCTTTGCTCGTTTAACCGCATAATATCGAGTAAAGCTCCACAATAAATTATTGTGGGAAAAAGAAAAAGCATTCCGATACTCAATCCAATGACTTCACTCATAGTAGTTCCATACATAGAACCAGCTAGCCAGACCATTGCTTGATTAGTATCGCCAGGGGTTTTTACCAATAAGAAAGCTGTCGCGGCATGAAACAATGCGCCAACTGCCAAACCGGTTAAAGCAATACCAGCATCGCCACGTTGAGTACTAGCGGTGAGCATAAGAACAACAGCGGCGAGTATCGCCCCACCTATAACCATTACTGGCATCAGCCAAGAAAAGGTTGCTGGCAGTACTAAAATTCCTAGTACCGCACCAAACCCAGCACCTTTTGTAATACCAACTACATCAGGTGAAGCAAGAGAATTAGACAATGCAGTTTGCAATAACACACCTGCAACAGCCAAAGATGCGCCAGCTAAAACTGCGCCTAAGGCACGTGGCAAGCGATAATTACGCACAATAAAAGCTGCCTCTGCGTGAGGATCAATAATCGCAGTCCATACCTGAGCAAGAGGAACCTGAACAGCTCCTACCGATACTGCGATGCCCACTCCAAAGACAAGCACACTAAAAATTATCGCCAACATAACCAGCGTATAGCGCAGCGTATGTAACCGCCTTATTTTTGCTTTCAACAGTAGGCAAAAATAGTTCATCGAAACCATTTATTTCTTCCTTCCTACTGCACGAGCAAGAAACAAAAATACTGGCGCACCAATAAGCGCCGTAAGTACGCCAACTGGGGTTTCTGAAGGCCACATAATAATGCGTGCTCCAATATCTGCTAGCACAAGCAGTATCGCCCCAACCAGTGCGCATAGTGGGAACTCCCACATCGGAGCTCGGCCAATAAGCGCTCGAACCACATGGGGAACAATCAAGCCCACAAAACCAATAGGACCAGCGACAGCTACTGATGTGCCAGCGAGAATAATCACCAGGATCGTCGCACCACTAATGGTTCGTAGATAAGGGATTCCTAATCCAGTGGCAATTTCGCGTCCTAAACCTAATGCTTGAATAGAACGAGAGCACGCAATAGCCAATAACAACATAGCCGTAACTAATGGAACAGCAAGACGTACCTTGTCCCACTGTGCACCAGCTAAAGATCCATTCATCCAAAATACGACATCGACGGCACGTTCATTAAGTACAGCAAGAGCCTGAATAAGCGCCGTACATAATAAATGCACTGCCATACCAGCTAATGCCAATACAACTGGACCACGCCGGGATCCCAGACTAAAAAGCATGACTGCAAAGCCGCCCAAACAAGCACCAAAAAACGCTGGCCATACCCCGCTACCAATATTCCAACCAAGCACAATATATGCCACCATTGCTAAAGCAGCGGTGGCATTAATGCCCAAAGTTTGGGGGGAGGCTAATGGGTTGCGTGTTACCAATTGCATAATGGCACCAGATACTGCCAAAGCAGCACCAATAACCAGTGCCAATATACCGCGAGGTAACCGAATATAGGTCACGGTTGTTAATGCGGGAGCATCCCAATTTCGGTCATGAAATGCTTGGATGATGCTCTGCGGGCTATGGGTACTTGCGCCAATAAAAAGGCTTACTACCAAGGCCACAATAAGTAACACAGATAACGCAATAGTCAATGTCCACCGATAAGCAGTGGATTTTTTACTCATCTAGCTGTTATTGCAACTTAGAAACTACATCCGATGCAATATGCTCAGCCGTGGTAAGACCACGGAAGCGGGTGTAAAGGTTTCGGTCAACATCGAAACGTGAATTTGGCGTGGAATTAGCTGTCATATTGTCCCACACTGGGTTACCTTCCCACGAGCTGGTAACCGGATTTTTTACGTCGCTAGCAACCAACAGCACATCAGGATTGACCTCAGCAATACGCTCTAGGCTGGCATCTTCATAAGCCTTATCGCTTTTGACTGGTACTTCAATGCCGATCTCTTCAATCACTGATCCTACGAAAGAATCGGAGGTAGCGATACGTAGTGAATCCTCGCGTGCAGTAACCAATTGCACGGTACGTGGATCAAGTGTGGCAGCAGTTGCTTTAATTTCTTCCATACGCTGCTCATGTTCACTTACTACCTGCTCACCCTGTTTTTTATCACCTAAGCTTTCGGCGATAACAACGGTGTTTTTCTTCATATCTTCATAAGAGCCTTCACGACTATTAAGAACAATTGTTGGGGCAATCGCCGAAAGCTGTTCATAGATATCTGAGTGCCGATCCGTATCAGCGATAATCAGATCTGGCTGCAAGCTAGCAATAATCTCCTGGTTTGGCTCTGAACGAGTACCTACCGAGGTGTAGTTTAGTTGGTCACCAGCTAGTTGAGTAATACGGCTTTCATCATCGTCGTCAGCAATACCTACTGGAACTGTATCTAAGGTAAGCAATGCATCAACAAAGGAAAATTCCAAGGCAACAACAGACTCAATCGGTCCGTTAAGGGTGGTTTCTCCCTTATCGTGGCTCACAGTAACAGTTTGCTTTGTTGCGGTGTCATTGGTTGCAGTCTGGCTACTATCTGTAGAACAAGCAGCTAGCCCCAAAGCGGCGCATACCGAAGTTACCAATAAAGTCCTGAGTACAGACATGATTTTCCTTTCCTTGAGGGAGGGAGGGAATAATTACGGATAAAACCATACGTAGCCTAACCTTAAATATCAATATTTTGATGTCTTTAGCCCGCATCTTTTTATCGACCCCGAACTAAATAATTGTATTTCTACATCAATAGCAAAAATATAATGGTTCCCCTACTCAGAGTTGCACAAATAAAACATCCGGTGAGCTACTAGAACTCACCGGATGTTTAATGGCAAAACTTTAAGCCTCTGCGCTACGACGCACAGCTTTTAGCTCAGCCTCAGCACGTGCCTTCGATACCTTATTGTCTGCACTTAATTGCGATTGTGCTGCCGAAGAATCAACCTCATCAGCCCATACCGCATAGTCAGCAAGAATGGTGACCTTATCTTTAGAGATAGATAGGAAACCACCCTGGACAGCAGCAGTTAGCTTGCTGCCTTCAACAGGACGGATTGTCACAACACCATTATCGACCAATTGGCCAAGCATGGGTTCATGACCAGGCAGCACACCGATCTCACCCTCGGTAGTTTGAGCAGTAACAATGGTGGCTTTACCCGACCATAGCTTGCGCTCTACAGCCACCAACTCAACGGTGATGTCAGCCATGTGCTCCCCCTTTCCCTACTTCTCGGTCAGCTTCTTATAGGCTGCCTCAACATCGTCCAAACCGCCCAAACCATTAAAGGCCTGCTCTGGGTAGTGGTCGAAGTCGCCATTGCAAATACGCTCGAAAGCATCAATGGTCTCAGACAATGGAACATAAGAACCTGGAATACCAGTGAACTTTTCTGCAACGAAGAAATTCTGGCCAAGGAATCGTTCCAGGCGACGAGCACGCTGAACAGTAATCTTGTCCTCTTCAGAAAGCTCATCCATACCAAGGATGGCAATAATATCCTGAAGCTCTTTATTCTTCTGCAAAATATTGATTACCCGCTGCGCGACAGAGTAGTGACGCTCACCAACAATACCTGGCTCAAGGATACGAGAGGTTGAGGTCAGCGGATTCACTGCTGGGTAAATACCCTTCGAAGCAATACCACGATCCAACTCGGTCGTAGCATCCAAGTGTGCGAAGGTTGTTGCTGGAGCTGGATCGGTATAGTCGTCGGCAGGCACATAAACAGCCTGCAGCGAAGTAATCGACTTACCTTTTGTCGAGGTAATACGCTCCTGAAGAATACCCATCTCATCAGCCAAGGTTGGCTGATAGCCCACAGCCGAAGGCATACGACCCAACAAGGTTGACACCTCGGAACCAGCCTGAGTAAAACGGAAAATATTATCGATGAATAGCAGCACGTCCTGATGCTGAACATCGCGGAAATACTCCGCCATGGTCAAACCGGACAAAGCCACCCGCATACGAACTCCTGGTGGCTCATCCATTTGGCCGAATACCAAGGCGGTGTCTTGCAACACGCCCATTTCTTCCATTTCCAAGTGCAAGTCGGTACCCTCACGAGTACGCTCACCAACACCGGCAAACACGGAAGTACCAGAAAACTCACGGGCAATACGGGTAATCATTTCCTGAATAAGAACTGTCTTACCCACACCAGCACCACCGAAGAGACCAATCTTTCCGCCCTTAACATAAGGGGTCAACAGATCGATAACCTTAATGCCGGTTTCAAGAATCTCAGTCTTGCCTTCCAACTGATCGAATGGTGGTGGATCACGGTGGATACCCCACTGCTCACCATCACGTCCAAGGCCTGGCTCGTCAAGGCAATCGCCTAAAGCATTGAAAACATGGCCCTTTACAACATCGCCCACCGGAACAGAAATTGGTCGCTGGGTATCAGTTACCACAGCACCGCGAACAAGTCCGTCGGTAGGCGCCATGGAAATGGTACGCACAAGGTTATCGCCTAAATGCTGGGCAACCTCAAGCGTAATGGTTTTTGCGACTGCTTCGAGAGTAACCTCGACAGTCAACGCGTTAAACAGTGCCGGCAGCTCGCCACGTGGAAACTCCACGTCAACGACCGGACCGATGACGCGCACAACGCGGCCAGCAGTAGTAGACTGCGCTGCGTTTTGCTCAGTAAGAGCTGTGGTCATAATCTAGTCACTTTCTGCGCTTTCGGCGAGCGCGCCAGCGCCACCGACAATCTCTGTAATTTCCTGGGTAATCTGCGCCTGACGTGCCTGGTTTGCTACTCGTGAAAGATCCTTCACAAGCTCGGTGGCATTATCAGTTGCAGACTTCATAGCGTTTCGACGCGATGCCGACTCGGCAGCCGCAGCCTCCAAGAAGTAGGAGAACAAGGTGCGCGAAACATATTGTGGTAACAAGGCCTCTAATAGAACTTCAGCACTCGGCTCAAACTCAAAGTCTGGTTCCGGTTGACCAGAATCAGTTAAGATTCCTTCTTCCATCGGAGGATAATCTGGGCTTTCAATAACCGGAACAATCGGCAATAGTTGGTGAGCACGAGCGGTCTGAGTCAACATCGACTCGAATTCTGTGTACACCACGTGCACAGAATCAAAACCAACTACTGGAGTGTGTTCATCTGTATTAAGCCCTTGACGGTATTTAGCCGTGCCCTCAGAACCAGCAAGGAAGCCATCAATGAGGTGACGACGCACATCATGGGTTTGTTTCCATGTTGGATCCTGAGAGAAACCAGACCAAGCTCCGGCGACATCTTCACCGCGGAACTTATAGTAGCCGACTCCCTTATTACCTGTTACGTATCGCACGACCTCATAACCAGATTCTTCAAGAAGCTTTTGTAACTCAGCTGCTTTCTTGAAGACGTTATAGTTATACCCGCCGGCCATACCGCGATCACTCGATACCACCAGAACAGCAGCACGCTTAGCATTTTCACGTTCTTGAAGCATCGGGTGATCAAGAGAACAAGCCGCAGCCAGACGTTCCATCACATTGTGGAGCTCGGTGGCATAAGGCTGTGCAGCCTCGACCCTGGCTTGAGCTTTAGTAATACGCGATGTCGCGATCAGCTCCTGAGCCTTGGTAATCTTCTTCGTCGAATTGACCGATTTAATGCGGTCGCGTAATTCCCGAAGATTAGCCATGAGTCTTTCGCCTCCCTTCTTTTCCTTGATGGGTCATGGAAAATAAGCTCATGCTTATTTCTTGACCGACAGCGTGTTCTTCTTTACTTGTTCCTCAGGAAGAGCTTCAACTTCTGCCTCATTGATAACTGGGGTGCCATCAGTGGTTTGGAAGGTGAGCTTAAACTCCTCAGTTGCTGCCACCAGAGTTTCTTGAGATTCTTCTGAAAGCTGGTTTCCACCAGCAATTTGTTCAAAGACCTCGCTATGGTTAGCCATCAAACTATCAATGAGTTCAGCTTCAAAGCGACGGATATCTTCAACGGGAACATTATCGAAGTAGCCTTCACCAGCCAACCAAATTGAGACAATCTGGTGTTCAACAGTCTGTGGCGTATTCTCCGCCTGTTTCAATAGCTCAACCAGACGAGCTCCGCGGTTAAGTTGTGCCTTGGATGCTGCATCCAAATCAGAGGCGAATGCAGCGAACGCTTCCAGGTCACGGAAAGCAGCTAGGTCTAAACGAAGCGAACCAGAAACCTTCTTCATACCCTTAGTCTGTGCAGCACCACCCACACGAGACACGGACACACCGACGTTAATAGCAGGACGAACACCCTTGTTAAACAAATCAGACTCTAGGAAGACCTGACCGTCAGTAATCGAAATAACGTTGGTGGGGATGAAAGCAGAAACGTCATTTGCCTTAGTCTCGATAATCGGCAATGCCGTCATCGAACCTGCACCCATATCATCAGATAACTTAGCGGCGCGTTCTAGCAAACGAGAGTGCAAATAGAAAACATCGCCTGGATATGCTTCACGTCCTGGTGGACGACGCAACAGCAAGGAAATTGCACGGTAAGCCTCGGCTTGCTTGGTCAAATCATCATAAATAACCAATACGTGATTGCCTTGATACATCCAGTGCTGGCCAAGGGCAGCACCAGCAAAAGGTGCCAGCCACTTAAAACCGGCAGAATCAGATGCCGGGGCAGCGACGATAGTGGTGTATTCTAATGCGCCATGCTCCTCAAGGGTTCTACGCACGGCAGCAATAGTGGAGCCTTTCTGGCCAATAGCGACATAAATACAACGAACTTGCTTCGTCTTATCGCCAGATTCCCAGTTGGCTTTCTGGTTCAAGATAGTGTCAATACAAACAGCAGTCTTACCAGTCTTGCGGTCACCAATGATCAACTGACGCTGACCACGACCAATGGGGGTCATCGCATCAATAGCCTTGATGCCGGTTTGCATTGGCTCGGAAACTGGCTGACGCTGAAGCACAGATGGTGCCTGAAGTTCTAGCACGCGGTCTTCTTCTGCTTCAATAGCGCCCAAGCCGTCGATTGGCTGACCTAATGGGTTAATAACGCGCCCAAGGAAGTTATCGCCAACTGGAATCGACAAAACGTCGCCAGTTCGTTTAACTTCGTCGCCTTCTTTTAGGGTTTCGTAGTTACCCAGGACCACAACACCAATACGATCAGTATCAAGGTTTTGTGCGACGCCGATGACGCCACCTGGGAACTCAAGGAGCTCATTCGCCATAACTGATGGTAGGCCAGAAACCTGTGCAATACCATCAGCGGCTGAAATGACCACGCCGACCTCCTCACGGGAGGCCTCCGCGGAGTAGCTCGCGGTGTAGTTCGCAATCGCGCTACGAATCTCATCGGAGGAGATCGTAAGCTCCGCCATGTTCTTCCTGCTCTCGGTAGTTTCTTCCAGCAATGTTTTCTTTTTCTTGTCGTGTTGGTTTAAACAAATTGTGTTCGGAGCTTCTCAAGTTTGCCTGAGGTAGATCCGTCAATAACTTCATTGCCAACTCGGATAACCATGCCACCGAGGAGGCTGGGTTCAACCTCAGAGTGGATGTTTATCTCACGACCATAAATGCGCTCTAACTTGGTTGCCAGTGCCTGACTCTGTGTGTCGCTTAAAGGCGCAGCGGAGACAACATAAGCGATATCGCGTCCTTGCAGGGCAGCAACCTCCTTGGCGAGGTTGAGCATATCGTCGATAGCGTTATTTTCGCGTCGCCCGATCACCTGCAATGCAAGGGCTTCGGTTACGGCAGTTACTTTCCCATAAAGTACCTGCGCTAATAATTCCCGCTTACGCGTTGCATTTGTGCTGCGATCATCAAGTAAAAGGGTTAACTCTGACTGCTTAAGTAGCACTCGAGAAAGTCCGAAAAGTTCGTCTTCAACTTTCTTTAGTTGTCCCTGTCGTTCAGCGGACCGAAGCAATGCGTGACGCCCTAGCTTAACCAATCCGGTACGGAATTCCCGTGGGGTAGACCATTCTTGGCGAGCTGCAGCTAATAGCAACTCCAAAGTGGATTGGGATACTTTTCCGGTGAACACAGCAGATACAAGGTCTACTCGCTGATCAGCGCTATTCGAAGTATCGGCAATAGCAATGCGCAAAGTGCGCTCATTGTCTAATACTTCAACAACGTCGAAAAGCTCAGCGCCAACTTGTGAGGCTACGGCAACACCACTCTCGTTCTCCCATAAGATGCTATCTAGCTGGGAAATGACGAATGCGAGTGCATCGCGGCTTGCTGCGTGCATAGTGCTCACTTTCCTGCGGGAGTAATAGAGTCGAGATCAGCCAAGAACTTATCAATGGTGCCAGAGCGCTTCGCTTCGTCAGAGAGGTGATCTCCTAACAGACGCTCGGCCAAAGTAATAGAGTTCTGTCCCATCTCACGGCGAAGTTCGGCAATAACTTGCTCACGTTGAGCGGCTAGCTGCTTCTCGCCAGACTCGATGATGCGGGCACTCTGCTCATTAGCTGCAGCAACAGCTTCTGCTTCAATCTGCTTGCCTCGATTACGGGCTTCTTCACGGATTTCAGCAGCTTCTGCACGAGCTTCGGCAAGCTGAGAGTTGTACTTTTCAAGTGCAGCCTTTGCTTCAGCTTGTACAGCTTCTGCACGCTGAATGCCGCCCTTGATCCGATCCTCACGCTCGGAAAGGACTTCTATAAACTTTGGAAGAAAAAACTTCCAAAAGAGAATTCCAATGACAACGAACACGACGAGCGACCAGACGATATCGTAACCCGCCGGCAAGAGGATGTTCGGTGGATCCTCAAGAGGAAGCTTCTCCCCCTCTGCGGCTAAGTAAGTAATGACGTTCGTCATGTGTTTTGTTCCTTCGTGAATCGTTGATTATTAGAGGATAAAACCAGCTGCAAGACCAATAAGTGCAAGAGCCTCAACGAACGCAATGCCAAGGAACATGGTAGTACGCAGCTGTCCGGCCATCTCTGGTTGGCGAGCCATACCTTCAAGAGCCTTACCAACAAGGATGCCAATACCTAGACCTGGGCCGATGGTGGCAACACCATAGCCAAGAGCAGAGATAGAACCAGTGATGCCTTCAGCACCCTGCGACAAAATGGTTTCTTTCATGAGAATGTCGTTCCCTTTCTAGTTACTCAGAATGATCTGAGTAAGAAAAAAATATGAGTGTTGTAGTGACTACGATCCGCAAAGTAAATCGCTGGTCAAATATTCATCAGTGTTCATCTGCATGTAGCGATAGTTCGATATACACAGCCACCAGCAGGGCGAAGATATATGCCTGCAAGAAAATGACCAATAGCTCAAACAAAGTAAATGCAACACCAACAATGATCGTCACTGCCGATAGTGCCGTCCAACCGTTCATCTGCCAGAAGAAGAAATTCGTTGCAGAGAAGATCAAAACCAAAATGATGTGACCAACAAGCATATTGGCCATCAAACGAATGGTTAGAGTTACCGGACGCAAAATAAAGGTAGAGAGAAACTCTAGCGGTACCACAAGTAAATGCAATGCTCGCGGTAGGTTCGGAATAACCAGAGAGGAACGCATGTACTTAAAGAACCCGTACCTTTTTGCACCTGCATAGATGAAGGCAATGTAACCAAAAACAGCTAGTACCAACGGCATACCAACACGTGCATTTGGGGACACGTTCAAAAATGGAATAACCGAGGGCAAGTTCATTGCAAACACAACGAAGAAAATGGTGGCAATAACAGGAAGGAAACGTCGCCCTTCTTTTTTGCCCAGAATATCTTCTGCGATATGAATACGAACAAAATCCAGCATATACTCGGCAACATTTTGCAAACCGCTAGGAACCAGCTTGGGGTTACGCAAAGCGATAAGAAAAAATACAGCCAATACTACTGCCATCAAAAGACGGACGAACATCAGACGGTCGATGGTGAACCAGCCACCCGCCACATCGGCGAGCCACAACGGATCCGGGAAAAATTCGTGTGCAATGTCGGGCGCATGAAAGGTGCCCTTCATCGACAGTGTTGTAACGCTCAGCGTTCTCTCCCGTGTTCGGGCCGCGAAAAGATTCACGGTGCGATGGACGTCTTAAAAACTCACTGCAGTTACCTCAGACTCCTTCGCACATCTTTGGCAACTCCAGGGGCTCTTACCCAAATGCACTGGCCGATAACGACAAGCGCAGGTAACCCGCTGAATAGACTATCAGGGACAACTTATCTAAACCCACTCAAAATAGGGGCAATGGCACCCGTTGGAATTACCTTCGTGATTTATGCCGCATAAACAGCACAAATAGAAAATGTAAGGTCAATCACATTATTAACGACGGGGGTACCCTATTAGTGATACCTTTTTCAATACCGGTTAAATCGCATCAACTGATCACTGACTCAATAGGCGCAATATAGCCTATTAACAGTGCTTTTCCATCCTCAGTAATCAATACGCCAAATATATGGAACGTCAATAAAACACAAAGCAACACATAGTCATATAGTGAGATGCATATTACTAATCACCAGTGCAATGCTCCACAAAACACCGGCCACTTTAAGGAGAAATCCCCCCGAACACCCCTTTTATTTACTATTTCAATAATAAAACACCGCCACATCTCCCTCAGACATATCCCAAGATAGTGGCGGTGTTGTATTTTTCTTATTTCACAGCACTGTGTGTCACATAATCACATAATTAACCAACATAGGTTACTCGTGTAGTAATAACTGCCCAGGTCTCTGCAGCTAAAGTGATCACCAATGCCGTAACGACGGTAACAAACATCGCAATGTTGTCATAAAAAGTCAGATCTCTGATAAGCGCCAAAATAGCAATAAAAACAACGATTTTAATCAACCAACCGCCAAGCACGATGATCCCAGTCGTTGCTGCCGAAGTATCTGCAGCAACAAGTACGCTCAACGCAGTAAGAAGTACAAATCCACCACCAATTGCGGCACCAATAAGAACTCCCCAAATTCCCGGTAACCCAGAAACTGCGCCCCACCCCATCAACGACAAAATAGTAAAGACAAGCAGGCTCCTCGCACCGATCCGTAAGGCACGAATAAGTGGACGTCGATGATCAGTGAAATCGGTGTCCTGTGTGCTAGTACTCGAATTCGATGTAGTGTTAGCAGCGTTGTCAGTCACGAAATCGGATTTTAGCGTATCGACGATGCTTCTACCTCATCGAGGCTCTGTCTCTTTAAGAATCTTTAATCGCCGTGCGTCATTTGTTACTACCCGTGCCCGACGCACTGGACCCCAGGTCGCAATAAGAGCAATAATTGCAGCGATCACAATACCAATAACTGCAACAAGCGTCGGGACAACTGAAAAACTCACTGCTCCAAAAGCAATAACCGACACCCATAAATAAAGAATAAGAACTACTCGTCGATGAGTGTGTCCTAAAGATAAAAGTCGATGATGTAAATGCATCTTATCGGCACTAAAAGGATGCATTCCTTTACTCATTCGACGCACCACCGCCATAAATAAATCCAGCAATGGAATAAAAACAGCAGCAATGACCACCAAAATAGGGCTAAGCAATGCGATCATGTCCACTGTGCCATACAGACTCATATTGATTTTTCCACTTGCCGATGTTGAGGCCGCTGCAAGTAAAATCCCAATAAGCATGGAACCGGAATCACCCATAAAAATCCGAGCAGGCTCAAAATTGTGTGGCAAAAATCCGACACATATCCCCACTAATGCAGCAGCAATAATAGCTGGTGGATAGGCAGAAACCATACCACCTTGGTCATGCAAAATAGTCAACGAAAAAACTAGAATTGCCAACCCGGCAATCATTCCTAAGCCAGCAGCTAAGCCATCAAGGCCGTCAACAAAGTTAATGGCATTAATTAAAGTAACAGTAAACAAAGTTGTTACCAGCGTTGAGGAAAATTGGTCTAACACCAGTGTTGTGCCACCACCGAATGGCACAAACAATAATGTCCAGGTCAAACCTAATAGACTCATCACCACTGCGGCTAGAAATTGCCCTATAAGCTTGGTTAAAGCATCTAGTTCTACTAGATCATCAACCACACCAACAATGACAATAATAAAAGCGCCCCATAAAACTGCTGACATTTCCGGAGTGACCGGTTGAAAACCACGTGTTAACGCTGGTAGTTGACTTGCAAGCAGCACCGCCCCCAAAAAACCAGTAAACATCGCTACCCCGCCTAACCGTGGCGTAGGTACTGCGTGAACATCGCGTTCTCGAATCTCACTAATCTGTCCGGTTTTCACCATGAGATATCGAACTATTCCGGTACTTAGGTACGTCAAAGCTGCCGCTACGAGTAGGATAAGTCCTAGTTCACGCAACGGCACGCCTGCGACACCCGCACCCATTTAACGCAGCGTCTCTACGTCTAGATCAAGCACTTGAGCCACGCGCTCAGCACTAATAGCGCCCTCCCGCAAAATCTTTGGTTGACTACTCGAAAGATCAATAATTGTTGAAGCTTGTCCTAGTTGGCATTGTCCACCGTCAAGATAAACAGAAATATGAGTACCTAATTGTTCTTTTGCCTCCGCAACGGTTGCCGCCGGTGGATTTCCAGAAATATTTGCACTCGATACAGCCATCGGGCCGGTTTCCCGTAATAACTCAATAGCGACAGGGTGCAATGGCATACGTAACATAACAGTGCCTCGGGTATCACCTAAGTTCCAGGGCAAACTAGGAGCTTGTGGCACCACCATAGACAAAGCACCCGGCCAAAAAGCCTCAATAAGAGTGCGCATTTGCTCGGTGTAATTAGCCACTAGGCCTCTCGCAGTATCCCAACTGCCTACTAACACTGGAACTGGCATATCTGGCCCACGACGTTTAGTGTCAAGCAATTTAGCAACTGCATCATTGTTAAACGCATCGCAACCTAAACCATACAAAGTATCGGTAGGCATTACGACGAGCCGACCCGCCTGAACAGCACTCACTGCTGCTTTAAGCCCGGTTGTACGCATAGCTGGATCACTACAATTATAAATTCGGCTCATTTTAAGATCACATCGCCTTTAAAAACTTTTCAAATTTTTCTTCCGACAGTTTACCTGGCATTTACGGCTTTCCTATGATCGCCTCGTGGCAAGCACAAATCGATTACGTCCAGTCAGGTCCGCCATAGTTCTTATATCCCTAAACAATCCAGTGTCTTCAAAGGCTGCAATCACCGCAGCACTTGTTGTGTCATCGTGTTCGATACCTATTTGTCCGCCTGGTTTTAATAGTGCAGCTGACCGAGTTATTAGTTTCGGAATAAGCTGCATCCCATCCCCCCCAGAAAAAACCGCCATATGTGGGTCAAAAGATACTTCAGGTTCAAGTTCTTTTTCACTTCGTTCTGGCACATAAGGTGGATTGGTAACCAATAGATCTACTGTGCCATTTAGTTCTGCTAATGTCGTCGCAAGGCTAGCATCTTGCCTGGTTAAAGAAATATTTAACCCAGCAGCAGCAAAATTTTTACGAGCATATTCAGCAGCTATATTGCTAAGTTCTACCGCATATACCCTCGTCTTTGGGTGAGCATTTTTAATATATGCGGCTAATGCGCCTGAGCCAGTGCATAAATCCACGCAGATAAGATCATTTTCACCTTCAGAAAACTTTTTTTCTAATTCTTTTTCTGCCCACTGAGCTAATACTTCGGTTTCTGGGCGTGGAATAAAAACTCCGGGACCAACGCTAAATCGAAGCGGGCCAAAATAAGCTTCTTCTAAAATGTGCTGCAATGGAACCCGTTGTGCGCGTAGTTTGATGTATTCAAAAAACTCAGCAGGAACCTCGTCACGCATATGAAATGTAATTTCTAATGGTGCTACCCCTAATACATGAGCTGCTATTGCATGAGTATCGTAACGCGGAGAGGCCACCCCGGCCTGAGCTAGGGTGGCCTCCGCCTCACGCAAGGCGTGAAAAAGCATTACTCTGCCTCAAGCCTTTCCGCACGCTCGGCAGCCTTAAGGGCATTAAAAAGATCACCGAGTTCACCATCAAGAACGGTATCTAGATTATTAGCTTTAAAACCAATTCGGTGATCCGAAATACGGTTTTCTGGCCAATTATAGGTACGAATTCGTTCTGAACGATCCATTGTGCGCACCTGTGCAGCACGGCCTTCCGCAGCTTCTTGATCTGCTTGTTCTTCTGCTAATGCTTGCAATCGTGCGGCCAGCACTTGCATAGCGCGCGCCTTATTCTGAATCTGCGAGCGTTCCTTCTGACAGGTCACAACCAAACCAGTAGGGAGATGAGTAATACGCACCGCCGAGTCAGTGGTGTTCACACCCTGACCACCTTTACCAGAAGAACGGTAAACATCGACGCGAATATCTTTATCATCGATTTCCACTTCACTTACTTCATCTGGTTCTGGGTAAACCAAAACACCTGCAGCAGAAGTCTGAATACGACCTTGAGATTCAGTTACAGGCACACGCTGCACTCGGTGCACGCCACCTTCAAATTTGAAGAGGCTCCAAGCACCATCACGCGAAGGCTGCTTAGAACGAATCGACAAGGTGATATCTTTCACTCCACCAAGATCAGACTCGCTAAGCCCTAGAACTTCAGTGCTAAAGCCATTCTTATCCGCATAACGCTGATACATACGTACCAATTCGCCAGCAAATAATGCAGCTTCTTCACCACCGGCACCAGCTTTGACTTCCATAACGATATCGTCACCATCATGAGGATCACGCGGTGCTAATAAATCGGCTAGTTTCTCTTCTAGTTCCACGACTTCACCAGCTAAGCGCTCTGCTTCCGCCTGGAAATCGTGATCTTCATGAGCCATTTCCTGCGCGACTTCTAGATCATCACGAGCCTGAACAAGCGCGGTATTAACATTTATGATCGGCTGTAATTCCGAATACCGCTTGGAAAGCTTTCGAAATAACTGCTGATCGCCCATTGTCTCTGGATCTGACATTTGGGCTTCAATGCCCTGGTATTCAGAGACAATATCGTCAACAGCAGAAACCTGCGCCATTAATCCTCCTCGGCTTCTTCCGCCATCGGTGCTGAGCTCATCACCTGCATCAAAAATTCGCCATTATTCTTAGTTTTCTTCAACTGCTTAATCAACAAGTCGATAGCAGCTTGGGAATCCAACGCGGAAAGAATACGACGTAGCTTGTGCATAACCCGTGCTTCCTCAGGTGCTAGCAAAAGCTCATCTTTACGAGTACCAGAAGGATTAACATCCACAGCTGGGAATACTCGGCGCTCAGAAATACGACGATCCAATTTCAGCTCCGCATTACCGGTGCCCTTGAATTCTTCGAAAATAACGGTATCGCCAGCAGAACCAGTTTCAACCATTGCAGTAGCAATAATTGTCAAAGAACCGCCATTTTCGATATTACGAGCAGCACCTAAGAAACGCTTTGGTGGATATAGAGCGTTAGAATCCACACCACCAGACAAAATGCGTCCCGAGGCAGGTGAAGAGTTATTGTACGCACGACCCAAACGAGTGATCGAGTCCAACAAAACAACAACGTCTTGGCCTTGTTCTACCAAACGCTTTGCCCGCTCAATAGCTAATTCCGCTACCGTAGTGTGCTCTGATGGTGGTCGGTCAAAAGTAGAAGCGATAACCTCACCTTTTACGCTGCGTTGCATGTCGGTAACTTCTTCAGGGCGTTCGTCGACAAGCACAACCATGAGATAGCACTCAGGATTATTAATAGCGATCGCATTAGCAATATTTTGCAAAATTGTCGTCTTACCAGCCTTAGGTGGTGACACAATTAAGGCACGTTGACCCTTACCAATTGGCATTATCAGATCAATCACACGAGTGGTCAAGATCTTTGGATCAGTTTCTAAGCGCAAACGCTGGTTTGGATACAACGGAGTGAGCTTAGAAAAATGTGGCCGTTCCTTTGCCTCTTCGACTGGAATGCCATTGACTTTTTCCACTTTCACCAATGGGTTAAAACGATGATGATTACGTCCACGACCACGCTGGTTCGAATTATCGTTAACGCGTGCCTTACCGATAATCGCATCACCAGAACGCAAACCTAATCGACGCACCATCTGTGGGTTAACATGTACATCCTGCTGCGAGGAGTGGTAACCGGTGGTACGCACAAAGGCAACGTTCTTATCGACGATATCTAGGATGCCAGCAACATCTTGCAATACCTCATCCTCGCGTGCTTCATATTCACGCCCGTCATTATTATCACGCTCTTCACGACCACGACGGTTGCGTCGATTACGGCGGTTACCACGATCGTTATAATCCCGGCGATTACCACGGTCATTGCGTGAATCATTGTCCCGCTCAGTTCGAGAAGTATCTTTTTCTTCTCTGCTCTGCTCAGATTTTTCTACAGACTCATCAGTGTTTGCATCCTGTGAACCTTCGTTGTTGCGATCTAATCGCTCAGAACGACGACGTCCGCGACGCTCACGAGGCTGTTCTGAAATAAATTCAGCAGCTTCACCAGAGGAACCATTTTTATCCACTGACTCAGTGACGGTCTCGGTAGCATCACCTTCAGTACGCGCGTCACCGTTATTTTCCCGGTATTCCCGACGAACTCGATTGCGACGTGCTCGGCGTGCAGCGGAACGAGATTCATTGACGCGAATGTGATCAGATTCAGTTGATTCTTCGGTTGTCTGAGTATTTTCTGTAGTGGTGTCACCTAAAACGTCTGTTGTTGTTTGTTTCTCAACATCTTCTGCAGTGTTAACAGAAGTTCTAGTTACTCGACGACGGCGCGAATTGGTATTTTTCGGTGCCGATGCACCAGTTTTTTCGCTGTTTTCTGGAACAGATTCGATAGTGTTCTCGGCAGGTGCCTCCGTAGCAGAAGCGCCCTGGGTGTTATCCGATTGCATTGTTTTTGTAGCACGGCGACGGCGTGGCTCCCCACCAGATACACCGCCGGTCTGAGCACCGGAAATTGCCGTAATAAGATCACCCTTACGGAGGGCGGATGTGCCTTTAAGGCCTAAATCAGCCGCGATTTTACGCAGTTCAGGCAGACGCAATGCAGCAAGATTTACTTGTGCGCCATTATCTGTATCAGCCACAGATTTCCTTTCGTTGCTTCGCCGGATAAAAACAAAATATTTTAGGAGGTTTCGGCGAGCTTAATATGAAGATTATGTATCTTTTAAACACCACACACAGACAAAATACTCCGTCTGCGTTTTCAATGACCACCCACGCACAATCGGAGCGTCCCCAATTGTCTCGGGAAAGATAAGAAGCCTCTACTACCCTTGCCAGCAGGTTCGAAAGACATTACGCAAAAAGAAGTGGGGAACTTCAATGTCTTGTACCTAAAAACCTCAAACAATGAGGAAGCTCAGCGGGAGTTTCCGGCGGTGAAAAACGATTCACCCGCCTTATACAGAAGTTCTACCTGATAAGTGTAGACCACTTTTCTTTATAACGCTAAGCCAGTAATAACACTGCGCTTACAACCAGCGATAAACTCGGTATGTAACACGTAATAACGTCGGCAAAAGCCCCTTTCACCGGGTATAGTTTTATGCCATGTTGTCAACTATGCAGGAACTGCCGCTCAACCTATCCCGGATCCTTCAATATGGCTCTCAAGTACATGGCAATTCCATTATCACCACAGCTTATGGCAACAATTTACAAGAAACTAGTTACCGCGAAGTCGGTGCTCGCGCTTCTGCACTCGCACATGCACTGTACGACGAACTAGGCATTACCGGTGACCAGCGTGTTGGCAGCTTCATGCATAACACAGTTGAGCATTTAGAAACCCTCTTTGCAGTTATGTGTATGGGAGCAGTGTTTAATCCACTCAACCGACAATTAATGAATGATCAAATTCAGCACATTATTAATCACGCAGAAGATGAAATCATCATTGCCGATCCCCTCCTTGCCGACCAACTTAGCTTTATCCTAAGCCTAGGATGTCCTACGGTACGTGCCGTTATTTTTATCGGTTCCCCAAATCTGACTGAACTTTCCCAAAAATTACCTGACAATATCAAGACATATTCCTACGAGGCACTTCTCGACGGGCGTCCCACCATTTTTGATTGGCCAATTTTGCCTGAAAACGCCGCCGCTGCCATTTGTTATTCCACGGGAACCACCGGCGCACCTAAAGGCGTTGCATATTCACAACGCTCTTTATACTTACAGTCATTATCCTTACAAACCACAAATTCCATGGCAATTACCCATGGTGAGACTTTCTTGTGCTGTGTACCTATCTATCACGTACTTAGCTGGGGTGTCCCTATTGCTGCTTTTATGTCTGGCACCTCAATGGTTTTGCCCGGTGCCGATCTTTCCCCAGCTGCGTTAGCTCGCATTATCGCTGAAACCCACCCCCGGGTTTCCCATGGAGTACCGAGTTTATGGATTCAGTTATTTGTTTATTACATGCGTAACACACCGGAACGGATGAGTTTGCAAGAAATTTTTGTTGGCGGTTCTGCCGCACCATCAATTCTTATTCGCATGTGGGAAGAACGATATGGTGTTGACGTCATCCAAGTATGGGGAATGACTGAAACCTCTACCGTCGGCACAGTTGCCCGCCCACCTCAGGGCGTTTCTGGTGAAGCACGAGAAGCCTACCGTATTTCTCAAGGACGTTTTCCAGCTTCCTTAGAGTATCGCGTGGTCAACAATGGTGAAATTCAAAGTGCAACCGACCGCAATCAAGGTGAAATTCAAGTGCGCGGCAATTGGGTTACTGCTCACTATTATCAATCACCAACAGAACAAAATAATGGCATAGCCTCCACGTTCCGCGGAGAAAAAATTGATGCCATCAACAACTCTTCCGATCAGTTCACCTCTGATGGGTGGTTACATACCGGCGATGTCGGCTCAGTTACTTCTGATGGGTTTCTCACTATTCACGACCGGGAACGCGATGTTATCCGCTCCGGTGGCGAATGGATTTATTCAGCACTGCTAGAAAATGAAATTATGGCTGCCACCAATGTCGTTGAGTGTGCAGTAATCGGCTACCCAGATAAACAATGGGGTGAGCGTCCTCTTGCAGTTACCGTACTTACCCAGGATGTGGAACCAGGACGCGCAACGGCCGAGGCACTGCGTGCCAGGCTACACGATAGCTTCCCTAAATGGATGCTGCCTGAATACTGGACTTTCGTATCCCATATTGATAAAACATCCGTCGGAAAATTCGACAAAATTAATCTTCGCCAGCATTTAGCTCAGGGCGACTACGATGTCATCGTGCTACAAGGCCCGGGCCGCGATCAAACTCGTTGACAATTCCTTTTCCTATTTTTCATGCACATTGATGCATATATGCGTCGGTAGGCATTTATACAATATTTGTCCTACTAAGCATTTTGATTAGCTATGTATTACTTCCTGCAATCGTTTGTAATATAGATTACAAACCAGGCGCGATACCGTTCACAATTCATCTAATAGATGGCTTGACACCTGATTCTTTCCGATTGTCGATTTTTTCACCAATTCACCTGATCCATCAGCGGAATCAGTAAATGTTCCCACCGAATTTTCTTAAAATATTTCCACCATTTTGCATGTTTCCACTAATAAAAGCTTAATAAAAACGAAAAAATCTTTTAAAAATATGCATTCGAAAAAAGATGGAAGATTGTGTAAAAATGAAAACTGCACCCCTTAGTGTAACCTAACATAAAGGTTAAGCCGCTTTTATGGGGTGATCATAATTATTGTCTCTACGCTGGAAGCACTAAGTTCTATACATAATTTATAAATATATTCCCACCCCTTTGGATAACACAATGGAATTCATAGGGTTATACTTCAAACCTAACTTTCGCTTATCGGAAATAAATCCCTCTACAATCCCACTCCCACGCCAAAAGGAGAAACGTGAGCGACTCAGACCACATCCCTCGACCAGCAACTGATTTCTTTGTGGAATCGTTCAACCTCAGTACCCAAAAACGCCATGTACTTGACGTCATTACTAATCACCCAAGCGGTATAACTGCCGCTGAGGTAGCCAAAAAAATGGGCATCCATATCAATACCGCACGGGGACATCTAGAAGAACTCAGTCATCTAAAAGCAATTGATGCTACCCCGCTACCGGCTAACAGACGTGGTCGTCCCACACTTTTATTTAAGCCCCGAATACTGAATAATCGAATGTTAGCCGCTGAGCTCATCAATCTTATCCAGCTACTCATTAAAGAAATTGAAGATACTAATTCAGAAGAAGCCGTTACCATTGCACAAAGAGTTGGTGTTAATTGGGCAAAGCAATTACGTATCAACGGCTTCGAACCAGCACCAGAAGAAATCATTGACCAAATCGATGAGCTTTTCCGACGTTTAGGCTTCCTACCCGATACTCATGATCGCATGCTCGACGTCTCTAGCTGCCCATCATCAGATGATAAAAATAACCCCAGCTCTTTTATCTGTTATATCCATCGGGGTATGTTGCAAGAATTTTTCCATGATGTCTCTCTGGAATTCGCACTACCGTCCTATCACGGAGACAACACTTGCCAAATGTTAGAAGATCCCGCTAGCAAAGAAGACTGCGAAGACGATGAGGAAACCGTCAAAGAATAATTCGCTAAAAAGAAGCTTCTGCTAATCATAAAAATTGGCGTAATAACCAACCTGATTTATCACAACAGTTGGTTATTACGCCTTGTGCATGCCCTCTTAATACTTAATTAACTACGGTTACCTGCACCGAACCCGCAATATCTAATGGCAATACTTGGAAACCATCAGCCTGTGCATCAGCTAAGATTTTTTCGTCGATACTTTGGGTTCCTAAAACCATAACTGTTGGTCCAGCACCAGAAAGATAAGCTGCATAACCACTATTTCGTAAACGATTAATCCACTGTGCGCTAAGTGGAAGCACATCTGCACGATAAGGCTGATGTAAGCGGTCGCGGGTACCTTCCCACAGTAATTCTGGGCGCTGCTGTAAAGCAACAGCCATTACTGCTACTCGCGAAAGATTAAACCGCGCAGCTAAATGAGTAACATCGCTAGGCAGAACTTCTCGAACAGCTTGAGTAGACGCACGAAAATCAGGCACAAAAGCTACCGCTTGAATATCTTTATGTACCGGCATACTCACCGCTTTGTACTGAGGTTGACCATGATCATCAGCTGGTTCTTCAACCCAAGACACCACATAATTTCCCAATACAGACGCAGCTGCATTGTCCGGGTGTCCTTCAAAAGAACTAGCAAGCTGCACTAATTGTTCTTCGCTCAATAAAAAACCAGCTAAACCATTAGCCGCAGCAACTCCAGCCACGGCCGCTGCCGCAGAAGAACCCAACCCTCGCGACTGTGGAATATTGTTATGGCAGACTACGTGTAAACCAGGAACCTCAACACCTGCTGCATCTAGACCGGCGTGAATTGCTTTAACTACTAAATGTGAATCATCGAGTGGAAGTTCGCCTTGGCCTTCGCCAAAAACCTCTATTACCAGACCAGAATCAATAATCTCAACCTCAACGGTGTCGCACAGGTTAAGTGCTAAGCCCAAAGTATCAAAGCCTGAGCCAAGGTTTGCTGAGGAGGCAGGTACCATCACCCGAACTTTTTTACCTACTGCTAATTTATTTGGCATCAGTTACTCCCCCTGCACTCGGATAACACTGCTGATTTTCTTTACCGGCTCCATGGTGGCAATTCTTTTGACTGTATTAGCTAAATCGGCTTCCTTAGCTGTGTGCGTCACAATAATAAGACGTGCATGCTGGTCTTTTTCTTGCTGGCGCACGGTACTCATCGAAATACCATGTTCAGCAAAAATTTGCGTGAGTTCAGCAAGCACACCCACCCGATCTTCTACTTCTAAATCAATGTGATAACGCGTCAGTACCTCAGAAAAATCAGCAATCGCTAAATTCGCATACGTTGATTCACCCGGTGCCCGACCACCAAAAATCTTATTCCGCGCCGCACCAACAATATCGCCCAATACTGCAGAAGCAGTAGGATTTCCACCAGCGCCATTGCCATAAAACATCAGCTGACCAGCAGCCTCAGCCTCAACAAAAATTGCATTAAAAGACTTACTTACTGTAGCAAGTGGGTGACTACGAGGTATTAACGTTGGATGAACTCGCGCAGAAACACTATGGTTGCCATTCTTATCAGTTAACCGCTCACACACTGCCAATAATTTAATCGTGTAGCCAGCTTCTTTTGCTGCCTCGATATCAGCTGAGGTGATCTTTGATATACCTTCTCGATATACGTCATCAGCAGTGACTCGCGTATGGAAAGCCAACGAGGCCAAAATTGCTGCTTTACTTGCCGCATCATAACCTTCCACATCGGCGGTAGGATCTGCTTCTGCGTAACCTAACCGAGTCGCCTCAGCAAGCATCTCATCATAGGAAGCACCGGTGGTATCCATGGCATCAAGAATGAAATTAGTTGTGCCATTAACAATGCCAGCCACAGACTCAATTTGATCGCCAGCTAATGATCGACGCAACGGACCAAGCACTGGAATTGCCGCAGCTACTGCAGCTTCAAAATAAAGATCCACCTCAGCTTGATCGGCTGCCGCAGCAAGTTCTGCCGAATGTGCTGCCACCAAAGCCTTATTCGCAGTAACCACAGATTTACCTGCACGTAAAGATTCCAGCACTAATTCGCGCGGATAATCAATACCACCGATAACTTCGACAACAATATCTACATCTTCACGACGAATCAGCGCACGGGCATCATTAGTAAGAACCCCTAGCTCATCGGCAAGGGTTCCGCTATGCTTTTCGACGTTTGATACAGCTACTCCCCGAATTATCAGTGGACCACCAGATCGGTGAGTAAATGCATCCGCGTTTTCGTGCAATAAGCGCAATACTTGGCTACCAACAGTGCCATAACCTAGGATGGCAACACCGACTGCTGCCCCCTCACCTTTACCGGGATTAAAGGTAGAAGAATGCTGTGCGCTCATTATGCTCCTTGTGTGAAACCGTATATCTGACGTTTGCGCACTATACGTGGGATTTAGCTCAACCCACCTATAGGATTAAAGAAATTGTATCGAACACCTACCCAGACTGTTATTTCTTACCCCAAAAATGAACATCAAATGAATAAAAACCGATCTAGCAGCAATACTACGTTTTACATATAACAGTCGATAACGCAGTAAGCCCGCCTTTATTAGCGGGCTTACTATGAGTTGCACTAAATAGTTGCGTCAAAAATTATCTAGCCAAGTTTAAAAAATCCTCAATTGTTTCTGCACGCATCATAACTCGGGCTTGACCGTCTTTGACCGATACCACAGCCGGGCGCATCATCATGTTGTATCGACTAGACATGGCATAACAATATGCGCCGGTAGCAGCCACAGCAAGGATATCTCCGGCCACAATGTCTGCTGGTAGTTCGCGAGAATCAATAAGAATATCACCTGATTCACAATGTGAACCAACAACTCGAGTTGATACTGCTGATGCGGTTGTTTCTCGGTTAGCCAAGCGAATATCATATTCTGCTTGATAAAGCGCTGGTCGAATGTTATCGCTCATACCACCATCTACTGCTACATACCGACGTAAGTGGTCATCAGTTACGTGCACATCTTTAATGGTTCCAGCGGTATATGCAGTAATCGTTGATGGTCCGGCTATCGCACGACCAGGCTCTACCGTTACTCGGGGTGTAGCAACACCTAGTTCTTCAGCACTACGCTGAACTCGCGTGAGCAGATCTTTGGCCACCAACTGCACATCTAGTGGGCGTTCATCAGCCATATAGGCAATGCCATAACCACCACCAAGATCAAGAATATGAAATTCTTCTCCTACCGGTTCATCAGAAAGAATACGTCTCCATAGGCCTAAAACACGTTCTGCGGCCAATGAAAAGCCCTCGGCATCAAAAACCTGCGAGCCAACGTGGCAATGCAACCCAACCAAACGTAAATGTGATGCCGCAATTGCTCTTTTTGCTGCTTGATATGCCGAACCAGAAGCTAAAGAAAAACCGAATTTTTGATCTTCATGGCTTGTTGCAATGAACTCATGGGTATGAGCTTCAATACCGGGTTTAACTCTTATCAGCACATCTTGAACTATCCCTAGCGACTTAGTAAGTTCAGCTAACCGATCAAGTTCTTGGTGTGAATCCACCACGATGCAACCGACGTGCTCTTCAACAAGCAGTTTTAAAAACTCTAACGACTTGTTGTTACCATGGGCGGTAATATCCGATGCCGGAAAACCTCCATGCCGAGCGACTCGAAATTCACCTTCACTAGCAACATCCATATGCAAGCCTTCTTCATGCACCCATTGGACAATAGCCGGGGTAAGAAAGGCTTTAGAAGCATAGTGAACATTGTGCGCGCCAAAGGCATCGGCCATATCGCGACACCGTGAGCGGAAGTCTTGTTCGTCCACAATAAAAAGCGGGCTACCATAACGCTGCACTAGTGTCGGTACACAGACTCCGCCAACGTAGATTTCACCGTCGATACGCTCAGTTGTACGCGGCCATACTTGTTCTGGTAACGAATTAAAAGTCATCACTACATACGTTCTGGTGCATGAACACCTAGTAGATCCAACGCATTTGCTAGTACTTGCCGCGTAGCAGCTGCGAGTGCCAAACGCGCTTTATGTATTGGCTGTGTCTTTTCATCACCGCGGGGAAGAATCTGGCAGGTGTCGTAGAAACGGTGAAAAGTACCAGCCAGAGTTTCTGCATAACGGGCGACTCGATGTGGTTCACGTAGTTCAGCAGCGGCTTTCACTACAGCCGGAAACTCGCCCAAGGTGCGGATAAGCTCCCCTTCGCGCTCATGGGTTAACAATGCATAATCTGCACCATCAACATCGACACCTATTTCGGTGGCTTTACGAGCAATCGAGCATAGGCGTGCATGACCATATTGCACATAATAAACAGGATTATCGCTAGACTGAGACGCCCATAGTTCAAGGTCAATATCCAAAGAAGAATCTACTGAACTACGAATCATTGAATACCTCGCGGCATCAATGCCAATGGCCTCCACCAAATCATCCAAGGTAATAACAGTGCCAGCACGCTTAGACATACGCACCGCTTGACCATTGCGAACCAAATTAACTAGCTGGCCAATAAGAACTTCCACATTATTTGCTTCATAGCCCATTGCCGCAGCAGCTGCACGCAACCGAGAAATATAGCCGTGGTGATCAGCACCTAACATGTAAATAGCCAAGTTATGCCCACGATCAAATTTATCGGCTATATAGGCAATATCGCCGGCAATATATGCAGCATCCCCATCAGATTTAATCACTACGCGATCTTTGTCATCGCCATAATTTGAGCTACGTAGCCACCACGCGCCATCCGCTTCATACAGATTTCCATTGGTTTTTAGTTTTTCTACTGCACGTTCTACTGCGCCAGACTCGAATAAGGAATTCTCGTGGAAATAGACATCAAAATCAGTTCCAAATTCATGCAATGATTTCTTAATGTGCTCAAACATCATCTCGACGCCGAGTTCACGGAAAATTTCCTGGGCATCAGGTTGCTCAAGAACGTCAGGACGCTTTTCGACGACTTTTGCCGCAATATCTTGAATATATTCGCCACCGTAGCCATCTTCTGGCGTAGGCTGCCCTTTCGCAGCGGCTAACAAAGAACCAGAAAAACGGTCAATTTGGCGACCATGATCATTAAAATAGTATTCCCGCGTAACACACGCACCACTTGCTTCAAGTATGCGCCCTAAGGAATCACCTACTGCCGCCCACCGAGTACCACCTAAATGAATGGGGCCAGTAGGGTTTGCCGAAACGAATTCTAGATTGACTTTTAGGCCATCATAGAGTGAAGAGTGGCCAAAAGTGTTTTGTTCGGACAATACCGTTGCTACGATCTGCCCTTGGGCTGCCGCAGCAAGACGAATATTAATAAAACCTGGACCTGCAATCTCGCAGACGTCAATGGCATTATTTGTTGCCAATTCGTCTGCGAGTGCCTGAGCCAACTCACGCGGATTCATTCCAACTTTCTTAGCCACTTGTAAAGCAAGATTTGTGGAATAGTCACCGTGCTCTGGATTACGAGGGCGCTCAACAACGACCTGCTCCGGCAAGACACTAACATCAAGCTGGCGATCAACAAGAGCACGGGTAGCGGAAGATTTAATTAACTCAGAAAGATCCGTTGGTGTCATGGTGCATTACTTTATCACCTAGCCACCTACTACCATCCAGCCAAGAACTGGGGTGGACTGGAGATAAACCAAAATACACAGAACTGCCAGCAAACCAATAGAGTACTTCCAGGCCTGGGCCATAATCTTCGATTCGCCATTTTCCATGCTTACCGCATTGGCTGCAATAGTTAGAGTCTGTGGGCTGACCATCTTACCAAGCGCGGCACCAGAAGTATTTGCAGCAACCAGCAAGGTTGGCTCCACACCAACTTGCGATGCCGTTGCCGACTGCATCTGACTAAAGAGTGCATTACCACTAGTTGCAGAGCCAGTTACCCAGGTACCCAACCAACCTAGGATTGGTGAAAGAAGTGGGAACACAGCACCAGTAGCAGCCAAGAACGCACCAATCGCAGCAGTCTGACCACTCATGTTCATCACATAGGCCAGGCCCATCACTGCAGCAATGGTCAATGCTGCCCAGCGTAGCTTTACAACACCTTCAGCAAGAATCTTAAAGGCCTTACCCATGGTCATAGGGAATTCCTTATCCCCGTTTGCACCACCTGGGCTAGATGTCAGGCTGTATACCAGAGCAATAATCACAGCACAGAAGAACAAGATGGTACCCGGCGTCGATAGCCAGTTGAAGTTAAAGAGTGTATTGGTTACTGGTTCGCCAGCCGGGGTAAGGATATGCCCATGCAAACCTGGCCAACCAATAACTATGTTGGTGGACTTCAATGCCGCTGGGATATCGACCCCGATACGCCACAGGCTGGTGATGGAGAAGACCACCACAACCAAGAGATACGGAAATAATGCCAACCCCACTCGGCCACCGGTTAATTGAACGGTATCAGGATCGATATTAGAAGCCTGATCTCCTGGAGTTTTTGGCTTCCATACCTGCAAGAAAAGAACACCGGCAACCAGCGATAGCAAGCAAGCAACCACGTCAGTAAGCACATAAGTAAAGTAATTCGATGCTAAGAACTGGCCACCCCCGAAGGCGATGCCCAATACAAGTGCCATGGGCCAGGTCTGCTTAACGCCGCGCATACCATCCATAATTAGTGCAAGAAGGAAAGGTACGATCAATGCAATAATCGATAGCTGACGTCCAACCATTGACGCAACATTTTCTGCTGGGATTTGAGTTAGCACACCAGCGGTGGTTACTGGAATACCCATAGCACCAAAAGCCACTGGGGCACAGTTAGCAACAAAGGTAACCAATACGGCTTTCATCGGCGGTAAACCAATAGCCAAAAGCATCGCTGCCACAATAGCAATTGGCGCTCCGAAGCCTGCTAAAGCCTCCAAAAGGCCACCAAAAGCAAAGCTGATAAGCATAGCTTGCACACGCATATCACCGCGTCCAAGCTTGGAGAAAATTGCGCGGAGATCTTCAAAGCGCCCAGATGCAACAGTGATGTCGTAAAGCCAAACCGCCATCAGAATTACGTAGACGATTGGGAACAACCCAAAAGCTGCGCCCTGCGTAAATGCCAAAACAGCATATTGAAAGGGCATGTGGAACAAGAAAATACCGGTAATAAGGGCAACAACAACACTAGACAGAGCTGCCCAGTGTGCCTTCATCTTCAACACCATAAGGAAGATAAAGAACCCGACCAAGGGCAAAATAGCGCACAGTGCAGACAAGCCAAGGCTGCCAGCAACAGCGGTAGTCGATGACGTAAACACGCGACTCCTTCAGAGAATGATTTTAGACATATTCTGTTATCTAAATATATGGAAGAAGAAAGCAACTAAAACAATCCACTTCCACAAATAGTAGCTATAACAGGGTTATTTTCCTGTCTATATTGTGACCGTTAGACGTGTCCCATCATACCAAGATGCATTAAATTAGATATAACTCACATCAGTGAATGGTTAATATCACATTTCATTTGAGATATACGCGTGCTATATCAAATCCCCTGAGCGCTACACCTGCAAAAACCCTGACCAGACACTATTTTAGAGACATTAGTATGTTGTAATTACTCTCTTTTTTTACGAGAAAAATAGGTATTACCTCGCTATTATTGGATGTGTCATCATGTCACATTGCGCTCATTTTATACCGGCTTACAGGAGTAACCACGGATAGCAAGTACGCGCTATGCGTCGTGAAGCCTTTTAAACTTTAATCAATTCATTAGTAATAGTTATAGGAGCAAAAACATGAGAGTTGCGCTCTTTAGTACCTGCATCGGCAACGCAATGTTTCCTGATGCGTCCAAGGCAACCGCGTTGATCCTATCTCGGCTTGGTTACGAGGTCGTTTTCCCTAAAGAACAAACCTGTTGTGGCCAGATGCACGTTAATACCGGATACCAAAAGGAAGCTATTCCACAGATCCGCAACTATGTTGATGCGTTCAGTGATCCTTCCATAGATTACGTTGTTTCCCCATCCGGTTCCTGCATTGGTGCTGTACGTGAACAACATGAGCGTATTGCTGACCGTTATGGCGATAAAGCACTTGTCGACGGCGCACGTACCACTGCCAAGAAATCTCTCGATCTACCAGAGTTCCTGATCGACGTAGCCCAAACCGAAGATCTCGGCGCATTTTTCCCTCACCGAGTCACCTACCACCCGTCATGCCACGGTCTCCGTTTTATCAAACTTGGTGATCGCCCTTACCGCCTGCTCTCTAATGTTGAAGGCATTGACCTTGTCACCTTGCCTAATGCTGAAGAATGCTGTGGCTTCGGCGGTACCTTCTCATTGAAGAATGCAGAAACTTCTGCCGCCATGGTCAGTGATAAGAGCCGTAATATCACACTCACCAACGCCGAATATGTCACCGGCGGCGACTCTTCCTGCCTGATGAATATCGCAGGTTCTTTGTCGCGCAGCCACGTCGGTGTTCGCGCTATCCATATTGCTGAAATCCTGGCGTCCACCAAGGAACACCCATGGACGCCTACCACCGCTGCTTACTCTAGGGAGGCAATGCTGTGAACGTCGCACTCGGAATGCCCGTCATGCCGCCACGGGCAAGCGAAAATAGCCAACTTCGCGGCGATGACAACTTCGTCCACAATGCTCACAAAGATCTCTACAACGCTACTCAGCGACGTAACCTCACCAAGGCAACAACCACTATTCGAGGTAAACGCCTTAATGTGACCGCTGAAATGCCTGACTGGGAGGAAATTCGCCAGGCTGGTTCTGATATCAAGCGTGATGTTGGACAACGTATGGATGAGCTTCTACTACAGTTTGAAGCAGCCGTTACTGCTCGTGGCGGACACGTTCACTGGGCACGTGATGCCAAAGAAGCCGGCGATATTATCACTGGATTAGTCGAAGCCACCGGTGAGAAGAACGTCGTCAAGATTAAGTCCATGGCTACCATGGAGATTAATCTGAACAATCGCTTACGCGAAGCTGGTATCGAAGCTCGGGAAACCGACCTTGCTGAGCTTATCGTTCAGCTGGGCCACGATAAACCATCGCATATTCTTGTGCCAGCTATTCACCGTAACCGTGCCGAAATCCGTGACATCTTTATTAAAGAGATGCCGCATACCGATGAATCGCTATCTACTGAGCCTGCCGATCTTGCTGAAGCATCTCGTACCTTCCTGCGTGAGCAGTTTATGCGTGCAAAGGTTGCGATTTCGGGCGCAAACTTCGGTATCGCTGAAACTGGAACTGTCACCATTATGGAGTCAGAAGGTAATGGCCGTATGTGCCTTACCCTGCCAGAAACTTTGATCTCGGTCATGGGCATCGAAAAGCTATTGCCTACCTTCCAAGATCTTGAGGTCTTCTTGCAGTTGCTGCCTCGTTCTTCCACAGGTGAGCGCCAGGCTCCTTATGTATCTACCTGGACAGGTGTTACCGAAGGTGATGGTCCACAAAACTTCCACATCGTGCTAGTAGATAATGGCCGCACCGCTGTACTTGCTAATGAGCTTGGCCGCGAAGCCCTCAAATGCATCCGTTGCTCGGCCTGCCTTAACGTATGCCCGGTCTACGAACGCGCTGGTGGGCATGCTTATGGTTCTACTTATCCCGGTCCAATCGGCGCCATTTTGACCCCACAAATGACCGGCATTAAAGACAAGCATGATCCCAATGCTTATCTACCTTATGCTTCTAGTTTGTGTGGCCGCTGCAACGAGGTCTGCCCAGTAAAGATCCCATTCACCGATATTCTTCTTGAGCTTCGCCATGAGAAGATCAAGACAGATGCTCCAAAGATCGAAAAGACCCTTATGAGCGCAATGGGTATGGCTTGGCGGTTCCCACTACTGTGGAACACAGTCACCCGCATGGTCTTTATGGGCCGTATTTTGGGTGGCTCGCAGGGCAAGATTACGCACCTGCCTAGCTTCCTCGCTGGCTGGACTGATGTTCGTGACACCGCGGTACCACCTAAGAAGTCTTTCCGCCAGTGGTTTGAGTCTGATGAAGCACAAGCACTGCTTGCCGACGCTCGCACACAGGGTATCACCCCTAATCGCCTTGAAAAGGATGCTTAATCATGGATGCAAAAACTGAGATTTTACAGCGCATTCGCAACGCCAATAAGCTGGCTAAGGTGCCTGAGGGCGCTTACCCAGTCCAGCGTGACTACATCCGCCACACCGATCTACCACATGATGAGCTTAAAGAATTGCTCATTGATCGACTGGTAGATTACAAGGCTCAGGTCGTAGAGTCTTCGAAAGAAGATCTATCCGCAACCATTGCCAAGATTCTTAATGATCGCCAGGCAAAAGACGTTCGCTATGCTCCCGGTTTAGAGGCATCGCTTTTCGACGCTTTTGATGGCGTAGCCACCCCAGATGATGTATCAGTGGATCCTCGTACGCTCAACGATGTGGATGCTGTGGTCACAGATTCACATGTCTCCTCTGCTCAAACTGGCACCATCTGTCTTGAATCAGGTGATGTGTGCGGACGTCGTGCACTGACCCTCGTGCCAGACTGCCACGTCTGCATTGTACGGATGGAAAATGTTGTTTATGGTGTGCCAGAAATGGTTTCTCGTCTTACTTTTAAGCGCCCCAACACCATGATTTCTGGCCCATCGGCTACTTCAGATATCGAGCTCAACCGTGTGGAAGGTGTGCACGGACCACGTACCCTTATCTGCGTAGTTGTTGATTAATTCTCGATAACCAGCAATATAACTAAAAGTGCCTAGATCATATGATCTAGGCACTTTATTTTTTCCTTTCCCATCAATGACACATTGCTTTTGTTAAGCTGGACACATCACATTGTCCATTAGCTATAAGAAAGACCACTGTATGCGAAAACTGATCGCAGCCCTATCCACTATTGTTCTTAGCACTACTTGTTTAAGCAGTATTCCTCATGTATCTGCTGCTACATCTATTAAATGGGTTACCTGCCCCGAACAGGTTACTGCACCGGGCAGCCAATGCGGCGAAATAGAAGTACCCATGGATTACACTCAACCCACTGGTGAAAAAATAACCATTGGTTTTGTAAAGCGCAGTGCTACCGGCTCTGCTCGTGGCGCACTTTTCGGTAACCCAGGTGGCCCTAGTGGCGATGCCTATACCTATGTAGGAAACACCAACACATTTAATTGGCCCGAATCCATTACCGGCGAATGGGACTTCATTGGCGTACAACCACGAGGTTTACCAGGTTCAACTCCCATACAATGCAATGTAGGAGCAGCAAGCTCCAGCGATATGGTTCAACCTGGCGCTTTTATCCGTAACAACTGCGCGCAACCCTACGCAAACAATATCACCACTGAAAATACCGCTCGTGATTGGGAAGAGGTTCGCAAAGCCCTAGGTTATAAGAATATCTCAATCTTAGGGTTAAGCTACGGCACTATCCTGGGTTCGACGTATGCCACACTTTTCCCTGATCACACTGATAAATTAGTACTCGACTCAGGTGTAGATCCACAACTTATGTGGGCAGGCATTATGGCTGCGCAAGAACAAGGCTATATCAATTCCCTTCATGAATTTTTCAGCTATGTTGCCGCCCGTGATGAAATCTACCACCTAGGAACCACTCCCCTAGCGGTCTATCAATCGTGGTCAAATAAAGTAGTTGCCGAAACTGGAACCAATCCCACAGTTGCTCCACCACCAGCTCAAATTGGTGATGTACCACCTGCTCTGAGGCAATTCGGTGCGGATGCACTGACCGTAATTAACCCTACTCTTGTTCAAGCAAAGGGATTAGGATCGCAAATACTTAGTGGTGGTCAAGCAAACCAAGTAAACTCACCTACTCTGTTGCTCACCCGTCAGCTATTGCCCATGCGTGCTTCTTGGAATGGCTTAGCGGAAATTATTGCTGGCACTAAGGAAATTCCTCAGGTACAACCAACTGAAGAACAAATTGTTACAGCAAGCCAACATCAGATTATGCAGTCAGTCATTATTTGTAATGAGGCAGTCTCACCGACTAATCCGATGGAATATCCTCGTTATGTTTGGCTTAATTTCATTACCGGTGATGTATTTTCTGCACCTTCGGCTGCCGTTAGCTCTGGTGCATCCTGCGCCGGTGCCGCACCAATTACTTCAGTAGAGATTTCTGGTGCTGGTCTTGCCACTCGTCCATTGCAATTACAAGCTACTGGCGATCCCCAAACTCCATATGCGCATTGGGGTTCAATGGCTGAAAAAATGGGTTCACATGTAGTCACCGTCCATGGTTCTGGACATGGTACAGTGGGTCTAGGGTTCCCCCATATTGATAACATTGTGGCTGATTATCTACGTACCGGCACCACCGAAGTAACAGAAGTTTCCTTCTAACTCCTAGCAAGTGCTACACTCTCACTGGTGTAATTCACATCAGTGAGAACACATTGTCTCCGTAGCTCAGTGGATAGAGCATTGGTTTCCGGTACCAAAGGTCGCAGGTTCGAATCCTGTCGGGGACACTTTTTCTTTACCCTCTCCTACCAGCATAAACGCAGGTAGGAGGGGGTTTTCTTATTTTTTTCTTTTGTTATCTTTTAGATTTTTCGGTGTTTTTGGGTCTTTTATCTTAGGGTTTTTACCTCGACACCCAGCACTTCTGCCACCTCATAAAAACTAAAAACAAGCCAACAACCCCAACCAAAATAAATACCCAACAGTATCTACTAAAACTTGTATGCACCCCTCTACTGACGATAATTTAAATCAATAAGACATTGACAAAACCTTTTGTGGAACCACACCAGGTCACCCCAAAGCCTGTCACCCCTCTTCTCCTTCTTTTTAATCTTTCAAAAAGATAAAAGGCAGGAAACAAATGTCTTGCGCTCTATATATAAAAGAGCACTCTCAGAAAGAAACGATACGGAAAAAACATGAATCATTCCCCTACAAAAAGAAAAACAAGCACAGGGCTACTACGCAGCCCATGGCTTGCCATACTATTTACGCTTCTTCTCATAGCAAGCCTTGTACCACTTGCTATCAACTTCTCTCATGCTGCAGCAGCACAAGAAACTGCACTTTCTGAGACGGCAGAAGACGCTACTGCCGTTGTAGAAGACGCTACTGCTGTTAGTGATCTGCAGTCTGATGACGCTGAAACCCAGCCTTCTGATCAGATCCCTGTAGATGATGCAGTGTCTACACAAGATTCACAGGAAACACCTGCTGGGCAAGAACCTTCTTTTTGGGGAAGGCTTTGGCAAAGCTTCAAAGACCTTTTCGGTTTCTCTAAAGACAACACCGATAAAGATACAACTGATCCCTCAAGTGATGAACAAGATAACGCTATCGCTCCCGTATCTGACGAGATGACGAAATTCTCGGTATATAAAAGTGTTGTAGTTAAAGACGCCGAAGGTGCCCAAGACTATGAACAGACCCAAAAACTTATCGAAGACCTAAAGAAAAAAGACCAGACGTTCAAATTCAACTGGGAATGCAAGCACATAGCCAAAAAGGTAGTTAGCCATAGCTCTTTCAACATTGAAGCTAATAAACTCGAAAAAAGCCCAATTGAATTTCCTGTTGGCTCTGAATGTACCGTAACTGAGGATGAAAGCACCACACACGTTCCCGGATTCACGCATCAACTTGCTTTTCTCTACACGGGCAATTCCGAAAATATTCAGCTTGTTGGAAAGAACCAAATTAAGTTCACATTAAGTGAAAAAGCGCCATTCAATTTTATTATTCAAAATGAATACACTCCTGGGCCTGCAAATAGTGAGTTCACTTTAAAAAAGGAAGTCAAAGGCCTTGATGAAAAGAGCAAGGACAAAGAATTTGAATTCACCTGGCAATGCTACAACAGCAATGACAAGTTAATCTCTGGTGGCAGTACCCTACTTAAAGACGGTAAAACTTTCACGGTTTCTAATCTTCCATCGAATTCTCAGTGCCGAATCAAAGAAAAAGACACAGAGGTTAAAGGCTTTACCCATTCTCTTCAATGGTTTACCAACGACGAGAAAAAAGCGGAAGAAAACGGTGCAGTAGTTATCAGCCCACGCGAGAAAGAAAAAGGACAACTTGTTGTTCAAGCAGTAAACACCTACACCCCTGTGGAAGATAAACAGGAAACGGGTCAATTCACCTTAGAGAAAAAAGTTGTAGGCCTTGAAGAAAAGGATAAAGACAAAGAATTTGAGTTCACCTGGGTATGCCGTGAAGACGAAAACACAGCCACCAAGGGTGAAACAAAACTAAAAAATGGTGCACGAGTTACCGTTACTCGCTTACCGCTTAACTCCACGTGCCAAATATCCGAGAAAGCTCCAGAAATTGATGGGTATACCCACCTTCTTAACTGGGAGATTAACGGTGAAGAAAGAGTTACTCCTACCGATACGGTTTTTGTTGACCCACGCAAAGCAGAAAAACAACCACCTGTTGTCACAGCGGTAAACACCTATGTCAAAGAAGATAATCCAGTTCCACCAAAGCCTCCGGTTCCAGGTAAAGGTACTTTCACCCTAAAGAAAGAAGTCAAAGGACTTACCGAGGACAAAGAATTCGAGTTCAGTTGGATTTGCCGTGGTGAACAGGGAACGCAGCCAGTACGAGGTGGCATTAAGCTGAAAAATGGTGCAACCTTTAAAGTTAAGGATCTTCCTCTTGATTCCACCTGTATGATCTCTGAGAAGAATGCAGCAGTTGCAGGTTTCAAGCATTCACTACAGTGGTTGACTAATGGTGAACCAAAGTCGAAAGACAATATTGTTGCAATTGATCCTCGTTCCACGACTGAGGCTGAATTGGTTGTTACTGCGGTCAACACCTACACCAAGGATACTAAGCCAGCACCAACAACGACCTCGTCTTCTGCTGCGCCAACAACAACCACCTCGTCGTCGACAACACGTCCAGCACCGACAACCTCAGCAACGTCAAGCATGACACCAACAACGTCTGCTTCGAGCACCTCGTCGGCAACAACAACTTCGTCTGCTACATCGACCTCGGTTACTTCGTCGGCAAAGCCAACTACAACAACTTCGTCTACTGAGCCGATTGTTCCGACAACAACCAGTAAGTTCCCGCCGATTATTCCAATCCCGATTCCTATTCCGGTTCCTCCGGCACCATTCCCACCAGCACCACACCCAGCACCAGCACCACACCCAGCACCAGCTCCTGCACCGAATGGTGTAAGTAATACTCCTGCCACACCACACCACGGTGGCAACAACACTGCTCAAACACAGCAAAACAATGGCAAGAACACCACTGCTGCTACCCCTAACCAAACAAATAAGGGTAAAGGGTTAGCTAATACTGGTGCTTCTGTCATCTGGTTAGCACTTGTAGCATTACTGCTTGCTGTAGTCGGTGGGTTTATTACCTATCGTGGTCGTGCGAATAAGAAGGACTAATCCTTTTAACGCCCACATAGCGTAAGCTAGTTACAGTTTTTTAAGCCCTTTTCACTTGTTATAAAACAAAAGTGAAGAGGGCTTCATCTTTTTAGATACACCATTTAATACTGCGACGATAAGTTTCAACTAGCCTGCACAAAACATGTGCGTAGTAAAAACTACTACGTACTACGCTCAACAAAAGACATCCTTCTTAGTTGAAGTAAAAACCAACTAAGAAGGATGTCTTTTATGTTTTTTAACAGTGCTTTGATCTTATTGAAGCCACTATCATCAGTTGGGCAGTAATCTGTGTGCTACCAGCAGTCATTACCCCACCATGCTTCTAACTCGAGTTCTTAATAATCCCATCCAGGTTTCCAACCACCACAGCCCCAGGATAAAGCATAAGATCCCACATACTTTTTAGCCCATAGAAACAAAAAACTCTTACGATCCCAAGTACAAGGAATCGTAAGAGCATAAAGAATCACAAACCAGAGTCAGTGGTCAAAACAACCACACACCGGCATTATTTTAATCAAATGGGGTTCGGTTATCGTCACCGTACTTTGATACATGAAGCCTGTACGAAGCCTCATCGGACAACTTTTTAAAATACTCAGCTGTAGCCGGATTAAAACCATCTTGTAGGTGAATCAAATAATTCAAATCCATTGTAGTGTGATACTCACACAAAGAACGCTGCTTCAACGCACTCTTGAACGCCCTCATTCCAGTATTTTGAGAAATTCAGTTGAACCTCCCGACCGAATTCTTGGGGAGTGCGTGCTGCGTGTACTGGAGCAATTGCAAATGTAGAGCCTGCCATTATGACAGCACTAGCTATAGCAAGGCTGATTTTACGAATCTTTATAAGAAAATTCCCTTTTTAAACCGAAAAATAAGATAAATGAATGAATAACCGCTCCAGTAGGAACAATTTCCAATAATACAATGCTTCCCACGGAACTAAAATTTTTCTGAGAAGAGTCTAATAGGGACTTAAAAGTGAACTCCGACACAATTATCGACAATAAGCAGAAGGACTGTTTTTCAGATTTTTCAAGCATTCCTAAAACGCCACCAATCACCATAGAACAACTTCTACAATTCCCAGGGCATCCATATAAAAAATGCAACACGCTCATAATGGTCATAGACAAACCAATATGCTGCCTAACTACCCACCTCAACCACGGAATATGCGCCAGCGAAAATCCCAACCGATGAACTTAAGAAATAATTCAACATCCAAAAGTTTTTTTGTTTAATTCATCCGAACAGAATATTTTTAAAACATTGATGCATCACCATTTTTCAAAATATGGTGATGCATCAAAAAATTGTCCAATTCCTCATGATGAAACGGATTCTTACATCTCTTAAGGATTCGTATCCCCTCTAATCAACGATGTGGAAACATGCATCTTTCATGTAATAAAATAATCACGGCCAAGAAACATATAAGAAGCCCTTGGCTCGCTGTGCTACTGACCCTAGTCCTTATAGCAAGCTTTACCCCCTTAATAATTGGCAATGCTCCTCGTGCTGCAGCAGCAACTTGTACAGGTGGCGGTTGGTCAGATCTCCACTGGAAGTCCGATAGCCCAAACGTCAAAAACGGCAAATATATAGGCCCTGGTGGACATGCCGAGGTTGAGTTTAAGTGGACCGCCCCCAAAGGTGCCAAAGGCGGAGATAGCTTTGAGCTTGACCTACCAGCGCAGCTACGTAGTGTTGATACCGGCCCTATTACCCTTCAAGACGAAAACGGCAACATTGTTGCTACCGGTAAATGGAACGGAAATAAATTCATTATTACGCTTACTGGTTTCCAAGACATTAACTTCGATGTCAATGGCAGCGCATATGTCTCTGTTGCATGGAACACAAATAAGGACTTCACCGGGGACTTAGTTTTCAACGGTTGTGGCACTGGGAAACTACCTGGAGAATACAAACATCGTGAGGGTGGACTATTCCACGATGACTCTAAAATCGGTGAATACATTGGCTTTGACGAAAAAACCCGTAACCACAAGATCCAATGGTCGGTAGGAATCGACCCTAGGCAGCACCAAAACAATACTCATCTGGTTCGCGTTACAGATAAGGCCCCTAAAGGATGGCAATTCACTTGCGACTTTAACGACAATAACGGTTACGCTCCTGTCTATGTTTCCTCTTTTATTGGATCTAAAGAACAACCACAATCTAAACGCCACATCATCTATAATGCCAGCGGTCATCCTCAAGGAGGGCGTCGGGAAGGATTTAAAAATATAAATTCAGAAAACGACCGAATTGACGGATTTAGCGAGGGTCATCACTACACAATCAAGTGTTCGCCAGAACAAGTAACCGTTGAATTCCCTTACGGCTTATACGAGCAGTCTGCCCCTGTACTAACGATTACAGCTGTAACAAAAGAGGCACCTCAACCAGGTAGCAACGTAATCAACAAGGCCATGATTGATAACGTTGGGGTGGAAGGTTCTGTTCGCTTCCCTAGCGCCGGTGGTCTAGGTCGCGGTAAACGAGGTGGCTTCACCGTTGAGAAAAACGTTGTAGGCACAGAAGAAGATAAAGCTAGAGAATTCACCTTCGACTACAAGTGCACCCACCCTAGTTATCCCAAGGGCGAACGGGATAAAAATGGTCAAGTCACGGTAAGAAACGGCAGCGTCGTACACGTCATGGGCCTTGAGAAAAACCTTAAGTGCACCATTACAGAAATAACTCCCCCATCCGAAAAAGGTAAGAAGCTAACCACATCATGGGTTGTTTTCGATGCCGATAAAAACGTTAAGATCGTCAGCGCTGCCTCCATGTTCGAGTTCACCGTTGATGAACTATTCAAAGAAGCTACCCAGATTCTTGTAACCAACAAATATGAGCGGGAAACCGGCGGCTTCAGGCTTCGCAAGATGGCTCATTCAAGCGATGAAGCAGGAAACCTCATCGATCAAGAAAGCAAATTCCAAACCGCAATCAAAGACAAAACCTTCTCTTTCCCATACATTTGTACCCTTCCTGAGGTAAACGGGAAAGAAGGAGAAAAACGCCAAGGCACAATCAAGCTCAAAAACGGCCAGACTAGCTCTGATGTCACTGACTTGCCTATTGGCACAGAATGCACGGTCACTGAGAATACAGATGGCCTCGACATCGACGATTACCAGCATAAGGAAGTAAGCTGGCTTGGAAGAGATGGAACGCAAAACGGTGCCACAGGCTACACGTTCACTATCACCGGCAAACCGGATAGCATAGCCCAATACACTGCTGTCAACATCTATGATCCTAAGGAAAAGCCTAAGCCTGAGACTAGAGGCTTCACTTTGAAGAAGGAAGTCAAGGGTCTAGAGGATGATAAAACCTTCAAGTTCTCCTGGATTTGTAATGGTGATCATGGTACAACACCAACACGAGGCGAAACTACGCTTAAGAATGGTGAAGAGCACAAGGTAGATGGACTACCGCTAGAGTCCACCTGTCGTGTCTCTGAAACAAATGCTTCCGTTTCTGGCTATGACCATACTTTGAAGTGGTTTATCGATGATAAGCCGGCGACTCCTGTAGCAGGAGGCACCATTGTCATGGTTAATCCTCGTAGCAAAGATAAGGCAGAGTTGGTTGTTACTGCTGTAAACAGCTATACCCCTGTTGTTCCACCAGCACCTCCAACAACAACGGAAACCACAACCACGACTACGACAACAGAAACTACAACGGAGTCAACAACTTCTACGACGACTACAACAGAGCCGACGACTTCCTCGTCAACTACCACCACAACAACGGAGGCGACCACGGAACCGACGACTTCCTCGTCGACAACCACTACGACGACTGAGCCAACCACTTCTTCGTCGACTACCACCACAGAACCAACTACCTCTTCGTCGGTACCACCAACTACTACAACCTCAGAGCCAACAACGGTACCGACAACCACAACCACGGAATCAACAACCACCTCGTCGTCAGTACCACCAAGCACGACAACTTCCCCGTCGACAAGCACAACGACGCCTAAGATTCCGCCGATCATCCCAATCCCAATTCCGATCCCACCGGCACCACAACCTGTCCCACCGGTACCACATCCAACTCCATCGGTAACTACCCCACCTGTGGCAACACCGACAACCCAGTTGTCCACACCGCAGAAACCGGATACACAGCAGCGAGAGCTAGCTAGAACCGGTGCTTCTGTGATCTGGATGCTCTTAGCAGCAGTTCTTCTTGCTGGTGCTGGTGGAGTAATCGTATATTTTGCAAACAATAAAAAGAGGCGATAACAACTAACTAAAAGCCAACAAAGACCAGGCTCCTACCTTATGTTTTAGGGTAGCAACCTGGTCTTTTATATTATGGCGATACTGCGATTAGCCTGCTTCATAAAGGAAAAACCGAGAAGTACATCTTCCCAGCCATTCAACTATCTGCGTTGATGGCAGTTTCTAGATATTCTAGGATGCGGCTTAAGAGTAAATAGTTTTATAAGTGTCACAGGTTCGAATCATCCCAGTGATACCTGAGCAGTTAAAACATAGTTGACGTATATCGTCGTAAAGTAAAAACACCATTTTTACTTTACGACGATTTTTTATCTCCGCTTCATTATTAATAAATTCTTTAAAAATAATTAGGGCTAAAAGCCGCATGTCCATAGAACTCAAGCGACTTGGTTTTAACCAGCATCTACGCCACACTCAATCATCGTGACACCAACAGCTACTGCATAAAGTTTTTCCGATCCCACTTCTCATCTCACCAAACAAACGTCACATATCAGTTTGTCGTGATCTCCTTCTTGCCACTATAAATATCGGCATAAATCAAATATTTATATATCTATGTAAGTGTTTTTATAATTTTCACAGTAAGAAAAAGCATAAAAATTTTTAGACCTTTTCGCCCACGACACATAAAAACATGCTTTGAAGTTGACTTAACTAAAATTAGGAAAAATAAAAACGATAAATAAGCAAAAAATAAAACTTAAAATTGCATGTAAAAATCGACATCATTAAGATGATGCTGATGTGTTAGTCAAACCTTAGATTAAGAATCTAATTTAAGGTTTAAGTTCCCTTTTACAAGCCCCCTCATCTGAAAGGAACGCAAACACTCGATAAGTCATATTCTCTCAATTTTAGAAAACGATATAAACCAGCATGAATCTCTCACAAAGAATCATGGCAACCAAACGATTAATAAAAAGTCCTTGGTTCGCTGTATTACTTACGCTTTTACTAATAACAAGCACTATTACCCTTATAACCCCGTACACCCCTTATGCCACAGCACAAGAAGCATGCGCTGGGGATTCTTCATGCACTACCAGGAAAACTTCCGATGAAGCTACCACTCAAACTTCTGATGAATCAGAAGAGCTAACCGATAATATGGAAAGCCTAGAGGATACCGATACAATAGTTCCCAGCGAAAAGAAATCACTTATTGCTTCTTTTATCGAAACTATAGAAAGTATTCTTTCCGTAGCACATAAAGCAAAAGATAACGATAAAGGTACTTTCATTGTCCGAAAGCAAAACGCTGTATTCGAAGAAGATGGATCTTTAATATCTATTCCTGAACTTGCTGAGAAAGATTTCACCTTTGATTGGATGTGCACTCTACCTACCAATGCACAAACCGAATCTGGCTCTTTTACCCTACGAGACACTGAGACTTTCACCAGTAAGAAATTCCCTGCTGGTACCCAATGCACAATCACTGAAGATCTACAGAGCGCGCAAGTACCTGGATATTCTCATGAGGTTTTCATTTCTACAAAAAACCTGCTGTAACGCCAAATGCAGCAGTCCAACTTTCTATCGAAGCTAATAAAGAAGTCTCGGCTCACGTGTATAACAAATACACCAAAGAAGCTGTTAAACCAGCTCCCAAAACTGGTAGTTTTGCGCTAGAGAAAAAAGTTACGGGCACACAAACTGATAAAGAATTTGAATTCACCTGGGTATGCCGAAATGAAGATAATTCTATTGTCAGAAATACAGCCAAGTTAAAAAATGGGCAGAAAATTCTCGTAGATAACTTGCCTCTAGAATCAACATGCCAAATTGCTGAAAAGACTGCCTCTATTCCTGGCTATAAACATTCGCTCACCTGGCCCACCAACGAAGAAAAAACACCCCGAAAATATCCTGAGCATTCACCCACGTGGACAAAATCAACATGAACTAGTTATCACAGCAGAAAATACCTACACTCCTATCGCACAAGAATCAGCCACCTTCAAGGTATCCAAAAAGGTTATTGTGCACGGAGATAAAGATCCGGAACCAGTTAAGGGTGCAGCTAAGTCAGAACCGGTAAATCTTATAGCTGACAAAGATGACGATGGTCCGGTAAACCCCTATGAAGAAGAATTTAGATTCCGTTGGGAATGCATTAAGCCAAATAACGAAAAAGAAACTGGCAATTTCCAAATAATCAACGGTGCTAGCGGCGCCCCAAGGGGTTCCTTTCCTATCGGGACCCAATGTAGCATCACCGAAGATGCAGAAACTGCACACGTGGATGGCTTTATTCATAAGCTAACTTTTGAGGCTTCTGACAACATTGGTGATTTAGAGCGAATTTCAGCTGATACAGCTAAATTCACGCTAAAAGAAAATGGAGAGTTCGACCTTGTAGCTACAAACGAATACACCCCGATCCCTGCGCCAGTACCTCCGACAACTTCCTCTTCCACCACGGCGGCAACAACTTCCTCGTCAGCACCAGTGACAACAAGTTCTTCAGCAACGCCTACGACAACGACTTCTTCGTCGACACTGGCAACAACATCCTCGTCTTCGCAAACGTTTCCGCCAATCATCCCGATCCCGATTCCTATTCCATTCCCGCCTAAACCGGCACCTACGGTGAATCCTCCAGCAGCAAATACAACACCTGCTACAGCTTCTGTATCTGCCCCTTCATCTATAGCTCCGTCGGCATCGGCTAACTCACATTCCGGCAATAATAATGGCGGTATGTTAGCAAGAACGGGCGCATCGGTCACCTGGATGATACTTGCAGCTCTTCTATTCGCTAGCGTCGGCGCTATCATCATCTGCCGTGCACGCTTGAAAAAAGAAAGCTAACAGCTAACCCTGTTTACTAAGCCCTTAGGCTAACCAATAAAAAATATTCGAGTTCTACTTCACGTGTAAAAGTAGAACTCGAATATTTTTATAAGCATCTCAGCACAAACAATCTAACAAGCCGGCAGATAAAACACCGTCATATTTACTTCATAACAGATATGAGAAAACGGTACGGTAAGCGTCTTGTATAAAAACATATTCAGGTTAACACTTATTTGGCCAACAATAAAAAATTAAGCACTTATTAAAAAGATCTACCAGCTTTTAACTAGTAGATCTGCAAACACTAATAATAAATTTCTAACAGCTCGTCTTTTACAATAACGTCGCTACCTTTATTTTCTACCTCACGGTATCTATCCTGGACGGTTTTCTAACTTCACCTTCAAAATTGATTCAAAAAAGGGTTTAAGCTGTTCAATTTGATCTTCGGTAATGTGATCAAAAATAAGCTGTCGTACAGTTTCTACATGTTCTGGAGCAGCTGACATAAGACGCTTACGGCCTTCTTCTGTCATTTGCACATTAACCCCACGAGCATCACCATCACACTTATTTTTTGTTACATACCCGCGCCGTTCCATACGTGTAACCTGATGGGATACCCGGCTACGATCCCAATCTAAAGAATCACACAATTCTCGTAGCCGCGCCGTATCATTTTCACTCTCACTAAGAGTAACCAGGACTGCGTATTCCGACGACGTAATGCCACTTTGTTGTTGCAAAGTCTCATCAAGATCACGCTCAATTTTACGCATAACACCAAGGATCATGCGCCATAAGCTTTGTTCTTCTTCGCTTAACCAGCGTGCTGTCGTCATAGCAAACACAGTAACCTTATTTTCTGAAAAAATAAAAATTATCCCTGCTCATACCTAGTTATGAACAATCAATCATTAATTTGTTGACATATCACCAAATTGGTGTATAGTGTGCCTTAGGCCTTAGCGCTATCAAAAAAATCATTACTATTTCAAGGAATTTTCATGAGCACTCTTAACGGTACCTATATCATCGACCCCACTCACACCGCTATTGGGTTTGTTGCTCGTCACGCAATGATCTCCAAAGTGCGCGGCAATTTTGCGGAATTCGAAGGAACTTTCACCTTCGATGCTGAAAACCAAACCGCATCCACGGCAGCAGTGACCATCCAAACTGCTTCTATTAGCACAGGCGTTGCCGACCGCGATGCGCATGTTCGCAATGCGGACTTTTTCGACGTCGAGAATTACCCAACCATGACCTTTACGGCCACCGAGTTTTCTCTTAACAACGACGAAGGCACGGTAACCGGTGATCTAACAATCAAAGACGTTACCAAACCAGTAACTCTGAAAGTAGAAATTGGCGGCATTGCCGAAGATCCTTTTGGCAACACTCGACTAGGTTTTGAAGCAACTACCAAGATTAACCGCAAAGACTTTAATATTGACTTCAACGCTCCACTAGCTACTGGTGGTGTTTTGCTCTCTGAGGAAATCAAAATTGTCCTCGATGTTTCTGCGATCAAGCAGTAACCTAGCAATTTAACTAGCACAATAGGTGCACAGTAATTACTACTGTGCACCTATTGTGCTATTCAGAAGTATGAAGCTCTTTCATCTGTACTTTTACAGCCGGATACACATGTGCATATCTACTAGGCATACAGGTAGTGATAAAAATCTGCTGTGCATCTCCGAGTCCATTAAGCAAATAGCCCATTGCTTTTAGTCGTTGTTCATCACTTGCTCCAAGCGCATCATCTAAAAAGACCGGTACTGGTTCTCCAGCCGCCAACCGTGCTAGTGCTAAACGCATAATCAAACCAAGTTGTTCTTGTGCCCCACCAGATAATTCCTGGGTAGTCAAAGCTATATCTGTTTGACTTCGCTCTAATACCGAAAGATCTTCTTGTAAATTAAAAGAAACCCCCTTACCAAAAATCATTTCGGCAAGTCCTTCAAGTTCCTCTTTAAAAGGTTGTGCATAACGCTGATGCATTGCTTGCCTGTGTCTATCCAAGGTTTCTTTGAGCAATGCAACTGCTTGCGCCCGACGCTCAACACCAGCATAATTTCGTTGAGCAGCTTCATATTCTTCTGCACGACGATCCTTTTCCTCAGCGATACCAGCAGCTTTTGCAATAAATAGCTCATGGGCACGGATATTCGATAGTACTTGATTATGTTCTTCTTTTGTTCGTTCAATAAGCTGTCTCACGTGTGCAAAACGACGCTCAGTATTGTCTGCATCAAGTTCAGCTAATTTCTTAGTTACTACCGCTAATTCTTCTTCTGCTTGCATAAGTGCTTGTTGATCCTGCGTAACAGTTTCTTCTAATTCTTTAGTAGAATCAGCTTCTTCCTGTTCGCGTAATTGTTGAACGTAATGTTCATATTGTTCTTGAAGCACCACTACACGAGCTTCTTGCTTAGCCTTGTGCTCAGCAGCTGGCCGCTTAGCAAGCTGGATATAAAGGTCATTAGCGTCACGTTCATCTTGTCGCGCTTGTTTTAGTTTTTCTTCATTAAGCTTAACTAGTTCCATAAGCTCTGCCAGAGATTTCTCGGGCTGAGTAATCTCTGCTAGCTCAGCAATAATATCGCTTAGTTCTGTCTTCGAATAGGGTCCAAGTAATTGCTGTTGAGTATAAGTGAGCTCTTTTTCCTGCGCACTGACCTGCTCATATTGGTCGAGTCTATTACGTGCTTCGTTAAGGCTTGTTACATCATGTTTTTTATACAGTTCAGCAAGTTTAACTCTCGCATCTTCTAGTTCTACTACGGCATCGGTAGCCGGTGGAGTAACTTTTATCTCTACCTTATCTATTACTACTGTTGTCATTTGAGTTAATGCCATGCTGTGTTGATCAAGCAGAATTTCTTTATCATCTACTCGGATCAAGGTCGGGGTATCCGCCCGCATATCAATGCCCACAGCTACCAGCTCAGCAATTTTCTCTGCTTGCTGTACTGCCATGACCGCATCTTGGATAGCAGTAACATCTTCTCTACGTATAAGTACTGGTTTTTTAAGACGAGTTTTCTCTTCGTCGATACGCATAACCTGGTTGTAAATATCACCCAGTTCTACTCGCTGTTGCCATTTTTGAGCAGCAAGAACTAAAGCGTTGAGGTTATCAGTTTCTTTTTCACTGTGTTCAACTATTTTTTTAGCTGCATTTCTATGCTCCAAAACAGCAGCTAATTCTTTTTCTTCTGCTGCAATTTTATCACTAGCTAAAGCCAAACTCTCTTGTGCTGTATTTACTTCTTGTGCTGCGTCTGAAACCGACCGAATAAGTTGCTTACGACGATCAAGTTTTTCTTGGTCACGTTCTGCTATATATCTCAGCGATTGGACACGGTTTTCTTGTTCTTTGTGTCTGCGTTGAGTTTTTTCAATAACCTGATATTTTTCTTCCCACTGAGCGTGATCTTTTGCTAGCTCCACTTTTCGCTGCTCAAGATCAATAATTTTCTCATTGAACCGCTCAACCTCTTCTACCGCATCAACATAGTGCTTATAGCGCTGAGTAATTTCTTCTAATGCTGCATGTGCATCTTTTCGAGATTTTTCTGCGCTTGCTAGCTCACGAGCCGGTTTCGCTGTTTTAGCAGAATAAAAGCGCTCATATTCTTCATTAACTAAACGCTGTACTGCGTTATCATCTATTAATTGTTCCTCACCGCTAAGCAGTTTGAGATTATGGTCTAAAGAGGTAATTCCGCCTAGGGCTAATTCTGGGCTAAGTCCACCTTGAGCAACAAAAAGAGCATCACGTAAATCTGAATCAATGTGTGCGCTAATAATTTCTTCAAAACGCGCCTCAGCGTCTTTACCAGTTAGCGCCTCAACTGCAGGCTGAAGAATCTTTAACTCTGCTTTGGTTTGCTTAAGCCACTGCTTTTTCATAATGAGCTCATACTCACCTACCTGAGCATGCATGCTCACAACTGGAGCTACGTCTTTACCTCGGGGCTGAATACTTTTTATTGCTTTGCCTTTAGAGCTAAAAGAATACCGTTGATCGAAAAGAAAACTCAGAGCTTCTAGAAGTGTAGACTTACCTGTTTCATTATCGCCTTCAATAAGAATAATTCCATGAACAGGTAGGTTAGTAAGTTCTAAAAAGTCAATGCTTCGAAAATTCTCGATTGTTAGTGCACGAATATACATGTTTTATTACCGACCCTTTGTTACCGCTGAGAGATTCTGATTTTCTTGACTAACTTTGTTATGCAGCCGATACAACAAATTAATGGAGTCAGTTGCTACCTCATTGCCAGCGAGGTTTTGTTCAATCAATTCGGTTAACGCGGTATTAAGGTAGCCTTTTAAACCTAAATCAGCGATCTCTTCTGCTGTGGGGTTAATACTAAGATCATGGTGAGACTTACGCTCATATAATGCAGCAAAACTTGGTCGTAAACGAGAGATTTCCGCAGCTAGATAAGTCATGGTGTGCAATTGCACTCCCCCGCGTAAAGCATACTTAATTACATGACGATCCTTATGCGCTAGCCCTTCTAGCCAAGAAACAAACTGCTCAGCTTCCTGTTGAGAATTAATCTCTTGGGTAAGGGCAATAAAATCCCACTCGCCAATTGGTACTTCTGTTACTGACACCTGCGATGAAAAACCAGTTTTTTCAATAGTAACCACCAGTGCTTTACCGGAATTTATTTCCCCACCACCAGCTGGTAATTCAATAAAATCAGTAGTTTCTGGCGCTCCGGAATACCATATCTTTCCGGTTGTACCGACTTCCAGCGCAGAATGTGTATCTCCCATTGCCACATAGTCCACACCACCTGATCTAACAACGTTTTCCACTGCCGCTAAATCAATTACGCTTGGATCATAACCACTGTGGTAGCTAGAAAATTGACCATGCCCAAGTACTATTCGAATAGCACTTGTTGGGGTACAAGACTGTACTGTTTGACCAAGTACATCATAATGAACATGTTTGTTTTTCCATGCCGCGCCAATAATTTCTACCCCAGGACGAATCTCTCTCATTGTGTCATCGGTTAACGCATATACCGCATCAAGATTGTCTGCTTTGAGCACTAAAGAATCACTGGTTAATGGGTCGTGATTACCTGAAATCAGATATACCGGTACAGGAAGTGCTTTTATCGCATCGAATGCCCGCGATAAGGTAGCATCTGCCAAACTATTATGTTCAAAAATGTCACCAGAAAGAACAATAAACTCTGCCCCATGAGCGACAGCAACTTCTCCTAATTTGGTTAAACTGCGTTTACGAGCATCGTCGAAACGCGCTTGGGCATCAGAATCTAAAAACCAACGACGCATGCCCAACTGAAGATCAGAAGAATGAACAAAAGTGACAGTCATTCTTTATTCATAGCATGCACCCCGGACATGATGACTACGCTAATATGATTCTGGATTTGTCAGATAATCATACATATCTTCGATATCCGCAACCGCGCGCAGCTCATCTACTGTTGTATAGCTTGCCAACCGCATCGCCCGATGCAATAAAAGCAGGTTTGAATCCTCAATTGCAGGCGCGCGTTTTAGCTCAGGCAGTTCAGGTAAAAGGTGGCCTTGCCAAAAACTTTCCCGGCTATTTACACCGTTGTACTGGGAATTATCCTGTGCCGCCGCCAACATTGACTGTTCGATGTCAGCCAGATTAAGCCCACGTAATGCAAATAATTGTGCCGGATTTGATCGAACCATATCCGCATAACGCATAGCTACCGCCACCGCATGTTTACATACCTGTGCGGGATCAGGACAACTACACATCACTCGAATGTCCTCAGGTTCAGAAACCAACAATGTTTGGATATTTTCTAGCTGTAACTGACCGCGTCGTATTTCTGAAATCGAATATGGTTGCTCAGCTAACCGCTGACTCAACGCTGCCAGCTCATCTGTTGAGCGATAAGAAAAAATCAAGCGAACATCAAACGGATCTGGCTGTGATCCACTTACTTGTGCATCTATGTGCGCCTGCCCAATACGAACATTCAGTACCCGGTCATTTTCATAATATTCTTCGCCCCGGTGAAAACGTCCCACATCAGTAATTTCTGCCATCATGGACACGATAAAATCACTGACTGCTACCACTGAATGCGCAGATAACTTTTCCTTGCTTAACGACGGCTGCGTTAACTCACGAGCACATGGTGCACCCGATTCAGATCCTGCATCCATAGTTTCTGCCATGGAATTGACTGTGATCTTACGTCCAAAATGCGCGTAAATGACATTATCTAGGTTTTCAGATTCTCTTTTAGTCATGAGCATCTCTGCCTTTATAGCTCATAAGCATTGCCAACTCTTGGGTGCTTAGCTCAGTAATCCAACCTTCACCTTCGCCGACAATGGCACTAGCAAGTTCTGTTTTCCCATCTAAAATGTCTTGAATTGACTCTTCCATAGTGCCCGCAGTAATCATTTTATATACCTGCACATTACGATTTTGTCCGATGCGATAAGCACGATCGGTAGCTTGGTTTTCTACCGCCGGATTCCACCATCTATCCATATGTACCACGATATTTGCCGCGGTGAGGTTCAAGCCGGTACCTCCAGCTTTCAGCGAAAGTACCATCACTGGTGAATCTGCTTCATTTTGGAATTTCTCCACCATCCGGTCTCGACCAGTTTTAGAAACACCACCATGCAAGAATGGAATTTTCTGACCAAAGTATTCACTTAAATACTGCGCTAATAAGTCACCAAAAGCTCGGTACTGAGTAAAAACTAAAATCCGATCATCAACTTCCTGCGCATCATTGATCAGTCGCATAAGTTCTTCGACCTTACCGGAACGATGCTTTCCTTTAATGGTTAATGCACTACCGTCGCCAAGAAAATGAGCGGGATGGTTACAAATCTGTTTAATCTTTGTTAAAGCAGCAAGCACCACACCCCGTTTAGCTATTCCTTGTGCTTGTTCAAGCTGCTGTTTTACTCCCTCAACATACGCGGTATAAAGTGCTGCTTGTTCTGGAGTCATATCCACAGTAAGGATTGTTTCTGTTTTATCCGGCAGATTAACCGTAATAGTCGGATCAGATTTTAACCGGCGCAAAATAAATGGTGCGGTAAAACGGCGCAAACGCTCGGTCATCACCTCATCATGCTCACGTTCAATGGCCTTAGCGAAATGATGTCGGAAAAACGTTGCGGAACCAAGAACACCAGGGTTACAGAAATCAAGAATTGAACGCATTTCTGATAACCGGTTTTCCACCGGCGTACCAGTAAGAGCAATACGATGACGTGACGGCACAGAACGCACAGCTTTAGATACCTTCGTCGAGGAGTTTTTAATTTGTTGTGCCTCATCAAGTACAACTCGTTCCCACTCGATAGCAGCTAATTGTTTATGATCTCGCTGAATCGTGCCATAACTTGTAATCACAATATCGTGGTTTTCTATCTGTTGCATTAACTTTTCACCATGATTTCTATTTCCCCCATGGTGGACAAGTATGCGCAGATCAGGAACAAATTTTCCGGCTTCTCGTGCCCAATTTCCTACCACAGAAGTAGGAGCAACCACTAATGTTGGTTTACTGTGGGTATGCTTATCAGCCGATATTTTAGCTGTGCGCTCGACAGCTTCTAAGGTAAGCAATTGCAGAGTTTTTCCTAACCCCATATCGTCGGCAAGCACAGCACCAAGATTCTGAGCCGACATCCACGCTAACCAATCCACACCTCGACGCTGATAATCACGTAACTCGGCATGCACACTATCAGGAATTTCTACCGGTTCTGGTGCTGGTAAATCATGTATTCCGCCCATCATGGAAGCTTGCCAACTAGAACCAGTAAATTCTATTGGCTCTTCTTCTAGTGCTTTTAAGGCAATTTCTCGCAAATCAGCCAAAGAAACTTCACCAAAACTGGCATATTCATTATTAAAGCGTTCTGCTAATTCATCTGCATATGCTGCTAATTCTTGCCAATCAGGTTGATTATTTGCTTTAGCCAAGGCAGCTTGCATCATCGCTTGATCAAGTTCTTTACGACGTTTTTTGCGTGATGTTGCTGCCAGTTCAGTCATATACTCGCCCACGCGTTTTGCGGTAGCAGCATCTGCCATAACCCATTGGCCGCGCAGTTGAATTAATCCTGATTTGCTTTGGACTAGCTGACGCATTTCTTCGTCGTTAAGTTCAACATCGCCAATGGATACTCGCCAGTTGTATTCCACAATCTGATCAAGACCAATGCGCGCACCAGTAACGTTATCGCTGGGTTCATCAACAACGAGGCGAGCCGTAGTAGGTGGTTTACCCCAGGTTTTAGGCAGCATCACCATAATTCCTCGCCGGGCTAATGCATCAGTTTTTGCGACAAAATCTATCAATTCGGCAGTAGATACATAAGCATCCCATTCACCGGCAGAATCCATCTGCTCTAGGCTATAGCGCGCCATGGTATGTGCCGCTGGATGGTTACTAGGTACGCTACGCTGTGGATCAATCTCTGGGGCTACTAGAATTGCTTCTTTTAATAGTGCTTCTAAACGCATCCACGTAGCACGATCAATCATGGTTTTTTTAATTGGTAACGGGGAATCAACCCCACTGCGTACCTGCACCCGTATCGGCCATATTGCATCTGCCGGATCAGTGGAAAAAACCACTTCGTCGTCTGCATTATGCCCACTATGCGTTTGCTTATGATCAGTTGGGGGTTCTTCTACAATCAATACCAACTGGATATCAATGGTAGTTATCGAATTTTTCCAGTCGTTTAATGCCCCAACCAGCTGGGCGCTGCCCCGGCGCAGCGGAGTGGAATCTAATAGTGCCCGCGAAAAATCATGCCACTTCGTAGCACGTGGACTATTTCGAAGACCACTCAACAAACTATTTGCAATCCAATGGGTTAATTCATCAGCAATATCTTCTGCAACTGTTTGCCCCCCATTTTTTATCAAAATCCCTGGGGCAGCAGCAGTCATCTGAGCAATCCAACCGCGTTCGCCAAGTCCGGTGGACAGTTGCCAATTAGGCCACCACTGGCCATCAGCAAAACTCATTTTTAATAGCACCCGACCAGCACGCACCATCCTCAACAAGCCTTGATACATATGCACCAACCACTGTAAGTCAGCACCAATAGTCATAAGCTGTTCTTGCGTCGCAGTAGTTGAATTAATAGTGGCTAATTGTGCGAGAACACGCACTGCTTGTTCCGGAGTAAAACTTGCGGTAGGAACAGATAAACTTACTACTCGCCCTTTAGGCGTCATCAGGGTTGTTTTCACTCGATGACGAAACACCTTATCCCGCAAAATTGTTTCTAATGCAGGTGGTAAAACATCAGGTGGAAGTGCGTCGAAAAGCACTACTTTATGTCCTTCAACCTGTTCAATCCATAAATGAAGCCCAGAGGACTTCAACCATAAACCATGAACAAGAAACGAGGTCATTCGCGCGATTATACCGGAGATAAAAAATTTGCTGATCGGTGTCACTATTTCACTTATTTTTCCGTCTAATTTCTATATGAAACAACCTCGCATTTTCTTTGGGCTAGTGTGTGCAACACTGATTATCTGCATGTACCACTACACCCCCATAGGTACCCTCCCCGCACTGAACACAGTGCCTACAATTTCTCAGCGTGCACATGTTTTAGGTTATAAGCGCACTGAATTTGGCACTGGTTGGTCAACTCCTGCTGGGCAGTTATGTTCTATTCGAATCATTATTATTGCCACGCAACTTACCAATGAGCCACCTGGTTCTGACTGTCAGATTATTGATAGCACCGGAGTTGATCCATATACTGGTCAACCATTGCGAACAACAGATGCTATTGAAATAGACCATATTTTCCCATTATCTGCTGCCTGGGATATGGGCGCATACGCCTGGACACAACAGCAGCGGCAAAATTTTGCCAACGATCCCCTTAATTTAGTAGCCGTGAGTAGGAGCGCAAATCAACAAAAGTCGGATCAGCTTCCCGCCTTATGGTTGCCCAAGAACCGTTCAATAAGATGTTGGTATGTCACTCAATTAGCCGAAGTTGCTGCGAAATATGGTCTTAGCCTGCCTAAAGAGGATAAAAAGATCATGAATCGCCAATGTCATATTCCGCGTTTCATAAGGTAGAGTGACACAGCACATGGGCGCTTGCCCATCTTCTTATCAGCCCACCCGTTATGCAAGGACACTTACTACTATGAATACTATTTTGATTACGCTGCATGTTATCGCAGCAATCCTGTTTCTTGGCCCAGTAACTGTCGCTGTCTCCACATTCCACGTGCGCGCCCTTGCCGCCCACAATGGCGATGAGACCGCACGTGGTTCCGCAGTAACCCTACACAAAATCGCCCAAACATACGGAAACCTATCTGTTCTAGTTCCAATTCTTGGCTTTGGCATTATGTTCACAGCAAATAATTACTGGTCAGATGGACGCTTCCATGCTTCTATCGCACTGAGCCTAGTTGCTTGGATCATCTTGCTTTTTGTTATTGTTCCTCGTCAAAAGAAAATGCTTGGTTCCCTTGGGCTTCTCGACGCCGATGAACAAGCCTCCTACAGTGAAGAAATTACCGATTGGAATAAAGCCAAAGCTCAACTTTCCATGTTTGGTGGCATCTTCTCCCTGCTATGGGTGGTCATCGCTGTTCTCATGCTGATCTAATTCCTAAAAACTGGCAAAGCTGCATCATAATCACGCACCACCACTTATATAGATGTGTCCTAACTTTCAGGATGCATCTTTATGTGTTTATGGCGGCTCATTTTCATTTCAGAGATATACATCACCCCAGTGAAACCCCCTAAGCTCAACGCGCACCATGTCAATATCCACAGGATTAACAGATTTTTTTAATATAAAATCACCCCCGTACCACCCCGTATGATATGTCAATAAAATAGTATCTACCAGCAATTTTATGGATTTATCCATCCCAAACACTTAGACGGGGATAGAACAGCAAGTGAAAAAGAAACCAAATTAATAAAAATATGCTTAAATGCTTGGTGGGTGAACTTGTGGTGAGTCACCCAGTTTCCTTTCCTTGCAGGAGTACTCCTGCAAATGGTGTGTGGATTAGTGTCTGTGGTGGGCACTAATCCAGTTGGTTGAATGTACGCCTTTGCTAAGGCGTGCATGGTTTGGTGGTTATGGCATCGCAGTGGGTGGTTCCCTGCGATGCCATAACTTTTATCTTCGCTCGTTTGCTTTTCCTCACTCCGTTATTACCACGATGCTTTCATAGTCCAAACAGCTAAGCTCCACACTTGATTTTTATTAACCTCTAGCCCTTAAATGTGGATTGTCTTTCCACCCACCACCAACTAGATTAAAAAAGCCGAGCTCACCGATATTTCTTGCTCATACACAGCTTATTTTTAAATGTATCTGATCATTTTTATCTACTATCACCAAACAAAAGGAAAACCAGCTTTTTATGTCTAGCTCCCCCACCGCAGAACACGGACTCCACGATGAAATTGTGATCGTCGGTGCTAAGGAAAATAACCTCAAAAATATCTCTTTACGCTTGCCCAAGCGTCAATTTATTGTTTTTACCGGCGTATCCGGTTCTGGTAAATCTTCCTTAGTCTTCTCCACGCTGGCGGCGGAATCACAACGGCTTATTAACGAAACGTACACATCCTTTGTACAAGGTTTTATGCCAACATTGCCCCGACCCCATGTCGATATTTTACAAGGGCTCACTACAGCGATCGTCGTTAATCAAGAACCTTTAGGAACTAACCCACGTTCTACTGTCGGCACCGCAACTGATGCAACGTCCATGCTACGAGTACTTTTCTCTCGTCTCGCTGTTCCTCATGCCGGTGGTCCTGGCGCTTATTCTTTTAATGTTCCTTCTGTGGAGGCTGCGGGCGCAATTGAGGTTAAGAAGGGCACTAAAACCACTAAGAAAAGGGCTAGTTTTAGTCGTACTGGCGGAATGTGTCCCGAATGCGAAGGAACTGGCCGAACCAGTAAGTTCGCTATTTCGGCTTTTATTAATGAAGAGCTTTCCCTTAACGACGGTGCCCTCGATATTCCTGGGTTTAAAACTGGTGGCTGGAGCTACCGCATGTATGCGGAATCCAATCTTTTCCCGGCTGATAAGCCAATCAAAGATTTCACCACTCAACAGCGTGAGGATTTTCTTTATAAAGAGCCCACAAAAATGAAAATCGCGGGTATCAATATGACCTATGAAGGTTTATTGCCGCGCCTCCAAAAATCTATGCTCACCAAAGATCGCGAAGCTATGCAACCATATATCCGCGAATTTGTTGATCGCGCTATCACCTTTGTTACCTGCCCCAGTTGCCAAGGCACCCGTCTGGCCCCACATGCTTTAGAGTCTCGCATTAATAATAAAAATATTGCTGAGCTGTGTGCCATGGAGATTTCCGATCTCACAATCTGGTTGGAAAAACTTAATCATCCTGAAGTACAGCTACTTATCGACGCTCTTATCGCTACCCTAAAGAATTTTGAAGCCGTAGGTCTTGGTTATCTCACACTTGACCGGCCTGCTGCCACCCTATCTGGTGGTGAAGCACAACGCTCAAAAATGGTGCGTCATCTAGGATCGGCGTTAACTGATGTTTCTTATGTTTTTGATGAACCCACTGCCGGATTGCACCCTCATGATATAACCCGCATGAATGATCTTCTTCGTCGATTAGCAGATGCTTCTAATACAGTGCTAGTAGTTGAACATCAACCAGCAACTATTGAAGCTGCAGACTATATCGTCGATATGGGTCCTGGAGCAGGTAAAGCTGGTGGCGAAATTATATTCGCCGGTACTCCAAAACAATTAGCCCAAACAGATACCCTCACCGCTGAGCATCTCAAACATAAGGCAATTATTAACCACACCCCACGAACGGGCACTGGTTTTATTGAGATTGTTAATGCACAGCGCAATACCTTAAAAAATGTCTCGGTGTCTATTCCCACTGGGGTGCTTACTGCGATTACCGGTGTAGCTGGCTCGGGTAAATCTTCACTGATTCATGAGATTCCCAAAGATGAAACCACTGTGCTTATTGATCAATCAGTTATTCGTGGTTCCCGTCGTTCCAATCCGGCAACCTATACCGGTATACTTACTGCTATTCGTTCTGCTTTTGCCAAAGCCAGTGGGGAAAAACCAGCACTTTTTAGCCCTAACTCTGAAGGCGCATGTCAGCATTGTAAAGGTTCCGGTGTGACCTATGTGGATATGGGTTTTATTCAAGGTCCGGCCGCTGTATGCGAAATATGCGAAGGTCGTCGATTCGAGGAACATGTCCTCCAGCATTTATTTGGTGGAAAAACCATTGCCGACGTGTTAGCAATGCCAGCTAACCAAGCTGCCGAATTTTTTGCTCGCAGCGAATCGAAAGTACCAGCAGCACAAAAAACAAGTCAGCGTATGACCGATGTAGGAATTGGTTATCTCACTCTCGGCCAACCACTAAGTGAACTTTCTGGCGGTGAGCGCCAACGACTAAAACTAGCTACCCATATGGCAGAAAAAGCCACCACTTTTATTCTCGACGAACCAACTCGTGGCTTGCACTTAGCCGATGTAGCAAAACTGAATAAAGTCTTCGATCAATTAGTTGAAGAGGGCAAAACCGTCATCGTAGTAGAGCATAACTTAAGTGTGATTGCTCACGCTGATCACATTATTGATATGGGTCCTGGTGCTGGCAGCCAGGGTGGAACTGTTGTCTTTGAAGGCAGCCCCGAAAAGCTCCTCACATCAGACACGCTAACTGGACATTATCTTGCCCAAGCTGCAACTACCTAGGTTGTTAATAATAAAAAACTTAATAAATTTTCTCTTATACTTAACGGGAGCAGTACCATACTGCTCCCGTTTTCCTTAGCATCACATTTTCATTAGCCAATCCTTAAAGAAACTAATACTCCAAACGTAAAAAATAATTAAGGATAAATAAAGATATAATTCTGATACACTCTCAAATACATTGGAATGAACTTTCATCATCCTATGGGTGGACTTTTAGTTTTCAACGGGCTATACATCCGTAACGAAAATCATTAAAACCAGACGGACATATTTTCATGTTTTCTGCATAAAAATGTGGTTTAGCTACCCTACATGTAGGTCGATAATTGAAAATTCTTATCCCGATCAGTTTTATATCCATATATAGGTCAATATTATCTCCATAAGAAAAGTAGCCGAACTATTGTCACAACACTTTTGAAATACCGTAATGAATATATTGTCTCCATTATTGTCTAAAGAAAATCAATGCAGTCCCTTATAAAACTTCCCCGTCCACGTAGTACATACCGAAAAGTATTTTTTCTTGCACTAGTTATTGCCGTTATTTTCGGGCCATTTATTAGTCTAGGTTTTGGCGCTGCGGCAGTTCCTTTAAGCGAAGCCATCCAGATCACCTGGTTAAAACTTACCCACCAAGATCTTTCCGGATGGGAACCTACTACGGTAGCTATTATCTGGAATAACCGCTTGCCACGAATTATCGCAGCGTACGGAGTCGGGATTGTCCTCGGTATATCTGGTGTAGCTATGCAGGCAATTATCCGCAATCCGCTAGCCGAACCCTATGTATTAGGTATTAGCTCTGGCGCATCTGCAGGAGCTGCTACCGCTATTATTATCCTCGGCACTTCTGCTGCAGTAGTAGTGACATCATCTGCTTTTGTCGGTGCCCTGATCGCAACATTATTAGTGATCTGGATTGGTGCTGGCCGTACTGGATCATCATTAAGATTAATCCTTGCTGGTATCGCCATTGGCTTTATTTTCCAGGCGATCACTAACCTGCTTATTATCAGCGCAAACACCGCTGAATCTGCACAATCAGTAGTTTTTTGGACACTCGGCTCACTTACTCGCGCGGACTCCGCACAAGCCCTTTTTGTTCTTGGTATCGCCATTGTACTAACACTCGGATTATGGCTGCTCTCACCGTATCTGGACGCTCTTGCTAGCGGTGATCAAGCCTGCATAGCAGTCGGCCTCAATCCGATGCTTTTACGTCTACTACTACTAGTACCTATTTCACTCGGCGTAGGCGTAGCTGTGGCTACCTCAGGTGGCATTGGCTTTATTGGCTTAGTTATTCCACACCTTATGCGTCCATTGGTTTCTTTTAAACACCGACCACTTATTATCTGTACCGCCTTACTATCAGCTTTATTCCTGCTTTTTACTGATACCTTGGCGCGCACTGTTTTATCCCCAGTAGAAATTCCTATCGGTATTATCACCGCCCTTATTGGTGCACCATTCCTTATTCTTTTGACCAAACGTTCAAAGGCAATGTCATGATCGAGATTAATTCTTTAAGCTTTTCTCGTGGCGACCGATTAACCGTCGATAATGTCGACATTACCGCTCATTCAGGTCGTGTTTTAGGTCTTGTCGGGCCAAACGGTGCTGGAAAATCTACTCTACTTAGCCTCATTTACCGGCTTATCTCACCCCAAACGGGAAATATTATCGTCGATGGTGAAAATATTCATGATCTGCGACGCGGCGATATTGCCAACCGTATGGCAGTTGTAGCCCAGCACAATGAAGCAACACTACCGCTTACTGTCTATGATTGCGTTGCGCTAGGACGTATCGCTAAAGGAAGTATTTTACGCTACAGCAGCGATACTAATCACGACTGTGTGCTTAACGCTATCGAGCAAGTCGACCTCAGCGGATATCGTGACCGACTAAGTACAGAACTTTCCGGTGGTGAATGGCAACGTGTGCTTATCGCCCGAGCAATCGTTCAGCAAGCAAGCCATTTGCTTCTCGACGAACCCACAAATCACCTCGATATCCATCACCAATATGCCATTTTGGAAATGATGCGAGGATTGTCTACCACCACCGTCGTTGTGTTACATGACTTAAATCTTGCGGCACAGTTCTGCGATGATATTGCACTACTTCAAAACGGACATATTGTCGCTTCCGGTGCACCAAATGAAGTGTTAACCGCTGAACGGGTCAGCTCGGTATATCAGGTAAATGCTGAGATCATCGAATACAACGGTCGTCGACACCTTATCTACAATCCTATGTAGATCCTTCTGCTCATTTATTCGTTCAAGGAGAATCCCATGAAACTTCGCTCTTTACTCGCCCCCGCGCTAAGCATTATTGCGCTTAGTGCTATCGCCTGTGGCAACACGGAATCAGCCAAGGTTGATTCTGCTACCAGCGAAACCAAAGCTAGCTCTTATTATCCACAAACAGTCACTGCATGTGACACTACCTTCGAGATCGACAAAGCTCCGGAACGTATTATGTTCCATAATTCTACTGGCGCCTCTACACTGGTAGACCTCGGTCTACTCGACCGGGTAGTTGCTCGCTTTGGTGTGGTAGAAACCTCCACCTATGATGCAGAAACCCAAGCCAAGTTCGACAACATCGAAGTATTGGATTCGGTTAAAAAGGGCGGCGGTCACTATATTGTGTCCACCGAAGCTATTTTGGAAAAGAAGCCAGATCTACTTATTGCTTCCACTCCTGGTGACTTAGACGTAGAAAAACTCTATGAAGCCGGCGTGGCAGTATATATTCCAGAAGCATATTGCAGCCGAGATGATGCGCCTCATGCTACCTTCGAGCAGTCTTATAAAGAGATCAAAACTCTAGCTGCAGTATTTGAGGCCAATGATAAGGCTGATGAAGTCGTCAAAAAGCTCAAAGAAAAAGTCAGTGCTGCAACAACCGCAAAGGTTTCCTCCGGTACGGCAACAGCTGTCTTCGTTACCCCAGGTGACTCTACCTTCTATGTTTATGGCAACTCTTCTATGGTTCAGGCACAGTTCGAGGCTATCGGCTGGGACAATGTCTACGATTCTGAGAGCAAGCGCGTATTCAAGATTTCCATGGAAAGCCTATTAGAAAAGAACCCTGAAAATATCGTTATTTTGCACCAAGGCGATGCCGAAGGAGCAATTGAGACCTTCACTCAGGCTCATGGTGCTAGTGAACTCCAAGCAGTAAAGAACAATAAGATTATCCCAATGCCATTCCCCTTGACTGACCCACCATCATCACTATCCATCGAGGGTTTGCAATACCTTCACGATGAGCTGAGCTAGGACATAACTTCTTTATGGAAGCTCTATGGCAACGAGCGCTTGTGCTACCTGCATCATGTTCGTTGCCATTGTCTTTACTACCGCTTCTTTCTTGCTTACTTTCCAGGTATATCAGCAATTAATAGACCTTATCACCGGTAACTATCTACGTTTTATTAGCATATCTTCAACAACTCCCTCTTATACTTATGCTTCGACAACCTGCTTTTCTTCGTCTTTGGCTCGCTAATGCTGCCTCTGGGCTTGCTACCTGGGGTCTGCCTTTTATCCTGGGCCTAGCTGTTATTGAAAAACTTATCAGTTCCCAAGAACTCGGTATTCTTTTGGGCGCTCGTACCGTTGGCTTCTTGCTTGGCGTTATCTATGGTGGCACTGCTTCTGATCGTTATGGCCACCGCATCACCGTGTTTTCCTCAGCATTAGCAGCAGCAATTGCTGGTGTGGTACTCACCTTAAGCATCGGCAATGTAGCTTGGATATCACTTATTGCGGCCACGATTATGGGCATTGGCCAAGGTGCATGCCGACCAGCTTTCCAAGCACTCATTCCGCTTATTGTTCAAGAAGATCAACGCCAACAAGCAAATGCTTATATGACTATCGCTGTGCGCGCTACCACCTTATTAGGTCCTGCTATTACTGCTGGCTTAGCACAGGTGTTTTCTACCCGCTGGTTGATTCTGATTATGGCGATTGCTTGGGCACTGTGCGCTCTGCTTCCTACGTGGGTATCTAGCCCACGTCCAGAAACCACACGTTCTTATTTCTTAGAGCTTATCGACGGTTTGGCCGAAGCAAAAAAACATCGCTGGTTTATCGCTGGTCTCGGTGCGCTCATACCAGTTATCGGCTTAGGCTATGCAGCTACCTCAGTTGTTTTACCTGGCATTAGTGACAATGTTTATGGCAGTTCCCTCGCGCTTACTGCAGCACTGACTGCTTACACACTTGGTGCTCTTGTCGGTGCGTTTTTCTTAACTAAACGAACCTTTGTCAATGAAGGCTGGGTATCACTTATCGGTCTTAGCTGTACTGCACTGGCACCACTTGTGCTAGCATTAACTCCCCCACTATGGGTTATCATCATTGCTTATGCCACTGCTGGTATTGGTATCGAACTCTTTAACGTTCCTTGGTTTACCGCTACACAGCGTGAGATTCCGCCAGAAAAACTAGGGCGTGTTTCTTCAGTAGATTTCGTGGTGTCTTATGGGTTAAGCCCCTTAGGGTTAGCGCTTTACCCGCTAGCGATCGAAACATTTGGCCAAACACACGTACTCATTTTTGCCTTTATTGCTTGCTTCTTTAGTCCACTTTTGGCCATGTTAGTTCCTGGCGCACGCTATTATAGTGAACCTAGAACCAAGAAAAATAACACTTAGTTGATACTTATAAGAAGGGGTAAGCGCTATTGCTTACCCCTTCTTCAGCTCTATGCTCCGGGCGTATTCTGAGGTTTATGAACACACAAGATTTTCACTTTGAACGCAAGGTTCCCGACGGAAAATTAGTGGTGGCCGATATTACCCACGATGGCACGACTATTACCGCTGCACAGATCTCCGGTGATTTCTTTCTCGATCCCGATGAAGCCTACCCACTTCTTAACCAGGCTCTTGTGGGAGCATCGGTGTCTGAAGATGCTCAAGCTTTAAAAAAGCGTCTCGATCAAGCACTCAGTACTATTCCACAGCTATCATTACATGGTTTTTCCACCCAAGATGTTGCTATTACTGCTCGTCGGGCAATTGCCGGTGCAGTCGATCTTACTGACTTTGATTGGGAAATACTGACCCCTGGTGTGTTACCTACCACCATGAATGTGGCCTTAGATGAGCACTTACTTAAACAAGTTGCCACCGGTCAGCGCCCGGCCACCCTGCGTCTTTGGGAGTGGGAAGATAAAGCAACAGTTATTGGTTCTTTCCAAAGCTATACCAATGAGTTATATCCCGAAGGAGTAGAAAAACACAATATACAGGTTGTGCGCAGAATCTCCGGCGGTGGCGCAATGTTTATGGAAGGTGGTAACTGCATTACTTATTCGCTCTACGTACCAGAATCTGCTGTTGCTGGCCTCAGTTATGTCGATTCCTATGAGTATCTTGACCAATGGGTACTCGCCGGTTTGAAATCACTTGGTGTTCATGCTTGGTATGTTCCCATTAATGACATTACTTCCAGTGGGGGAAAAATTGGTGGTGCAGCGCAAAAGCGCATTCAAGGAGCAGTACTACATCACACCACAATGAGCTATGACATCGACGCTAATAAAATGATGGAAGTGTTGCGTATTGGCAAAGTAAAAATCGTCGATAAGGGAATTCGCAGCGCAAATCGCCGCGTTGATCCCTTGCGTCGGCAAACTGGTATCCCACGAACAGAAGTTATCCAAACCCTTATTAAGACCTTTATTAACCGATACCACGGTACACATGCAGAGCTCAGCGAGACTGATATCCATGCTGCGGCTGCGCTTGTGGCAGAAAAATATGGCACTGAAGCGTGGACTAAACGAGTTCCATAACCCGGCAGGGCTTTAATAGTTTAATAGGAAAAATCCTGGGAAACTAATACCTCCTATGGTCTTAGTTTCCCAGGATTTTAATTTTGAGCTTTAGTCGCGCCAGCCACCGCGTCGTCCACCGCGATCATCACGATCCCGGTAGCGTCCGCCACGACGATCATCATTATAGCGTCGTCCGCCACGGTCATCGCGATCGTTATTCCAGCCGCCACGTCGTCCGCCACGGTCATCACGATCCCGGTAGCGTCCGCCACGACGATCATCGTCGAAACGATCTCGACGGCCCCCACGTCCACCGCCAGCTGGAATCTGAGCGTTATCATCGCGCTCAATATTAATAAGCTGACCAGAAATGCGAGTATCGCTCAGGTTATCCAATACGCTTGGCTTCATATCGCGTGGTAGCTCCACCAGGGTGTGATCTACCGCAATAGAAATACGACCAAAGTCCTTATTGTTCAAACCGCCCTCATTAGCTAGCGCACCCACGATAGATCCTGGGCGAACATGCTGACGTTTGCCCACCGCTAAGCGGTACACAACCATGTCCTTGTTCGGACGCTCGAAACGTGAACCTCGATCACCACGACGATCATCGTCGAAACGATCTCGACGACCCCCGCGATCATAATCATCAAAGCGATCCCGACGACGGTCACGATCACGGCGGCGATCAGCAGGTGGTTCCTTCATAAGGAACTCATCACCGGCACGTGCCTGGGTAGCTAGCGCAGCAGCAATATCTTCTAGTGGAACATCGTGTTCTTCAGAATAATTCTTTACTAAAGCACGGAAGATCTCTACCTGCTTATTTTCCAAAGATTCGGTAATGGAATCAGCAAATTTAGCCTTGCGCGAATCATTAACCTCATCAACAGTAGGAAGTTCCATTTCCACCAGTGTGGCATTGGTTGCTCGCTCAATGGAACGCAACATGCGACGCTCACGTGGGGTGACAAACAAAATTGCCTCGCCCGAACGACCAGCACGACCGGTACGACCAATACGGTGCACATAAGACTCCGTATCGCTTGGAATGTCGTAGTTAAATACATGTGTAATGCGATCAACATCAAGACCACGAGCTGCCACGTCGGTAGCAACCAAAATATCGAGTCGACCATCTTTAAGCTGATCGACGGTGCGCTCACGCTGCGCCTGAACAATATCACCGTTAATTGCAGCTGCAGAAAAACCACGTGCACGCAATTTCTCAGCGAGTTCTTCAGTTTCATGCTTAGTGCGCACAAACATGATCATTGCTTCAAACTCGGTGACTTCAAGGATTCGAGTCAATGCATCGAGCTTGTTGCGGTGAGCAACATTTAAATAGCGCTGCGTAATATTGGTATTAGTGCGAGTTTCAGACTTCACCTGAATTTCACGCGGGTCGTTCATATAATTCTTTGATAAACGACGAATACCATTAGGCATCGTCGCTGAGAACAACGCTACCTGCTTATCCTCTGGAGTATCCTCCAAGATGCGTTCCACATCTTCTTGGAAGCCCATGTTCAACATTTCATCGGCTTCATCGAGGACCAAAAAGCGTAGCTCAGAAATATCCAAGGAACCCTTTTGCAAGTGGTCAATAACCCGACCTGGGGTGCCAACAATAATTTGGGCACCACGACGCAAACCAGAAAGCTGAATACCATACGCCTGACCACCATAAATCGGCAGGATATGAATATCACCTAAGTAATCTGCAAAAGACTGGAAACTATCGGCAACCTGCAAAGCCAATTCGCGGGTTGGCGCTAGAATAAGCGCTTGTGGATGACGCACCTTGCGATCAATGCGCGAAAGAATCGGCAGCGCGAAGGCGGCAGTCTTACCAGTACCGGTCTGGGCAAGACCGAGTACATCGTGTCCTTCCATAAGAACGGGAATTGTCTGTGCCTGAATTGGCGATGGGGTTTCAAAGCCCACCTTACGCACAGCTTTCAAAATCTGCTCAGGCAGATTTAGGTCTTCAAAAGTTGGTCCGGTTGGCACATTATCTGCACCGCTCTGAGTCTCCACGGTCTCCGCCTCATTTGCGGAGTCACTTACTGAGTCACTCGCTATATCCGAAACACTCACGGTTTCACTCTCACTGTCTACATTGTCCGTACTCTTTACGGAGTCGGTGTCCTCAGAAGTGTTCGCAACCCTGGAGTCGTCTACGTCACTCACGACATCAGCATGAAGTGAGTCATAGTCTACCTGCGAATTTTCCTGAGATTCCGACAAAATCTTTACGTCCGGCTCATTCTCGCCGCCGGTGGCGTTATCGGTAATGCTCATTGCCTACACAACGGTACGCTATCAGGAGTCATTTTGGCCACTTTTTGCAGTTTATATACCTAAAGGTGCTTAAATGCACAAGAAAAGTGCTAGGTGCTTACACCCACATATCTCTTTTTTAGTGAGCTAGTAGCAAACTAAAGCATATGTTGCTGCATCAGCCGAAGTAGGGTTTCCTCAGCGAACAACCACAGTAGTGCAGCAAGTAAAAACAGGCCACCACACATAACAAAAGCTTTATCAAAGCCTAGCGTCTGTGCCACTACTCCAATAAAAATTGGTCCCACGATAGTACCTAGATCAGAAACCATTTGATAATTAGCTAGCACCTTACCGCCACTACGTTTGTTACCAATAACATCTGCCACCACCGCTTGTACAGCTGGGTTATACAAACCAGTACCAAACCCAGCCAAGCCAGAAATAACTAATAAAGGAATAATTTGACTAGTAAAACCCACTAGAGCAGTAAAAATACCGCACATAAACAAACCACTAACAGCCAAAGGCTTACGACCATATCTATCTGCCGCATCGCCAGAAAAAAGTAATGCTAATGCATTACCAGCAGCAAAAGCGGTCATCGCAAAGCCCACCACTGCTGAACCATGAGTAAAAACAGCCGCTACAAAAAGTGGCACGGTAGCAATACGAACACCGAAATTTACCCAGCCATTAATAAAATTAGATAGCAAGGCCGCCCTATAAGCACGACTTTTTAACGCATAATTAAAACTCATGACAGGTAGTTCAGTATTCTTATCAAGCCGAACACCAATAGTGCGCGGCATTCGCCACCACACTAAAAGGGCAGCTAAGGCAACCATCATTGCGTAAATAAAAAATGGCCAGCGTAATCCCAAAACTGAAAGTACTGCCCCTAAAAGTGGACCCAAAATATTGCCAAAAACAAAACCGGTCGCATACACACTAGAAGTATGTCCTCGTATCTCCGGTGGAGATAGACGCACAATAAGCCCCATTGCTGAGACCGTAAAAGTTGTTGACCCAAAACCTGCTAGCCCGCGTAAAGCTACTAACTGCCAATATTCTTGAGCAAAACCGCATAAACCAGTAGAAATAGCAACAGTAATAAGCCCCAAAAGATACATTTTTCGTGCGCCAAGAGAGTCAATAAGCACACCAGCTACCGGCGCAAAAATAAATCGTGTACCAGCAAATACGGAAATAACTAATCCCGCTACAGCAACCCCCACGCCGAAACTGGTAGCAAATTGAGGAATAACTGGCGCAACAATGCCATACCCTAACGCAATAACAAATGCCGCTACCACCATGATTTGTATTTCATGTGGAATTTTAGGTCGAGTATGAACCAGTTTTTTTACCTGCACACTATTAAGACTAGACCTTTAGGTAAATATTCATTACACTCAATATTCGAACAAAGTTTCTATTTTTTAAGTATTTATGTCTACCTCGATCACTAATCTAAGGAATATGAAAAAACTCAGCCACCTTTACGTTTCATCACATGAGCAATCACCAATAAATATCGCGCGCTATATTGATCGGCATTTCACACGCGATCTAGACGCTTTGCATTCAATACTGCGTCATCCTCGTTCACTTGCTCGAAATCACGCTACCTGGCGGTCCCCAGCAAAGAAGTTACCTAAATTACCTGGTGGAGAGGAACTTGTAGCTACCATTACTCGCCACCGCGTTGGAGCAAAGGTGCAAACAACAATGCATAGTTTCGATAACTCTGCACCTGCTGTTTTCTTAATTAGCCTTCGCATCACTTCACCCAAAGGCAATCATGTTTCTACGGCTATTTCTGAAGGTTGGATTCATGCTCTTCTTGGATCATCGGCTGTTGAGTGCGCACACGATATCACTACTAATAACACGCATACTTACGTATGGATCACAGATAAAAATTACTTCCCACTGCATTCACCAGCCATGCTTTTTAATAATGGTATAGCCGCGGCTTGAATACAGCAGGAAGCATCCAGCTAATACTGTAGGAAATTCTTAATCTGCCTACTCTTGATTATCTTCATCTTCATCAAGATTAATCTCATCAAAATCACCATCTTCGAGATCATCAACAAAAATGTCGTAGACCTCTGGTTCATCTTCATCCAGTGGAGCAAGTTGCGCTTCCCACTCCTCAGCTTGATCAGCAGCCAAAGAAAGAACATCGAAAAGTCGATCAAAATCAGTAAAGGAACCAAGCTCTAGAGTCTCTTCATTAGCTTCGCGAATTTCAGCAACAGCCTCATCGATCAAAATCGCTGTCTCTTCCTCGTCAAGATCATTATCGGGAAGCAGATCATCAATAACCTGTGCAATAATCTCGTCAATTCCTTCAACAAAAGTAATAAAGCTAACTTTTGCCAAGGGGACGCCTTCAAATACTTGGAAATGAACTTTAAGCGCACTGCGATCAGCAAGTTCAGCGTGCACAATATTGGCATCTACTGGATCTTGGAAGAATTCCAAATCATTAATTCGCTCATCGCTACCTTCTAACAGATCTCTTAAGACTGTTACTACTTGGTCGGTAGCCACATGTTCTTGTACTGCGCGGACACCATCTTCAGCCGAGAACACCACTGAGACTAACACTGCCTCAAAATCTTCCTCGAAACCATCATCCTCATTACTAGCAGCAATATACACATTGGCCGCGGGAAGGTGTGGGTCAATTTCAACAAATTGGATTTCCAACTCCGAGGTGATCGGAACGAACATGACGTCATCATTAACCCTAGACTCAATACCATCTGCATCAAGCGCATAAGCTAATTCTTCAAAGAAGCTCATTTTCGTTACTCCAACCTTTTTCTAATAATGTGGCGCCTTTTAGATTAGTCAAACGCATATGCTTCTGTCGCCTAGTCAGTTAGTAGCACACTTTTCCATTACCCCCGGTAGAAAACGTGCCACTACATCATTTCACTAGCAGCAATGAGATCTTTAATTCTGTCCTCTCGAGGCTTATGCGGACAAGAAGTACATTTTCCAATATCGGGAGAATGATAAATCATGCAACAGCTCACCCGATGTGAAACCACAAAATCTGGTTCCACTTCCGGCTGATAAGCTATCATCTCACCATCGCTGATCTGCTCAATTCTTGCCGCAGGCAAGCGCACTCCGGCACCAGTTGCTACTGCCTGACTTAATTGCTGTGCTATTTCTATTGCCCGTAGCTGTTCAAAATCGTAATTGCCCGCAGCCAACGCCGGTTGCACAATACCATCAGCAACCACCGCCCATAATGGAGCGGGACGAATATCTGTATACGTACATATCGCGTCGATAAGCTTAGCTATGTTCTGCCCAAAAACAGCCCCAGATTGGGCAAGAGATGCTGTGGTGTGAGGACGATATCCAAACCAGTAACCTTTTGGATCACGCGAGAAAAGCCCCTGCTCAAGATCTAATAATGGCACAATATTATCGTTTACCATGAGATAAATACTGGGATTTAAAATATCACCCAATAAGGTATAAAACCATAATTGCAAACGATGTTTAGCTTGCTCAATATGAAAAATATTTGCGCACTCTACATCAGCTCGCGCCAAGGTTTCTGGGCTAATAAGTTCTGCAAAACTCAACGGTTGATCTACTTCAACACAAGGTTGAAAACGTGGGTGTTGGGTAATTAAACCCAGCAATGCCGTATCTAGTTCCCCCATAAGCAGATCCTTTCGTAGCAGCTACTAGCACTAGTTTAACTATGCTTTAGATCCGGCGCTGGTAAAGCTTTCGTTTCTTTTTCGTCGACCAATTCGACTCCTAGTTCTTCCAATAACTCTGGTCTGCCCATCCCCCACATGCGCACATCATAATTTTGCCACGCCTGCCGATAAGCTGAACGCGGATCATAAATCGTATGTACCTCCCGATCAAATATGCGCGTGGCACGCCCAGGAGTAGTATCGCTAGCCAAAGCATAGCGTGGCCAATCAGTACTAGTGGCACTATGGTGAATAAACTCTGCCCACTCTTTTTGCATATGCTGCGTTAATTCATATAACGCTGCCCTACCACCAAGTTTATTTAATGCTGCCATCCGTGATCCATTAAGATCGCCAAATACCGGAGTTAATTCGGTTGCATGCATCGCACCCAAACCAATCATTTTCAATAACATGGAGGCGAAATCAAAACGATACATCCAGGTATCAGCAACAGATGAATGTGCCGTCGCTATTTGCACACTCGGTGCCCAAAACACAGCATCGGAAAGAAAATCTGCGAAATCTTTACGTATTTCTGCACCGTTATATGCCTCAAATACCGTCGGAGCACCAACCGGGTCAAAAGCAGTCAGCATACGCAGTGCCGCCTTTGAGCGTGCCGCACTACGTACATACAGCCCCTTGCTAAAACTTGCTTCATCAATATTCGTGCCAATCAAAAGCGGAATTTTATGTTGGTTTCCTTGGGTAAATACGTTAATCGGGTGGTCGAAAAGAATATTGTTATCGACGGTAGGCGAATAGCACACATTGAGATTTAATAAAATTTCCCGGCTACGCCACATCATTGTTTGCCCGGCTTTCACCAGCACCTCAGCATCAAGGGCACGAACATCAGCAAGTGTTGCTGACCGAGCTAAACCTGACCGGCGGGCAAGTTCTAACGCCCACAACACTGACTGCGCGCGGGAATGGATAGCAGCAATTGGTGGTGATTGTGCAATAGCTTTATGGAACAATCCTTGTGCTGCTGGTACACACATAAGGGTAAGCACATTATTCGCTCCGGCTGACTCCCCCATTAATGTGACATTGGAAGGATTACCGCCAAAAGCAGCAATATTTTCTTTCACCCAGCGTAAAGCGAGTAGTTGATCCATTAAGGCTGGATTAGCAACGCAATCATCTCCGAGAGCGCGCATATCAAGAAATCCCAGTGCACCTAAGCGGAAGTTCACTGACACATACACCACATTCATTGCGGGTGCTAGAAAATGTCCGCGCAACAGCTGTTCATGTGAGGAACCATAAATAAAGGAACCACCGTGCAAATACACCACTACCGGTAAGGTTTCATCCGTGTCTGGACGCACGATATCAAGGTTGAGGCAATCTTCGCTGCCACGAAGTTTATCGCTAGGGCGATAAGTAGGTTGTAAAGCCACACTGCCATAACTATCGCATACTTTTACCCCTTGCCATGGTGGTACGGGTTGCGGTGCCCGGAAACGATTATCTCCGCCAGTATCTGCACCATAGGGCACACCGCGCCACGTACGAACTGGCTGTGGCGCATCAAGAAATAGTCCTTGCACATAACCTGCAGTAGTTTTTATTACTAGCCCAGGATGTGCTTTTTTCACAGAGTGCGACCGCACATTTTTAAGTTCGGTTTTAAGTTTCTGCGCCAGGTTTACCCTACTGTCTGCAACAGTCAAATTTTCGCCATAAGCTACTATTTCTTCGCCAGCAACCAAAATTTTATCGCTGGTTTTGAGTAACTTTTTTACCCGTCGATCAAGTTCTTTAGTTTGTTTTTTCGTTTTCCTTGTCGTGGAATTTTTCTTTAACACAGACTTTCTATTAGTGCGCAGCACGTTATCTTTTACTTGTTTTTTCAACTGCACCAATTTGGCGCTTTCAGATGTCACCTGCTTTTTTGCGCTCATCTGCTCTAGACTAATAGTTATGGTTAATTACGTCGACCGCGAAACAGTCTTGTGTATTTCACTTGCAGCGCGCCCATCTAATCATGGTGTGCGTTTTCATAATTGGCTTTATGATCAGCTCAATTTGAATTACCTCTACAAGGCTATCGCCCCAACCGATATTACTGCTGCCATTGTTGGTATGCGGGGGCTTGATATTCGCGGAGCCGGAGTATCTATGCCTTATAAGCAAGATGTCATCCCGCTTATCGACGAACTCGACGACAGTGCTGCTCGCATCGGCGCAGTAAACACCATCGTTAATACCGATGGTGTACTCAAAGGCTACAACACTGACTATGTGGCCGTAGCTAGCCTACTTAACAGCTACCACATCGATCCTTCCTTAACGGTTGCAGTGCGTGGTTCTGGAGGAATGGCTAATGCTGTCGTGGCAGCTCTTGCTGACCATGGTTTAACCGGCTACGTTGTAGCCCGAAATAATGTAACCGGAGAAGAACTAGCTCAGCGCTATGGTTGGCAGTACTGCACTGCTGTTCCCGAGGATGCACACATGCTTGTCAATGTCACTCCATTAGGAATGAATGGGACAGATCAAGATGCCCAGGCCTTTAGCGACGAAGAAATCGCTCGCGCTTCAGTGATTTTTGACGTGGTAGCTTTCCCGGTCGAAACGCCGTTAATTAAAGCTGCTCGTGCACAAGGTATTCCAACTATTACTGGCGGTGAGGTTGTTGCGCTTCAGGCCGCCGAACAATTTGAGCTTTACACCGGTATTCGTCCTAGCGACGAGCTTATTTCTGCAGCCGAGGAATACGCCAATAGCTAAAATCTGATCTTCACTCAAGCCGATACAATTGCTTTTTCATAAGCATCCGTATCGGCTTTAATTATGTGCTTTTCAGCTAACACAAAAATCTTAACCACTTTGTTATTCCTGCCCTATCTAGTCCGCTATGCTGCGAAAATACCTCTTCTAACCATCCTTGTTAAGCCTTGATTTCCCTAGGACAATTACCTAGTGGAAACACTGGATAAAATTTTGACGTTTTATAGATGTGGTGAGGAAATATCAGTTATTAAGAATTCTTCACTACGCCGATTTGTATCATCTGATGGCAATATCTGGCTACATAACTGACTTAAAACGGTTAGCTGGCAGCATAGGGTGCTTTAAGAATCACGAGAAAACTACGTTGAGTAACAGTTAGGAAAATCATGGCAAAACAACATAATCTTTTTACCCACGATTCTTCGGAAACCATTACCGATGTTCAATCCTCCCAGCCGCAACATCTTATCGACGAATACGGAATTGCTGGCAAAGTACTAGCGCAAGCACTAAGCACTGCAGTGAATATTCAAACCAAACCACTTTTTTCTTATGTACAGTGGCTACGCACCAAAAATCCGACAGCTACTCCGCAAGAAATCCAAGCAAAATTGGATAAAAACTTTCTCAGCCTAGCAATTGGTTCTGGCGCTGGCGCTGGCGCGGCAGCAGCAATTCCTGGGATTGGTTTTATTACTGGTGCGCTAGCAGTCGGCGCGGAATCTCTAGTTTTTCTCGACCTAGCAGCTAGTTATGCCATCGTTTCTGCGCATCTGCGCGGAATAGACATCCGCGATGCTGAGCGTCGTAAAGCAATTGTTTTATTATCTATTGTGGGTGCTTCTGAATCTGCCCTAGCTAATATCGTGATGACCTCTGATAGTGTCACCTCACTTGCTGCTCGCTCGCACATGGCAAATCTAAAATCCACCAATAATATGATGATGAAATTAGCGGTGAAAAAGATCAATAAATCAATGCGTAAAGCATGGTTAGGAAAAATCTTACCGCTAGGTATTGGGGCAGTAATTGGTACGGTTGCTAACCGAAAACTCGCACACCGCGTCATGGAACATGTACGAGAATCTTTAGGAGCCTTACCAGAAAACTTTGCTCACGAGCTTCATGAATCCGCATGAGATACCTCTAGCGGCTAAGCCGCATTTCCCACCGATTCATACATAGCCGCACTATCTGTACTAACTAGTATTAACTAGCCACATTCTTCTGCTGATAGTGCGGCTTAATATGATATAACCCGTTTTATTAGCAAATGGGGTTGTAAGGTGTTACATCGGATCAATATATAGATCAATATATAAGCGATAAGCCGATATATGCGTAGCTAAAAGGGGTCTCGGGATGAGAAAACAACATACTATTTATCAGCTTGGCACGTGGTTACGGATGACCCCCTTAGTAAGTGCGGCTGCCTTAATTTCTACTATCGCAGTGACCCTGTTTGACATCGTTATTCCGCTCATTACTGCCTCTGCAGTTAATGTGGCTACTGATCAGTCGCAGGGCAATATTCGCACAATTACGCTGAGTCTTATCCTGGTCGCACTACTGCGCTATATTTTTCAATTTGGCCGACGTTATACCGCTGGTCGTCTTTCTAATACCGTGCAGCACAATCTCCGTGTCGAAATATTGCGCACAGTTCAGCGTTTCGACGGTTTACGCATTGATGAAATCCGCACCGGCCAAATTATTTCTCGCTCTATTTCTGATCTCAACATGGTTCAAGCCATGGTTGCCATGCTGCCGCTTATTAGCGGACATATTCTTAAAGTTGTAATAACCTTAGGTGTTCTAGTCTGGATTTCGCCTTATCTTTCTCTTGTGGCCATTGCAATTATCCCTTTTATGCTTTGGTTGGCGTTTACCTCCCGCAAGGTTTTATATGCCGCTACCTGGTCGGCACAACAAAGTTTGGCGAATCTAGCCACCCATGTCGAAGAAACCATCACTGGAATTCGTATTGTAAAAGCCTTTGGCCGACAAGACTACGAGATAGCTAACCTAGAAAAATTATCGCGAGCAATTTATGGCCAAATGCTACGTTCTGCTCGGCTTTCTGCACGCTATCAACCATTATTACAACAGCTTCCCACTATTGCCTTAGTACTTGGTATTGGTATGGGTGGATACGCAGCATTAACTGGGACTATCTCTATCGGCATCTTTTTAGCCTATAGTGTGTATCTCACTTCTTTGACCGCTGTAGTGTCCATGTTGGCAGGCATGGTGGTGCAAATACAATTAGGACTTTCTAGTGCGGATCGTGTGTTCACCATACTTGATATGCACCCAGTGGTAGCAGATCCTACAGATCCGATTCCTTTTCCAGATGGCTTAGTTGATATCCGGGTCGAGAATGTCCATTATGCAAACATTCGCACTGCTACTAGTGCTGGCGCTAGTTCAGTCAACCAACAACCTCAAGCAGCTAATGGTACGGGCACAGCTTCCCCGACGGTATTACAACCGGTATTGCAAGGGTTACAGCTAACGGTAGCGGCTGGAAAAATCTTAGCGTTAGTTGGTCCACCTGGTGCTGGGAAAACCATGTTACTTCAATTATTGAGTGGTTTTTATGCCCCAGATTCCGGTCGTATTCTTATCGGTGGTAGCGATATTACTGCCATATCAAGGAAGCAACTTCGCCAGCACATGGGTGTTGTTTTCGATGATCCTTTTCTTTATTCCGCCTCCATACGCGAAAATATTGTGATGGGGCGTAGCATCTCCGAGGCAGATTTCCAGGCTGCGGTTGAGGTTGCCCAGGTAACTGAATTTGTCGATCAGCTCAGTGCAGGTTTTGATACTCAGGTTGGTGAGCGCGGGCTTATTCTTTCTGGTGGTCAGCGTCAGCGTATTGCGCTTGCTCGTGCGTTAGCTGGTAATCCACACATTTTGCTTCTCGACGATGCCACCTCAGCTATTGATGCGATCACCGAACGACATATTTATGCCAGCATCACCACGGCTTTTCCGCACACCACCATTATTGCTATCGCACATCGTCAATCCACCCTTGAACTTGCCGATCAAATTGCTTTTATTGAAGATGGTCGCACTCATAGCTGTGGCAGCTTGGCACAAATGCTAAAAAATCCCGAGTTTGTGCACCTTATGGATATGTATGAACGTTCTCGGATTGCAGCAGAAAATCTTCCTTTCGATAATGGTATTGAACCAGCATACGACTTACTGTGGCCAGAACTTCCTCAAGAAGGTGACACTCGCCTACGCATGAATACTCATACCATGCGTACTGCTAACAAAGCCGCGGGAGCCAATCCTCTTAATGGTGGTAAAGGTACTAGCCGCGGTGGGGCTGCAAGTGCTGCTGCTATGCCCGCAACACCAGAATTACTTGCTCGTGTGGACGCTTTACCAGCTGCGCGTGATTTACCCCCAGAGTTTCCACTCAAGCAGGCAGAAACAACCACTCACGTTCAACCATCAGTAACTGCACAGGGGCTTTTCACTGAGGTACGTAGGCTTATTCTGATAATGATTGTCCTCTATATGGTTGGTGTTGCCGCAAGCCTGGGTATGCCAAGTTTGGTTCGAATCACTATTGACCAAGCAATTACTCCTGGTGAATTAACTGTTCTATGGTGGATTTTATTAGCCGGTTTAGTGCTCATAGTGGTTGCTTGGGCAAGCGCAGTAGGTACCACTATTGTGACCATGCTTGCTGGTGAGCGTCTGCTTTATCAGTTACGAATACGCAGTTACGCGCACCTTATGCGCTTAGATATGCATTATTTTGAAAACACGCGCACCGGCACCATTCTTACCCGAATGACTACCGATATAGATGCCTTGAGCAGTTTTTTGCAATCTGGGCTTGCTCAAGCAGTAGTAGCAACTACTACTATTGGTGGAATTTTGCTTCTCTTGGCCGTTACAAGTTGGCAGCTTTTCCTTATTGCTGCTCTAGGGGTTCCGATTATCACGGCAGCAACAGTTATTTTTAAACGAATTTCTAGCCGTCTTTACACCCAAGCACGCGAGGAGATTTCACAGGTCAATGGGCTATTCCATGAATCCATTGCGGGGTTAAAAACAGAGCAAGTCTTCGGTATGTCCCAGGCTCGCCTTAATCATTTTGCTAGTCAATCAGATGCTTATCGACGCACGCGCATTCGCACTCAAACCGCGGTGGCATTGTATTTCCCAGGTATTAATGCTGTCGCAGAAATTATTAGTGCTGTGGTGTTATTAGTAGGAGTTTCTTTAGTACATAATTCAACAATTCAAGCTGGCGTATTGGTTGCTTTTTTGCTTTATCTTGATCGCCTATATTCTCCTATCCAACACCTTTCCCAAATTTTCGATGCCTACCAGCAAGCTCAGGTTGGTCTTCGCCGTATTACTGCATTATTGCGTACCAAAGCTAATGTGACTGGTACTCAACCTGCGCCACAGATTGCCAATGGGGATATTGAGCTAGATCAAGTGGATTTTGGCTACCCCAATCATGATGATTTAGTGTTGGAAAATTTCTCTCTTAGCATCGACAGGGGCACAACCTTAGCTATTGTCGGAGCTACCGGGGCGGGTAAATCCACAATTATTAAATTGCTGGAACGTTTTTATGATCCATTAACTGGCCAGGTTAAAGCTAGTGGTCATGATCTTCGCCAGTATCAGCCGCCTTCTTGGCGTACCCAGATAGGTTTTGTTCCTCAAGAAGCCTATCTTTTTGCTGGTACTATCGCTGAAAATATTGCTTTTGGCCGTCCCGATGCCAGCCAAGAAGAAATTACCGATGCTGCGCGAAGAGTCGGCGCGCTTACTGCAATATCTCGTATTCCGCGTGGTTTTCATGCTCGTATCGGTGAGCACGGCAAAGGGCTATCCTCCGGGCAGCGGCAACTTATTGCACTTGCCCGAGCCGAAATGATGCAGCCACAGCTTTTACTTCTCGACGAAGCTACTGCCACCTTGGATCCCGCAACAGAAAAAACTATTCTCAGTGCGTCAAAACGCTTAACTAATGCGAGAACATCGGTCATTATTGCCCACCGTCTAGCTACCGCAGCGCGTGCAGATCGGATTATTGTTGTTGCGGATGGAAAAATTATTGAGGACGGCGACCATCATAGTCTCTGCACTTTTGGGGGTATATATGCAGACATGTGGGGATATGCAAATACCAATATTTCCAGTTCAGAGAGTTAAGAGAGCAGACATTGCCCCACATAATGCCAAGAAAACCAAAATAGACTGATTCGTCTTTCATCGTGTCCAAGAAACCGATAGCCTGTAGTGAGCTAATGCACCTATACAAATGTGTATAACTGTGTATAGAAGTTAAAATCTCACAAAGAAAAGAGGCGAGTACCTGCCGTGAGTAGCGCTAGTACTTTCGGACAAAATGCTTGGCTGGTAGAAGAGATGCACCAGCAATTTCTTCAAGATCCAAATTCTGTCGATCAAGAATGGCGCGATCTTTTTGAAAAGCAGGGCGCCCCATCTAGTCAAGCAAACACTTCTTCTACATCTACTGCCCCAGTTGCTCAGAAAACACCTATTACAGCAACTACTGAGCCGGTAAAGAAAGAAGAAAAAAAGACACCTAAGCCGAAACCCAAAGTTTCTCCATTAACCAAAGCAAAAGACCTCCCTGACGCTGGTGAAAAGGCACTTAAAGGTATTTTTAAGGCCATCGCAAAGAATATGGATGAATCCTTAGAAATACCTACTGCTACTTCTGTGCGCGATATGCCAGTCAAGCTTATGTTTGAAAATCGCGCCATTATTAATGATCATCTCAAGCGCACCCATGGTGGCAAGGTTTCTTTTACCCACATCATCGGTTATGCACTGGTAAAAGCCATTATGGCGCACCCAGATATGAACAATAACTATGCGGTGATCAACGGCAAACCTACTGTTATTACCCCTGAACATATCAACCTCGGGTTAGCAATCGACTTGCCACAAAAAGACGGCAGTCGCGCGCTGGTTGTCGCCGCGATTAAAGAAGCAGAAACTCTCGACTTTGCTCACTTCGTCGAAAAGTATGAAGATATTGTTGCCCGCGGCCGCACCGGCAAGCTCACCATGGATGATTTCTCCGGTGTAACCATTTCTTTAACTAATCCTGGTGGTATTGGTACCCGCCATTCGGTACCACGTTTAACTAAGGGTCAAGGCACAATCATTGGCGTTGGTTCTATGGATTACCCAGCAGAATTCGCTGGAGCTTCTGAGGATCGACTAGCGCAGCTTGGCGTTGGCAAGCTAGTTACTATTACCTCCACCTATGATCACCGGATTATTCAGGGTGCTGAGTCGGGCGAATTCCTGCGTACCATGAGCCAGCTTTTTATCGACAATGCTTTCTGGGATTCCATTTTCAATTCGCTTGATATTCCGATTACACCAATGCGTTGGGCACAGGACTTGCCCAATACGGGATTAGATAAAAATACCCGGGTCATGCAACTTATCGAAGCATATCGTTCGCGTGGTCACCTCATCGCTGATACGAATCCACTGCGCTGGATTCAACCCGGTATGCCAGTTCCTGATCACCGAGATCTCGATATTGAAACGCATGGTCTAACCTTGTGGGATCTTGATCGCACGTTCCACGTTGGTGGTTTTGGTGGCAAAGAAACCATGACCCTGCGCGAGGTTCTTTCTCGACTTCAAGCTGCCTACACTTTCAAGGTCGGTACCGAATACACCCATATTCTTGACCGCGATGAGCGTACCTGGCTACAAGATCGTATTGAAGCAGGTATGCCAAAACCTACTATTGCCGAGCAAAAATATATTTTGCAGCAGTTAAACGCAGCCGAAGCCTTTGAAAATTTCTTACAAACCAAATATGTTGGCCAAAAGCGTTTCTCATTAGAAGGTGCGGAATCACTTATTCCATTAATGGATTCTGCTATTGATACCGCTGCTGGTCAAGGTCTTGATGAAGTGGTTATCGGTATGCCACACCGTGGTCGCCTCAATGTTTTGTTCAATATTGTTGGCAAACCACTAGCAACGATTTTCACCGAATTCGAAGGTCATATCGAAGCTAAATCTGCTGGTGGTTCTGGCGATGTGAAATATCATCTTGGCGCCGAGGGACAACACCTACAAATGTTCGGTGATGGTGAAATCAAGGTCACGCTCACGGCAAATCCATCGCATCTCGAAGCGGTCAATCCCGTTATGGAAGGTATTGCCCGCGCTAAACAAGACCTGCTCGATAAAGGTGGCGACGGCTTTACCGTCATGCCATTATTGCTTCATGGTGACGCAGCTTTTGCCGGTCTAGGGATTGTGCCAGAAACCATTAACCTTGCTCAACTACGCGGTTATACCGTCGGTGGCACAGTACACATTGTGGTGAACAACCAAATCGGTTTTACTACTACCCCAGATTCTGGCAGGTCTGGTCACTATGCAACTGATCTCGCCAAGGCGTATGGCTGCCCCGTCTTTCATGTCAATGGTGATGATCCAGAAGCTGTGGTCTGGGTTGGTCAATTAGCCACCGAGTACCGCCGTCGCTATGGCAAGGATGTCTTTATTGACCTCATAACCTATCGTCGCCGGGGACATAATGAAGCCGATGATCCATCGATGACCCAGCCTAAGATGTATGAGCTTATCGACGGCCGCAAGACAGTACGTAGTCAATATGCTGAGGATCTACTTGGCCGAGGTGAGCTAAGCCCAGAAGATGCTGCGGCTGTAGAACGCGACTTCCGTGACCAAATGGAAGGAGTATTTAACGAGGTCAAGGGATCGGCGCATAAAGAAATTAGCCTCCAAGAAGGCATCACCAGTTCTCAGCAACTACCGCATGGTCTTAAAACTAATATCACCAAAGAAGAGCTGCATGAAATTGCTCAAGCATATGCGACTCCACCAGAAGGCTTTGAATTCCACCCACGTGTGGCACCGATTGCAAAGAAACGCGTTGAATCTGCCGCCGATGGTGAAATTGATTGGGGCTGGGCAGAGCTCATCGCATTCTCCTCATTAGCTAATGGCGGTAAGCTAGTGCGACTTGCTGGTGAAGATTCCCGGCGCGGAACTTTCACCCAGCGTCACGCCGTAGTTTATGACCCAAATACGGGTAATGAGTTTAATGGTCTGCATGAACTGGCAGAACGCAAGGGTCATGGCGGTAAATTCTTGGTCTATAACTCTGCTCTTACCGAATACGCTGGCATGGGCTTTGAATATGGTTACTCAGTTGGCAACCAAGATGCAGTCGTAGCCTGGGAAGCACAATTCGGTGATTTTGCCAATGGTGCCCAGACCATTATTGATGAATATGTTTCCTCTGGGGAAGCCAAGTGGGGACAGACTTCTTCAGTTATCCTTTTACTACCGCACGGCTACGAGGGACAAGGCCCGGATCACTCTTCGGCTCGTATCGAACGTTATCTGCAACTATGTGCCGAGGGAACAATGACTGTTGCCCAGCCTTCCACACCTGCTAACTACTTCCATTTACTGCGTCGTCACGCACTTGGCGATCTCAAGCGACCACTTGTTGTGTTTACGCCAAAGTCGATGCTGCGTATGAAAGCAGCTACCTCCGCCGTAGAAGATTTCACCGAAGTAGAAAAGTTCCGGTCAGTTATCGACGATCCCCGTTTCAGTGCTAATGGTATAGATAAGAGCAAGGTCAAAAAGATCATGCTAGTTTCAGGCAAGCTTTACTACGAGTTAGCTAAGCGTGCCGAAAAAGAAAACCGGGAAGATGTCGCCATCGTGCGTATTGAAATGCTACATCCGATCCCGTTTAACCGTCTGCGTGAAACATTCGCTTCTTACCCCAATGCCGAAGAAATCCGTTTCTGCCAGGATGAACCAGCCAACCAAGGTCCATGGCCATTCCTTAATGAGCATCTGCGCGAACTAATCCCAGATTTGCTACCAATGAAACGTATTTCCCGACGAGCCCAGGCTTCCACTGCCACTGGTTTATCGAAAGTACACAATGTAGAACAAGCTGCGCTTCTCGACGAAGCCTTTGCTGATTAACACGTAATTATCTCTGGTATCAGGGCGTTCCACTCAATTGGAACGCCCTGAGCTTTATGCTGTTACTATCAGCCCGTACCTAATATGATCGCATCACGAAGATACATTGGTATCTGGTTTTCTTTAGGGACGTGTTTAATAATCTCTAATACCGTGCGCATATTCCGTTTGCCTTTGCGCCTATACATCCGACGATCATGGGATAGCTTCTCAAAGATACCCATATCCAAATCGGGATACTTATGCAATGCATCTATAAGGCAAAGTACTCCCTCACGGACACTATATATCGTGGCAATATCAAAAATTGTGCGTTCTAGTGATGTGGCACGTAGGTAAACGCCTTCAACAACCTCATCGTAATGAACGTGTAGGCTTCTATATTTCACCCCAGGAGGAGACTTCTTTTTGGTGAGGGTATACGAAGACAAAATATAATTGACCTCAGCAAGAGGTTCTTTTCCTAAACAAGCAATATCCCAGGCATGAGCTGCGGCACGAAGACACAACGTTGCTTTGTCTAATTGCATGCCTACAGCAATCGCAAAAGCTTGCCGTTTTTGCCAAGGCAAGAGCCTTTCATATACGGCGGTATTCATAGCTACTTCTGAAGTAATTTTCATATGTAGCCCTTTTGCTACTCGCTCATGAATGGGATCATGCATGCATAAAGAGCGGGTACCTATTAGACCATATTTTCCAGCAACATCAGGTAAATCCATAATGTTTACACCTCGTCTCGTACCCAGGCACCAATAACGCCGGGAACCACTTTAGGTCGTTCGCCAAGGATTGCCCGCAAATCGCCTTCACGTTCAACAGCACTCATCACACGCTTTGCTTTACCTGTTCGATTACTACCAGCACCGGCTGCACCACCTGCACCCATGGGCATACCGCCTGCTACTGGAGCACCTGATCGACCAGCCGAACCATTACTATTAGCTAACCCATTACCTGGGTGATTCGTGCTACCAACACCATTGAGCCCACCTGGTGTACCACCATGCACACCACCGGGTGAACCAGTTAATCCACCACTAGAAGCACCACCACCAGAACCAAAGTGTGAACTTCCACCACGTCCAATTCCTTTCACAGTGGAGTCAAAAGGCGATACTCGTCGGCTTGATCGACCGGTTAATGGCGCAGGTCCCATATGATTCATAGGAGTCTTAGAACCTGACAAAGTATTTGTGGAAGAAGGTGCCACCCCAACACCATGTGTGCCATTGGCATACCCACCGTTTTGTCGTCCGCCTAATCCCGGAACCGCCATACCAGTTCCTCCTGGTACCGGCATATTTGATCCACCAAGTCCACCACTGCTACCAGTACCTAATCCAGAAGGTGGTATCTGACCAGCACTGCCTGTATGCATGGGAGCTGGATTCATTCCACCTGCTCCACCTGGTGCCCCGCCTAATTGGCCAATGCTAGCGCTATTAGTAAAAGCCTGGTTACCGGCCAAAGCTAGATCTGATTTCGCAATTTTATTAACACTTGTTTCCGCAGCAGCACGTAGCTCAGAACCAGCACTAGCAACGCTAGCTTGCTGAGACATGAGGTTTCTTATCGGAGGAACTGCAGTGTGTAGCTGTGCCTGTAATTGTGTTTGAATGCGTGCTAGCTCTTCTTTTTCTGCTATTAAACGAGCTGCTGGATCAGTTATCGCACTAACCGCCAGATTAGCTAATGCAACTTGGGTCGATATCTGCGCATGGATAGTACTAAGCCGAGATACATAAGCACCCATGATCTGAGTATTTGAGGCAAAAGTGCGACCATAATTAGCAACATCATTAATGCGTTGAACAGCAGCATCAAAGACATCACCTTTATTATTTTGACGTATCTGCTCAGCTACTTCACCCAATTTGGTAGCAATTCGAGCTATCTTTTCGCCTACTACTTGCCATTTTTTAGCAGCACGTACCGGTGCATCTACCCGGGTAGTTTGTAATTGCATAGATAATTCCGACAAGGTTAATGCCGGTAGAACTACAGGTGTACGGAAATGGAAATCGGAAAACCGTAGTTCAGGTCGTGCGGGGAACTGGATACTTTCAGTACCAGTTGCTCCATTTTGCTCTGCATTGTCAAGACTATGTGCGAATAACTTATCTTGTGTTTGAATAGCCTCAAAGGTTGCTTTAAGAGCTTGTTGTAACCACGAAGCCTGCTCAAGATAAGATTTTAAAACCGCATCTGCAGAACCTGGTGATCCAGAAAAAACCAACCCGTGAGCTTCGCCTATTTGATCAAAACCAGAGGCCGAAGAGTAGGAACCACTGATAGATTTATGCGATACGTTTTGCACAGCAACATATACGTGATTAACCTGTTCGCCAATATCTATTATATTGTTCTGGATATTTTCTCTATCCATTATTAACTCAGAAATCATAAGGAAATCCAATCTCATAAATTTTTTCTAACAATTGCACCGCTTTGGGGCACGAAACTTCAAGTTCTGGATGAAGTAAATCGCTCCCCAGACGAGCGATACTGATCCTGCCGTGTCCAGTAGAAACAGCTGCCCAACATAAAGCATCCGAATCAGGTAACTGATATGTATAAGCATGAGGAAGCCGCTTACTCACCCCGTGTTTTATCCATAACGCATTATCTGAAATAAATTCATATGGAAGTCGATCCCAAAAGAAAGTTACCCATCGATCATCCTCGGCAGCATTGACTTCAATAAAAGAACAAGAATTGAAATTCTCTTCAGGGGTAAAATCAAAGCGTTCTTCATCATATGGATTTTCAACCAAACCCAATTTTTCTAAATTCGGATAAATCACCTCTTCACACGCATTAAAGAACTTGGAACCAATATTTTCAGGATCGAAAACCGCAGGCTCACTACCGCCCTGAAGCACATAGTTTTCCGTCTGAGCGCTTTCTGATGAAGCGCTTACCGTTTGTGTGTTCTCCGGTCGCACACTTGTTGTCGGCATACTGTTAGATGAAGTAGCTAACTCAGAAACAAGAACAGACACACTCCCACATCCCACTAATACGACACTCAAAACCAGTACAACAGGCCAGGCTAGTAAGCGAAATGGTGTAAGCATTCATCCACCTTTCGTCAAAAACATGATGTACACAATCAGCGCACATGTCCTCGCGTAGGTCGAACACGTCCGCTTACAAGAGTTAGACGTATTTTTAATCGAGATTCTTACATTCTTAAGGAAAATTGATTTTTATCTCCCCTTATCACCGAAAAATCCCTGTTCAAATTCCCCCATAGGGGTAGAAATTACTCAGTATTTTCTCAGCAAATTAGCTATCTACTGAAGCTAAATAACCAGTATCAAAGTCATCGATATCAGTTCTTCTGCGATATTTATCCGGAAATTCTTTCCCATACTCATCGTCATATCTGTCTAGATATTTATCTGGAGACTTCTTCCAAAAACCAATCTCATAAACTTTTTCTAAAAGCCGTACTGCTTTTGAACAGGAGACTCTCGTACCCTCTGGAGACAAATCTGTTCCGCTATAGCATGCTTCTAGCCTGCCGTATTCAGTAGAAACAGCTGCTGAACAATAGTCACTAGCTGTCTCATCTTGGTAGGCATATGCATGAGGAAGTCGTTTGCTGACCTTATGTTTAACCCACAATGCTTCTCGCACACTCTCTTCATAAGAATCTGCATCAAACCTAAAAATTACGGATCCCGATTTATCGAAAGAACCTATGTCCTCGAATACACAGGCAACAAAATATAATTCCGGGAAAGAAAAAGGATGCTCCGCAAAAAATGGCTCTTCTATTAACTGCAACTCTTGAGCATTCGGATAAATTACCTTCTCACACACATCAAAAACTTGGAATGAAGAGTTTTACGATTAAAAACCACCGGTCCACTGCCGCCTTGAAGCACATAACCATCTACAGAAGTGCTTTCGCTTGGGTCACTTTTCGACGAAGTAATTTCTGTTTGCGGAATCTCCGTTTGGGTAGTGGTTATTGTCAAAGTTGTAGAAGAAGCATCCAATACGGAAATAAGAGTAGACACGCTCCCGCACCCAGCTAACAAACCACTCAACGCTAGTACACTAAGCCAGATTATTAAGCGAGACGGGGGTAAGCATTTTTCTACCTTTCGTTAAAAACACTCATATACACGTTCTCTTATAAGAATTAGACCTATTTACCCTTCCGATAGGAAAAGTAGATTTCCATCTCCCCTCAACACAATAAAACCTCTGTTCACAATCATGAACAGGGGTAGAATTCACTTATATTTTAAGCAAGAAAAATTAGATTCCTTTGCTATCTAAATATTCTGCAACGACCTTACGCGCACTATTTCTCTCTTTAGTTTCAACAACCAATTCGCTGAGATCAGACGTGGAAATTGTGCCACTGATTTCATTAAGTACCAGTCGTTCCTCACGGGAAAGAACTGGAATACGGTAAATAGGCAAAATATTCTGCGGTAGTGCGCTACTGCTATCTGCGCATCCTAAAGCATTCGAGGGGTCAGTAGCGTCTAATGTTTCCCCTAATGCCCCCATTACTGCGGCATAGGTTTCTTCCCGCCAAGTAGGATCATTAGGATTTGATTGACTATCAGATCGCATCTCTTTTTCAATCTCTTGTGCTTTTTCCGGATACACGAGAGATAAAATATCACCAGAACAGGCTATATAAAGATCACCAGCTTTTGAACGTAATATTGAAACCGGGTTATGTTCGGCAGCCATCATCCGAATTTGCGATTCTCTTCCCCTGCGGTTTAGAGCTTGGCTATATAGCTCACCAAGTACTAGTTGTTCAGAACTATCAGAGGAAACAAGTACTGTTACTACAGAATGTTGATCGTGAATAATATCTCGGGCAGGTTCATATTCAGCGCAGCCGCCTAGTACGAATGTGCTTACTAATAACGCTGTTGCCACATAGGTTTTAGGCATTTTTTGCTTTGCTCCGCAAATATTCAACAACTTTATCCCTAGCAATAATCGCATTTTCTGGATTACAGAGGACATCATAACGCCCAGCAACGATTTGAGTACGGGACTCAAAATCACGTTTCCCACGTCGTAAAGCATAAGGAATGGCACTGGATACTACGCCAAAAATAAGTCCCATAAAAATGCCTACACCTAGAGCATTTGGCCAAGAATCAAAGACCATGCCAAGGATAAAACCAAAGAAAACACCAATCCAAAGCCCTGATAGCAAGCCGCTAATGATAACTCGTGGCCAACTTAATCGACCTAGTACTCGCTCCACCGCAATGAGATCCACGCCAACAATGGTGATCTCATTAACTGGAAAACCTTCTTCACTGAGCATATCGACGGTTGCTTGAGCCTCGGCATAGGTACCAAAACTACCCACGGGAAGCCCAGTAGGGCGTTGCAGTTCCCCTGGATTAACCAACAAGCGTTCTGGCACCTCTTCTCCTTATATATTTTTAGCCATCTCAGACAGATATCTTTTTCCTACACCTCACTTTAACATTCTTACCGGGCTTTTATATTTTTTAGCTGACACCAACAAGAACTAAAGCTAACTACTGTAATAACGGCAATGACTACGAATAAAAGAACAAACTAATCCCCTACTCCTGGTGTTCTTGGGTATCGAATATTTCTTTTGCCCCGTACACTGGTTTTTTATGAACGAAGTGACACGCGTATATGCAGGTAGGCTCGCAGGTATGGTCGTTCGTGGACCAGATACTGATGTTATCGGTCGTGTCCGAGATGTCATTATCAATCTGCGTTCCAGCCAACATACTTCCCGAGTACTCGGATTAGTCGTAGAAATGACCAATAAACGCCGCATTTTCCTACCAATGTTGCGTATTGCCTCCATTGATCCGCAGGAAATCACTCTAGTTTCTGGATCAGTATCTCTCCGCGCTTTTAAAGCTCGTACCGGTGAGGTAGCAGTACTTGGTGATCTGATCGGTGCCAAAGTACACGTTGATGATCCTGAACTTGACCACCTACATGGTCGAGCCATGGAAATAGCCGACTTAGAAATCGAACGCACCCGTACCCGCGACTGGGCGATCTCACGAGCTGCGGTGATCTCTGAGCGTCCCACCTTTGGCCGACGCCCTACTTTAACCATTGTTCCGTGGAACCACGTTCATGGTCTGTATGCCTCAGGAACTACTGTTCCCGATCCTGCTGCCGAACTCATCGCTGAATTCGAAGATATGCGCCCAGCCGACGTAGCCAGCGCCTTATATGATCTGCCAGAAACTCAACGTATTTCTGTAGCCAAAGAGCTAGATGACGAACGCCTTGCCGACGTGCTCCAAGAAATGAGCGAAGACCGTCAAGCTGAACTTCTTGAAACCCTTGATATTGAACGTGCTGCAGACGTGTTGGAAGAAATGGATCCCGATGATGCTGCCGACTTGCTCGGTGAGCTCGATGATGCCAAAGCCGATGTGCTCCTTGAACTCATGGATCCAGAAGAATCTGCTCCAGTGCGTCGTTTGATGAGTTTTAGCCCTGATACCGTAGGTGCGCTTATGACTCCCGAGCCAATTGTGCTTGTCCCGCAAACCACTGTTGCAGAAGCCCTTGCCTTAGCACGTAACCCAGATTTGCCTACTTCTTTGGCCTCTATGGTGTTCGTGGTGCGCCCCCCTACCGCTACGCCTACTGGAAAGTATTTAGGTTGCGTGCACCTGCAAAAACTATTACGTGAACCCCCCAGTTCTTTGGTTTCAGGTATCTTGGATCCAGATCTTCCACCACTTTATGCAGATGACACTCAAGAGACTGCGGCACGCTATTTCGCCACTTATAACCTTGTGTGTGGACCGGTTATCGACGATGAAAACCACCTGCTTGGGGCGGTAGCCGTCGATGATTTGCTCGATCACCTGCTTCCCGACGATTGGCGTGATACTGGTATCCGACCAGATACTGATCCCCGCGCTTAAGAAAGGACACCTATGGCTGATTACACCAAAACAGAGCTTGATACACCGTATATTAAACAGCGACGCTCCTTTCTTAAGCTTGACGACGATACCGTCGGTGCTTATGCAGAAAAAGTCGCTCGATTCTTTGGCACCGGTAGCTACCTTATGTGGCAAACCGTCTTTGTGCTGGTATGGATTCTGCTCAATGTGGGTGGCTGGTGGTTTTCTTGGGACGAATATCCATTCATCCTGCTTAATCTAGCCTTTTCTACTCAGGCAGCTTATGCTGCACCGCTTATCCTGCTAGCGCAGAATCGCCAAGAGGATCGAGATCGTGTCTCGCTCAATGAGGATCGTCGTCGTGCTTTTGAAACCAAAGCTGACACCGAATTTATCACCCGAGAACTCGCTGGCCTTCGGCTAGCAGTTGGCGAAATGGTTTCCCGAGACTATTTACGCCACGAGCTTGAAGATCTACATAGTTTATTAGAACGTATTGAAGCCAAGCTTGATGATGAGGCTGCTGCACGTATCGCCTTTCAGCATGGTATTTCCGAAGGTGGAAATGATGACCTCTCGGATCCTATTCAAGGCGATATTGAGAAAGAAAAATAGCTTTCTCATTCCTCTTCGCACTGGCGTATGGTAGATAATCGATGAACCCTATTACAGAATCCACCGTCCGCCAGGCACTCTCTCGGGTTGAAGACCCTGAGATCGGCAAACCATTGACTGAATTAGGCATGGTGAAGTCTATCGAGATCAATGGCAATGATGTTGATGTGCAGATTTATCTCACAATCGCTGGTTGTCCAATGAAAAATACCTTGGTAGATAACAGCATTGCTGCGCTCAAAGATATTGAAGGTATCGGCAATATTCGTGTCACCACTGATACAATGAGTGACGAACAGCGTCGAGAGCTACGCCAAAAATTACGTGGTGGTGCTGCTGAACCAGTAATTCCTTTTGCGCAACCTGATTCCACGACTCGCGTCTATGCCGTTGCCTCGGGCAAAGGCGGCGTAGGAAAATCCTCCATGACGGTCAACCTTGCTACTGCTTTAGCATCAAAAGGTCTTAAAGTTGGTGTCCTCGATGCTGATATTTATGGTCATTCCGTACCCGGAATGCTCAATAGCACGGATCGTCCGCATGCTGTTGACGACATGATTATGCCCCCACAAGCACATGGCGTGAAGCTCATTTCTATTGCCCACTTTGTAGAAGGCAATGCGCCAGTAGTATGGCGCGGGCCTATGCTCCACCGCGCTATCCAGCAATTCTTAGGCGATGTCTTCTGGGGTGACCTAGATATTCTCTTACTCGATCTTCCACCCGGAACTGGTGATATCGCAATCTCAGTGGCACAACTTGTTCCTAATGCCGAGTTACTTGTAGTTACTACTCCGCAAAGTGCAGCCGCCGAAGTAGCCGAACGCGCTGGCTCAATTTCGATTCAAACCCAACAAAAAATTGCTGGAGTAATTGAAAATATGTCTGCTATGGTGCTTGACGACGGCAGCGTCATCGATGTCTTTGGCTCTGGCGGTGGTGAAGCAGTACGCGAGCGTCTAGCAACCCTTACTGGTACCCCAGTAAAATTGCTCGGCTCAGTACCTCTTGATCCTAAACTTCGAGCTGGTGGAGACAATGGGCTACCCATTGCCCTTTCTGATCCTGATTCTCCTACTGGCAAGGCTATTTACGCTATTGCTGATCAACTTATTATTCGCCGCGAAAGCTTAGCAGGTAAATCACTCAACCTTGGTGTTACCCGGCATTAGCTATATTCGCTGTGCTCACCGTGTTACTGCGGTGAGCTTTTTTAGATCACATCATCAAATTTATTTTTGGGTAACTCGACTGCCGGGTTATCTGTCGTGTCCTTGATCGATTCTGTCTCGGTTTCTTTTGGTTGTTTAGCTACTGATGGTTCACCAGAATCTGGGCACTCAACCCGGTTAGCACCAGCATAATTACGGTGTTGAGAGCCTTGGGTTGGCCCAGACATAATTTTTTTAGGATCAAAAGAGCCCATAAACTCTTCATCATCGTCGAAAAGCGCTTTAGTAATAACGCCTCGAGGTCCTAAACGTTGAAAACGCGCAATCTGTGCTATCGGTTCCTTAAAATCAGAGAATTCCTCACTAAGGCCACCAAACTCACCATTGAGCTCTTTTTTCGCATTATTGATTGCTTTACGAGCAGCAAAAACAGCTGCACGAAAATCTTCAATAACCCGCGGCAACCGCTCGGGGCCAATCACAATGAGCGCAACGACGAAAACAACAAAGATTTCGCCCCAACCAATAGAAGAAAACACTCTTCAACCTTAAGCGATATTCTATATCCAGGAAACTCTACTGACCCCGATTAACTCGTTTAAAAGCACGAGCAACAAAATCAATCCGGTCTAATAAAGTTTCGGGCATCTGACATGGAATGTCATCGGCGCTTGGCCCTGCTGGACAGGACTGAGCAATTTTATGCAGCTTAGCTAGTAGATCGGTAGGAGCAGTGACCGCCCCAGCGACATCCGCGCGTAATACAGAAGAAGCATGACGCTGCGCTTCGACTTCTTTGCGGCACTCTAAACAGTGCACTAGATGAACTTTGGCACGATGTTCGGCAAGTGGAGTTAACTCATAGTCAACAAAGGCGGCCACTGCCTCCGGGTTAAGGTGGTCGATAGAACTAAAATGTTTCATTTTTGCCTACCTTCCCTATCACCGCTGAAAGATACTGCATCCACACAGCGTGACCTCCTTCGTTGCTATATCAACACTTACCCTGCACACAAGCCTTAGCTTTTTCGCCTACGGTAGTGACCAGGATACACCTAAATTAATGAATACGCTTGATAAAACTGCTGCTGAAAATTTCACACATAACTTTTTACTTAAATCATTTTGACCGTAATTATGGTGCAAATCTTTTAGCATTACTACGGATCTCACTCCACCAAAGCAGTATCAAGCAGATACCAAAACACTGCTTATTAGCTAAGAACGGATAAGAAGCTGCGCATCAAGAGATTCTTGTGCTTCTTGTTCAATGCTGGCGCGTAATTGGCTACGTCCGCGGTGAATACGAGAACGAACCGTACCCATTTTCACGCCAAGAGTATCGGCAATCTCGTCATAGCTCATACCAACGACATCACACAACACAACAGCAACACGAAAATCCGGGCTCAACTTATCTAATGCACGCTGCAACACCGGATCAAGATTAGCCACGGTATAGGCTTGCTCTGGAGTCATTTCAGTTCCAGGAACCCGCTCATAATCTTCAGGTAACGCCTCCATGCGAATTTTCGCCCGGTGACGAACCATATCGAGAAATAGATTGGTGGTAATACGATGTAACCACCCCTCAAAAGTACCTGGTTGATAATTCTTGAGGGAACGAAAAACACGCATAAAGGTTTCTTGAGTAAGATCTTCGGCATCGTGTGGGTTACCGGAAAGACGATATGCCAAACGATATACCGAATCAGCATGTTCTGAAACGAGTTCCGACCACGATGGCATGGCTCCCAATCCAGCATCAAAGGCAGCAGTACCGGACAGGTTTTCTACACCAGCCTCCCCAGTAGTAAGACCTTGAGCGGAGGATTCCAATGACGTGTTCATGTCAAGAGATTCTGCCTAAGAAAAATCTCTTTTTCCATTCAAAAAGCTGAAAGTTTGCTGTTAGCACCCATACTGTTTTAAAACTGTTACTTTTCTTAGCCTTTTATCACCTAAAGGCGCATTTTATTCGGCAGTGTTTTCTTAATTTCATCACGGCAATGCTGCCTCATTGCTTATTTTTCCTCACCCGTTAAAACACAATATTCACATTAGTCACAACATAGTTTTTTCCACGTGTATCACCCTGCTTTTGCTTTCTCAGCCCATAAACTCAAGCACGTGAACGAAACAGCTCTTGGACTCATGCATTCCTACATCGAGGAAACCTCAACTACCTCTGAAGCACTTAGCTCTGCACGTGAAGCAGCACAGGAGTTTGGCCTTGCGATTCCCGATGGAGCAACCGGACAGCTCTTATCCACGCTAGCTTGTGCCACTCGCGCAACCAATCTTGTTGCTGCTAGCCCGGCCGCAGATGTCATCGGTTTATATCTGCTTGATGGCGCAGCAGATAATGCTGTTCTTAGTTGCATTGACCCAGAACCCGAACACCACAAACGCGCCAAAACTACCTTACATCAGGCAGGATACTCATTCTCCCAGATTCGTTCACTACCTTCGCGCCCACTCGATGTACTAGGTCGTCTTGCCAACAATGCTTACCAGGTTATTTATGCCGATATTGCGCCAGTTGAATTCCGAGCTTTTATCGACGCCGCCCTACCGCTGCTGACAAGCGGTGGAGTATTGGTACTGTCCGATTCGCTTCTCGACGGCACGCTTGCCGATGCCTCTCGTAAAGATCGCGACACTGTTGCTGCACGCGATACCGATGAATATCTTCACACCCTTGATTCTGCTATCGTCACCCGATTACCACTCGGTGCTGGGATAACGCTCATAACAAAACGCTAAAACATAAAAGTGTATAAGTGAAGGCACTGCCAGTTTATTATGACAATGCCTTCACTTGTGCGCTAGTGCTTAGATAACAACGTTTTTACCTACTACGACAACTCCGCCGGGGCTTACCGAGAACCGTTGTGAATCACGCTCACGATCCACACCGATTAATGTTCCATCAGAAACCACCACGTTTTTATCTAAGATCGCATGGCGAACAACCGCACCTTTTCCAATGCGAACACCCGGCATCAGCACTGAACCTTCCACCGTTGCGCCTTCTTCGACTACAACATCCGTTGAAAGAACAGAATTACGCACGGTAGCAGCAGAAATAATTGATCCTTGAGCAACCATGGATGATTGTGCAATACCGCCCTGAACAAACTTAGCCGGTGGCAGTAGACCAAGGTCAGTGGAGCGAATTGGCCATTGCTGGTTATAAAGGTTGAAGATCGGATGCACGGAAATAAGATCCATATGTGCTTCATAGAAGGCATCAATTGTGCCGACATCGCGCCAATAACCAGCATCCCGGTCAGTGGAACCAGGAACTACATTGTTATTGAAGTCATAGACATGAGCTTCGCCTTTAGATACAAAGTACGGAATGATATCACCGCCCATATCATGTGCGGATGCTTCATTAACTTCGTCTGCTTTTAATGCGTCAATAAGTGCTTTAGTGCTAAATACATAATTTCCCATTGACGCATAGGTCATCTCTGGATCATCTGGAGTACCTGGAGGATCTGCCGGCTTTTCAATAAATTCGGTAATATTGCCATGCTCATCAGACTGGATACAACCAAAAGCCGAAGCTTCTGAGCGCGGAACACGAATGCCTGCCACTGATACCGAAGCACCGGATTTAATATGTTCCTCGACCATCTGCGATGGATCCATCCGATAAACGTGATCGGCGCCAAAGACGATGACATAATCTGGTTTTTCATCGTAGATCAGGTTCAACGATTGTAAAATGGCATCTGCCGATCCCTGATACCACCGTTTACCTAACCGCTGTTGTGCCGGAACCGAAGCAATATACTGGCTGGTTGGACCACTAAACTGCCATGCCTGAGAAATATGACGGTCAAGCGAATGAGACTTGTACTGGGTAAGCACACAAATCTTTAAATACCCGGCGTTAACCAAGTTACTTAAAACGAAATCAATAAGACGATATGTGCCACCGAAAGGAACTGCTGGCTTGGCACGATCTTCTGTCAGTGGAAAGAGTCGTTTACCTTCACCACCAGCAAGGACAATAGCTAATACATTTTTGTTACTCCGCACCTGTCCCAATCTAATCGAGAACATTTATGTTCGCTTTGTTTTCACATCAAATGCGACATAAGACACGACTCCCCCTCAACTAGTGAAAGCTTTATTACCCTCGAAGGTATGAGAGTTGCAATGATGACCAAAGAGTATCCACCCGAGATATACGGTGGCGCCGGTGTCCACGTCACAGAACTAACCCGTTATATGCGTAAAATTGTGCCCGTCGATGTTCATTGCATGGGGCAGCCGAGAGATGAACAAGACGTCTACGTACACGGCGTCGATAAGGCACTAGCAGAAGCCAATCCAGCAATTAAAACCCTATCTACTGGCCTACGTATGGCTGAGGCCGCCGGGCGCGCCAACGTTGCTCACTCGCACACATGGTATGCCGGATTAGGCGGACATCTTGCCGGCCAGCTGCATGGAATACCTCATATAACTACTGCACACTCTCTAGAACCAGATCGCCCATGGAAACGAGAACAGCTTGGTGGAGGCTATGATATTTCCAGCTGGAGCGAACGTAATGCCTTCGAATATGCTGATGCCATTATTGCGGTTAGTGCCAAAATGAAAGAGGCCGTACTCAAGGCTTACCCACGGGTTCACGAAGACAAAATTCATGTTGTACTCAATGGCATTGATACTGAACTGTGGCAGCCTCGCCCGATCTTCGATGAAGCAGAAAACTCCATTTTATTAGAACTTGGGGTTGATCCAGATCGCCCGATTGTGGCTTTCGTTGGTCGAATCACCCGGCAAAAAGGTGTGGAGCATCTTGTTAAAGCGGCTCGTTACTTTGATAAAGACATCCAGCTTGTTCTGTGTGCTGGTGCTCCTGATACCCCAGAAATAGCCGCACGCACTAAGGACCTCGTCGAAAAGCTCCAAGCAGAGCGCGATGGGGTTATTTGGGTTCAAGAAATGCTACCAAGGCACAAGATTCAAGAAATTCTTACTGCAGCCGATGTCTTTGTCTGCCCAAGTATTTATGAGCCACTAGGAATCGTTAATCTGGAGGCAATGGCCTGTACTACTGCAGTTGTTGCTTCTGATGTTGGCGGTATCCCAGAGGTTGTTCTCGATGGTGAAACCGGCTTATTAGTGCCCTATGATCCTGCTGATGCCGAAGCATTCGAACATGGTATTGCCGAGCAAGTTAATGCACTAGCTCGCGATCGTGAACTGGCTAAGAAATTTGGTCTTGCCGGACGCAAGCGTGTTGTCAATGATTTTGCTTGGTCAACAATAGCTGAGCAAACTGTAAATATTTATCGCTCACTCATTGAACCTACTACTCGCCCCCAGTGATGAGCACTAGGTGAACCACACCCATACGGAACTAGCTCACCGAATCATAGAGCCAGCATTCGTCCCACGATAACCTGAGCAGCTCAGTGAAGGTATAACCCAGCTATCCCTTGGATATCAGCCGGGTTATACCTATCTCGGGTAGTTCTATGGCTAGTGCAACTATGCTCTTTGCTACGTGCTCATCAACTAAACGACACAAATAAGCGTGGCCTAACAAAAATATCTTATCTTATTAATTTCTTATCTGACACATAACTGCAGCTCAGAGACAATAAGCTAGCTAGGTCAATTCTTTTCTTCAGCATAAATACTTTTTTCGGACTACTCTAGACGCACATGAGTGATGAATCGGCAGTAGTGCAGTTTCGTCATACGATTTTTCAATCCTCATTAATGACTGCACTCTTAGACGGCATTTATGACGGTGAAATTTCTGTTGGCGAGCTGCTCGGCCACGGCAACTTCGGCCTAGGTACTTTCGACGCCCTCGACGGCGAAATGATTATTCTTGATGGCATCTGCTATCAAGTCCGTAGCGATGGCTGTGCACAGCGAGCACAGCTTCATCAACGTAGCCCGTTTGCTCTAGCCACCAACTTTGTGCCACGAATTGTTCATGCAGCACCGGCTGGACTGCGACGCAATGAACTCAGTGAGTTCGTCTCTAGTATTTTGCCTAGCCAAAACTACATGTATGCAGTAAAAATTCATGGTTTTTATCGGCAAGTTACAGTACGTACCGTAACAAAGCAGTCACGTCCTTACCCGCCCATGATGCAAGCAATAAATGATGATGCAGAAGTAATCTTTAACAATATTGCTGGCACAATCGTAGGGTTTCGTACCCCTATTTACGAAAAAGGAATTGGGGTGCCGGGCTGCCATTCACATTTTATTGATGATGAACGCACTCACGGTGGGCATATTCTCGATTTCATTATTGAGCACGGACAAGTAGAAGTCTGCCCAGGAACTGATCTACAGCTACATTTACCACTCACCCCCGAGTTCAGTCGAGCAAATCTTGCCTCCAATGATCTTGACCATCAAATTCATCACACCGAAGTGAAGTCTTCGACGGAAAGTAAGTGATCCCTTTGACACATCGCCCAGAACTCCACGTTACCCCTGAAACAGGCATCCTTAATGCTCCCGCAGGAGTACTTTTCGACGGCTACACCTGGCATATGTTTACCCAGTTTGCACCACGTGAGTCTGAAGGTTCGCGTTGGGCACACCAAGTCTCCTATGGTTCACCGTTTAACTGGGAAATTTGCGATGACGTGCTTGCCCCACAAGCACCAGAAACCACCCTACGAGCCGGCTCGGTTACTGCCGTCGGTGATGATGTCACCTTGTATTACACCGGAGCTATTGTTCATGATGCACAACAGCAAGAAACCCATATCGGTATAGCAGAGATCCCCAATATCGAGGCAACCTGGGAAACCGTTTCCGATGAGGCGAGTACCCTAGATTTCCATGTTATTCGCCATGGGGTAGCTATTACTGATCAAGCGGGATTAACTAATTTTCGCTCCCCATGTGTGGTACCTAATTGGTTTAATGAAGCCAACAGAGAGGCCGGCCACGAAGGTTGGCTTATGCTCACTGTCACCGGTGATATAACCTGTCCAGGGTTAGCAATTTTAGAAAGCCAAGATGGTAAAGTCTGGCAGCTGCGCGGTCCACTTAAATTAGCAGGTGATTCCGGGCTTTCCGACGTTAATATCGTAGCTCCCCGAATTATCCGCCTACGCGATGAAATAGATAACCAGATTTATGATGTTTTAATCGTAACTATTGAGCATAATGGCATCGATATTTCCGGCTACTTAGTTGGCACTTTATCCGGAACTACTTTTACTATTACTGCCCCGTTTAAGCGTCTCGACTACGGTCATGATTTTGTTCGTCCACGCAATACAAATCGTCCTTCTAGCATTATTAACGCCGAACAGCGCTACCAATCAGCGGTACTTTTTGGACTTATGAATGGCGTTGGCCGCCTCGATGATGCCAGTACCCACCTTTCAATGAATACTGAAGGATGGGCGAATTGTCTTAGCCTTCCTCGCCGAATCACCCTACAAGGTGGTCTTTTATACACCACGCCTTTTTCCGGTTTGCCTACCGCTATTGAGCATTCCGATTATGCCAGCATGTGCACGGGAATATTTGATATTCCTGCTGATGGCGATGTCACTATCGCACTTTATGACACTACCGGCCAAGTTGCCTGCACCATTACCCATTATGGCGATCGCCTAGAACTCGATCGCTCCATGAATCCGCATCATCTCGGAGACAATATAGCTATTGCTCCTTTAAATGAAGATGACACTGACTCAGTGACCATTATTGTCGATGCCTCTACCGTTGAAGTCTTTGCCGATGGTGGACAAATAGCTATGGCTAGCCGAGTCTATTTCAATGGCCAGTGCGAAGAATTCTTCTTAAGCACTTCCTCGGCAACCGTTGAACGTTTCGATAAATTCTTCCCCCGTCGTAACGCATACAGTGGTCTCGATGATCTCGAAGGACCAGTACGCTAAAAGTAAGTAAAAAGCTCGTCGAACATAAAAATATTCGACGAGCTTTTTATTTTTCTCATTATCGCCTAATCGTTAGGGCGAAAACGGGTAATCATAGCCCGAGCAGTTACTTCCATGTGCTCAGGTAATCTCCTAATTCGCTCGGCAAGAACATCTTCAGAGATATGCCGAGCAGAAGGACTCATACCAATTTGAGTAGCAATGGATTGCTGATCCAAAGTCATTGTGAATTCAACCAATTCGCTATCGCCTACTGGGGTTAAAAAACCGGCGGCTTTATCGATCATCCGCTGGATCTTTCCCTGTTCAACATCAATAATGCCAAGTGGCTCACGTAATTCAGCAAGATGTCCAGTATCTGCGGTCAGTACCACAACCTGTCCACCTGGTTTCAGAATGCGCGCAAACTCGCTTGCATTACGCGGGGCAAAGATCACCGAAATAACATCAACTGATGCATCCAAAAATGGCAAACGCGCCCACGCGTCAGCAACAACTGCACCCACTCGTGGATGACAATGTGCCAATAATTTTGCCGCCGGCACTGAAACATCAATACCTACCCCGCGTGAACCATGAATAGAGTCCAACGCGTGCGAGAGATAATACCCAGTTCCAGCACCTATCTCGGCAATAACTGGTTCAGCTTCATCAGGAACTTGTGCTTCATCAATAACCTGTTCAATAGAATCAGTTACTGCTTCCACAAAAGGAGCGAAGTTTCCTCCCGAAAGAAAGGTCTCACGTGCCCGAATCATTGCAGTATCATCACCAGAATGGCGTAACCCTGCACCCCCAGCAAGGGTGACATATCCTTGACGGGCAACATCATAAGAATGACCTGATTCAGACACCAAACGCGAAAATCCGTTGACACCGCGCAATGCGGTACCGTCAACGGGATCTGCGAGGACGTCAATGACATGCGATAGCATGAATTCACTGGCTCCTTAAAAAATTTTTATTGGGCAACATCAAGTAATAAAGCGCCAAGCTCGGCTGCTTCTTCCTTGTTCAACTCAATAACTAGCCGCCCACCACCATCGGTAGGGATACGCATAACAATTTTTCGAGACTCGAATACGGCTTCCATCGGACCATTTCCGGTACGTGGTTTCATTGCTGCCAAGAGGATCACTTACTTTCTAGTGTTGGCCAAGAACTCTTCCCAGTCTACCTGTTTCTTGCTGCAATTACGCGTAAAACATGATTTGCATCATAGAAAAGTTCACTTTGGACGGAAATTACTATGCGGGCAGATTTTCCTCATCTGCGATTGTATTCTTTGCTTGTACCTCAGCAAGTTGTTCTACTAGCTGCGTAATTACTGCATCAACTTGATCTTGTCGATAGCCTCTATGCACAACATCAAAACGCAATTGATCAATATCGCCTACTGCTATCGCCTGATAATTAGCTTTTTGGGTTTCTGCTAAATCAGTAGTCGGCGGTGTTATCTCACCACGACCAAAAACACCGGCAAACACAAATGTCATCACACCGACAAAAACGATCAACAGCATGATCAATAAAATCCAGGAAAACATATCCGTTTCTTTCTCTCTAACGCTATTACAACGACTTTAATGGAGGCCGAGAAGCAACAGAAACTTCCCCAAACCCGGCGCGACTAAGAATCGTTTGTGCCACCACATCTGCCATCGCAGATAATTCAGTTAGATCACGATTGCGATGCACTCGATGTCCTAGTTCTACTTCACAGATTGCATCCAAGCCATAGCGACGATAGACGTCGATAAGCAAACCAATTTCAACCCCATATCCACTCACAAATTCCAGGCTACGTGCGTTTTCGCGGCGCAGCGCATACTCGCCACCTAGCGGTTGAGCAATAGCGGCAAGTTCGGGGAAAAATGTGCGTAATAACGGCTTCGCAGTCAACTCTGTTACTCGACCGCCACCATATGGCTGTCCGTTATAACCACGAGTGTAATCGGCTTTGACTAAACAAATATTAGGATCAGCAAAAGGTTGTGCAAGCTGGACGACGGCGTGAGGTATAGGATGAATATCTGCGTCAATAAAAACTATTATCTCACCACGTGCAGCAGCCACACCACGCCATAAAGATTCTCCTTTACCAGGAATAGGAGACTGAGCAATAATTTCGCGCCAATTAATTACTCGTGCTCCAGCCGCATCAGCATTCCGCGCCGTCTGGTCGGTGGAATCGGCATCAATAACCAAAACCTCTTTGGGACGATCAGCTATTACCGAAGCCACGACATCAGCTACCGTATCTTGTTCATTCAATGCGGGAATAACCACCGACACCATAGACATATCTACTGTCATATCTGTCACGTTTTGTTTCAGTGTTTCCGGAGTAACTAATAGATGCCCAGTCTGAGCCTTCATGCTAGTCCCCGAGTTGTATACAGTGGTCGCACGGTTGCTTCAATAGCGGCAATCATTCGAATCGTGTCTACGGTTTCTTGTACTTCATGTGCTCTAATCGCTGCCACACCTCTAGCTACCGACCAGCTTGTTGCGGCTAAAGTTCCAGCAACTCGCTGATTAAGCTCACGATTTAAGGTTTCACCGACAAAGTCCTTATTAGATAAGGCCATAAGTACAGGCCAACCAGTTGCAACAATTTCGTCAATACGACGCAAAAGTTCTAGTCCGTGAAAAGTATTTTTACCGAAATCGTGAGTGGGATCAATCAAAATCATATCCTCTGGTACCCCACGAGCCACGGCTAGTTCTGCCTGAGCGGTGGTCTCTTCAATAACGCTACGCACCACATCATCAAAATGTACCCGGTAGGGGCGAGTTCGGGGAATAACGCCACCGGTATGCGAACATACATAGCCAACTCGATACTGTCCGGCTACCGCAGATAACTCTGGATCATGACCAGCCCAGGTATCGTTAACAAGACTGGCACCGGCTTCAATAGCTAGAGCTGCTACTTCACTGCGCCAGGTGTCTACCGAAATAACAATGTCTGGGTACTTTTCATGAACAGCTGCAATAAGTGGGACTACCCGATCTATTTCTTCTTCCGGACTAACAAAATCTCCTGGGCCTGCTTTAACTCCGCCAATATCGACAATCTTTGCACCTTGGTCAATTACTAATTGTGCACGTTCTAGAGCCACCTCAAAATTATTGGTTTTCCCCTGATCATAAAAAGAATCAGGAGTGCGATTAATAATCGCCATCACCACGGCTAGTCCGGCGTTATCGCCAGTAGTCTCAATAAAGCGTGAGATCACTGGCGAACCTGCTGAATTGGGGTTTCTGGAACAATTGGTGTGCTATCTACCATTCGAGCATGTTCACTCTTGATATATTCCACTGCTTCATCAACACTATCGGTAACTAAGAAAAGATCCGTATCGCCAGTATTAATAACGCCCTCGCTAACTAAACGATCACGTAACCAATCCACCAGACCAGACCAGAAATCTACACCCATTAATACAATGGGGAAATTTGTTACCTTCTTGGTTTGTACCATACACAGCACTTCAAAAAGTTCATCGAGAGTGCCCATTCCACCAGGAATACAAACAAAAGCCTGTGAATATTTCAAAAACATAGTCTTGCGGGCAAAGAAATAGCGGAAGTTTAACCCAAGATCAACGTATTCATTAAGACCTTGTTCAAAAGGCAACTCAATGCCTAGTCCTACCGATAACCCACCGGCTTCAAAAGCACCACGATTAGCTGCCTCCATTAAGCCTGGTCCGCCACCGGTAATAACTGCATAATGAGCTTCAGCAAGTTTCTTACCGACTTCACAACCTAGCTGATAATAAGGATGACCTTCAGAAATACGTGCTGAACCAAATACCGTTACTGCCTTGGGTAAACCAGCTAGGGCATCAAAACCGGTAACGAATTCTCCTTGAATGCGCAATACTCGCCATGGATCAGCATGTAACCAATCATGGTCACTGCCAAGCTCTAATAGTCGCTGATCATAGGTAGAACTTTGTTCCTGATCCCGAGTACGGATAAGCATCGGGCCACGCAGCATACGTTTTTTATTATCAGAAGGGTTAACTTTTGAGGACATATAAGGTATTCCTTTAACTTTTTTATTTTTGTGGCATTAACATAAGGAAGCTTTAGCTAAAACTGACTGCTTAAAAAGTTTATAAGAGCATTTTTTACTTCCGTAATCATCGCAACCGGTAATTGTTCCTCTTTTTTATGCGCGAATGATGGATCACCGGGACCGAAGTTAACCGCTGGTATGCCTAATTCACTAAAACGGGCCACATCTGTCCAGCCATATTTTGCTCGTACTTGACCAACTGATTTCACTAATGCTTGTGCCGCTGGTTGATCAAGCCCAGGTCGTGCTGCGGCAACCGCATCATCAACTTCGTAACTTATTGTCTCAGGTAGATTGAGAACTTCTAATAAGTACTGCATCGCCTCAGCTAGGCTTCGATCGGGTGCGAAACGGAAGTTAACAAATAACCAAGCTTCATCAGGAATAGTGTTAGTAGCAACCCCAGATTCAATATGCACAATATTTAATCCTTCCCGATAAGTGCACCCATCTACTTCTACTGCTTCCCGAGGCTGATACTGTGCAATACGGCTAATAACTGGTGCTAGTTGATGCATAGCATTCACGCCTAACCAGCTGCGTGCCGAATGCGCTCGAACGCCTCTTGCAGTAATTCGTAATCTGATTGAGCCTTGACACCCTGCTTCAACAATCGCCCCACTTGGTTCGCCTAACAAGGCTAAATCACCTGCTAACCACTGTGGATAAACAGTTTGTATATGCCCTAAACCATTAAATTCACTAGCGACTTCTTCCCCCTCATAACAAATAAGGGTAAGTTCATGGCTGAGTTGGTCGCTATTAGCTAGCTCCACAAAAGCGCTAATATAACAAGCCAAACCAGATTTCATATCCACAGTGCCGCAACCATACAAAATGTCGTCGATACGCTGTGCCGGAATATTATCGGCAATAGGAACGGTATCAATATGCCCAGCTAAAATAATCCGGCTTCCTAATCCACGTTGGGTACGCGCCATAACAGTATTTCCATGGCGGAGTACTTCCACATGATTGGTGTTCTGAGCAAAAATTCGCAGCGCCTGTTCAAGCTCATCAGCAATACGCTTTTCTTCATGCGATGGACTAGGAATATCAACTAATGCACGAGTCAGTTCAATGGGATCCTGGGACAAATTCAGCATGTTCACCACAATAGTCGTTATTAAAACACTCTTGGTTTTTATGTCCACTTCGGCAATTAGTTTTGAAAGAAGTAAACTAGCAGCATTATGAGTTTGCTCGGAGCCCATGCCATCGGAATTGCTAATATCGCTATGGACGCAACGGTACTAGATACTTGGTACCCTAGTCCCGAGTTAACTACTCATATCACCCATCCCACTGGTTCTGTGCGCCTTGGTGCCCATGATCTCAGCCCCAAGCTGCTTAACCTTGTGCGTCTCGACGAAGACCGCATGGTCGAACAAGTTGCAGTTCGTACCACAATTACTGATCTTAATGCGCCACCAGTTGATGCACACGATGTATACCTACGGCTGCATTTACTCAGTCACCGCTTGGTGAAGCCACATGAACTCAATATGGATAAATGTCTTGAGCTGCTCGCTACGGTGGTATGGACAAATAAAGGTCCATGTCTCACCGATAATTTTGAGCAGGTACGTACTTCGTTACGCTCCCGTGGTCTCATCCACGTATATGGTATTGATCGTCTGCCACGCATGGTTGACTATGTAGTACCCAGCGGGGTCAATATCACCGAAGCTGAACGAGTTCGCCTAGGGGCATATCTTTCTCCTGGTACCCGAGTATTACGCGAAGGTTTTGTCTCTTATAATGCGGGTTCTCTTGGCCCGTGCCGTATTGAGGGTCGTCTTTCTTCCGGTGTGGTTATCGGGGAAAATACTGATCTAGGAATTTCTTCTTCGCTTATTTCGCCCAAAGAATCACGTCAGCTTAAAGTCGGTAAAGACTGCACTTTCGGCGTGGGTACATCGGTGTTATGCATTAACTTAGGCGATAACGTCCATATCGGACACAATATTGTTCTCGACCGAGAAACCCCGTTATATTCAGCTGCTACTGGTGATGTTATCCCAGCAGCACAGATCGAGTTTGAATCGAATATTACAATTCGTATGGAAGCCGGGCATCCAGAGCCAGTGATTCGTAAACTCTAGGGAAATCGTGCATCTTTTTGCATTTTCAGTTTTCATCTCGCCCCACACCGTACTGGGTCAGTTTATTTGCCCCAGTACAAGTACTAAGCGTTGAAGCTAAAACTTTTACCAAGAACGCTTAGCTCAGTATGACTGCGCGTATAATCCAAGTCGAAGTTTTATTCGTCGGTATGCAGCAAGCATGAAGCTATCGCATAATCACCGTCGTGGCTAATACTTAACTGTGCTTGACTGATCCCGCTTTTAGCCTGCATGCTTCCTTTAATCTGTAGTTGTGGTCGACCCCAACGATCTGCAATGACCTCTATCTCGGCCCACACCACATCCTGTTCAGACATAACCGGTGGCATACCAAATAACGACTGCGACCAGGCTTTGATAAAAGCTTCCTTGGCTGCCCACCGCCCTGCTAAATGGGCTGCCCGATATGTTTTAGTAGTAGCTAGGCGTAATTCCAGGGCACTAAAAACATTGTCAAAATGGCTACCAGGCACCACCAGCTGTGTCTCAAAGCTGGGAATATACACAATATCTATTCCATGAAAAATCACGTCTTTATTCTGGCAGAGTTTTATTCTCGACTCCCACTTGATGCGTTAGGTATTTTTAATAATTTTTCTGCTCACCACACCGAAAGAAACTCCATGCGGGTTTTTTAGGCGCGCCGGGTTAAGGTTATTGCCTATGAGCGAGAACAATTTAAGCCATGGGCTCAAAACGCGTCACCTAACAATGATGGGTTTGGGCTCGGCAATCGGTGCTGGACTATTTCTTGGCACCGGTGTGGGTATCCAAGTAGCAGGCCCTGCCGTTTTAATTGCATATATCATTGCCGGAGCCTTGATCGTCTGCGTGATGCAAATGCTTGGTGAGCTAGCCGCCGCTAGACCAAGTTCAGGTTCCTTTGCAGAATATGCTCGACAAGCCTTTGGCCACTGGGCTGGTTTTTCTCTTGGCTGGCTTTATTGGTTCATGCTCACGATGGTACTCGGTGCAGAAATGACTGGCGCAGCTGCTATTATCGGCGCTTGGTTTAATGTTGCTCCCTGGATTCCCGCACTCATCTGTGTCATTATTTTCGCCGTTATTAATCTGGCACAGGTGGAAGGTTTTGGTGAATTTGAGTTTTGGTTTGCTTTTATCAAAGTTGCGGTCATTATCGGCTTCCTTATTATCGGTGTGCTGCTTATCTTTGGCCTACTTCCCGGCCATAGTTATATCGGCACTGATATTTTCGCCAGCAGCGATTTTATGCCCAATGGTATTGCTGGGGTGGCTGCTGGACTTTTAGCAGTAGCCTTCGCTTTTGGTGGTATCGAAATTGTTACCATTGCTGCTGCGGAATCACGCGACCCTAAAACAGCAATCGCAACTGCTGTCCGCTCAGTTATTTGGCGTATTTCTTTCTTCTATATTGGTAGCGTTTTAATTATCTGCTTCCTACTTCCCTACTCTCAGATTTCTGGTGCCGAGAGCGCTGCTGAATCGCCTTTTACCATGGTGTTATCCCAAGCAAATATTCCTGGGGTAGTTGGTTTCATGGAATTAGTTATTGTCTTAAGCCTGCTCTCGGCATTTAATGCCCAGATCTACGCGACCAGTCGTATGGTGCATAATTTTGCTCAGCGTGGCGATGCCCCAAAGATTTTCTCCATGACCAATGTTTCTGGCGTACCAATTTTTGCGGTTCTACTATCTATGGTCTTTGCTTTTGCCTCAGTGGGTCTCCAATATTGGAATCCACCAGGATTATTGACCTTCTTACTTAATGCTGTAGGTGGCTGCTTAATTGTATTGTGGCTTATTGTGACCTTGGCGCATATCAAGCTTCGCCCTGAATTAAAGCAAAATAATGAATTAGCAACTATTCGTATGTGGGGTTATCCCTGGTTATCCTGGCTCACATTCCTCGGTCTTGTTGCGCTCACTATTTTGATGCTCTTTGATCCTTCTAGCCGACAGCAAATTTTTGCGGTTAGCGCTATGTTTGTCGGTTTAATCGTTGTTTCATTCTTTGTTAAAAAACCTCAAGTAGGCTAATCATTATGACGTACGCATTTGCAACTGGACTTGCCACTGTTTCCCAGGACGGAACTATTCTTGATGCTTGGTTTCCCAACCCAGAGCTTTTCGACGGCTCAGCTCACGATCTAACCCCCGGTACCGAAACCATTGCGGCACCAGCCGAGCTTGCCATGCTCGTTGGACCAGATCTAGACCGTGGTGTAGAACGCATTGCTATTCGCACTACTATCGCTAACTTAGCTGAGGCACCTCTTGATGCCTACGATGCTTACCTTCGTCTGCATCTACTCAGTCATCGCCTTGTACAACCTCATGGGCTCAACCTAGATGGCATTTTTGGATTATTAACCAATGTGGTCTGGACAAACTTTGGTCCTTGTCTACCAGCCGGTTTTGAACTTACCCGTGCCAAACTTCAAGCACGTGGCGCAGTGACGGTATTCTCCGTCGATAAGTTTCCTCGCATGATTGATTATGTTATGCCGACCGGCGTACGCATTGGCGATGCCGACCGGGTACGTCTAGGTGCACACCTAGCTGAAGGCACTACTGTCATGCACGAAGGTTTCGTCAATTTCAATGCCGGTACCCTAGGCAACTCAATGGTTGAAGGACGAATTTCAGCTGGTGTTGTCGTTGACGATGGCACCGATATTGGCGGTGGCGCCTCGATTATGGGCACCCTATCTGGCGGTGGTAAAGAAGTTATTTCCTTAGGTAAGCGCTGCTTACTAGGGGCTAATTCTGGCTGCGGAATTTCCCTCGGTGATGACTGTGTTGTCGAAGCCGGTCTGTACATTACTGCCGGCACCAAAGTTACCGTCCGCGGCGCAGTTGCTGAGGCAAAACAGTGCAATGACGGCGATACACTGAAAGCCCTAGAGCTGTCTGGTGCCTCTAATATTTTATTCCGTCGCAATTCAGTTAGTGGCGCTGTTGAGGCAACGGCATGGAAGTCGGCTACTATCACCCTCAACGCAGCGCTACATGCAAACTAGCCAGCATATTACTTACCTAAACTCGAAAAAGAATCTTTTTCTCGCTTGTCTTTTGGATAAAAGGCGGGCGAGTTTTCTTTTCTTAAGGGTCTAGCACCTAAAGTTAAACGTTATGAGCAATTCTTTAGGCTCCGGACTAAAAGTTCGGCACTTAACAATGATGGGCTTAGGTTCGACAATCGGTGCCGGTCTTTTTCTTGGCACCGGTGTGGGCATTCAAGCCGCCGGCCCAGCAGTAGTGCTGGCTTATCTTATCGCAGGCACTATTGCAGTATTGGTAATGCGTATGCTTGGCGAAATGGGTTCTGTAGTTCCCGCCTCAGGTTCTTTTTCCGAATACGCCGAACATGGTATTGGCCGTTGGGCAGGTTTTACCCAAGGCTGGATTTATTGGCTAGCCACCGTTGCTGTTTTAGGCGCAGAAATTACCGGTGCAGCAAGTTTTATTGGCTCCTGGTTTAATATTGCGGCATGGATTCCAGCAGCTATTTGTGTTGTCGTTTTTGGCATTATTAATTTATTGCGTGTTTCTGCCTTTGGAGAATTTGAGTTTTGGTTCGCTTTTATTAAAGTAGCCGTGCTTATTGGGTTTCTTATTATTGGTGTATTACTTATTTTTGGTTTGCTTCCTGGCCATAGCTTTATTGGCACTAATATTTTTACTGCCAATGGGTTTATGCCTCATGGCATAGGGGGTGTAGCCACCGCGCTACTTGCAGTTGCCTTTGCCTTTGGTGGCATTGAAGTAGTTGCTATCGCCGCCGCAGAATCGGAAGATCCACAACGATCGCTGATTAACGCAGTCAAATCAACTATTACTCGAATCAGTATTTTTTACCTGGGTTCGGTACTAGTTATTACTTTCCTTTTACCCTATTCTTCCTTAGGCGCTGCCCAGTCTGCTGCAGAAAGTCCTTTTACGCAAGTACTTTCACTAGCAAATATCCCTGGGGTAGTCGGCTTTATGGAAGTAGTTATTGTGTTAGCGTTACTTTCTGCGTTTAATGCACAGATCTTTGCTTCCTCGCGCATGATGTTCTCGCTTGCGCAACGCGGTGAAGCACCCGCAATATTTACCCGTACTAATCAGCGCAATGTACCAGTAGCAGCTATTTGTTTGAGCGTATTCTTAAGCACCATTATGGTTGTGCTCAATTATCTGGATACCGGTTGGTTGCTTGGTTTTATGCTTAATTCTGCCGGAGCGTCACTGCTTATCGTATGGACTTTTGTGGCCATTGCCGAATTAAATCTGCGTCCACGGTTAGAAAAAATTTATCGCCTTGAGACCCGCATGTGGGCTTATCCTTATCTCACCTGGGCAACTCTTATTGCTCTAGCCGGGTTAGCATTACTCATGCTTTCGGATGCCGGTGCACGCGTGCAACTATATAGTGCTGCAATTATGTTTGTAGCTTTGGTTATCGCCAGCTTTATCAACGCACGACTACGTTCATTAAATCCCCTAGAAAAAATAGCGCTTCCAGGAGAATAAGAAATAAAAAATGCTTGTAGGAAAACCCTACAAGCATTTTTTATTTTTATGCTGCTTTAACTGGGTACAGCTTCTAGTATCACTTGTGTTTTAGGTTTCCTAAATGCCCATGTTTTATTAATAAGGAAATTAATGGGCATAGCCACAATAATTGAGATTGCCGACGCCCAATAAACTTTGGTACGAAAACCAGTGGAATCGTCGAAAAGCGTCGTAGAGAGTGCAATCGGCGATGTCGGATTCATTAATAAAGTTGCTAGAACCTGGCTCACTACAAAAGCTCCCAAACCAGTAATTAAAAAGGGAAAGAAACCTCGCCACCAACTGCGCGCATATTTGGATTTAAATGTCCACATGCGGTTGAGCTGATAATTCCACGTATTAGCTGCTAAAAAGGCAATGGTCATAAAAACATTAAACCAACGCACATGGAAAGGAGTATCTAAAAGATTAAAAACTGCATCATGTTCGGTCATATCCGTAACAATGAGCATAGTTTTACGCAGTACATAGATAACCGCGAGATTAACTACTACGCCAGAACCGCCGACAATCCCGAATTTAATGAATTGTCGTAAGTTTCTGCTTAACCGCATCGCAGGTGTTTCGCTCACTCGGAACCTCTCTTATGGTGTGCAACCCGGTAAATCATACTCTGTCTGAGTGAATTTCTAGGTATCTCCTATTAGGTTGTTTACTGTGCGCGCACTAAAAAGCAACAAGAATAAGCAATCCTGCAATAAATCTAAAGTATTCGGTGGTTATTTTTAGGCTATTCGACGAACAAATTCTGCAATGCGTTCATCAGTTTCGGTCAGCGCAATGCGGACAAATTTCTGCGATGCAGTGCCATAAAAAGAACCAGGGGCTACTAGAATGCCGCGCTCGGCAAACCAATCCACGGTATCCCAGCAGTCTTCATCCCGGGTAAGCCACAAATATAGTCCTGCTTCAGAATCATGCACTGTAAAGCCAGCACCTAGCACAGCATCATAGAGTGCCCGACGCCGTAATTGATAGCGTTGTTTTTGGAATAGCTCTTGTTCATCATCATCAAGCGCATAAGCCATAGCAGCTTGGACTGGTCCGGGCACCATTAATCCGGAGTGCTTACGCAACTGAGTAAGCTCGTTGATGAGGTCTTTATCTCCAGCTAAAAATCCTGCCCGATAACTAGCTAGATTCGAGGTTTTTGACAAGGAGTGGATAGCAATAAGATTGCGATGATCTCCGCCAGATACTTCATCAGAAAGAATAGAATAGGCTTTTTTATCCCAGGTAAGGCCGAGATAGCATTCGTCAGAAGCAATAATCACATCATTGCTGCGTGCCCAGCTAATTAGCTCTTTTAAAAACTCTACATCGAGCACTTTGCCAGTAGGGTTAGCCGGTGAATTGATAAAGATTAAATCTATTTCATTACCATTACTGCTGCGCGGATCATCAAGACGCTGAGGGGTAGCACCAGCAAGTAAGGCAGCAACTTCATAGGTAGGATAAGCAACCTCAGGAATAAGTATTGTAGCGTTACACCCCAGCAAACTAGGCAGTAAAGCAATTGCTTCTTTAGTGCCGATCACCGGCAAGACATTTTCTACCGTGCACGCATATCGACGCTGCATAGCAGCAATAATCGCCTGACGCAGCGCCGGAGTACCAATGGTTTGTGGGTATCCTGATGCGGCTGCATTTTCTGCTAATGCCAGCTGAATACCAGGAGCCACATCATCAACTGGTGAGCCAACAGAAAGGTTCACTATACCGTTTGGATGTTTAGCTGCCTTATTTTTGGCAGGTTCTAAAGTATCCCATGGGAAATCGGGTAGACGAAGGCTATGTCGCATAAGAAACCTTACCTTTAGCTCTTTTCCTAGATGTTTTAACCTCACCGGCGTGATACATCTTTATATACCAGGTGGCACCTAGCTTAGTTGCGCCTAGATAAAATTAGGCTTGTGGTGGAAGTGCTTCAACTAATGGGGCATCAAAATCTTGTGGACCAAGTTTGGCTGCCCCACCTGGGGATCCTAGATCATCAAAGAAAGCCGCATTAGCATCGTTATAGTCGAGCCATTCATCAGGAACGTCATCTTCATAAAAAATAGCTTCAACTGGGCAAGCTGGTTCGCAGGCACCGCAATCCACACATTCATCAGGGTGAATATATAAGGAACGTTTACCCTCATAAATGCAATCGACGGGGCATTCTTCGACGCAAGCTCTATCCATGACATCAACGCAGGGCTGTGCGATTGTGTACGTCATTATTAAACAGTCACTCCAAGTATTTCAAGGATCTTTAAATAGGGTGTTAGGCGATCGTCCTATTATGTCACTTTTGTTTAATTATTGGCCACATGCCGCCGAGAACACCAAAGATCAACAATAAAATACTACGGATATTTGAGCCAAGAAACTGCGAACCAAGCGCTCCAGGAAAGATTATAAGAAGCAAATAGCCTGCGCTCCACACTAAAAGTGGAATAGCTTGAATGAAGCCGTTATCACTCCATAATTTTGCTGTGTTAGTAAGCACAATATTAAATAAAAGGGCAATCACGATTGTATAGGGAACCGCTACCCCACCGATCCAGGTGCCTAGATAAACCACTTCCATAAGTAACGATGCCGCGGCACCTATGCTCAACCAGAACAATCCCATAACCATCTCGAAACGAGAAAAATCTGTGTTGATATGGCGTTCAGTTACATGACTCATAAAAGCCCCGCCGCGATCTCTCTTGGCTGCGCGGTTGGATCTTCGCCACCGCCGTATTGATAAAACTCTTGGCGCAATAGTGGTTGGGCAATAAGGTTCGAGAGCGCAAAAACATAGGGCACTTCACTAGGATTGCTTATCGATGCTACTACTGAATGCGGGTTTACCTTACTGATTGATCCATCTGCAATCCATAACTGGGTAGGATGTGCCCGCATAGCTGCTACTTTTGCTGCAACGTCTAACTCTGATAATTCAACTTTTATATCTACTTCATCAACACATGCTATTTCTGCCTCACGAGCGGTCTTCCAACCAACCGGAGTAGTAAATTGTTGTAGTCCGTGCTGGAGATGCTCACGCGAGGTTACTGCCCATAATATCCGCGGGATTGTAACGACCTGGGCTGCTTCATGAACAATATGATGAGCACGAATATGATCTGGATGCCCATAACCACCATCAGGACCATAGGTAATAACTAACTGTGGGCTTAATCGCTGAAAAATTTCAATAAGTTGTGCTACTGCTTTTCCCCCAGAATGGATAAAAGCACGTGGATGTTCATTGGCTGGATCCCCCTTCATTCCAGAATCACGCCAATAGCCAGCCCCACCTAAAAATTCTCCCCGTACGCCAAGAGTCGCTAAAGATTTTTCTAACTCAGCAATCCGAAAACCACCAAGCTGGTCAGCCTGATCCGCAACTAAATGCGAAAAAGGCTTGCCAATAACCTCGCCTTGTTCACCCAAAGTACAGGTCACCACAGTTATATCGGCACCCCGGCGCGCCAACTGAGCAAGTGCTCCGCCGGTCCAAATTGCTTCATCGTCTGGGTGTGCATGGACAGCGACCACGCTTAGGCCAACTAAATCACGATTGTTCACGAGTACTCCACGTTTGTATTGAGGTTAAGCCATAAGGCCATGAGGATAATTCTTCTGTCGGGCCAATAATAGACTCTCCTAATACTTCTAGGTGTACATCACCTAGAAGCGGCAAGATTAATGAACGCGGCGTAGAAAGTTCGACAGCTAATTGTTCTGCATCAAGTTCACCAAGAAGATAGTTATTAATTGCCTGATCAACATGGGCAGAACAGAAACCAGTCAGGTTTGTTCCGCCATAGGTGGTAAGTAATTGTTCTTCTTCTGGAACAGCTGTAGAACTACTTGGCAGCACTGATTCAGTAACTACCGATGATGCGTGGCTTGGCTGATCTTCTTCAAGGATGTTTTCTAGATAGCGGCTGCTAGTAGAGATGCTTGTAGTAGCTGTGTGGTTTACTGATTCGCGACATTGGAATTGCCCGAGCTCATTATGCGGCATCCAGGCGATAACAGCAGCTAAGTCTTTTCGCTGAAATAACTGGCTTATCGGCATTTCTATTAATCGAACCAAAATATTTTTCTGAACCAGCATATCTCGGATGGTTCGTGCTGCTACCGCAGCGGTAGCATTGCTTGGATCAACGCCTAAGGTAATAGAAGTAGTTGGTACCGAAATCTCAGCTTCCTGTGCGGTATCCGGGTACTGGATGCCAAGGTTTTCGGTTCGTCCACTAGCAATATGTGCGACTCGTACTCGATCAATCATTTTTATTAATTGTTCGCGTATTTCCGCATCCAAAGCAGCATTAAAATGCATGCTAAGTACCCTATCTGTGGTTTCTTGGCGGATCTGTGCCCCGGGGATAAGTTCAAAGGCAAGCTGTGCGGTTTGGGTGGGAGTTATGTCAATAAAACCAAGCTGACCATTTTCGATCATGGCGACTGCCTGTGTGGTAGAGCGTAGTTCTCTAAAGATTAATTGTTCCGTTTTAGCGGGTTGTTTTCCCCAAAATCGGTCATTTCGATTGAGGGTCATAACTCCTCGTTGTCGATCAATATTTCCTATTGAATAGCGTGCGCCGGATGCTGGGATTCCTTCGGAAAGAGCAAGAGTAAAGCTTTGTCCACGCACTAGATGTGATGGTATAAGGTGAGTGAACAGCTGTTGCCAATTGGCAATTGGTTCTGTGAGATCAACAAAAACAGTTTTACCACCATTGGTAGAACGGATGGCGTCAATTTTGCGGTATAAAGCGTGATTCAGTGTTCCTGGATTAGTAGTAATTTGTTGCCATAAATATTCAAAGTCACTCACGGTAATGGGTGTGCCATCACTCCATTGCGCTTCATTAGTTATTTCATAACGAATCGTCTGAGCGCCCATAAGTGAGCTAGCCTGGTTACTTGTTTCTGGTTCTATGGCAGCAATGCTAAGAAGGTCACGATTAAGTTCACCACCAATAAAGGCACTAGGAAGTACTAGTTCAGATAAGGTGCGGGTAAAACGAGAATCGTCGATAAGCAAATGTGGGTTATAGCCCGCCTCGATGGGATCAATTCCTACGGAAATGTGCGACAGCTTTTTTTCTTCGACTGCTTTAGGCGTACTTGTCGTGGTCTCAGTCGATGCCTCTTCTATAGGAGCTGGCCCTGGATTCGCAGAACATGCTACCAACAGCGAGCAACTCACTAAAGGTATAAGCACACGACACATCATAGAAAGACAGTTTAGTAGACAAGAAAGACTAACGCCGTTTTAGGAAAGAGCTTTCCTAAAACGGCGTTGAGTTAAGTAAAAAACTATTTTTACTTGTTAAGGTTCTTCTGACGGCTACGTGCACGGGCACGCTCGGTGGCATTCAGGATTACCTTTCGCACCCGTAGCGCGTTTGGTGCAACTTCGACGCATTCGTCGTTGCCACAGAATTCTAATGCTTCTTCTAAGGAAAGTGTGCGTGCCTTAGCCAAAGTTACGGTGGCATCTGCAGTGGCAGAGCGCATATTGGTGAGCTTCTTTTCTTTAGTGATGTTGATATCCATATCTTCATCACGGTTGTTTGAGCCCACAACCATGCCTTCATAGGCCTCCGCACCTGGTTCAACGAAGAAGCTACCGCGATCAGCTAGCTGAGTTAGTGCATAGGCCGTAACCTGACCGGAACGATCAGCAACCAAAGAGCCAGCCGCACGCGACTTAATATCGCCTGCCCATACATCCAAACCATCAGAAATTGAGTTTGCAATACCTGCACCGCGTGTTTCGGTCATAAACTGGGTACGGAAACCAATAAGACCACGTGCAGGAACCCGGAAGACCATGCGAACCCAATCGCCTTCACGCACATCCATCGCCTGCATTTGTCCCTTACGGGTAGCCAGTAGCTGAGTAATAGCGCCTTGATATTCCGAAGGTGAATCTACGGTAAGCATTTCATAAGGCTCGTGGATCTTGCCGTCGATTTCTTGGGTAACAACCTGTGGCTTACCAACGGTAAGTTCAAAGCCTTCGCGACGCATGGATTCGATCAGCACCGAAAGTGCCATTTCACCACGGCCTTGAACTTCCCAGGCATCGGGACGTTCAGTAGGCAAAACGCGGATAGAAACGTTACCGATAAGTTCTTGTTCTAGTCGAGCTTTAACCACACGCGCAGTAAGTTTGTCACCGCCACCTTGTCCAGCCATAGGAGATGTGTTTACCCCAATAGTCATAGAAATGGCTGGCTCATCAACGGTAATTCGTGGCAAAGCAACTGGGTTTTCTACATCGGCAATAGTATCGCCGATCATAATGTCAGAAATACCAGAAATAGCGACAATATCGCCAGCGATAGCTTCTTGTGCTGGCTGACGCTCAAAACCAACTGTGCGCAAAAGCTCAGCGACCTTTACCGTCTTAGTGTGCTGATTGCCTTCATCGTCATAGTGAATCCAAGCAACCTGCTGGCCCTTACGGATAGTGCCAGCATAAATGCGCAATAAAGCAATACGACCTAAGAAGTCCGAGGAATCTAAGTTGGTAACATGTGCCTGCAAAGGAGCATCCACATTTGCTGATGGTTCTGGCAACACATCGTAGATAACATCAAATAGTGGCTGTAGATCCTCACCAGCTGGAACATTTCCATCGCCAGGGTTCTCAGTCGAAGCAACACCAGCACGACCAGAGGCGTAAAGCACTGGTAGATCAAGTAGCTCTTCGGCAGCAGCTGCAGCTTCTTCATCATCGAGGCCTGCAGCGATCTCCAACAAGAGATCCTGGGATTCGGCAACGACTTCCTCGATACGCGCATCTGGGCGATCGGTTTTGTTCACCGCAATAATCACCGGAAGTTTAGCTTCAAGTGCCTTGGTGAGCACGAAACGAGTTTGTGGCAATGGCCCTTCCGAAGCGTCAACAAGCAGAACTACCCCGTCAACCATGGAAATGCCGCGCTCAACCTCGCCACCGAAGTCGGCGTGACCTGGGGTGTCAATCACGTTAATGATGAGGTCATTGCCATCTTTTCCAGCGCCTTTGCGATGAATTGCGGTGTTTTTAGCCAAAATGGTGATGCCGCGCTCACGCTCTTGATCGTTTGAGTCCATGACCCGATCTGTGTGCTCACCGTGATCACCAAAGGCGCCGGATTGCTCCAACATGCCATTAACCAATGTGGTTTTACCGTGGTCAACGTGTGCAACAATGGCGACATTACGAAATTCTGGACGGGTCAAAAGTTACTCCTGTGGGTTGGCCGTCCCCGGCAAGGGTTTAACACATGCGGTGTTTATTGCCTTCACCCTGGCACCTATTACCCTGGGCGAATACCATGTGAATTTTAAAGAAACTTTCACATTTTGGGGACTAATTTTTTAAGCGTGTTTACGTTACTCCACCAAGGCACCCCCGCGCATCTTGAGAGCCACAAAGCATTTCCTACATCACAAAAATCCAGTATTGTCAGCTAGCTAGCAGCATTTCTCAAATCTGCCACCACCAAGCGTTATCTTCTTGCTTTGCGACGATTGCTATCCACTTTGGCTAATCCGCACTAATCCATGACCTTAAATATTGCACAATATTTATATGCACATAGACCTATGTGCGACATTGTCATCTTTATTCACACCGGAATAACTCTTCCCAGATAAGTTCTCTCTATTCCGCGATATCACACTTGGGATCGCAGTTACTTTCCCATATTTTCTTTTGCCTCACCTGGCAGGGGTGAAAAATTCTTACCCATGTGTAACAAAACGTTATCAGACTCCGACTATACAGATGGACGCAGTACATCAAGGGCAAAAGTGCGAAAAGCCCTTCGCAACAATTCCCTTTTTACCCCGGTGTAGCCGTCTATAATGTGACAGAAGTGAATATCTTTAATTACTGTTACTTAAAGATGCTTCTGTTACTTATGGGACTCAACGCACGTTGTGTCCGAATTTTTTAGTGAAAGGCTTTCTTTGTGCGTCGCTTCATTGCCACTGTGCTATCGGTAGTGTTCAGTACCGCGCTTGCTGCCCAAGCAACCGTTGCGGCTACTGCCCTACCACTGAGCTCAGATGTCGAGCTACCCTACTTAAGCTCACCGGCATTGCCTGTCGACGAACTTGGTCGCCCTTCTCCAGAAATTCTTCACCAAGCACGTTTATTTGCTGACACACTGCCTGCTGAAGCCCGCACTGCGGTACTAAGTGCTGTTGCATTTTTCGAAGGCACTGGCGGTGGCGTTGCCCTCCCAGAAACTGCCCCCATGTTTGCGCAATTCCTCTGGCCAACGGTATCCGGTTCTTGCATTGGCGGAACCCATGATTCCCTTGGTAGCGGCATCGCAGTTCCAGGCCCCACCAAAATTCCACTACCAGGTGCCCAAGAAGGCGAAACAGCTTTTCTTTTTACCGCTTTAGGAACCTCAGCTGCAGCCAAAGAACAAAACATGAATGTGCACTGGTTTAACCTGTATACCCTAAAGTGGGGATCTACTGCTCTCGGACATAACGGTATTAATACTGATGGCCCAGCAACCATCTCGGGCACAGCACCAACCGGCAAAGGTCGCATCATTGCTTTGCTAGAAGGCACTGTGCATACCCAAGATGCACACTGTAGATTCCTCCCCACTGTAGCTTCTTTCGAGGTGAAATAGCCCGTGACTGATCTACACCCCATCAAACAAGAAACCTTTGATACCCAAGAGTTAACCAATATAGACCCCAAAGGTTTTACTCGTAGTGTTGATTCTTTTAAAGAAACCGACTTTGGCCTATACATGGCACGCGGGGCAAATCACCCGCGCTTTGGCTACCTAGAATCATGGTTGCTACCTGAGGTGGGTCTGCGCGCTAATATCTTCCATTTCCGCGATGGAGTAGAAATTAAACAAGACATCTATTTCGATGTTGCCGAAATTTCTCACACCGATGGAATCTGGACCACTCGTGATCTCTACGTCGATCTCATTTGGAATGATGGTCAGCCAATTGAAGTTCTCGATATTGATGAACTCGCGGCTGCTACCTCCGAAGGCTTTATTACCGCTGAGGACGCAGAACGCGCCATTGAAACAACACTAAGTGCTGTTGAGGGCATTACTCGAAACAACGACAATGCACTCGAATGGTTACGTAGCATAGGTATCGACCTAGACTGGGCAAATGCCAATGAGGTCGAACTAGTACCTGCCGAATCTTAGACTTAGCCTAGACTATCTTCATGGACGTAACGATTTTTCATAACCCGCGCTGCTCGAAATCTCGGGCAGCGCTAGATTATTTAAAAGACCACGACATAACTCCCCTGGTTGTTTCTTATCTCACTGATACTCCAGATGTAGCGACCCTTGCTGATCTTTTTCAGCGCATGGGTATTACCCCCTTCCAGGCTTTGCGTAGTAATGAGACCAAAGCTAAAGAGTTAAACCTTGATGAGACCTCCTCCGATAGTGAGATCTTGCATGCCATGGTTGCTCACCCGCAGCTTATTGAACGTCCTATCGTTGTGACTGCCCGCGGGGTAGTCATTGCCCGACCTACTGAAAAAATCGAGGAAATATTATGAAACTGCGCTCAGCTATAGCTGTTGTACTAAGCAGCATTATTGCCCTAACCAATGTGAGCCCAGCTGAAGCAGTTATTGGTGGTCGCGCTAACACCGCCGACTCGGTTGCTCGTATTATTCTCGGCAATAGTTTATGCGCTGGAACATTAATTACTCCTGAGTGGGTACTTACTGCTAAACACTGCATCACTGAAGGTGGTTCGCGTATCGACGTCGCCGGTCAAGCATTTGCCGCTACCGAGGCAATTCTGCACCCAGAAGCTGACCTGGCGGTCATTCGTCTTAATGGTTCGGCTTCTGCTACTCCAGCTCCATTATCTGGTGAAAATTTACAGCCAGGTGCTCGCGGAGTTATCAGTGGTTTTGGTGGTTTTAATGCTCGCTTTATCGGCAGTGGCCAGGCATATGCGGCAGACGCCACCATTGCCCGCCGGGTAACCCATTTACCTAGTGATGATCCCAGTGCCACCTTGCTTGAAGGACATGTTACTGGTGGACGTGCTCAACATGGTGATAGTGGCGGACCGCTTTTTGTTGGAGCCAGCGTTGCTGGAGTAACCAGTATGGCTAGTGAAACCGGTACTGGCGCCTTCTTTGTTCCAGTAGCTGAGCATCTAGATTGGATCAGCCGGCACACTGGCACAGCGCGTCCAGCAGTAATTGGCTCACCCTCCCCACTTGTTGACGCGGAAGTATTTCCTACCGTCTTACCTGCTCCACAGGTACCTGCTATTGGTATTTCTGAAATTGAATCGCTATTAAATTACGGTTTTGATGTACGCGTACTATCAAGTTAGCCGTCGATAAGCATAAAAACCTGCCCTAATATAATGTAGGGCAGGTTTTTTAAGGTTTGTTGTACTAACCACCTAGGTCAAGTCCTGCACCCGGTACTGAATGAATGAGTTGACGGGTATATTCCTGCTGGGCATGAGCAAAGATTTCATCCGCAGGTGCCTGCTCGATCAGTTTTCCTTTTTCCATCACCACAATGTGATCGGCAACTTGGCGAACCACTGCAAGATCATGGGTAATAAATAGATAGCTTAAATTTAATTGAGCCTGTAGCGTAACCAGCAAATGCACAATCTGGTTTTGCACTAGTACATCAAGCGAAGAAACCGCTTCATCTAAAACAACTACCTCAGGATTAAGCGCAAGTGCACGCGCAAGAGCAACGCGCTGACGCTGTCCCCCAGAAAGTTCATGCGGGAAACGATGCATTATTGGCCGCGGCAGAGCCACCATATCGAGTAACTCAGCAACTCGCTGCTGGCGTTGTTTTTTCGATCCTACTTTATGCACCACAAGCGGCTCTTCAATACAACGATAAATAGAATACTGCGGATCAAGTGAGCCATAAGGATTTTGGAAAACAACCTGTATCTTACGTCTTAAAGCAAAAAGAGCTTTTTTATCTAAAGTCGATACATCTATTCCTTTGTAGTACACCTTACCGCTGGTAGAAGCTATTAAATTTAAGATCAGTGTGGCCAGAGTTGATTTTCCAGAACCAGACTCACCCACAACAGCAAGCGTAGTACCCTGCTTTAGTGAAAAGCTCACATTATCGACGGCCTTAAGCTCAGCATTTTTACCACGGTGTCCTCGCACCCGAAAAGACTTGGTAAGATTTTCCACCCTAATAATATCTGGTACTTGTTGAGCTACTGGCGCACTATTTCCTATTGCAGTATCACTTGGCTTCTTCATCTCACTTTGTTGTGCCGGTGCAGCGTGAATACGTGTCGATTTTAACGACGGTGCAGCTTTCACCAAACACTGGGTATATGGGTGTTGTGGATGACGCAAAATCTCTAGACTTGGCCCGGATTCAACCACTCGACCTTGATGCATAACCACCACATGTTCGGCACGTTCTGCAGCAAGTCCAAGGTCATGAGTAATAAACAAAACCGCACTACCAGACTCATTGGTCAACGTTGCTAAATGATCGAGAATACGTTTTTGTACCGTCACATCGAGTGCTGAGGTTGGCTCATCAGCAATCAGCAACTTTGGTTGAGCAGCAAGTCCCATCGCAATCAATGCGCGCTGACGCATACCACCAGAAAGCTCATGCGGATACTGCTGTGCCCGTCGTTGAGCATCAGTTAAGCCAGCCTGTTCAAGTAGCTCAATAACCCGGCTATCCAACTGAGCAATTGGTACTACCTGGTTAGCTACCAAAGCCTCTTTAATCTGAGTACCAATACGCCATACTGGGTTAAAATTACTCATTGGATCTTGTGGCACAAGCCCAATTTTTACCCCGCGGTATTTGACCATTTCTTGAGCGCTTTTCTGGGCAAGATCTTCACCTTCGAAAAGAATCTGACCTGAGGTGACTGTGCCAGTTGCCGGTAACAAACCAATAATAGCCATCGCCAGCGTTGATTTCCCGGAACCGGACTCACCAACAATTGCCACCGATTGACCAGGATATATGCTCAAATTGACCCCGCGTACTGCTTCAACGGTGCCCATGGTGGTTTCAAAAGAAATAGTAAGGTTTTTCAGCTCCAGCAAAGCAGCAGTAGAGTTATCCGTCATTAGCTACCTCTTATTTCTGACGAGATTGAGGATCAAATGCATCCTGGACAACATCTCCCATCATAATGAAGCTCAATACAGTCAATCCCAAAAAAGCTGCCGGATAAAATAGGATCATAGGTTGACTACGTAAAGAACTCTGAGCAGCAGAAATATCCGCTCCCCAGCTAATAGCACTCGACGGCAAACCGATACCTAAAAAGGACAGTGTTGCTTCAGCAACAATCACAGTACCCAAAACAACAGTGGCATAAACAATAATTGGCGCTGCCGCATTCGGCACAATGTGGCTAAGAAGAATTTTGCTATGCGTAGCTCCCACAGCACGAGCTGCAGTAACAAATTCTTCATTCTTTGTAGCAAGCACGACGCCACGGGTAATGCGAGCAATATGTGTCCAACCAAAAATCGACAATGCAATCACCACGGTGATAATGGTGCGGTGTTCTTTAAACACCTGCATCACTACAATTGCGGCCAAAACCAAGGGCACAGCATAAAAAATATCCACAATACGAGAAAGCAAAGTATCAATAATCCCACCGAAGTAACCGGCTAATGCTCCTATCGTGACACCAATAAAAACCACTAATAGGGTAGTCAGCACACCTACTAAGACTGAGGTACGAGCGCCATAAAGCGTGCGCGCATAAATATCACAACCTTGACGATTAAAGCCGAAAGGGTGCCCGGCACGAGGGCCTTCAAGAGAGTGGGATAATTCGCAAAATCGCGGGTCAGTATGAGTAAATAGTCCTGGTGCAATAGCCACAATAACTGCTAAAAGAATAAACGTTGCTGATACCCAAAATAGTGGACGCCGCCTTAAATAACACCAGGCTTCACCCCATACTGAACGAGGAGCTATCTCAGCAATGACGGCATCAACTGTGTGTGCATCACTTACATCAATGTCCGCAATAAAGTGTTCTTGCCCTGGTCGAGGTTTTATCATTCGTATTTGGCTTGCCGAAAGTTCAGAAGCCGATGCGTTGGTTTTTGTGTCAAACTGCGCATTATGTTTTTTGTTAGTCATAGCGAATCCTCGGATCGAGCAAAGCATAAAGTAAATCGACTAGCAGATTGGCAACAATATAGACCATAACTAGTACTGTGGTAAAAGACACCACGGTAGTTGGCTCGCCCTTCACAATTGCTTGGTAGATCGCACCACCAACCCCATTAACCGCAAAGATTCCCTCGGTAACAATAGCACCAGCCATCAGTGATCCTAGATCTGCGCCAAGAAAAGTCACTACCGGAATCAAAGAGTTACGCAATACGTGGCGCGTCGTTACGTGAATATCTTTGAGTCCTTTGGCTCGTGCGGTGCGTACATAATCAGCACGCAGACTTTCACTTACCGACTGCCTAGTAAGTCGCACTACATAAGCAAAAGAAAACATACCTAAAACTATCGACGGCATAAGCAACGAAGTAAAAGACTCTTGTGCGCCAACAGTCACCGGTAATAATCCCCACTTCACACCAACAAAAAATTGAAGGACAAAACCAACCACAAAAGAAGGAACTGCGATAACAACAAGAGAAAGCACTAACACCGTAGAATCAAAAACACCGCCACGACGTCTACCGGCAATAACACCAAAAAGAATGCCAAAAATAGTTTCAAATGCCAATGCCATCACGGCTAATTTGCTCGTTACTGGGAAAGCACTAGCCATCACCTCAGCAACCGGTCGTCCCGAAAAAGTGGTGCCAAAATCCAGGGTAAGAATCCCTTTAATATAAAGCAGGTATTGGATGATAAAAGGTTTATCCAAATTGTATTCCGCAATAATACGTGCTCGAGTGGCCTCAGTAATCCCGCTATCGCCACCGAGAGCTTCGACTGGATCGCCAGGCATGAGGAATACAAGAGCATAGAGCAATAGCGTGGCACCGAAAAATACCGGAACCATGTGAAGCACGCGGCGTCCAATATAGCGCAGCATATGCGTATTCCTTTTACTTATTATTCATGCGCATAACCCCGCGCCTAATAAAAGCACGGGGTTATAAACTCTACAATGACCATCGCTTTAGTTTTTAGTGATCTGATAATACGCTGGTACTGCTCGCCATGAGAAAACGACATTATCAACGTTTTGGGAAAAACCACCAGTAGCATTGGCATACCATAATGGAATAGCTGGTAGATCTTGCAGAAGGATCTCTTGCGCCTGGTTATAGTAGGTAATGCTCTCAGCTACAGACTTAGCTGCAGCACCTTGTTCAAGCAAAGCATCAAACTCTGCGGAGGAATAATCACCATCGTTGGAACCACCACCGGTAGCATACAGTGGACCAAGAAAGCTTGATAACCCTGGATAAACAGCCTGCCAGCTAGTGCGAAAAGCTCCGGAAATAGTGCGTTTGGTAATGTCTCCGCGCAAAGATTTAAAGTCTGGATATGGATTACCGGTTGCTTGAATACCAAGATTGTTCTTCAGCTGGTTAGCTACGGCATCAACCCATGCTTGATGTCCACCATCAGCGTTATAGGAAATAACGAATTCACCGGTATACGGCGTAATAGCATCAGCTTGTTCCCATAGCTCTTTGGCCTTGGTGGGGTTAAACTCCACAACTTCTTTTCCGGCCAAGTTATCAACGTGTCCGTCGATAACTGGCGAGGTGAAATCAGTAGCTGGGATACGCGTATTATCAAAAATAGTCTTGGTAATTTCTTCGCGATTAATTGCCATGGAAATAGCTTGACGACGCAAAGCGCCTTCTTCATCCATGCCAAAATGTTCTAATCGCTGTGGAATAGTAAAAGATTGAAATGCCGCTGCTGGTTGGTTGACAAAACGATCGCCAAGTTCTGTTTCAAAGGTAGCCAATGCCGAATCAGGGATGGCATCAAGTACATCGAGGTTACCAGCTAAAAGATCTGCATAGGCGGCATCGCGGGAGGGATAAAAAACGAATTTCACTCCATCATTATTTGCCTTACGATCTCCTGCATAGTGTTCGTTAGGAATGACAACAGCAGACTCTTGATGGTTCCACTCAGCTAACTTGTATGGGCCAGAGGCAATGGGAGATTCGCCAAAAGCAGCAATATCGTCAAAGGCTGATTCGTGTAGTGGGAAGAAGGCAGAGTACCCCAAGCGCAGTGGAAAATCTGCCTCGGGTTGGGTCAGCTCAATAGTAAAGGTCTTATCATCGACGATTTTAAGACCTTCCATAGACTCCACGCTCTCGGCGTAACCTAAAATGGGAGCAAAAAAATACGCCGAAAATTGGTCATGCGCTACCGCATAATTCCACGCATCTACGAAGTTGGCCGAGGTGATATCGCTGCCATCTTCAAATTTAATGTCATCTTTAAGAGTAATGCGATACGTTTTATCGCCTTCTAATTCAATGGACTCGGCGAGCTCATTATGAAGAACCCCCTCATTGTCGTAGTACACTAAGCCAGAGTTAATAAGGTCAACAATACGACCGCCGCCACCGGAACTCGTGTCAGCAGGAAGAAGTGGATTTGATGGTTCAAAACCATTTGCGATGACATAATTATCACCACCGCTAGAAGAATCAGAAGAGCAGGCTACTAGGCCTAACACAAGCACTGCGGAACAGCCCAGAGCGACGGTCTTCTTAAACGTCATGTTAGCCTCCCAAGAGATGACGGAAATTTATACAGCGAACAACGTACCATTTTTATAGTGCTAAGCATTATTCATCCCGGAATAATGCTTGTGTACTAACACGCAACAACAATTAGCTACAAGCTATTTAATTTAATAGCTCGATAGTTCTGTCAGCTTCATTCATATAAAAACCACTGTCGCTTTTACTCTACGTTTAGCATTCAATTAATACACAGAACAAAACTAATTCCATATTATGCAACACTAAGAAAAATATTGCTACTTCTGTAAGGTCAAAAGAAACGGAAATATAACATCTCTGCTCAACGGAGCTAAATCCGAAGCTGTGCTATCTAATTCATCCCAACGAAGCTCAGCCAGTTCAGCAAAAACACCTGAAAATTCTGGCAGTTTACCCATATTAAACACCTGTTCAGAAGTTTTATTTACTGGCGATATACCTGCTGTGAGTGGCTGAAAAATAAAAACATCGCAGCTCACTTCATAACCAGGTTCATTAGCTGCTGGTGCCCGAAATTGCCCTAGATGGCATAGATCTTCTTCGCGCAGCTCAATATGCAATTCCTCAGCAATCTCACGGATAGCAGTATCAACTGCACGCTCGCCTGGCTCGCGTTTTCCACCAGGCAACATAAACGACGTGGTCCCACGTTTTCGCACGCTTAATACCTGAGTTCCTACGTTAAAAACTACTGCGGCAATCGAAATTTCTTTCGTCATAACGCGTTATTGTTCCTGTTTCTACCTCAATGCAAAAATCCGGTATGGGCATAACCGACCAATGCTTTTCTTCTTGAGCTGCCCACATGTGCCAAAACGGAGCATAACTAGGATCGCGTTGCAATGCGCGTTGTTTTCGCTTTTCGACGCTTAACCGCAACACTACTGACAACACCGTGCCCTTACGCCGGGCGGCTAATAGCGATTCCTCAGTTAAACAACCAACACCTTCAATAATGACATCCTCATAGTCAGTATCAATCCATCTACCCCGGTAATCTTTTTCCCAATCCCACTGATAATAACCTGGATTTTTTTCTGCCAATACTGAGTGCGCAAGGATCTCTGAGCCAGCACGCAACCCAGACCAGCCTGGATAGAAATCATCTAGGTGAATTATTGGCCACTGAAGATACCTAGCCAATTGTTTAGCCAAGGTGCTTTTACCTGATCCACTAGCTCCGTCAATAAGAACAATCATGCACCGAGCACCCGCAAGTAACCGGTTTTTAATGCCACAATAAGCGCCACGGTTGAACAGGTTATACAGACAATCAGTACCAGAATATCTTTTATTCCCCATACCGATTCTCGCGCCCAGGTACGTGGTTGATCACGGCCAAAGCCACGTGCTTCCATTGCAGTAGCTAATTTTGTCCCACGTCGAAGCGCTAGCACTAAAAGGCTAAAAGTCATGGTCATAGTATTACGGATAAGTCCATCATCAGCTAACCCACGAGCTCTGCGTGCACGGGTTAAAAAATCCCAATCGCGACGAAACAAACTCACCAATCGCGCACCAGCTACTGCCCCAATAACGAACCGGCTAGGAAGTTTAAGTTTTTGGGCGAGTCCGTCGCCAAGCTCTGTGGGATCAATATCAGCTAATAAAATAATTACTGGCAAACCAATAGCTAAAACTCGCACCATAATCGCTGCAGCTAATGCTAAAGAGTTATCGGTGACGTGGGCAAAAAGAAAAGAAAAATACTCCTTTCCCTCTGGACGACCATAAAGTGCCATAGACAAACCAGAAATAGGTGCGGCAATAAGAATAGGTGCGCCACGACGAAAAAGCAGCGGCCACTTTACCCCTAACAGTGGTGCAAAGAAAAGAGTGCTTATCAAAGACACCAATGCAGAGACAATATCAACACTAATAAGCAATGGGGTGGTGTATAAGGCTAGCGCAATAATTCTGGTTACCGGGTTGATATCATAAATAAGGTTCATAGCCGAATCTCCAGATCACCTAGGGCAGTTAGATATAGCGGATCATGGCTAATAGAGACCACTGTTGTTCCATTATCGCTTAGCTGCCTAATCAGGTTAATCAACTCAACAAAAGTTTTGCGGTCTTGGCCAAAAGTGGGTTCATCTAAAAAAACAATATCCGGCGCAGCTACCAAACAAGTAGCCACCGATAACCGACGTTTTTGCCCGCCCGATAATGTAAAAGGATTCGCCTTAGCTAGTTCTATAAGTCCTAACCGGTTAAGTACTTCATCTGCATAAGCAATATCTTCTGGGCTAGGCAGTTCACTGCGCCACCACCGTCGACGAGTTTTTGATACTAAAAGTTCTTCTCGTACACTGCGCGTCATAAATTGATGTTCTGGGTCTTGAAATACATAGCCAATTCGCTCAACTAGATCTTTTGACCGCCAAGTATAAGGATCGCTACTTAATAAACCAGCAATATCTTGAGATATATGAACACTTCCCGAATAAGGCTTTTTTAATCCAGCCAAGGTTAAAGCCAAAGTTGATTTACCCACACCATTAACACCGGTAATTACTGTTGATACCCCGCGCGGAATAGCTATCTCTACCGGTCCATAATGCGGTTGATCCCAACCAACTACTAGTTTCCGGGTAGTTAGTGCACTATCTGAATGCGATATATCCGAAGCATTTTTAGCCGCTGGCAGCTCTGGTGTTATGCCAGGTACCCAGATTCCCTCTTCAACTAACTGATTACCATGCTCCGCTAAGACATTATCTGGGGTGCCATCAGCAATAATGCGTCCTTGCTTGAGCACAATCACTCGGTCGATATAATCACGCCAAATATCTACTCGGTGCTCCACAATAATCATGCTGGCACCAGTTTCTTTAATGCTCGTAGTTACTGCATGAACAATTTCTGGCACGCTTTCACTATCAATATTGGCGGTGGGCTCATCCAATAAAATCAGTTCAGCGCCCATAGCAATCACCCCGGCGAGGGCAAGACGTTGTTTTTGTCCGCCAGATAGTGCCGCCGTGGGATGATCTAATGGTAAATCCAAGCCCACTAGCGCTAGTGCTTGCGGTACCCGACGCCAAATTTCTGCGGGCTCAATCGCAAAATTTTCACAACCAAAAGCCACATCATCGCCTACTCGCGAAGCAATAACTTGCGAATCTGGATCTTGAAGCACCATTCCACAGCGCGTGTTTATTATTAATTCTCCGCTACTTTGACCGTCTTCTGCACCAAGAACACCAGCAAGAGCCGCCATAAGCGTAGATTTTCCCGAACCTGAGGCACCGAGCAATAAGATCCGCTCGCCTTTTTCCACGCTAAAACTTATCTGGGTTAACGCTGGGTTTTTTCTACTCGCATGGCGATACCCAAAGTTTTTAGCAGTAATCTGCACACAGACCCCTTATACCTTGCACTTGTTTTGCGGTTATTTTTACGTCAGCGCACTATAACTCGCAGTATAGCTACAGTGTTTATATCAATTCGGTGCGCTCACGTCCTGCGGCAAAACGATCAAGTGCACCAGTTTTAGCGAGTACTTTAACCAGTAAAAATGAGACTATTCCGGCAATAACAATTCCGGACAACGCAGAAGCAGCTAAATAGATAAGATTAAAAGCCAAGCTTTTTGCCATATTTCCACTAGTAACAAGCTCGAGTAAAAAACCTGCTACCCCGGCACCAAGGCCGGCAATACCTGCTACTAGGGCGTCGAAACGCCGATAAAGAAATATCGCGAAAATAGCTTCGGCACCTAAACCTTGAATGAGACCATAATAAACGGTTTCAATTCCCCATTGATTGCCAATACCGGCAGAAATACATGCGGCAAGAAGTTCCACATAGATGGCTGCACCGGGCTTGCGAATAATAAGGCCGCCCACAACCCCAGCCATTAACCACACTCCATTAGCCATTCCACCCAAGCCAGGGGTAAGTGCATCGGCTGCGGAATACCAAGCGTAACCAATGGAATTCCAGATCCAAAAAATCAATCCCATAGCCACGCCAATAACCGAGGCGATGACGATGTCAATCACTCGCCATCGAGTATTTTTTACTGAAGTAGATGCAGACGAGTAAACATTATGCATAATTCTCTTCCTATCGCCGGCATAACCCGGATCAGGTTCAAACGGTTTATTCTCAGCGCTTAATGAAGCGCACCCGTGAGTGGACACTTGCCTTTCTACCCTACTGCTGCATATTTGCAGAACCACTACCCCTATTTGTGGGCTCCAACACATTTCTTAGTAAAAGGTGCAATGGAACAGATACTTGCGCACGTTGCGCCATTCGAATAACTGCACCTACTTGTGCATCCAGTTCGCTAGGCAAACCAGCACTAAGATCACGCTGCAAAGAGCTTGTCGACGACTCCGCCTGCTTATCAAGTAGCTCGATGGTTTGCTCAACAATGTCATCGGGAAGCTGTACGCCGCTGGCTTGTGCTACTGCATATATTTCTAAGATTAAATCACGCAAATTATCTCGGTACACAGTACGAACGACACCTAGCGGTTGGTTAACTAATGCACCAAGAGCGCCAAAGGTGGTAACAAACATAGCCTTTGCCCAAATATCGCTCATAATTTTTTCATCAACACGCGAGTCAATACCGGCCGCATTCAGTAAAGAAGCAAAACGTTCTGCCGTACTCTCAGTACCAGTAGCTAAAGAACCAATATCAAGGCGTTTTAGCGTGCCTGCTAAACGTACCGAGGTAATCCCGGTGCGGATAAAAAATCCTCGTACCACGCCAGGAAGTACCTTTTCTTTACCATACTTCTCAACTGCCAAGGTGGGCATTTCAACTGAATTTTGCGTGGTTACCAGCACAGCACCAGCTGGAAGTTGGTCCGGTAAATTAGTGGAATTAATAGTTTTAGTAGCCAATACCACCACATCAGCTGTTTTTATTTCAAAAAGACTTGTTACCACCGATAAATACACCTGACGAGTTCCCCGCTCATCACTAATGCTTATCCCCTCTTTACGCAATCGAGCAGCAGTATCTGGACGTGCTACCATGCGCACACTAGCAACTTTTTCGTCTATTCCACTAGCGGTTAATTGTTCTTGCAGCGCTGCGCCAATGTAACCGCCAACGGCGCCGGTTCCAATAATTACAACATGCATATTTTTAGTCTACTTATCGACTTAAAGCAGCTAGAACCGGTAAATAATCACATCCCTTAAAAACAGAAAGGCTTTTCTACCCCAAATTTCTGTTGCGTGCATATTTATTATTCCTAAAATAATGGCGTGTATTTTTACTAATTATCACCTGGGACTAGCACACTTCGGAGATGAAAATGAGCAAGAACAGCTTTAGCAATATTCACACGGTGCTTAAAGCTTTTAGCTCCATCACATTAGGCGTCTTGGCATATTGCTTTATTGTTGCGCCGCTCATTAAAGAAAGCACATATCAAGAAGTAGCAAGCAGTACCTTCATCCATATCGGATTAGAGTATCTCCTGGTAGCAGTAATAATTAGCGTAGTGTGGATAGGGATTTTACTGCTTCGTCGTTGATTTTTTCCCTTTGCTAAAAACAACTTCCCATCCAAGCAAATATGCTTAATCTACGGAATTTAAATGTTATTTAATACTAAAAATTCTGTGATATTCCTGACCGTAAATCTTAATAATCTCTCCAGTAGCCAACTCGATTAAAAAGACTTGCCCTATATAAAAATGTCAACACCCCAGCCTAAGCCACTACTTAAAACCCACAAACTACTACACCATCATCACGGTCTTTTAGTACAGCATAGTTGCTGCGTACCGACCGGTTTACAAAAGCAATAGAGCAAAGCAGTGGCCTGCTATACGTTCACATTTCCAGCACTAACAAATAATTAAAACTCCGCCGAACAAATAAAACAACCAAAAATCATGGCATAACTAGACATAATCGACAAATAAGATTATTCGAAACTTCGTTATAGCTTAAATAAAAACTAGTAAAGAAATAATTTAAACCTGATACTGTAATAAAGAAAACTTCATTATTACTTTAAAAGGTGCTCATTCTATGCGTCAGCTTCACCACAGTGTCGCAGTACTCACAACTTTTCTGCTTACGCTTACCTTAACCCCCTATTGGCTACTAGCCAAGAAGATCCACAAGACTTCTCAGCTATTACCGATCAGCAAACTCCAGATGCAACTATTGCTGCCCCAGGTAGAGAAGGTTTAGAACCTGCTGAGCCTGGATTCAATGACAATACGCTTAATAATCAAGCTGGCGCAGCCTGGCACCCTACAGACTGTGCTTCCCTAGTATGGGCAGCCTATATGTATGGTGGTGACAAGCCAGTAGACATTGGTCATAACAAATATCTTCTTGCTGCAGTCGGCTATAGATCTTCTGTCTTCCCAATTGATATTGCTAATTCAACCGCTACCAGAGAATTTGAATAAATGTCTGCTCAATATTTTAAAACTCTTAGCCTCACCTTTGTGTGTCTATTCTGGATAATATCTTGTGGAAAAGAATCCCCCACTACCCAAAAACCAACTTCACTTAATGTCGAAAGTATAGGCAAGAGCTATATAGCTATATCTGAGTCAATTCAGCATAACGAATACGATGGTCACAGCTTTGTAATAAGTAAAACTGGCGCACTTTCCAATATCCAAAGTTTTACCAGCGTATATAACAACAAACTAGTGGCTTTCGATGGCGGATATGCTTTTGCTACCCCTGAGGGGATTTTAAAAGCAGATAGATCTGGAAATATTACTCCCGTAGATAATTTAACTAATTCGGGAGTTCTCTCTGAAGCCTACAGTTCACCTGATGGTAGTCATGCAATTTTTACTTTTAATGAAGGATTCTCTTATGGTTACGGTGATAGCCATGAGATACGAATAATCTCCCCCTCAGGTTTTGTTACTGAACCAACTTTATCTTATCCATATGGGGTAAGCGTATGTAACGATGGTTCTAGCTTTTGGTTAGACGTGGCTGAACCACCAGCGAGTCCAACCGCCGAGATACCTCTCGGAGCAAAAACTATGGTGGTATTGAACAAACCAGAAGAAAAATTCACTGCAGAATTATCGCTCCACTATGGGTTTATTTCTGATGCAAGTTTCAACTGTACGACCAATACAATTTTTGTGCTTCACTATACAAATAAAAAATATTTACTTGCACAATTCGTTATTACAGAAGATTCAGTAGATCTAGTAGCAGAGCGAGAGGTAGAGCGCTCGTTTTATACTGAAATGCCGGGTGGAGATGTTTTGTTACCTAACGGATTTATGGTGGTAAATCGCGATGGAAGTTTCACCAAAATCCCGCATACATCAGACGAAGAAAATGAATATGATACTTTCGGCATAGACGGGCATACTGTACAAAAAGTTTATTTTGATGGTCGCTTTTTAAACGTTTCCCATCTTGCGTCTGGTCGTAACGCTGACACATACATTTCTTCTTTTACCCTAGATAATTTCAAGGTTCCGATATCTACTACGCATATTCCAGACTCTGCGTATAACAATAAATCGAAAGTATCGAATATAATCAATGGCCGCTCAGCGATGGCCGGAATAATTGCCTTAGATTAGAAACTCCCATAGAACACTTCCGTCAAGCGTGCTAGATAACCTGGCACGCTTGACTACGTATTAAGCAAAAATTTCCTTTTTCTCACACTCACACAATTATTAACCACGTGAGTTAATTCGCACTACACTGTTTTTCACGCACCACCGAAAGGAAAATTACTTATGGCCGGAGGCCTTGCCGCTTTGCTTGATGACGTTGCACTTATTGCCCGTACTGCGGCAGCAAGTGTAGATGATGTCGCCGCAGCTACCGCAAAAACCACTGCCAAGGCAGCTGGCGTAGTTATTGATGATGCTGCGGTAACACCACGTTTTGTTGAAGGTGTTACCCCAGCTCGCGAGCTTCCTATTATTTGGAAAATCACTAAAGGCTCGCTTTTTAATAAATTCATTATTATCTTGCCCATTATTTTACTGCTCAATACCCTAGCCCCCTGGCTGCTAACCCCCATACTTATGCTTGGTGGTGCTTACCTTTGTTTCGAAGGAACAGAAAAAGTATGGGAACTAGTCTCTGGCCACCAGGAAGAAAAAGAAGAAGCAGTTGGCCAACAAGACGAAAAAACTATTGTCCGCGGCGCAATTACCACTGATCTTATTCTTAGCGCTGAGATCATGGTGATCTCGCTCAATGAGGTTGCCGATCAACCCATTTGGTTTGAAGCCGGAGTGCTTCTTGCCGTGGGTCTAGCGGTAACCATTGGTGTTTATGGTGCAGTAGCACTACTAGTAAAGATGGATGATCTGGGCATGTCCTTAGCAACTAAGGACTCCACAGGCGCAAAGAAATTTGGTCGTACATTAGTAACCGCTATGCCAAAAATCTTGCATGCTATTTCGCTTGTCGGCATGTTCGCCATGCTCTGGGTAGGTGGACATATTCTGGTTCAGGGTCTTTATGACCTCAACTTATGGCAGTGGCCACATCACTTTATTCATGATATGACTCATCATGTGGAGCACCTTGGCAAGGCAATCACCTGGCTCGTTGAAACCTTCTTTTCCATGGTCTTTGGTCTCATTGTTGGTGGCATTATTGCCCTAATAATGCACTTTATTCCGCGGAAAAAGAGTGTTCAACATTAACTGGCGCTAAAAGTTTTAAGAAACTCGGTTAAGCTTGCTGCCGTCGACAAGCTCCCATCGAACTCGATGTGCATCAGAAAACGATACTTTGGTAATCGTTTTTGCGGCTTTTCCCCTTAACAAAAACTCCATTGGTTCGGGGGAAAGGTCCAAACTGACAATAGATCCCCAGTGATATTGAGGGTGACTCGGCACTACGAAAAAACCAGGCGGTAGTGAACTTATTGAAAGCAAAGGCAGCTTAGTGTGACCATTAGCTTTTTGACTTTCTATCTCAATATCAAAAATGGGCTTTGTAGAGCCATTCTGTAAATAAATCCCCCAGCACTCTTCATCCCCACGACTAGTAAGTTTTACACCGAGAACGACAACGAGTTCTGCTTGTTCACGCTCTACGGCTAAGCGTATTTGTTTATCCCGATTATGTTCAATCTCAAGTGCCTTTTCGCTTGTTCGCCACGAAACCACCGCTGCAATAACCGCTAAAACACCACCAATTGCGGCTATCCAATCAGCCAACGAACCAAATTCGATCATGATTCCATCACACCTTGTCTTCCCATGTTCTTAGAGCCAATAAAATTTCACTGCAGTTAACGCTACAAGGAAAAATTAAAAACACGGAAATATTAAGTTTATTTAAAATTTCCGGCGACATAATTCAGCTTGGAGGCTATACACACTCATCCCAGTAAAAGCTGTTTGACTAGCCACTTCCATGCAGTAGTGGATAAGAAATCACCTATTCATTAATGTCCTGGATAGCTAGCCAGTATAAAAACAGTCTTATTCCACAATCACCATAGTATGTACCGACCTATATGAAGTATCTCCTCTTGTCACCATATGCGTGAAAGAGATAACAAACAGACGTCAATATTAGGTAATGCTAATATTGCTAACTATGTCGTCTGACCCTCATATCGACTCATTGCCCACCAATTGCCGGGGGATGAATTCGCTTTCTTTCTGGCTGGTACCGTTATATGCGGTGCTCAGCTACCTTGCCGCAGGTATTGCACTGGCAACTATGGCTTCTGTGCTTGCCCAATACATCCATAACGAAGAGCCTTATCTAGGCTCCTATGTGGCAATCGGAGCGGCTATCCTAACCGCAGGCATATTCACTGCCCTCGATATTCGCACCGGAGCTCACAATGCACGCAACCAAGAACGCCACACGCGACACCAACTTTTAGCCGCACTCTACGATGCGCCAACCATGTCTAATCGGGATCGAAAAGAATTTCATCCTGGAAAGCTTGTCGCACTCTTAACCGACAATGTTGAACGGTCTGCAGAATTTCAACATGCCTACCTAGGATCAGCTTTAGCATCCGTGGCATTTCCCATCGCCGTGGTTAGCTACATCGCGCTCGCTTATGACTGGGTTTTGGGGCTTAGCATGCTCGGTCAATTTATCCTTGTCCCCCTTCTACTACACGGCTTTATGAGATTATTCCGAAACCGTTCTAGTCATTCACGACGCAAGCGAGCTGGGCTTTCCGAAAAGTATCTCGATGCCATTAGGAATCTCACCACGATTAGCCTTATTAATGCCGGAAGTCGAATAGAACACCAACTGCGTGCAGAAGGCGAACGCAACCGTAGCGCTACTATGAAATTGCTGGCAGGTAACCAAATGGTGATCATTATTATGGATCTTGCAGTTTCACTTATCCTTATCTGCACCACCATTGCAATTATTGCTATCCGGGTTACTCATGGTTCTCTTTCTCCTAGTCACGGTTTAGCATCTGTTTTCCTCTTGGTTCTCCTACTTGCACCTCTGTCCCAGGTCGCTGGTTTTTTCTACGTAGGTATGGGTGGAATTGCTGCACAGCGAGCCATCAAAAAATATCTTCACGAACATAAGCCTGCAGAATCGACCACCAACGGGGAGACCACTTCAACAAAATATGACCCAACCTCGCCTGCGATTGTCGTCGATACGCTGAGTTTTTCCTACGGAGACACTCCAGTGCTCAACAACATCAGTCTCACAGTTGCACAAGGAACAAAAATAGCTATCGTCGGACGTTCCGGATCGGGCAAATCAACACTGCTGCATCTTATTCGTGGACTTCTGCCCGCAACCCCCGGCACAGTTTTGATCCAAGGTCAGGACACAGCAACAACACCGCTCAACGATATTCGTACTGCTACCGCGACCGTAGCACAACAGACCTGGCTCTTTAGCGGTTCAATCGCTGACAACCTACGCATCGCACGCATCGATGTTACTGAATCCGACATGTGGGAGGCACTTTCACGTGCCAACTTAGCCGCTGAGGTACGCACTATGCCTAATGGTCTAGCCACTGATGTCGGCGAGCGTGGAGCTTTTCTCTCTGGAGGTCAAGCACAACGACTATCGCTTGCCCGTGCCCTATTATCTGGTCGCGACATTGTGCTTTTTGACGAACCTACCAGCCACATTGATCTTGAATCCGAGGCACTTATCGTCTCGGCAATCCAAGACCTTCCTGCCCACATCACCGCCATTATGGTTACTCACCGCCCCGCTTTGCTCGCTGCAGCAGATACCGTCTACACAATGGAAGCAGGTGACCTGCGATGACCATGCCAACTACCATGACACCGTCGCTCAAAGAAGTTGTACGTTGGGTACTCTCACTGACCCGACCCGTTCATACTCCACTCTATTTTTCCATCGTCATGCGTATTATCCAGCTCAGCTTAGGAATTATGATCTTTGGGCTGGCGGTACAAGCCGTAGTAACAGTCATTATGGGAGCCAACCAGATAACTTCTACCCTTATCACGTTAACAGTGCTGGCTGCTATCAAAGCACTCGTTTATTATTTAGAGCAGTTTTCCGGGCATTATGTTGCATTTAAGGCTCTTGAATTGCTGCGCGGTGCGGCTTTTTCTCAACTCTGGCCAAAAGCTCCTGGGGTGCTGCGTTCCACTAAATCTGGGGAGCTGGTCACCTCGCTGACCCGTGACATCGATCGGATTGAGGTTCTTTATGCTCACACTATCGCCCCCGCGATTGCTGGGATTACCGTCCCGTTAGGATTCGGTATTGCGTGGGGGAAACTCTACGGCTGGCAGCTTTCTGCGATTCCTCTGGTTTTTGGTTTGTTCTCGGCACTTGTGGTTCCGCTCATCGGAGCAAAAAAGTCCTTCACTGCCACACAAAACGTATTAAGAAAACGGCGTGAACTGGCACAGCACGTCACGGATTCTGTCTTTGGTGCCGAAGAAGTCGTCTCCTACGGACGCCAGCAAGAAAGACTCGAACAAAATTGGGATATTGCGGGCGACGTCGCAAAGCTAGCTATACCTGCTGCACATTATCGGGCACTTCGACGCGGAATCAACCTCGGACTCACCTACACATGTGTGCTCGGCGTACTCATTGTAGGAATTGCTAGCAATACACATCCCACCAACATCGCTTTTATTATGGGTGGTTGCCTTTTGCTTTTCGACGCTCCACGTGGGTTAGAAGATGCTGCTGGCGCGCTCGATCACTCACTTGCTGCCGCACGCAGACTTCACCATATTTGTCATCTTCCAACTACGGTAAGCGACGGCACGCTACGCGTTGATCGCACACACCCTGTCACAATCAGCTGGGATAACGTTAGCTACGTGTATCCCGATGCTCCGGAAAAACCAGTATTGGAAGGATTTACCCACACCATCACTCATGGTGAGCACGTCATTTTTGTTGCGCCATCAGGAAGTGGAAAATCCACGGCAGCCCAGCTCCTTCTTAGGTTTGATAACCCCAGTAGCGGTGAGATTTTCCTCAACGGCATTGCCATATCTCAGTATCAATTAGCCGAATTACGCCAAGCCATTGCACTTGTACCACAGCGTAGTGAACTATTAACCGCAAGTATTAGATCCAATCTTCTTCTCGCGTGTCCCGATGCCACCGAAGAAGCCATGTGGCAGGTACTCAGTGTGGTGCACTTAGACCAAGAGATTCGTCGCCTACCGCAAGGCCTAGATTCACTCACCGGCACCGAAGTTGCCGGACTATCAGGTGGACAGATGCAACGACTATGCTTGGCACGAGCTTTACTTACTCAACCATTGGTGCTGGTTCTCGATGAATTCACCGCCAACGTTAACGCTGAGTTAGATCAGGCAATTAGACGTTCACTCGCCAAGTATTATCCACAGCTCACAATTATCGAAATTTCACACCGCGCGCACGAATATAACGAGAAACAGAGAATTATTCCTTTATTCTCCTAGCTTATTCTCCTAGCTCTGGAATGTTATAGAACTACAAAAGAGGGATCAGATTGTTCTGATCCCTCCACAAAACCCAACTTAAGCCTTTTTGACCACCGAAGATTTCAGATAGATTCGTCCCAGGCCGGGCACAGCGGCCTCGATATCGTGACCATTGACTGGCTGATCGAGTAATCGAATACTTTTAACCTTAGTTCCAACCTTGATAGTTCCACCGCCACTGCCAGCGATTTTTAAGCCTTTAACCACAGTGACTGCATCGCCATCAGCAAGCGGATTGCCCACGGCATCACGGATAGCTTCGCTTGCTTCAGACAACGATTCATCATCTGTGTCCGAGGCAAGGGTCCATTCATAAGCGCACATTGGGCACACCAGAAGCGTGCCCTGTTCGTAGGTATATGGCTCTGAACATTCAGGGCACGGAGGAAGTTGATCAAACATTGAACTTAAACTCCACGACATCGCCATCGGACATAACGTATTCTTTACCTTCTTGGCGTACTTTACCTTGTGCTTTCGCTTCTGCCATAGAACCAGCAGAATCAAGATCAGTAAAAGAAACAATCTCGGCTTTAATAAAACCGCGCTCAAAATCAGAGTGAATGACACCCGCCGCCTGTGGCGCGGTATCGCCTTGATGAATCGTCCACGCCCGAGCTTCCTTTGGCCCAGCAGTGAGATAAGTCTGCAACCCTAGGGTGGCAAAGCCAGCCTTAGCTAAAGAATGCAGGCCTGGTTCGGTTTGTCCAACAGATTCTAGTAGCTCCAAAGCCTCATCTTCATCGAGTTCAAGCAATTCGGTTTCAGTCTTAGCATCTAAGAAAACGCAATCAGCCGGAGCAACGAGCTCACGCAATTTCTGCTTGCGGTCTTCGTCGGTAAGCACCTGCTCATCAGAGTTAAAAACATAAAGAAATGGCTTAGCTGTCATCAAATGCAGCTCGCGAATAAGCATCAAATCAATTTCGCCATTTTTTGCCGCACTAAATAGAGTACGACCATCTTCTAAAATGGTTTGCGCTTTCTTTACCTCAGCAACCTGCTCAGCAAGGTCTTTGTTTTTGCGCGCATCTTTTTCTAAGCGTGGCAGAGCTTTTTCCATAGTCTGCAAATCAGCCAGGATGAGCTCAGTGTTAATAACCTCAATATCAGAATGTGGATCAACTTTGCCGTCCACGTGAATCACATTATCGTCAGCAAAAACACGCACTACCTGACAAATTGCGTCAGCCTCCCGGATGTTTGCCAAAAAGGCATTACCCATTCCCTCACCCTCAGAAGCACCTTTCACGATGCCGGCAATATCAACGAAAGAAACGGTTGCAGGCAAAATACGTTCTGAACCAAAAATTTCCGCTAACCGTAATAAACGTTCGTCAGGAAGCTCGACAAGGCCGATATTTGGCTCAATAGTGGCAAAAGGATAATTCGCCGCCAGAACATCGTTACGGGTTAGGGCATTAAACAAAGTGGACTTGCCAACGTTGGGCAGACCTACGATTCCAAGAGTAAGGCTCACGATACAACATACTATCAATAAGGTTCACTAAGCTAAATTGACTCCTATTATCCGCAGCGCCCGCATCTTAAAAAGCTACCCACTTGCCCTAGAAGATTCGAGCAATTTGACTATCGTAGTACGGCATCAAAAAGCAAGAACCGTCTACATGGTGGGATGGAGTTCCCAAATTTGCCCGTAGTAGTTTAAACTCACAAACTACATATGCCGAAGACCACCACTATCTTCTGGCTAATCCCACTCACACAACAGAGCACGGGAATATTTGTTTTTTATCGTATTGGGCTTCTCCAATACCATTTCGCCTGAAGAAAGGTGTGTTCATGTCTTCAGCACCTGCACAGGAACGCCGTGAGACTTTTTCCTCACGCTGGGTGTTTCTCCTGGCAGCTATTGGTTCCGCAGTTGGTCTTGGTAATATTTGGCGTTTTCCTTATGTTGCCTACGAAAATGGCGGTGGCGCCTTCCTCGTGCCGTATCTTATTGCGCTGCTTACCGCAGGCATTCCGCTGCTTTTTCTCGACTATGCATTAGGGCATCGTTACCGTGGCTCAGATCCACTGATTTTCCGCCGCTTTAAACGCGCCACCGAACCGCTAGGTTGGATTCAGGTTGGAATTTGCTTCTTTATTACTGTCTACTATGCAGTAATTATTGCTTGGGCAGCACTGTATACAATCAAGAGTTTTAACCTAGGCTGGGGCGAAGATCCTAACGCCTATTTCTTCAATGACTTCCTACAATTCGACGCAAGTACACAATTTTCAACTTCCGTCGTCTGGCAAATCGCCATCATGTTAGCAATTGTCTGGATTGCAGCAATTATCGTGCTTGCTACCGGTGTCGATGAAGGTATTGGCCGAGTGTCAAAGATCTTTATGCCAGTTCTTACCGTGCTCTTTCTTATCGTAGTTATCCGTGCACTCTTCCTAGAAGGTGCCTCGGTAGGCTTAAATGCCTTCTTTACCCCTGATTGGTCAGCACTTTCTGATGCTAGCGTCTGGGTTGCTGCTTATGGGCAGATCTTCTTCTCTTTATCAGTGAGCTTTGGCATTATGATGACCTATGCCTCCTACCTCAAACCACGCACCAATTTAACTGGCACCGGCCTGGTTACTGCATTTGCTAATTCCTCTTTTGAGGTACTCGCCGGAATTGGTGTTTTTGCCACCCTAGGTTTTATGGCAGTATCGCAAAATGTAGCTGTTGACGAGGTAGCAACCTCCGGTATTGGCCTAGCTTTCGTAGCTTTTCCAGCGGTCATTAACAATATGCCACTTGGCCCAATTTTTGGTGTGTTATTCTTTGGCACCCTTACTATTGCCGGCTTTACCTCACTCTTTTCACTTTTTGAAGTCGTGGTTTCGGCAGTCAAGGATAAATTTAATCTCAAACGCCGCGCTGCTGCAGTAACTACCGGCATTATTATGGCGATTGTTTCCCTGACTTTATTTACCACCACCTCTGGTTTAGCCACCCTCGATATCATGGATAAGTTCACTAATAACGTGGGTATTGTCAGCATCGCGCTACTAGTTATTGTGGTTCTTGATTGGATTCTTCGGCGTATCGACGAAGTCCAACACCACCTCAATATGGTTTCCTCTTTCCGAGTTGGCACGCTCTGGCGTATCTGCGTAGTTAACATAACCACTGTGGTACTTGGGGTCACCTTGGTACAAGAACTTATTTCATTAATCAATGAACCTTATGGTGGCTATAGCACCGCGCAAGTTGGCTGGTTCGGCTGGGGTGTGTTAGCAATTATCCTGGTAGTAGCATTTTTGCTTAGCTTGGTGTCCTGGCCAGATAATCTTCCTTTAGAAGGTCCGCCAGGTTCCGACTTTGGTGTTGATCCCGACTTTAGCCGCACCCCACAAGTGCCTAAACAATATAACCCCGAGCGTCGTATTGCAGGGTTTGCGGTCGAGCAGTACAAGAACAAGGAATGGAAAAAATGAGTACCGCAGCAATATTTATGATGATCCTGTTCATAGTAGTTATTTGGGGTGGTCTGGTAGTCACCATCATTCATCTTCAACGCCATCCGGATGAGCAATCTGGTGACCTTGGAACCGCCGAGTACGCCACTGATGAAGTTTTGATCCAACAAGAAATCCATTCTTAAATCGACTTCTTATTATTTTTCGTCAACACCCCGACGCTGGACTAGTTTTTCTGTGCCAGCTTTGGGGTGTAGCTATATGCACCACTTTTTTACTCACCACGATTTTTTATCTCACTCTTTTTTATTCAGCTTCTCCTTGTTGCTGCCCACACAGCTAATAGTTTTAGGGCACAATAAACAACTGTGATAAGCGCTACCCCAGAGCCAAATAATTCAACTTCGCCAACGGCAAAGCAGCTAACTACTGCTATGTCACCTGCGGAAATTTATAGCGAGATGGAGCCAATTGATCGCCCCATTGATCGTTCGCATATTATTGCCGCCGGAATTAAAAGCCTGGCTGCCTGGTGCTTACGACTACTTATTATTTCTGCCGCAATCTACGTCGGTTGGTTAATTATCAAACAAATGTCCCGCGGTGTACTTCCCGTTGCCTTAGCGCTTATCGTCTGCACCGTATTGTGGCCAATAGTGTCCTGGCTGCGCGCCCAACGAGTACCAGCTGGACTTGCTAGCCTGATTGCAATTCTTATCACCTTTGGTTGCTTTGGCGGGCTTATTTGGCTCATTGCCCCCAACGTTGGTCGACAATCTCAAACCTTGTACTACCAAACTTTTGAAGGTGTGCAACGTCTCCAATTATGGTTGCAAGGTCCGCCGTTTAATCTTGCCGACGAACAAATTAACCAACGCATTAATGAAGCAGCTCGGTGGGTACAAAATCAATCAGGAAACATCGCTGGAGAAATCTTCTCTGGACTAGGCATTGCCACTTCCATCCTGGTAACCATCGGTATCGTCCTTGTCTTAACGTTCTTTTTCCTAAAAGATGGCGACCGCTTTTTACCCTGGTTGCGCAGCATTACCGGTCAACGCGTCGGTTGGCACCTCACTGAAGTACTCACCCGGAGCTGGATTGCGCTTTCTGGCTATATTCGCGCCCAAGCTATTGTGAGTTTCCTTGATGCACTTCTTATTGGAGCGGGCCTTGTTCTTTTAGGTGTACCAATGGCGCTTGCGCTAACCGTACTCACCTTTATTGCCGGTTTTATCCCCATTGTGGGTGCCTTTGTTGCTGGTAGCCTCGCGGTACTAGTTACTTTGGTCTCTTTAGGGCTTACCAAAGCAATTATTACCCTAGTTATTGTGCTCGCAGTACAACAGTTCGAAGGCAATGTCTTACATCCAGTACTGCAATCACGAGCAATCAACCTACACCCTGGAATTATTTTATTCGCAGTCACTGTCGGATCTAGTCTCTTTGGCATTATGGGAGCTTTCTTAGCAGTTCCAGTTTCTGCCATCGTGGCAGTTATCGCCAGGTACACCCAAGAGATGATCGCTATTCGAGCCGGAGAAAAGAAAGCCAGCGAAATTGTCTTTGTTACCCAAGCAGGCTCCCTAGGTGGACTCGACGGTGAATTAACTGGGTTAAAAATGCGCGCTGCATTCCGGACGATGACCTCACCGCTACACCGAGAAAAATCCACCACCGCAGAACAATCCGAAACGACGCTACCGCGTCACAATAATGCCGTTGTTGTGTCTAAAAAAGTCGTCGCAAAGCTTAAAACGGGAACCAAAAGAGTCCAAACAAAGCTAGTGCAGCGCTTTAAACGATGAAAAACAAGAACATACCCCTGGAATATTCGCAGAGACCGGACAGCTTTAGTAGCATTACCTTTTGTGTCCATAAAGCCTGAACCTCACCGACGAACAGCCGATTCCCAATTTTACGGCATCCCGGCGTGGTCTTCTTTATCTATTCTGATCGCAGCCTTAGTTACTGGGGTGCTTTTAACCTTACAAACAGGGCTGCTGGGTTGGCCTTTCTTTACCTGTTTTATCGTTGCATCATTAGTAATCGCAATTATTACTGAACCACGCGGATTATTTATTTCTGTTGCTAGTATTCCGTTGTTCTATGGTATTTCTATTGTTGCTGCCGGCTATGTTTTAGTGCGGTCCACCGTGCCCGAAGGTGCTCCAACACAGCTCAGTCGCACCCAAATTATTACCTCATTATTCCCATTGACGCAGTATTTCCCACTGTTGTTATCAGTGACCATTGGTTGCGCGATTATCGCTTCTTTGCGAATCTTTTTACTGCGCCGACACAAATATCGTGCCTTGCAAAATAATGAGCAGCGCCGCCAGCGTGATCGAGCACGCGATATTTCTAACCGGCGTGCAGTATCCAAAGCGCGAGCCCAAACTCAACAAGGGCGCATTACTGTGCAGGAGCTCATGCGGCGAAATACCGAAAAACCACATGTCCCACGCACTACCTCGCTAAGTCGCGCCGAACGCGGACCACGTACCTATGCTCCAGTTTCTTCAAACACCAAGGCGCAAGAAGCTGCCGCAAAAATCGCCAACAGTGAAGCCACTAGCGTTCCTACCCAAAAAGCACCAACAAAAACTACTATCGATGTAGCGCAAAATAGTCCAGAAGAAGCTTCCTCTGCAACGGTTAATTCTTCCCCAGCTGCTTCGCTAGCAGCAAAGTATGCGGCTTCGAAAAAGGCAGCCGAAGACAAAGCTGCCCGAAAAAATAGGTTTAACGACGACCTATATTCTTAATCGATACTCGTTTTATTACAAAACCCCAGGTAATTATCACACCATTTTTGTGCATACTACCTGGGGTTGTTCATTATAAAAATTTAGGTTCGCGCGGGACGTAGATCACGAGGAAGCGCAAAGGTAATTTTTTCGGCGGCGGTAAGCACCTCAGATACATCGGTGTAGCCGTATTCGGCAAGCAACGCTACTACTTCGCGCACAAGAATCTCTGGGACGGAAGCACCAGAGGTAACACCAACAGTAGTCACACCATCAAACCATGCTGGATCAATTTGGTGTGCATAATCCACCAAATAAGAAGCCTCGGCACCACTTTGTAAAGCAACTTCTACCAAACGCTTAGAATTTGAGGAATTCTGCGAACCCACCACAATAACTAACTGTGCTTGGGTAGCAATAGCTTTAACGGCTACTTGGCGATTTTGAGTGGCATAACAAATATCGTCGCTAGGTGGATCTTGAAGATGCGGATACTTTTCGTGCAGCTTAGTTACGATATCCATGGTCTCATCGACGCTCAAAGTAGTCTGAGATAACCAAATGAGTTTCTCGTTAGCTAAAAATTCTGGCAACGCATCTACCCCGTGCACGCCATCGACCAAATGGGTAACCTCAGGGGCTTCACCAGCGGTGCCTTCCACTTCTTCATGGCCTTCATGACCAACCAGAAGAATATGATAGCCATCGCGAGCAAAACGCTTAACCTCATTATGTACCTTAGTCACCAGCGGACAGGTGGCATCTAAAGTTTTTAAACTCAATTGCTGTGCTTCTGCATGCACAGCGGGGCTGACCCCATGCGCCGAAAATACCAAATGTGCATTTTCTGGAGCTTCAAATGTCTCATCAACGAAAATTGCACCTTTTTTGGCTAAGGTATCGACAACATAGCGATTGTGCACAATCTCTTTGCGCACATAAACCGGTGCCCCATATTTTTCCAAAGCTTTTTCCACCGTCTCTACTGCACGGTCTACGCCTGCACAATAGCCGCGTGGGGCTGCGAGCAGGACTTTTTTGCTATCGGCAGAAGCGCCGGTATCAGTGTCTTTCGACATTTCAGAAGGTGCAGTCATGTTCACAATCCTAATCTAGATCACTTTCAAAGAGGCAATACTAGGTGCTTCCTGGGTGCCACGGCAAACATGTCCTGGCTTACCTGTACGCTATGAAGCGATACGAACAAAGAGGTGAACTCGCATGACTAAAGCAATTAATACTCCCGAGACCGCCCAACCGGTGCACGAGGTCAATGCGCAAATTAAATCTTGGATTGAACGAATGGGTTTTATTTGGGTAGAAGGCCAAATTACCCAAGTCAATATCAAGCCCACCTGGAAACTGAGCTACCTCACACTACGTGATCCTGAGGTGGAGGCTAGTGTTAATATCACCTGTTCTACCTCGCTGATTAATTCTTTGCCCCACATCCCTAAAGATGGTGATCGCGTTGTTGTCTGCGGTAAGCCAGCTTTTTATGCCAACCGTGGTTCCTTTTCTTTGTGGGTGACCGATATCCGTCCGGTTGGCATCGGTGAGTTACTTGCCCGCATCGAACAATTACGTCATAGCTTAGCTTCCGAAGGGCTTTTCGACGTCTCCCGTAAAAAACCACTCCCCTTTTTGCCTCGCGCTATTGGTCTTATTACTGGCCGAGGCTCAGCAGCTGAACGTGACGTACTCAGTGTGGCGAAAGATCGCTGGCCAGAAGTACAATTTGTGGTTGAAAATACCGCAGTACAAGGCGCAACTGCTGTTCCAGAAATAATAACTGCGTTAGAAAAGCTCGATGCTCACCCTAATGTTGATGTCATCATTATTGCCCGTGGTGGTGGTTCAGTTGAAGATCTCTTACCTTTTTCTGAAGAAGCTCTCCAACGTGCAGTTGCGGCAGCTCACACGCCCGTTGTCTCTGCTATTGGCCATGAACCAGATACGCCAATTTTAGATAATGTTGCCGATCTTCGAGCCGCAACTCCCACCGATGCAGCAAAACGAGTTGTGCCCAATGTGGCCGCAGAACGAGAGTTTCTTGTTGAACAACGACTCCGCGCCGCCCAAGCATTGCGTGGTTGGGTAGCTCGAGAGCATATGAATCTTTCAGCATTACGCTCTAGGCCAGTTCTTCACTCCCCGCTTTCAATAGTAACTACCCAACAAGAAAATCTGACTAATTTACGTAATCAATTCCGTCGGGCAATGCATACGACAATAAGCGCGGAAATCTCTTTGGTCGAAAGTTTACGTAAACAAATCTCAGCGCTTGGTCCAGCAGCAACCTTGGCACGAGGTTATGCCGTGGTACAAGTACTTCCGCGTGATCATAGTCCGGCCGAAATAGTAACCAGTATTAATCAGGCTCCACCTGGAAGTCAGTTACGTATTCGAGTAGCCGATGGTTCTATTGTTGCTGCTGGTATGCAAACCATAGCCACAGATTGATATTGAAGTATCGGTTTCTGCCAATCACTGATAGAGCCACGCATATTTGATCGCTATTTAGCTAATAAATAAATTCCAAAGACAAGGACAACAGCAATGACTACTCCTGCTAATAAACCCACCCTTACTGTTTTCACTCCACTAGAGGAACTCAGCTATGAACAAGCCCGTGCAGAACTGGTTGAGATTGTGCGCATTTTAGAGCTTGGCCAAATGAGTCTTGATGAATCTTTGCACTATTGGGAACGTGGTGAAGAGCTAGCTAAGCACTGCGAGAATTATCTTGCCGGAGCAACCACACGCATTGAAACTGTATTAAAGACCCAAGATAACAGCAATGATGAGGTTAGTCTTGATTAGTCTTCTGTCGGTTCATTAACCTCGGCTGGGAATAGCGTCGGTAGCTAATGTCGTTTGGATAAGTTCATCGAATTGTTCATCTGTGGCTGCACCAGTAACTACCAGGCGCACATCGACAAGATCAATAATTCGAAGACTGCGCACCCCACGCTCGGTGGAACCATATACCGAAACAGTTTTTCCAGCTAGCTGGTAATCGCGTACAAAGCTACGTACATGTGTGTCATAACGCTCGGCAAGTTCATCACTGGGCGCAGCTGTTTGCACCAACTGTAAATAGCTATCGTTACCGATAACCCAACCAACAACTGATGCACTCTGCCCAGCAACTACCGCCCGACGCGCAGAATTGGTCAACCACTGCGTAGGCATCTGTGGATAGCGAACTGGAAAAGGCTGAGTGCGCGCTTCTAACGTCAAAAAAGTCTGAGCCTCAACTTCTTGTACCTGGGCGTTTTCTGGTGTTCCCCGATCAAAACTACACACACCAGTAAATGCCACAGAAACAGCCATGACAGCCACAATAACCAGGACAGAATAAATCATGTCCCGACCATCCTCGAAGATTTTTGGTTTCGCTTCAGCCACGCAACCTAGTATGTCATGTTCTTGAATGATCAAATGTATTCCCACAGTGTATGGCCTTATGCCATAGATAAAAATGCCTCCCCCCATTCGCCTTCATTCCAAATAGACCACAAAGACCCCATGTTCGTAACACCGATCACACATTACCCCTGTTTAGGTGGATGTTTTCCCATGAAATAAACATTTTTTTGCAAGAATGTATGTCATCGCTCCGGGGTGGCGGTTACTTATCATTGAGCTATACGCCGTCACTGTGTTTCTTTTTGTCGTTGACATTGTTTTTAACGCGGAGTGCAACTTAAAACATCACTACAGTGTCTTACCTATTGCCACCTAGGAGGCTTGCACTTATGTCCGCACTACATCCAGAGACTCCCGATCGTAACCTCGCCCTTGAATTAGTTCGCGTGACCGAAGCTGCCGCACTCGCTAGTGGACGTTGGGTTGGTCGCGGCCAAAAAAATGCGGGCGATGGTGCAGCGGTTAATGCAATGCGCAAGCTTATTAATTCTGTAGAGATGAACGGTGTGGTCGTTATTGGTGAAGGCGAAAAAGACGAAGCCCCTATGCTCTTTAATGGCGAAAAGGTAGGAACCGGACAAGGTGCAGAAGTCGATATCGCCGTTGATCCTATCGACGGAACCACTCTTATGGCAGAAGGACGCCCCAATGCCATCTCGGTCCTTGCCGCCGCCGAGCGTGGTTCTATGTATGATCCTTCTGCGGTTTTCTATATGAAGAAAATTGCTGTAGGCCCAGAAGCTGCCGGAAAAGTAGATATCACCGCACCGGTGGCACATAATATTAAAGCCGTAGCCAAAGCTAAAGGTATCGCGACACATGATGTAACCGTGGTGGTACTTGATCGCCCGCGTCATAATGATCTCATTAAAGAAATTCGAGAGGCTGGGGCAAAGGTACGTTTTATCCGCGATGGTGATGTCGCTGGCGCAGTAGCTGCTGCTCAGGACTCCAACTCTGTGGATATGATGATGGGTATTGGTGGCACCCCGGAAGGAATTATTGCAGCCTGTGCCATGCGCTGTATGGGTGGTGAAATCCAAGGACTACTTGCTCCTACGGATGCGGCGGAGGCAGAAAAAGCACGCGCTGCCGGCCATGATCTTGACCGCGTTCTGTTGACCAATGATCTAGTAGCTAGTGATAACTGCTTCTTTGTGGCTACCGGTGTTACCAATGGCGATATGTTGCGTGGAGTGTCGTATCGTAAAAATGGTGCGACCACGCGTTCATTAGTTATGCGTTCCAAATCAGGCACCGTGCGTTATATTGAATCACTACACAAACTAAGTAAGCTTCAGGAGTACTCCGTTGTAGATTACTCAGAGGCCGCCACATACTAGATATAGTACTTTTACTAACCGCCATTTTCCGTGGCGGTCTTTCTATTTTCCGATGCTAGCTGGGCAAACACGTAATTTTTACGTCGAAAAGCACCCTTCCAGATGGGGGTGATTCACACCACCTACTGTGATGCTATTCCACCTAGGCCACATCAAGTGACTTTTTGGTACATACTGGTTGTCGGTGGAGTGTGTGCGTCTATGTTTTTCTAACCGGATGCATCAGCACTTCTAAATTTGAATTCACGTGTAAGTTTTTCTTACGCACCACAGACTAAAAAGGTGGATTCCTTAAATGACTGAGTACCGTATCGAACACGACACCATGGGTGAAGTGAAGGTTCCTGTAAATGCACTATGGCGTGCACAAACCCAACGCGCTATCGAGAATTTCCCAATTTCTGGCCGTGGTCTTGAGTCCGCCCAAATCCGAGCCATGGGTCTCCTTAAGGCTGCATGTGCACAGGTAAATAAGGATCGCGGTCTGCTTACCACTGAGCAAGCTGACGCGATTATTGCTGCGGCAAAGGAAGTCGCCGAGGGCAAACATGATGCTGAATTCCCTATCGACGTTTTCCAGACTGGTTCCGGAACTTCTTCGAATATGAACACCAACGAGGTTATTGCCTCTATTGCTAAAAACAACGGTGTTGATGTTCACCCTAATGATCATGTCAATATGGGTCAGTCTTCTAACGACACTTTCCCTACCGCAACCCATGTAGCTGCTACCGAAGCCGCAGTAAAAGACCTTATCCCAGGCCTTAAAGTACTGCAGGCTGCTTTAGCCAAAAAAGCTCAAGAATGGGAGCATGTGGTTAAGTCCGGTCGAACACACCTCATGGATGCTGTTCCAGTAACCCTCGGCCAGGAATTTTCTGGCTACGCCCGCCAGATCGAAGCTGGCATCGAGCGCATCGAAGCCACCTTGCCACGACTTGGTGAGCTACCTATTGGTGGCACTGCGGTAGGAACCGGTTTGAACACACCAGCTGACTTTGGCGAAAAAGTCACCGCTGAGCTGGTCAAGCTTACCGGTGTTTCCGAACTACGCGAATGTGTAAACCATTTTGAAGCGCAGGCTAACCGCGATGGCTTGGTGGAATTCTCTGGGGCAATGCGCACCATTGCAGTATCGCTGACCAAGATCGCTAACGATATCCGGTGGATGGGCTCTGGCCCGCTAACTGGCCTCGGTGAGATTCACTTGCCAGATCTCCAGCCAGGTTCCTCGATTATGCCAGGTAAGGTCAACCCAGTTCTTTGCGAAACTGCCACCCAGGTTGCGGCTCAGGTGGTAGGCAATGATGCTGCCGTTGCTTTTGGTGGCGCGCAAGGTGCCTTTGAACTGAATGTTTTCATTCCTATGATGGCACGCAATGTGCTTGAGTCTTCCCGGTTGCTAGCAAATACTGCTCGCGTTTTCGCTGAGCGCCTCGTTGATGGAATTGAGCCAAATGAGCAGCGCATGCGCACTTTAGCTGAATCTTCACCTTCTATTGTTACCCCACTTAACTCGGCAATTGGTTATGAGAATGCCGCTAAGGTAGCTAAAACAGCGCTCAAAGAAGGCAAGACTATCCGCCAAACTGTTATCGATCTAGGTTTTGTTGATGGCGAAACCCTTACCGAAGAAGAACTCGATAAGCGCCTTGACGTCCTTGCCATGGCTAATACCGACCGCGATAAATAAACATCGCTGTAACCACGATTGATTAATTTTTCGCCCACTTCCGGGTGCCTTTGTTAAGGTGCCCGGTTGTGTGTTTTATTTTCTAAAAAAGCTTTTCGACGTTTTTATTTCGCCTCGTGTTACCTAATTCAAAGCACTAAAAGAATTGCTCAAAGCTAACTCTCAATACTTTTGCGACTTTTGTGCAGCATCACAATACTCTTCGCTTAATCGAATATATTTTAATATCACCGGTAAATAAGCTAGTCAGTATTTCCTGGCTTGTTCTATAAAGCTTATAAATTACTCGTGAACTAGGAGCGCTTAAAAGCGCTAACCGGGTCTGCACCATAATAATGTGAGCATGTACGCTAATCCCTCATGACGTATATAAGCCTCTGGATGTAAATGTGTACCACTAGCCCAGCTTGATCCGGTATGTGAAAAACACTCGCACAAAGTATTGCACAAAATCTCTAACTTTTCCCTGATAAGGCTTCCTTTAATTGTTGTGAGGGTAGGTATTTGACCGCACATAATGCGATTTTTATCTTCGCAACAGCAACAGAAGCAGTGGAAATGACCTCCGTCGAACACCTTAACCTCACGCAAGCAATGATTTACCTCACTCAAATAAGTATGTCTCAACACATTTACCATCTATTGTGCACTACAACACTATATGTATAATCTTGGTGTTGGGTCACATAATTGTTCAACAATTTTAATCCCAGTTAAAGCTCATCCGTTTTACACACCCATATACATAAAGAGGTTGATCTGCATGTCTGATTCTCAACCGCCGCAAACCAATAGAACCCCCGCCCCTACACTTGCTCAAGCTACTGCAACCGCTACCGGACGTAGTGCCCTTATGGGAGCCATTTTTCTTATGGCTACCTCGGCAATTGGACCCGGCTTTCTTACCCAAACGGCAACCTTTACCAGCCAACTAGGTGCAGCCTTTGCCTTTGCCATTATGATCTCGATCATTATTGATATTGCTGTGCAACTTAATGTTTGGCGCGTTATCGGTATCTCTGGAATGCGAGCACAAGAGCTTGGCAATGCGGTTCTTCCCGGATTAGGGTGGCTACTTTCCGTATTCATTGCAATCGGTGGATTGGTTTTTAATATCGGAAATATTGCCGGCGGCGGGCTCGGACTGGATGCACTTATGGGGTTAAACACGACCCTTGGCGGTGTTATTACGGCAGGAATTGCCATCACTATCTTCTTGTTTAAACGCCTTGGTACTGGCTTAGACAAAATCCTGGTTGTTCTTGGTCTCGCCATGATGCTACTTACTGTGTACGTCGCAATAGTTTCTAAACCGCCAGTTGGCCAGGCTCTAAGGCAAACTGTTTTCCCCGATACCATTAATTGGGTTACTATCACCACGCTGGTTGGTGGCACTGTCGGTGGCTATATCACTTATGCCGGTGCACACCGTATGCTTGATTCTGGCCAAACTGGTGTAGACAAGATAAAAACAGTGAGCCAATCTTCAGTTACCGGCATTCTACTTACTGGCATTATGCGCATAGCACTATTTTTAGCCGTCCTTGGTGTGGTTACTGGCGGTGTTGTGCTTGATACTAACGGTAATCCTGCCGCACAAGCTTTTCACGCTGCAGCAGGCGAATTAGGTCTACGCTTTTTTGGTGTCGTATTGTGGGCAGCATCATTAAGCTCGGTTATTGGCGCTAGCTATACTTCAGCAACCTTCTTAATTCCAAATAAAGAAGAAAAAACTAGCCTACAAAACTGGATAACCATTGCTTTTATCCTTATTTCTTGCACTGCTTTTGTATGGTTAGGTACAGCACCAACCAAACTATTAGTCTTTGCTGGCGCATTTAATGGGCTGGTGCTTCCTATTGGTTTTAGCCTAATGATCTACATTGCCGCATTCTGTTGTCAAGATTTGCTCAAAGGCTATCGCTATCCCAAGTGGCTTATTGCTATTGGTGTACTAGCAATGATTATGGCTTGGTTGTTAGCCTGGCGCAGTTTTGAAGGGGTCTTTGCGTTACTTGGTAACTAAAAGTACCAGTTCATAACATGTGAAAGCTGTCTTCTTTTACTTTTCCCTCAAAAACAGCTCAGCCGTCTGAATCATTTTATTAGGTCCTGTCAGTTATTCTTTCCAACCTACCTCCGGTTATTTCTAGGATTGTTATGTCTTTACATATTGACCTCAACGCAGATCTTGGCGAAAGCTTTGGTCATTACACCATCGGTTCCGATAAGCGCATGCTAGAACTTGTCTCCAGCGCAAACATTGCCTGTGGCTTTCATGCCGGTGATCCGCTAGTAGCGCTACACACTACTGCCCAGGCCGCCAAATATAATGTTCGTATTGGTGCACACCCCGGTTATCGCGATCTGGCAGGTTTTGGCCGTCGAGCAATGAACTACGATCAAGAAACCTTACGTGCAGAAATTATCTACCAAATAGGAGCACTGCAAGCAGCAGCTCAAGCTGCACATGCACGGGTAGAATATGTTAAACCCCATGGGGCGTTGTACAACACAATTGCACATGATGAATACCAAGCGCACGCAGTTATCGAAGCAATACTTGCAGTAGATCCCACGCTAAAACTTATGGCGCTTGCCGGATCGCCCATTGTTCACTGGGCTCGCACAGCCGGATTATCGGTTATCCAAGAAGCATTTGCCGATCGTGCTTATACCGATCAAGCAACTTTAGTACCGCGTTCCCAACCGGGCAGCGTACACCATGATCCTAATATTGCTGCTGCCCAAGCGCTTGCTTTTGCACGTAACGAAGAAATCACCACGATCACTGGGAAGAAAATTACCATTGAGGCTGATTCAATTTGTGTCCATGGTGATAATGAAGCAGCACTTACGCTGGTACAACATATAATTACTACCCTTGATCACCACGATATCGCTATTCGTCCATGAAATTTCACTTTTTAGGCGATACCGCCGTACTCATTGACCTAGAATCACTAACACATGTGTTAGCACTTTTTAGTGCGCTTGCTCATGCCCAGCGCGAGGGAGATTTCGCAGGTGTTATTGAGTTTGTTCCGGCAGCTACTACTTTATTAGCCAAACTTGATACCACCGTATTATCTCAATCTGAATTCATCGAAAAGACTCGTCGAATAGAAGTACTTACCGATAGCACTGCTGCTTCGCAGACCGAACCAATTAGTATTCCGGTTGCTTATAACGGCGCAGATCTTTCTGAGGCAGCTAGCATTACCGGATTGAATGTCCGTGAGCTTATCGACGCTCATACCTCAATCACCTGGACAGCAGCTTTTGGTGGTTTTGCACCAGGTTTTATGTATTTAGTCACCGATGCCCCATGGTTTGAAATTCCGCGTTTGGCTAGCCCGCGCACCCACATACCTGCTGGTTCAGTAGCATTAGCCGGCGGTTTTTCTGCTGTTTATCCAGCAGTATCTCCTGGTGGCTGGCAGCTTCTTGGCATCACCGAAGAGATTATGTGGGAAACTCACCGTGCTCGCCCGAGTTTAATTATGCCTGGCGATACCGTTCGATTTATAGAGGTATAAGCACAATGAACACACTTTTTCATGTCCTAACCCCTGGTATGCAGGCGATTTTCCAAGATCAAGGTCGCTACGGTTTTGCTAGTACCGGTGTCGGTTCTGCTGGTAGTTTTGATCGTCTTTCAGCAAGTCGCGCAAATCAGGCAGTTGGCAACCGGACTAGTTCTCCAGTCATAGAGATTTTATTTGGTGGTTTCAGTATTCAAGCCCATACGCAATGTGCGGTTGTTTTTAGCGGAACTCATGCAGAAATCAGTGTTATAAAACTCGCGGGTATCGTCGAAAAGTATTACACCAATCACGTACTCTGTGTAGAAGCCGGCGATATTATTACTCTGCACAAGCCGCAATACGGTATGCGTGCTTATTGTGCGGTACGCGGTGGTTTTGATGTTGAACCAATACTTGGCTCGGCATCTTATGACGCGCTCAGCGGTATTGGTCCAGCTCCGCTTAGTAGTGGCGATATGTTATGTGGTAGTAACCAATTCCTCGTCGAAGATCATTGGTCACCAGAACGAGAACTTCCCCAACCCCAACCACCACTGCCGGTGGAAACTCTCGAGGTTGTTTTAGGACCACGTGATGATTGGTTTACTACAGAAACTGTAGCGAGTTTCCTTAGCCAAAAATTTAGCGTAAGCCCCGATTCCAACCGAATTGGTGTGCGTATGATCCCCACCACGCCTTTAGAGCACTTACGTTCAGGTGAACTAGCTAGCGAAGGTATGGTGCGTGGTTGCATCCAAGTACCACCAAATGGCCACCCGGTTGTTTTTGGCCCAGACCACCCAGTTACTGGTGGTTATCCGGTGATTGCAGTACTAACCTCAGCGGCTTGTGATCGTCTTGGCCAACTTCCACCGGGGCATATCGTTCAATTTCAATTAGCCTAACTACGCTTAGACAAGAGCTGCGGCTGTTTCATCGTCAATTTCTGGTTTGGGAAGTAATTTCTCATAAACCTCTGTCGAGCGCCACTGTCCGGCAAGCTCACCATATGTCATTTTGGCTAAATGGCTAAAGGTTCCAACTTTTTCAAAGCCACGAGAAATATGCAGCTTCGCAGAACCGTCATTTTCTGGGAAAATCCAGGAATGGATCGCCCATTTTTCTAAACCTTGGCATACTTCAATGAGTTTGTCTAAAAGCGCTCCGGCAACTCCGCGTCCGCGGGCATCGGGGTGAATATAAATCGAGTCTTCGACTACTCCATGAAAAACACTACGAGTAGAAATCGGTGCCGCTGCTACCCATCCGATCACCTTATTATTGTCATGTGTTTCTACTGCCACATATAAGGTTTCTAGAATCTTAGTGGCACTAAATTTTTCCCAGCTGGGTGCCTCTACCTCATAGGTAGCATGGCCGGTTTCTAAACCAAGTAAATAGATCTGTTGTACCTGGCCAAAATCAGAACGTTGTAGTGGACGAATCACAAAATCTTTATCGGACATGGACACAATTGTTCCTTCGATAGGTGATCGCGGCAACTATTTTTGCCCAAACTAGCGTCGTTTCCGCCCGGTTTTCCCACGCGTAGCACTACGTTTACTAACACCACCTTTTCTTATTGTTGCTTGTCGACGCTTCGCTTTTTCCTGTGTTTTTTGTTTCGCAGTTTTCTTTACCGTCTGCCGGGAAGAATTTGGGGTCCGCCCTTTAGCAATACCGACAAAATCTTGAATAGCTTCGCTATCTTTTTCTTTTTTCCATACCAATGCAATCTGAGTACTAGGCTGTTGGCCAGAAAAACCGCGATGCTCAATAAGTTTTCCGCTAAGTACTTTCAACAAAGGACGTGGTGCAATTACTATGCCGACATTGGCGGCTACTAGTTGTAGTCCATTACGTACTGCAGGAATATCTACTTCGACACCACTGCGATAATGAATGATTTCTTCACTAATGTCTTCTTCACTTAATGTGGGAACGAGTGTAAGCGTATGTTCTTTAGGAAGTGCTACTCCTAAAGCTTCTTCGTATAGAACCACCTTGTGTAGTTCGTCATTAAGCCGATGGTCGGGAAGCCTGGTTAACACAAGATCTGCTGAATCGTTAAGGATGTCGGCTAAAGGATCATCGCTGCGTTGGGTCTGTAGACCATAAGAGGTTCGGGTATTAAAGCGATCAAACCATTTATCTGGTTCGGTGCCGGTGATGAAACTTAGGCGCAACATGAATCCAATGGTACCGTTATGGGCGTGAATGAAGAATCTGTCCGCATGCCATCTGGCACCGCTATGAAGCCGCAGACTGCTGCTAAGAAATTGGGTATCTATCTGCCGGCCGCTCCAGAGGAGTTCCAAAATAGTGCACTCAGTCATGAGGAATTCGTAGCTTTACAAACTGATCCACCTCAGTGGCTGCAAGAATTACGCCGTACCGGCCCGCATCCTCGCCCAGTAGTCGCTCAAAAATTAGGCATCACCATTGCCGCGCTCAAGCGCAATGATATGGATAAGCCACTAACCACAGACGAAATTAAAGTACTCCTAGAAAATCAGCCTGATTGGTTGCGGCAAGCGCGTACTGCTCTGGCCGAACAACGTACTGAATACGCTGCTACCAAAGAAGATAGTTCCAACTAAAAGCCTAGCGTTTTATATTTCTAGTTAGGTGAAACCGCCGCACATTGGATAAGACGTTGCATCGTCTTATCCGTCCAGGCTTCTTTGGGAGGAACAAAATAAATCATTTGAACAAACTGCTGGTTTGGTTCGGTTTGGTACTCACCTAGTCTCTCAGCACATATTCTCTCTGCTTGAGTAAAAAGCACTTCCTCACCGGGATACTCGGAAAACTCAACTGGTTGCACGCCGATAATGACTGCATCATGTGGCTGTGCGCAATCAATTTTTTGCACTTTTTCTACCATCGTGGATTCAGTAGGCAAAAGACCAGCAATATTATAAATAAAACAATCTCCTACTGTGCTCTGACTTATTGCTTGGTATTCATCAGGTTTATCATCAAGACTCGTTATACCCTGTGCTTCGGTAGTTTCAGCTGCTGGAAAGTCATGGGAATCTGACGTACACGCTATAAGTCCGCCACCTAGGCTCACCGATAGGACGAGACCTACAATACTGACTGCTCGCATAGCTACCATCCTTTCGATACCGGCATGTAAGGGTAGCACAACTGATTTTTCCCTAATCTTAATCCCAGATTTTTCTCGCCTAAGGTTTTAGGTATCACTTCTTAACTATCTGCCCCATTCCCCAACACCTCAAATGGCTTAAATCACTCTTAAGACTGAAGTATAAAAAATTACCTTTCACTCAGTGAAATCTTGCACTTAGTGAAATTATGGGAGTAAGGTAACGCCCATGTCTACTACAGTTTCGCTACGCGAACGTAAAAAACAACAAACTCGGTATGCTCTTGAAGACACTGCAACCAAGCTTGTTCTCGAGCGCGGACTCAACCAAGTCACCGTGGAAGACATTTGCGCACCAGTCGGGGTTTCTAAACGCACTTTTTTTAACTATTTTGCGGAAAAAGAAGAAGCCATCTTAGGCATACCGCCCGAAAAACTAGGCGAACAAGAGAAAAATCTTTTCCTCAGCACAGAATTAGAGCTCCCAGAAGCAGTACTAACTCTCATGCTCACCTATGTATTAGGCACTGATACCACTAGGGAGTGGGAACTATATAAACGACGGCATACGATCGTCGAAAAGCATCCCGAGCTACATGGCTTCCAACGTGCCTATGCTCTGAACTGGTTATGTGAGGCTACTGCCCTTATCGAAACATATTTGGTAGCCAATCCAGAAAAATCAGCAACTTCTTTGGATCCGCATTATGAGGCACATACCATTGCAAATCTAGCATTAAGCGTAATATTTGCCAGCATACATACCAGCAATACTGATATGTCCACACCACAAACTTTTCGCGATGCTGCTTTTCATACACTGAAAACCTATCGCGCTATTTTGAATCATTAATTCACATTATTCATTCAGCGCTACCAAACAACCTTTTACACCACCAATAAAACTGAAACTAAGGACTCACCATGCCACGTATTGTTTTACACAAGCATCCAGAACAACCGGATGCGCAAGCGGCAAACATACAGCAGACCAGCAATAAAAAAACCAGCAGTATGACCCCAGAACAGGTGAAACGCACCTGGTGGGTCATGGCCGCCTTAATGACTGCCATGATGCTTGCTTCCTTAGATCAAATGATCTTCTCCACCGCCCTACCAACAATTGTTGGCGACCTTGGCGGTGTTGACCATATGACCTGGGTTATTACCGCTTATATGGTTGGCGAAACTGTCACTTTGCCCATTTACGGCAAGCTGGGTGACCAGATGAATCGAAAACGGCTCTTCCTTATTGCCCTAGGGATCTTTTTAGTAGGTTCCATCATCGGTGGCTTATCCGCTAGCATGCTGATGTTAATTACCGCCCGAGCTATTCAAGGTATCGGCGCTGGCGGAATGATGATTCTTTCCCAGGCAATTGTTGCCGACATTATCCCTGCCCGCGATCGTGGTCGTTTTATGGGTGTAATGGGCGGAGTTTTTGGGCTATCGGCAGTACTTGGCCCACTGCTAGGTGGCTTCTTCGCTGAGCATGTTGACTGGCGCTGGGCATTCTGGATGAACCTCCCACTAGGGGTTATTGCTATCGTCATTGCTATTACCTTTTTACGTATCCCTGCTCGTGAATACGCACAATTTACTTGGGATTATTTGGGCACTATCTTTATGCTCATCGCCACTGTGTCGCTTATCCTCTTTACTACTTGGGGTGGCTCGACCTATAGCTGGAATGACCCGCTTATCATTGGCTTGATCATTACCACCATTATCTCTAGTGCACTTTTGGTCATTATTGAATTGCGCAGCAACAATCCCCTCATCCCGATGCAGTTCTTTGCCAACCGTAACTTCGCATTAACCACTAGCGCAGGTTTAGTAATCGGTATCGTCATGTTCGGCATCTTGGGATATCTGCCAACCTATCTTCAAATGGTGCAAGAAATTTCTGCCACTGAAGCCGGCTATATGATGATTCCAATGATGGTAGGCATGATGGGCTTTTCGATCTGGTCTGGTAACCGAATTTCCGCAACTGGCCATTATCGTCACTTTCCAGTTATTGGTTTAATCATCACTTTAGGCGCACTCATTCTTTTCCACACTCTTAGTGTAGAAGCTAGCCTGTGGTCAATCGGGATGTATCTCTTTGTCTTTGGTATAGGTCTTGGCTTATCCATGCAGGTTCTGATACTTATTGTGCAAAACACCATGCCAATGGAAGTAGTAGGAACTGCCACTGCAGTAAATAATTTCTTCCGCCAAATCGGTGCCTCTCTTGGTTCAGCACTTGTTGGTGGCATGTTTGTTGGCAACCTCAAAGAGGAACTCTCAGTCAATCTTCCCGCTGCTATGGCTCAGCTTTCTGTAGAACAACAACAAGCATTTACTGCCCAAGGTGGGATTGATACTAACTCGATTACGCCAACCCTCGTACTCCAGATGCCTGATGCTATCCGGCAAGCATTCCAAATTTCCTATAACGATGCACTGGTACCAATCTTTCTTATCCTTATCCCAGCGGTGGTTCTCGCACTGATTCTGGTTAGCCTAGTTAAGCACGAAAAACTACGTGAAACTTCCCTAGAAATGGAGTTAGATAAACAGCGCGAAGCAGCTCGTAGCACCAATGGTTGATAACCAAAATCCGGTGTGCATTATCTATTCTCATAATGCACACCGGATTTTTATTATTAGCTTTGCTTTTCGACGTGAATAGCACTGCAGTGCTTATCGAAAAAACAAAACTAACCGTTCTAGCTTAAAGTAGCTTCCACTCCTCTAGGCCTTCATAAAGTGGATACTGCCCAGCAAGTGCTTCTACCCTAGCGCGCAAAGTTGCAACATCAGCATTATGTCCGTCGGTTAATGCGATGCCAATAATATCGGCAACCTCGCTAAAGCCGGCTGCATCAAAACCGCGTGTTGCTAGTGCCGGGGTGCCAATACGAAGACCAGAGGTAACCATTGGTGGACGAGGATCGAAAGGAACCGCGTTACGGTTAACGGTGATACCAACTTGGTGCAAAAGATCCTCTGCTTGCTGGCCATCAAGAGCAGAGTTGCGCAAATCTACCAATACTAGATGCACATCAGTTCCCCCGGTAAGCACCGACACCCCTGCATTACGAGCATCCTCACTGGTTAGCCGCTCAGCGATGATTCGGGCACCTTCTAAGGTACGTTCCTGGCGTTCCTTAAACTCTGCAGTGCCAGCCATCTTCATTGCTACGGCTTTAGCAGCAATAGCGTGCATCAATGGTCCACCCTGTTGGCCTGGGAAAACAGAAGAATTAAGCTTCTTCGCATAATCCTGCTTGGCTAAAATCATGCCCGAGCGTGGACCACCTAGGGTCTTATGTACGGTGGTAGAAACCACATCTGCATAAGGAACTGGGCTGGGGTGTAAATCAGCAGCGACAAGACCGGCGAAATGCGCCATATCTACCCATAGTTTTGCGCCAACCTCATCAGCGATTGACCTAAAGGCCGCAAAATCAAGATGACGCGGATAAGCCGACCAACCAGCAATAAGCACCTGAGGCTTTTCTTTGATCGCCTGTTCACGCAGCTTATCCATATCAATGCGATAATTGTCAGGCTCAACCTCATAGGCGGCAACCTCATAAAGCTTGCCGGAGAAATTCAAATGCATACCGTGGGTGAGATGTCCGCCATGAGCTAAGGAAAGACCCATGATCTTCTCCCCTGGGTTAGCAAGTGACATCAATACCGCAGCATTAGCTTGGGCACCTGCATGGGGTTGAACATTGGCAAACTCAGCACCGAATAGTTCCTTGGCACGGTTACGGGCAAGGTCCTCAACAACATCGGCATTTTCACAGCCACCATAATAGCGGCGCCCTGGGTAACCCTCAGCGTATTTGTTCGTGAAAACAGAGCCCTGCGCCTGCAATACCGAGCGAGGAACAAAGTTTTCCGAAGCGATCATTTCTAGTGTATTGCGCTGACGAGCCAACTCATTTGCAATGGCTCCGGCAACTTCGGGGTCAAAATCGGACAAAGATTGGTTACGAATATCGTTGGTCATGGCAATAAGCCTGAGAACCTTTCAGTATGCGAAACAGGAGGAATGCCCAAACGAGTAAAACCCTAAAAGCATTCGCCGCTTAGTCTATATCAGGTGTACGTATCAACGAGAGGAAGTACACATAATTTCCTTTTCTGCCTTAGACAGTTGCACAATGGTGCTCATGGCTCGCACCAAGGATTCCAGCCCATACCTTGATTTCGATCGTCAACAATGGCGCCACCTACGTCAGTCTATGCCGCAGGTACTTAGCGAAGAAGAAGTGATCGCATTACGAGGCATCGGTGAAAATATTGATCTCGATGAGGTCACCGATGTCTACCTGCCATTATCGCGTCTGATTCATTTTCAAGTACAAGCCCGCCAGGAATTAACGGCAGCTACGGAAGCCTTCTTAGGTGAAAAAACACCCCATGTCCCTTTTGTTATCGGGGTTGCTGGATCAGTGGCAGTAGGTAAATCTACTACTGCGCGTCTATTACAGGTTTTGCTTCAACGGTGGGAATCACACCCCCGAGTCGATCTTGTCACCACCGATGGTTTCCTTTACCCCGCAGCTGAACTTAATCAACGTGGAATCATGGAACGAAAAGGTTATCCGGAAAGCTACGATCAACGAGCGCTGTTACGTTTTGTTACCGACGTGAAATCAGGTAAAGCCAATGTACAGGCACCTGTTTATTCACACACCGCATATGATCGCGTGCCCGATAAATTCATTACGGTTAACCGTCCCGATATTCTTATTCTCGAAGGACTCAACGTTTTACAAACTGGTCCCACACTAGCGATCAGCGATCTTTTCGATTTTTCCGTCTACGTTGATGCCTGCACCAAGGATATCGAACGCTGGTATATTAACCGTTTTCTAAAATTGCGTTCTTCTGCATTCCGGGTACCCGGCGCGCATTTTTCCCATTACGCGACTATGTCTGATTCCGAGGCTACCCATGCGGCGCGTAATATTTGGCAATCTATTAACCTACCTAACCTGGTAGAAAATATCTTGCCTACTCGAATTAAAGCCTCGCTTGTTTTGCGCAAAGGATCCGACCACGCAGTTCAGCGAGTACGGATGCGCAAAATTTAAATTTTATGGATGCGTAAAAGTAGAATCCGTGCGCGCCCAAGAAACTATTTCGTCTAGCAGCGAAAAGTCCATGCGCGAGGTGTCCTGATCGTACATGGCGATCATGCTGCGATCATTATCAGTTTTATGAGGTTTAAGTTTCAGTGCAGCACACACACCAGCCATTGTTGCCCGGTGTGCTGCGTTCATTGTGGAATAGCTCAGCTCACCAGGAAGATAAAACCTAGCGCAGCGCGAATCCACCATATTGGCGAGCTGATCTTTCTTTTTAGCTACCTCTAGCAAGGTCATACCTACAGCGACTACAGCTATCCGTTGATTACTTAACTTTTTAGCATATGCAGCTGCTGGAATACTTGGCCCATGTACCGGTGAGAGCACGATAACAGTATCTGTCTGAGCAACATCTACCCCAATAGGCTGTGGTTCGCAGTCTAAAAGTCTTCCCAATTCATGAGCATATTTTTCGGTAGAACCATAAAAAGACTGATAACGAATTGCAATATTCATTATTTTCCAAATCGGCGACTACGCTGAGAATACTCACGCAGGGCTCGCAAAAAATCAAGGCGTCGAAACGCCGGCCAATAAGTATCAGTGAACCAGATTTCCGAATAAGCAGCTTGCCATAATAAGAAACCAGAAAGACGCTGTTCACCACTAGTACGAATAACTAAATCTGGATCAGGTTGACCAGAGGTATAAAGATGAGAAGAAATAGACTCCACGCTAATGGCATTAACCAAATCATGTCCTTGCTTGCCTTCGTCAACAGCCACGGCAATAACATCGCGTACTGCATCAACAATTTCTTGACGCCCGCCATAGCCAACCGCAACGTTGACTGCAATCCCAGAATTCTGTGCGGTTAATGCTGCTGCTTTGCGCATACGTTCGGCGAACTCTTCCGGAAGCAGGTCAAGGTGTCCTACCAAACGAATCTGACAGTTCGTCTCTGGGACAGAAAGTTCATCAACAACATCGGCAATAATATCGAAAAGTAATTGCAACTCATCATTAGCGCGACCAAGGTTTTCGGTGGAAAGCAAATAGATGGTTACTAATTCCACATCAGTAGATTCACACCAGCGCACCATCTCGCCAATTTTTTTAGCTCCTACCCGGTGACCATGGCTGACATCCGTAAAACCTGCTTCCCTAGCCCAACGACGATTTCCATCACACATAATCGCAACATGGCTAGGTTGTTTCGCTCCCTCAATTTCTTTGAGCAAACGACGCTCATAGAACGGGTAAATCAGATCCCGGATCCACATTGTGCACCCCACAATGACCTTCCTCCTACTTGGCCTAGCATCTTTTCGGCAATTACACGTGCTAGCTCATTGTTCGTGCTGACAGATACGCATGTGTTACTGCATAAATTTTATTAAAACCAGCTCTTTTTACGCTGATCTAGCACTCCAGCTTCAGCCATAGCTTTATCCACAGCTTCTTCGTCGAAAAGATCCAGACCATGAGCTTCAGCAAAAAGACGACGCCGATTCAACCGGTTATAACGTCGGCTAAAAGCCCAGCCAATGAACAGCACTGTGATTAAAAGTGCCACAATCACCAGCCAACCTACTGGTGATGCTTTACCAAATTCACTACCTGCAGGGCCGGCTCCTTGTTGAGCAAGAATCAAAACAGAATTAACAGAATCCATCTACTTCTCCTTCTCGATTCATTATCGCACCACTGCTGTAATTAATTAAAGGTACTCACTGGTATGCATTTTTTCTAACTGCATATTTTTACTAACGGAATTATCGGAGACCGGCAAAAAGATCATCTTCTGGCAAAGATGTAGACACCCTGGTCTTAGCCAGCTCAAATTCTTCGGTAGGCCACAATTGGCGTTGTACTTCTACTGGAGTAGCAAAAAATGTTCCGGCTGGATCAATCTGGGTAGCATGTGCACGCAGTGCTTCATCACGCGCAGAAAAATATTCTGCACAGGAAATCTGAGTAGTAACGCGCGCCATCATATCTGCGTCATGAGTTAACCAGCGCTCTAGAATTTCTTCGTATGGGCTTGGTTTTCCTTGTTCAAGTAAAAGATTATGAAACATCAGCATCCGCTGGCGGATAAAACCATGCGTGTAATACAGCTTTTGAGGTTCAAAAGCTTCACCAACTTCTGGATGATAATTAGGATCACCAGCACGCTCCCACGCCAGAATAGATACCTCATGGACTTTTAAATGGTCTGGGTGTGGATAACCGCCATTTTCGTCATAGGTAATAATGACCTGCGGGCGAAAGTCTCGAATCACCGCTACTAGCTTGCGAACTACTTCATCGTTATCAACTAAAGCAAAACTTTCTGGCGGTAATGGTGGTAGCGGATCACCCTCGGGCAATCCGGAATCAACATACCCTAACCATTCATGCTCCACACCTAATGCAGCTACAGCAGCAGCCATTTCATCTTTGCGAACAGCCGCTATATTGTCTTTCACACCGGGCTGGTCCATAGCTGGGTTAAGAATATCGCCGCGTTCACCACCAGTGCAGGTCAGCACCTTAACGCGTGCACCTTCGTCAGCGTAGCGTGCCATGGTTGCAGCACCTTTGCTTGATTCATCATCAGGGTGCGCATGAATTGCTAATAGACGTAAATCACTCACAGTATTATTTACCTTCCGATTATTTGCTCTTTGTCTAAACAATAACGCCACGATGGTACCCCGTTGAGTACGAACCATCTCAGTGCTGTCTTATATCGTTGATCTTTTAGGCATCTTAGCGCGAAAGAAATCGGCTACTATAGTGAAAGCTCTCTATAACGGCTCCCTACTTATGCCAAGGATAAGACATGTCTTCGCAGCAACCGACTCGCCAGCGTTATAACGTCAATACCTCCGACAAGGGCAGCTGGTCGAGCAAATTAATTGCTATTTTTATGGTGGTTATTGTTGCTGCATTTGCGCTAGCTTTTGTTCGCTATATGCAGGCACAGGGTAAAGCAACCGTACAAGCCGAAACTGCCACTGTCGAGATTATCGACGACCAGACCTTCCTTTTAGGCATCGATGTCACCCGTACAACCACCGCAGAACCCACTTATTGCATTGTTACTGCCTTAAACTACGATAAAGCCGAGGTAGGTCGTCGTGAAGTTCTTATTCCTGCTGGTGGAAATAAATTAGAGCGAGTTTTTACTAGGATTGCAACCACCGAGCAAGCCGTTTCCGGCGATGTTTATGGCTGCTCAAATATAATTCCTTTCTATCTCACTGAGGCTGTCGAGCTTAACTAGTTCTTACGTGGTAGAATGTGCCACCATAACAGCGCTGCCCCGCCCTGAGCCCAGTTAAGGGCCGCGGGGCAGAATCTATGTCACCTTATCGTGTTGTGTCTTGCACATAACGCGCCACAATTCGAAGAAGGAGAGTTTAGTCCCATGGCTGAGCCCCAAAAGCAGTACATCACCCCAGAAACCAAGAAGAAGCTCGAAGAAGAGCTCAATGCTCTTATTGCTAACCGGCCGGTTATTGCCGCTGAAATTAATGAACGCCGTGAAGAAGGCGACCTTAAAGAAAACGCCGGTTATGATGCTGCTCGCGAAATGCAAGACCAAGAAGAAGCTCGTATTAAGCAGATTTCCGAAATCTTGGCCAACTCCACTACTGAACGCCAGGCCATCATCGAAGGTGTTGCTCACGTTGGCTCGGTAGTACATGTTTATTACAACGACGATAAAGACGACAAAGAAACTTTCCTGATTGGTACCCGGGCAGCTGCTTCCGACAACAAAGATCTAGAGACCTACTCCGAACAATCCCCACTAGGTGCTGCTATCTTAGGTGCCCAAGAAGGTGAAACACGCGAGTACACGGCACCTAATGGCCGTACTATCAAGGTCACCATTATCACCGCCGAACCCTATGACTCTGCTAAGGCTGCAACACCACGCGCATAAACCTACCTGGCCGATACTAGCTTCTAGTAATCATGCCTTTTATTCCCCATGCATCCAACGCATGGGGAATATTTTTATGCGTAGCAGTTTTTGCCTACCTAATCTATTTCCACGGCTGTTGAAGGTGATAACACTTGATAGCACTACCCGGCTCATTAACAACCCCTCATAAAAAGCTCCCGAGTCTAAAAACAGTTATTCCCTTAATAATTACACCAACATGGGGGTTCTTATATTTTTCTCAGACTGCTCTTATGCGGCAATTATTTTCCACAGGCACAAAAACAGCCCGCAACCCATTGCGGCAACCAACACCCATCGTGTTAAATTCTTGCTCAGCACCTTTCATCTGTAGAAATTTTAATTTCAACAGGAAAAAATATACGCAATAACTGCCAATATTTATTAGTAGTAAATACTCGCATACACATGCCCACACCTTCACTATGATCATGTTTTTACTACTTGAAAGGTGCCCACCTTGTTCGAAATAATGAGAAAAACATAAGGAAACCATGAGAAAAGTTATGATTCCCTTAACTACCCGACGTTTAGGGAAGCGTCTCTCCGCTCTAGCTTGTGCCACCACCCTAGTGGTAGCACCTATTGTTTCTAATCAACCAGAAGCCTTCGCACAAGAAGAAACTGCGGACCTTGTCCTATACAAAGATCTCGACCAGGTTCCAGAAGCAGCTAAATATCAAAGGTATCCTCTTACCTGGCACTGCCATAAGGGAGAAGAGTATAACGATTACGGAACCGTACGGCTTTCACCTCGTAAAGGGATCCGCTTTAAATCCATCCCTAAAGGCGCTTCCTGCACAGTTACCGAAGATACCGATGCCACTGCCGTAAACGGCTACACCCAAACTATTCGTTGGTGGGTCAATCCTGGCGGCGAGGCTAAACTGCAAACGCCAGATCAACCAAACCAAATCTCTTTCACTCTCAACAGCGATACAAAGGTATTATCTGCCGGTTCTTTTGAGAAGAATCGTTTTGAGGAAGCAATACCGTATACCAGTAGCTCCAGCTAGCACCGAGCTAAATTAGGAAGATCCCAGATTTTCAACCGGTACTCCTGGCTAGCTCAGCGACTTACCCTAGCACTGCCATAAATTATAGGGTCGTCGTTACGCTTTCCCACTAGCCCAATTCTGCAGATCTATTTAAGAGTACACCGGTAAAAAAATTCTGCGTTGGTGGCAACTACCGCACAATAGTTACCACCAACGCAATCGCAGCCATAGCATGTGACTATGTTTCTTTACCCCATCAAAGATAAAACTTCTCTGGTACTGCTGTAGAAACTTAAGGTCTCATCGCAGTACTGCTGCTTATAGATAGAGGTGTACTTGTCTTAGAAAAACAAACATCGCTACCGATAAACACAACTGTGTACTAAACCAGTTGCACATACGCTTATGCCCTCGCCTTTCCATAATAGCGGGGGCATAAGCATATGCACGAGAAAAGCCTCATACACACATAAATACAACACCTAGTTGTCGAGCTTTCCTTTTACTTATGATCCAATGTCACTGAGCCGACGCCAACATAACCTAAAAAATATTTGACTCAAACACACCGAATAATAAAACCGATCAATATTAACCGTATGAGAAAGTTCTCTTATGATAATCAGCCGACCGAATAGTGGGTTCATGCGCGCTATCATGTTACTTTCCATCACTATGATCACTAGTGGGTGTGCCAATAACCAAACAGATTCTGCCACCACAGCTCCTATCACCATGGCAGAACCAAGCACAACAACTAGCACGCATCACACCGCTGCTATCCCCGATACGCAATTCATCGACTGTGTGAGTACCCCTACTATTCGACCAAGCACAATCACTTTTAACTGCACAATGCCAGAAATAACGCTGACACATATTCACTGGGAATCCTGGACCAGCCACCATGCAACAGGAACTGGAACTGGTTCCATAACTGGACGTGAGTTAACAGTGGAGCTATCTGAGCCAATTATTGGTGTCGATGGCACCCCGGTGTTTAACCAAATACTTATCGACGGCACAAAAATAATCCAATAGCACACCATGCACCTGCATTCGATGCACACATGAAAAACCCGGCTTCCTTGATTATCTGAAGCCGGGCTTATTTTGGGTTTTTCTAGTAATCACTAGTCTCAGTAATTACTGAATCACTGTGTACCGGGTACTAACGCTGCTGGAAGTAGCTAAGAAGACGAAGAATCTCTGTGTAAAGCCATACCAAGGTAACGGAAAGACCTAGAGCAATACCCCATGCACTTTTCGCTGGTGCCCCTTGGCGAACCATACGGTCAGCTAGGTCAAAATCCTGTAGGAAGCTCATGGCAGCCAAACCAATGCAGACTAGCGAGAAGATGATTGCTAACGTGCCACCATCACGCAATGGGTTTGCACCAGTAAAAACTGCTAGCAAAAGGTTACCAAGAGCTAACACAGCAACACCGATAATACTTGCGGTAACGACGCGGTTGAATTTAGGAGTAACTTTGACCGCACCGGTCTTATATACATAAAGCATGCCTAAGAACACGCCGATGGTACCCAGAATTGCCTGAGAAATCATTACACCTGCGTTAGCGCCGCCGACAGTTACACCGGTAAGAAGTAACGAGAAACCGCCAAGGAATAAACCTTCCAAAACCGCATATGTCAAGGTAATAGCTTTAGACCCATAGCTCTTGGAAAAAGCACTCACCAAAACGGTAATAAAGCCGCCAATGCCGCCAACTATGGTCAATAGCATAGCCATACTGGTGCTTACCCATAGTGCAATACCAAAATTTAATACAGCGAATACAATAATCACACCAACAGTAATGGCAGTTTTTGATACCACATCATCAACTGTCATAGGGCGATTATCATCAGAAACCTGTGAACTATAGGCTGCCCCAAATGGGCTGTTCACATTATTGGTGTAAGCGCCATAAGCATTTCCACGATCATTGACAAGAGAAGTTAAAACTGGGTTGCTGCTACGCATGATCTAATCCCCTATCCTTTCCGCACCTCCGATGGGTAACTTATTAGAGGTGTTTATAAAAACTTCGTTCTTAAAAGGTGCAACGGTAAGAGTAGCGAGATAGTTCCCTAGTTTGCTAACTTTCTTTGAAAAATTATTCTTGCCTTGCCGGATCAAGTCATAATAAAACTGGCTGCACGGTAGCCTTTGTTATACACCACGCAGCCAGTTTGAAATAAGAAGTTAGATAGCTAAACCCTAGCTAAGAGACAAAATGTAAACGTGAAGCATCAATTTCTGGTTCAAGAGTAATTAGTTCTTCGCGCTCAATTTTTCGGAAAATATTACCGCGCATATTAATAGCATGGCGAAGTACATCATCAACGCTTAGCTGTGCATGTGCATGCACAATAGGAATCGGAAGCGCAATCGAGCCGGCAGAAACATCAAGCCGAGTAGCAGTATTGCTTGGAATAGTAACCGTGTCACCAGCAGCAACAAAACGACAGTACCCAGCGGTAGTAACGGTGGCGGTGCCCTTAAAAATCCACAACGCCTGATCAACATCGACTCGCGCAAAAGTAGTCGTTGCCGGAATAGCAGGTGGCTGGCCGATCCGGGTACCACTATTATCGCCAGAGCTAAATGCCGAAGGATTAAGTCCAGTATGGCGTTGGAAGGCACGCACTAACGAACTCGTTGCTTTAAAACCAACTAAAGCAGCAACATCTGCGGTAGAGAAATCTTGCGACATCAACCCGGAAGCAATATGAACCCGATAACAAGACCGCCATTCACTGAAAGTGTATCCAGTGCCAGCTACAAATTGGCGCTGCAAAGTGCGTGTACTCACATGGCAAAAATCCGCCCACTCTTTTAACGAGGTGTTATCTGCCGGATTAGCAATCAACCGCCTAGCGACCTCTCGCGCTTTAAGAGCCCGAGGCAATCCGGGCACGGGGGCTTTATCGTCGAAAAGCTTAGCGATCTCTGGCGAAAGTCGTTGTTCACCTAAAATGCTGCGGGAAAACTCAAAAATCATACGGTCATTCCATTGTTTTCCTAGATGAATCCGACGTAAATGACCCCCCAATTGCATCTCTGGGAAGGAAATCGGGATGACCATTCCGAAACCGGTAATGAATGCACCTTTTGGTGCTAAAACAAGGTCACCAGCAAGAACAGGTATCACGCGCTCTGGGGCGTTAATTGTGGCTGTTCCGGAATGACACCACAAAAGAACCGCAGAAGAGTTTTTCATTCAGCTCGACCTTTCTTAAGTTTCGCGCATCCTCCGCGCAACATCACTATTTAATAACGTTAATGTTACTTAATATAACATAGGGTTACCTTACACAAAAGAAGTTTGTGTCACTACATGCTGGTATTTTTTCGCTTTTCGACGACAATACTTTCACCCCCAGCTCAGCCCAAAGCACAGCACTTCCTGGACTAGAATAAAAGGCCACAGAGAAAAACTCTGTGACCTTGTTTATTAGGTAGTTATCTCCTAAGAAATGTTACTTCTTGGGCAACATCTCTTCGAGATCATCCACAATCTGCATAGCACCAGTAGGACCAAGTCCTAAGAACCATACGTCATCATTGACTTCATACGCTTGACCATTTTTTACCGCACTAAGGTTCTTCCAGGCAGCACCATTAACAATAGCGTCTTGACCAGTTGCATCCGGTTTACCATAGCTACTGTAGAAAATGACACTACCTTCTGCTTCATCAATAGTCTCAGGAGAAATCTCGGCAGCCAACTCATCAATGTCCTGGTTCGCGGGACGGGCGATTCCTGCATCCTTAAGAATTACGCCAATAAGAGACTTATTTGCATAAAGACGGATACGCTCAGGCATAAAACGAACCAACGAAACTGTGATATCTTCCGGCACAGTATCTTTAATGCTGTCAACTTTTGCAGCGTACTCGTTAAGCTTTGCTTCTGCTTCTTTTTCTTTACCTAGTGCTTCACCAGTAAGCAGGAAGTTTTCTTTCCATGGAAAGCCAGGACGAATGGAAAAAACAGTTGGCGCTATCTCAGAAAGCTGAGCATAAATTTTATCTGCCCGCAGCTTGCTACCCAAAATCAGATCAGGCTGCAAAGCCGCAATTTCTTCTACGTTAATTTCATTGATTGTGCCTACACTTTGCACATCTTTTACCTGATCTGCCAGATAGCTTGGAACAGGGTTGGCACCTTTAGTGGTCACCATTCCTACCGGGGTGATCCCTAGGGAAAGCACACTGTCTAGCTCACCGGTGTCTAGAACAACCACGCGCTTAGGTTGTTCTTTAAGCTCAGTTTCACCCAGCGCATGCTTGACGGTGCGAGGAAATTCGCCGGGAGCTGCATCGCTGCCAAGCTGCGCCGTTTCCTCATCTGCCGTAGAAAAATGTGCGCCACCGGTGGCTACATCCGTATTTCCTTGTCCGGCATCATTAGTGGAATTGTTCTCAGATACACATGCTGTTAGTACGAAAACGAGGGAAAAAGAAACAAAAAGAGCCAGCACCACAGCAATGCGATGGCTCCATGTGTTCAAAGATCGAATGTCATTCACAATGCACAGTTTAGCCTAAACTAATTGATTTAGTTAACATAAAACAATGGTTTCAACGACCTCATCCGACCCCATTGAACAGCGAAAATTCTTTTTAAAATACGCGCGCAATAAACCACAAACGCGCCGCTCGTTAGTCGCCATAATATTGCTTTTAACGACACTACTTCTCATATTAAGTGTTGCAAGTATTGCAATTGGAGCCAGAGCCATTCCCTTATCGCATATCGCTGATGTCCTAGTGCATCCCGATTCTACGAATATAACTTCCACAATCGTGTGGGATAGACGAGTTCCTCGTACTCTTCTTGCCCTTATCGCTGGCATGTCGCTCGGGCTTGCCGGAACTCTTTCCCAAGCCCTGACCCGTAACCCATTAGCAGACACCGGCGCGCTAGGAATTAATTCGGGTGCCGCTTTTGCAATCGTCATAGGCATAGCCTTCTTTAATGCATCGTCTTCCTGGGCCTTCTTAGCACTAGCACTTATCGGCGCATGCGCTGCGGCAGCGGTGGTGTATTCCATAGGAACTCATCGCGCAACCATGGCTGACCCAGTCCGCTTAGTTTTATCCGGAGTGGCTCTTAGCGCAATTCTTTCTGGAATCGGTGAGGGACTTTCCTTAGTTAACCCCCAGGCCTTCGACCGATTAAAAAGCTGGATGGTAGGAAGCGTAGACGTCGGCACGCTTACTCCGTTAGGTATCGCAAGTAGTGGTCTTGCGTGCGGCATTGTGCTTGCAATCGCTTGTGCTCATGGCCTTAATGCGCTTGCGCTAGGCGATGCTATGGCTACTTCTATTGGTGCTTCCACTACTCGCATTCGTTTCTTTTCTTTTGTCGCTATAGTAATCCTTGCTGCTAGTGCTACTGCTGCGGCTGGGGTCATTGTTTTCCTTGGCCTTATGGTGCCCCACATCGCACGGTGGATTGTAGGTCCAGATCTTCTGCGAGTGCTGAGCACTTCTTTTCTTCTTGGGCCACTGATTTTACTAATGGCAGATATTGTGGGTCGTTTAATTGTGCCTGGTGAATTTCCTGCCGGAGTAGTCGTGGCTTTTATCGGGGCACCTTTTCTTATTGCCTATGCCCAAAGCCGGAAAGGCGAACTATCATGATCCACCGCCGTTCCTTATACATCTTCTTTATCCTGACTCTGTTGCTGATTATTTCCACAGTAGTGGCCGTATCCATACCAGGGGCAGGCATTACCACCGCCAAAGTGTGGTCTGCTTTCCAAGGCACTGAATCTGGCCTGGCTCGCACCATCGTCTTTTCTTGGCGAGCTCCCCGAATCGCTACCGCATTACTTGTTGGTGCTGCCTTAGGTATTGCCGGCTCACTGTTCCAAGCTTTAACCCGAAATCCACTGGGTTCTCCCGACATTATCGGTTTTAATACTGGTGCTTACACTGGAGTTATTCTCACTATGACATCCGGGATGACAAGTTTTACTTCCGTTGCTTTCGGTGCTCTCATTGGCGGACTAGCCACCGCTTTTATAGTGATGGCATTCTCTGTGCGCTTGCGTATTGATGGCCTGCGCATCATCTTGGTCGGCCTCGGTGTTTCTGCAATGCTTTCAGCTTTTAACCGGTGGCTTATCACCCGAAGCGATCTCAACACTGCTATGTCTGCTGCTAGTTGGGGTGCTGGATCGCTTAATGGTATCCGTTGGTCAGCAGCTACTCCCGCAATAGTAGCCCTGGCTATTATCGTGACCCTTGCCTTATTTTTAGGCTCGCGCATTGACATCCTCAATCTCGGCGATGATACCGCGACCGCACTTGGTCTTGCGGTAAACCGCAGCAAGTTTGTTTTATTGTTTGTCGGGGTTGTCTTAGTTGCGATCACTACTGCTGTTGCCGGCCCTATTTCTTTTATCGCGCTCGCTGCCCCACATATCGCCCAACGTATCACCGCGAGTCCTCGCACGCCGTTATTAATAGCTGCACTCACCGGTTCAATACTGCTCCTTATTGCAGACATCATTGCTCAACGAGCCTTCGCTCCGGTTCAACTTCCGGTAGGACTAGTCACCGTTGTTATCGGTGGTATTTATCTACTCACACTCATCGCCTCAGCTTCTCGACGCACCTAGAAGGACTGCCATGAACACCGCTCATACTGCTATCACAGGTTTATCTTCTTCTTCCAAAACCTCTGCGCTACACACAGAAAATATCACTCTTAGCTGGGATAAACACGTAGTAAGCACTGATCTCAGCGTTGATATACCTGCAGGAAAATTCACCGCAATTATCGGCCCTAATGGATGTGGAAAATCCACATTACTGAAAAGCTGTGCCCGTATTCTCACCCCAGACACTGGCTCAATTTATCTCCATGGACAGAATCTGACCGAATTACATACCAAAGAGATCGCTAAGCAGCTCGCACTGCTGCCCCAAAGTACTATTACCCCAGCCGATATCACGGTAGAAGAACTCGTCCGCCGTGGACGGTTCCCCCATCACAATTGGTTGCATCAATGGACCAAAGAAGACACCCGAGCCGTCGATGCCGCACTAAGTGCTGCCAACGTTAAAGAACTTACCAACAAGCGCGTTACTGATTTATCTGGCGGTCAGCGTCAACGCGTATGGCTAGCAATGGTTCTTGCCCAGAACACCCCTACGGTACTTCTCGACGAACCAACAACCTTCCTTGATATCGCCCACCAATACCAGCTTCTTGAATTGGCGCGATCACTGACAACACAACTTCATCGCACCGTCGTTGCAGTACTACATGATCTCCAACAAGCAGTTCGATACGCCGATCATCTTATTGTTATGAAGGCCGGAAAAGTTGTAGCTACTGGATCGCCTAAAGACGTAATCAGTGCAGAACTTATAGCAGAGGTTTTTAACATCACAGTTCGTACTACGCTTGTCGACGACCAACTCATCGTTATTCCCACCGAATTGCCGGTACCTAATGTTGCGATGATGCAGGGTTAGAACTTCTTTTGCTGAGATATCAACTTACTGATTGCTATCTCAGCATGACCCTCACACCTTAAGTACCTAGATAAAAATAAGTGCAGAGGTTGTTAGATAACCCAAAAGAGTAAATATTTACTTCTTCCGGTATACTTAATTTATCCTAAGAGAAAGTTAAGTATTTCTAAGCATTTTTCTTGGAGGATGCATTAATGCAACCATTTTTTCATTTTCCAGCAATAGCACTATGGAGGGAAGTATGAGTCGTTTCTATACCCAATTTTTTATTACCAAGAACCTACTTATCGCCGCACTATCTGCGCTTTTTACCCTCTTGCTCACGGCAAGTTTTATTTTCTCAGCTCATTACGCCCCTACCGCAGCGGCAAAAACCATAGCGGATAACCCACTTGACCCAGCCCACAGCGCACGTTTTATGCTCACCAAACGAGCTTATACCGCCTCTGATTCAGTTACTGAGCTCAACCAAAAGCTCTCGCAAAATAATAAAGAATACTCACTTACCTGGGAATGCGCCCCACCACACAAAGGAAAACAATCCGGCACCTTCACGCTAAAAGTTGATGGCACTTTTGAAAGCCCACTTTTCCCCGTAGGAACTCGCTGCACGGTTACCGAAGACCTCAATAACTCTACGGTAGATGGCTTTACCCACAGCACTTTCTCTGCCTACTCTTTTGGTGGCAACGATGATCTGACTAAGGTCACTGATCGTCAGGTTGCTTTCTCATTAAAGCAAGTAGGAACCTACTCTTTTGTTGCCTATAACGAATACACCAAAAATGAAACTAACTAAAAAAGTTACAGCTTTGCCAAGCTATCTTTTTAAATAGTTTCAAGGCTAATCACATCCTAACTGGAATGCATTGTCACAAATGCACTCCAGTTTTTCTTTTAAACCACGCTTTTACCGTGATCTCCTAGCTCAACGCCTCACCGGGATAATAAGATCACTGCACTCACAGCATTAACACGTCATAAATACTTATACCCCCACAACTAATCCACCCCTGAATAGCTTTTGAGCAGGAAAAGTAACTTAGCTAAGCAATTCCAACAACAATGGAAGCAGCACTACGCTAGCGAGGAATTTTTAGCTGCAAACAGCAGAGAATGTAATGACTAGCAGCCAACAATGCGACACAGAGATTGTTCTCATGCTGCGATATTTTTATGAAATCAGGTCTCAAACGTCATACGTGCCTGATCAAGTAATTTTAGTGGTGCCCCCACTGGGACTCGAACCCAGACTGAATTGATTTTAAGTCAATTGCCTCTGCCGATTGGGCTATGGGGGCAACGCTTTCGCGCGGATACCAGTTTAAAGCAAGGTGGCTGTGATACCAAAACCCTAGCTTATGTGGGTACTCACTAAGTCAATAATGATCCCATCTAAAATATCTTTTTCCGATACACGGATCTGGTTGACCCCTGTCTCAGTCTCGATCAGATCCATGATTTGTTCCACCACAAGACATCCGCTGGCAAGAACGTCAGCACGTCCAGGATGGACAACTGGATGCCCAGCGCGCTGTTGCGCAGTTTCGGCAATCAGTTGCTGGGTCAGTACTCGAAGAGCATCGAAATGCAAAATGGAATTATGAATCTGTTGTGGATCATATTCTTCCAAACCCAAAGCAAGTGCCGCCAAGGTAGTGAAAGTTCCTGCGCAGCCAACAAATGTCTGCGCTTGATTGATGGGAACCGTTCCTAGTACTTCTGCCAGGCGCTCATCGATATAACTGCGCGCACTTGCTATCTCAGTAGGGGTTGCTGGATCGCTATGCATAATGCGTTCGCTAAGGCGTACACACCCCATCTGTGCCGAGTGACTGCCTACAATTGATGCTTGCTTACCGACGATAAATTCCGTCGAGCCACCACCCAAATCAATCACACACAACGGCGCTTTATCCACTGGCAAATCTGCAACCGCACCTTGGAAAGATAAGCGCGCTTCTTGTTCACCACTGATGACTTCTGCTTGAGCACCAGGTTTAATCTGGCCAAGCAGGCACTTAGTCATCTCAAAGAACTCATCTTTATTGCGGGCATCACGAGTTGCAGAGGTAGCCACCATGCGCACGTCAACCACATTTTCACGTTTCATCAAAGAAACGAACTTTTCTAAGGCCTGCCGGGCACGCTCAATAGCTGCTGGATTTAATTCACCAGTGGCATCAACGCCTTGCCCAAGGCGGATGATCTCCATAATACGGATGACATCCGTAAAACTATCCAGATGAGTAATATCGACATCGCTAATTAGTAAGCGAATAGAATTAGTTCCACAATCAATCGCGGCAAAACGAGGCATTTATTTCCCTCCTGGTGCTTCAGCCCGAGAAAAATCGAAATCACTAAGTTCAATGCCTAGCTCAGCACACGTTGGCCAATCAGCTGGAATAGCGCTACCGCGTAAACCTGCATGCTCAGCTGCTAAAGCAACTGCCTCAGTACCCAGGCGGAAATGTTGCGGTCCTTCGGCTAATGCATAAGCAATAAGCACATGAAGACACTTCACCCGATCTGGCATACCGCCGCCGGAGAAATCAGTTCCTAAATCTTCTAATGCATTGCGCTTAGCTAAGAAATGCTCATGGGCGCGCTGGTAATCTGCACGCAATTGCGCATCTTCTTCCAAGCGCTGAGTCATCCATTTCATTACCTGAGCAACCTCTAGCCGAGAAGCCTCAGCGGTTAATCGTGGCTCAGTGAGATAATACAAGGTAGGAAATGGTGTACCGTCGTCAAGACGAGGAGCTGTCATGACCACTGCTGGTGTGCCATCGGGGCAATAATAGGACACTTCCACTACCCCACGCGGTTCCCGGCCCAATTGACTAGCAATAATATCAAGATCTGCTTGGTTCACACTCATGGATGATATTCTTCCATGAATCATCCCTAGGTACCTTACTGCGCAGGTGCGATAGGTATGTGGTTATCTGGAATAACCGTTTCACTTTCTTCTTCTTGTTCAATAACGGTAACTGAATCCCACAGCACTTCATACCACGAAAGGTTATGCGTTTCGACGTCTTGTTCGCCTTGTTTTGTTTGCTGTTTATTTTCGATTCCCGGATCAACCACCCGGTAAGCAAACTCTCCTCGCTCGATCACCCCTAGGCGAGCACGTGCTTGCTCTTTGATATAGGATTCCGATTGATAACGATCAAGTTCTTCCAACAAAGTATCTTTGCGGTTTTGTAATTCAACGATTGAGGACTGTGTGTGCGCAATCTGGGCACGCTGGTCAATATAGTTACGCAGTGGTGCTTGAACCAGCAGCACAATAAATAAAATAATAACGACTAAGCCAAAAAGCTCTTTAATGTTGAGCGAAATATGAGGAACACTTACTTTAACTGGTGTTTTATCCGGTCGATTTGCCACCGGAACCACACGCTTTTTCCTCATCACCATAACCAAGCAGTTTAGCGCTTTAGGCTACAACTTTCACTTGCGACTCAACTACCTGAGGAAATATCTTTTACTGCTATCTTCCAAATAATAAAAGGCTTGTTTCCTATCACAGACAGAAAACAAGCCTTAAAACATTCACGCGGAGGCTATTAAGCCACCTACTATCTATAAAAGATTAGCCATTAAAACGTGGGAATGCGCTACGACCAGCGTAAACAGCAGCGTCGCCAAGCTCTTGCTCAATGCGTAGCAACTGGTTGTACTTTGCTACCCGCTCAGAACGAGCTGGTGCACCGGTCTTGATCTGACCACAGCCCAAAGCTACCGCGAGATCAGCAATAGTGGTGTCCTCGGTCTCGCCAGAACGGTGAGACATCATGGTGCGGTAACCATTGCGGTGAGCCAAATCTACCGCATCGAAGGTCTCGGTAAGAGTACCAATCTGGTTAACCTTAACCAGCAGTGCGTTAGCGGCCTTCTTCTCAATGCCTTCCTTTAGGCGAGCTGGGTTAGTCACGAAGAAATCGTCGCCAACAATTTGCACCTTATCGCCGATAGCGGCGGTCAAAGCGGTGTAGCCCTCCCAGTCGTCCTCTTGCAGTGGGTCTTCGATGGAGACGATTGGGTATTCCTCGATCAAACCGGCATAAACCTTAGCCATCTCCTCAGCGGTGTGCTCGCCGCCTTCGAAGTGGTACTTGCCGTCCTTGTAGAACTCAGAGGAAGCAACATCTAGTGCCAAAGCAATATCGGTACCTGGCTTGAAACCAGCCTTCTCAATAGCCTCAACAATCAAGTCCAAAGCAGCCTTGGTGGATGCTACCGAAGGAGCAAAGCCACCCTCGTCGCCAAGACCAGTAGATAGACCCTGCTTCTTAATAACAGACTTCAATGAGTGATAGACCTCTGCACCCATACGCAATGCCTCAGCGAAAGACTCAGCACCGATAGGAGCAATCATGAACTCCTGAACATCCACACCAGAGTCAGCGTGTGCGCCACCATTGACAATGTTCATCATAGGAACAGGAAGAACGTGAGCATTTGGGCCACCAATATAGCGGTATAGTGGCAGGCCAGCAGATTCTGCGGCAGCCTTAGCTACAGCCATGGATACACCCAAGATTGCGTTTGCACCTAGACGAGACTTATTCTCAGTGCCATCAAGTTCGATCATGGTCTGATCAATCAGACGCTGATCATCAGCTTCGAAACCAGCAATAGCATCAACAATTTCTTCGTTAACGTTCTTTACTGCATTAAGAACGCCCTTTCCGAGGTAACGGTCGCCGCCGTCACGCAATTCGTGAGCCTCGTGTACGCCGGTGGAGGCACCGGAAGGGACGCCTGCTACGCCATGAGCGCCGTCGTCAAGAAAAACCTCCGCCTCAACGGTGGGGTTACCACGAGAGTCAAGAATCTCGCGTGCAAAAACGTGCAGAATATCAGCCACTGTAGGTCTCCTAATGACATTGTGGTGCAAATTAATGATCTTGCTTATGCAATACCTCACGCGCTGTGTCCGAGCCATCCACCTTGCCCAGTCATTATTCTTTGCGACGAATAAACCACCAGCATAACCAATGGTTTAAAGGATCGTTCTACGATCTCTGCCACAAGAAAATCAACTAAACAAAAATGATTTGTCCGGTTAGCGCGACCAAAGTCAATTATGCCAACAAATTCAAACTTTTTCCGCTTCGAGAAGGGTGAAGTATTACACAATTTTCTTTTTTCAAAGAGTTCCCCCTCATACTGCGGGTTGCCGCAACGCATAATTCGCTGCTGCATCGCGCACATTATAAAGGTACTCATTGGACATGTTATAGGAGTAAACAGCCGTTGCCCACCCCTCAGCAGTGGCAAGATCACGTCCATTGCACAATAAGTGCGCCGCAGACAATGCTGCATCATCAATCTGATTAGGGTCAGCTACCCCGTCGCCATTGCCATCTCGACCAAAACGACGCCACGATTCTGGAATAAATTGCATCGGCCCGACTGCGCGATCATAAACAGTATCACCGTCCAAATTCCCGCCATCAGTATCTGACACATGAGCAAAACCTGGTGATCCATCTAGCGGAACCCCAATAATCGGAGGTAACACATACCCGTCCTCATTAATAGAGCGGGAATTAATGAGTTCACCGGAATAGCTACCATGACGAGTTTCCACGTACCCAATACCAGCTAATGTTGTCCAAGAAAGGTGGCAATGAGGCCAGGCCTGCGCAGCAATTAACTCTGCATTGCCATAAGCACGTAGCGCTGCTTCTGGAATATTAGTATCTCCAGCGATAGGAGCTGCCCAAGCGCTCAGTGCATCAGAAGTGCGCCCAGCTGCGTTGATATCAATAAGCGAAACTTCCTCACCTCGTGCTGGTGGGACATCATCGGGAATTGGTTGCAACGTTCGAATAGGTGCAGCTCCATCCATAAAAGACAGTGCCCAGCCAACGAAAGAAATGACGAGAATCATCGCCAAAACTATTCCTAGCCCACATCCTATGATACGTCTTCCCAAAAAACCCATAACGTAGCATTGTAACTAAAATAGGTATCTTGCATCACAAAAGTAGTCATAATATGACCTGTGCCAACTTATAATAATCCCAGTTAAATCAACATAATTGAAGCTCAATATTAAAAATTATTCTGAAGCTGTTTCACTTTGTTTGCCTAATTCCCACAGTCGTTCTTGTTCTTCAATAGCAACTAGCGCAGTAGTACCGTCGAAAAGATACGGGGAACGCGTTTGCATTTTTGAGACAAAACTTTGCGCTACTGCTTCAAAATCAAAACTGCCCCGACGATCAGCAATCTCTGAGTGGAAAAGCACCTGCAAGAAGATATCCGAAAGTTCTTTTTTCAGCGCTTCCTCACTATTTTCTAGCTGCACTGCCTCAACAAATTCTTGCACTTCCTCATGCAGATACGACAACAAAGACTCATGCGTTTGACTTTGCTCCCATTCACCAATACTTAGTGCCTGACGCATCACCTGTACCGATTGATATACCGGGTCTTTACGGCTGGGCACCTCTATCACCTGTGCCCCGTCAGCAATAGCGGAAAGTACCCGCGGATCCTCTACATTAGTGCTCACTAATATAGTGCTGTTTTCATCCTTGGTAATCACATCACCGAAATGCCAGCGTACTTTAATAGGAACTTCATCACTGAACTCAACATTGCCTTTCAATGTTGGTAAAACATCGAAGGGAATCAGTGTTGGCCAGCGAGAATCCAAAAGCAGCACAATCATGACTGCCATAGTATCCGAAGAGCTACCTTAGCTTTGGCATTAGCAACGTAACTCATCGGTTTTTTCTAACATGCTTTTTCTACAGTTTTAATCACTAACGCAAACGATATTTATGTCGCCGCGACTCACGCCTTTCCTCCCAATCACTATCGTGATCCGCATTATTGCTTTTCCTCGTTACGGTGCGCGCAGAAATTATTTTCGACGATCCACCTTTAGCACCAGCCAAATGAATATCAGCGGTACTAACCGAAACCACTGCGTCGTCAAGCTTTTCTCCGGTAACTGAAACCCGAGGCTTAGACCACATGGCAGAAATAAAATCAGCAACCCATTGCAATAATTCCACATCGCGTAGTCGCGCATCAGTGACATTTCGCCCGGCCGTAGGCATGGGAAGTTGTACCGCTTTTGCTGCTGCCCGGTAGGTCGCTCCCGGAAATAGTCGTTTCAAGCGTACCTGCCCGGAATCGCTCAATTCCATTGGATGCACTTTAATCCGAGTACCTTGCATACCAATATCAGATAGCTTTACTTCGCGAGCACAATGGCGCAATCTAGCTACTGCAAGCAATCGATACACCGCTTCCGGAAGCGCACCATAACGGTCAATCATTTCTTCGCGCACAGCTATCAAATCTTCTTCGCTTGTCGACGCTGACAGCTTCCGATAAACCTCTAACCGCAGTCGCTCTGAACCAATATATTCTTCCGGAATATGCGCATCTACCGGAAGATCAATACGAATTTCTTTTGGCCCATTATCGCTGGCATCAATGGGTTTGCCATCGGCAAGCGCACGATACGTTTCCACGGCTTCACCAACTAGGCGCATATACAGATCAAAGCCTACCCCAGCTATATAACCAGACTGTTGTACCCCAAGAACATTGCCGGCACCACGCATTTCCAGGTCTTTCATGGCCACAGCCATGCCCGCACCAAGATCATTATTCTGAGCAATAGTAGCCAAGCGATCATAAGAATGCTCGCTTAATATTACTGCCTTGGGATACAAGAAATAAGCATAACCGCGCTCTCTCGAGCGTCCTACCCTACCGCGCAGCTGGTGCAATTGAGACAAGCCCATGTGGTGTGCATTTTCAACAATTAATGTGTTGGCATTGGCAATATCTAGGCCTGTTTCAACAATGGTTGTGCACACAAGCACATCATATTCTCGATTCCAAAAGCCTTGTACCGTACGCTCAAGTAATTCCTCATTCATCTGACCATGGGCAACCACAATGCGGGCTTCGGGAACTAAATCACGTAATTCTCGCGCTTTCTTCTCAATATCAGCAACCTTGTTATGGACAAAAAATACTTGACCATCGCGCAATAGTTCTCGCCTGATTGCTGCTGCTACCTGTTTTTCTTCCTGAGCGCCCACATAAGTCAGAATCGGATGGCGATCTTCTGGTGGCGTCAAGATAGTAGACATTTCCCGAATGCCAGCCATCGACATTTCCAAAGTGCGCGGAATAGGTGTTGCAGACATAGTGAGCACATCAACGTGGGTTCGCATCGCTTTGATGTGTTCTTTATGTTCCACACCAAACCGCTGTTCCTCGTCAATGACGACCAGACCAAGGTTTTTCCACTGAACACCGGTTTGTAATAAGCGATGAGTACCAATAACAATATCAACGCTTCCATCTGCAAGACCGCGAAGAATCTCTTTAGCTTCTTTGGTATCAGTAAACCGTGACAAGCCACGAACTTCGACTGGGAATCCTGCCATGCGCTCTGTGAAGGTACTAAGGTGCTGCTGAGCAAGCAAGGTAGTAGGTACCAATACAGCTACTTGTTTACCATCTTGAACTGCTTTAAAAGCTGCGCGTACTGCGACTTCGGTTTTGCCATATCCCACGTCCCCCACAACCACTCGATCCATAGGGGAAGGCTTTTCCATATCGGATTTCACCGCATCAATGGCAAGCATCTGGTCTTCAGTTTCTACATATGGAAAATTATCTTCCATTTCTTTTTGCCACGGAGAATCCGGGGCAAAGGCATGACCTGGTGCAGATTGTCGCTTAGCATAAAGTTCTACTAATTCCCCAGCAATTTCACGCACCGCAGCGCGAGCTTTAGTTGTAGTTTTCTTCCAATCCGAGCCACCCATTTTAGAAAGACTCGGAGTTTCTCCACCAATGTATTTGCTCAGCATATCCAGCGAATCCATCGGCACATAAAGCTGATCAGCAGGCTGTCCACGTTTGCTTGGCGCATATTCCAACACAATGTATTCACGTCGTGAGGTTTCATCACCGCTGGTAAGGGTGCGCTCGGTCATCTCCAAGAAGCGACCTATGCCGTGGGTTTCATGAACCACATAATCGCCTTTTTTCAAGGCTAAAGGATCAACCCTATGTCGACGTTTTGCAGGGCGTCGTTTAGCACCAACAATATCGCCTACTCGGTTACCGGTTAGGTCAGTCTCAGTAATGACTACCAACGGCAACGCCTCAGCATCACGATGCTTACGCACTTTAGGAAAAATCAAACCAGCATGACTTAACGCCTGATAAAGCGTTACCTCACCAGGGCTTGGCTCCCACTTTGCAGTAGCTACTTTGGTGGCAATACCTTTTTCTTTAAACCGCTCTACCATGCGCTTTATTGCACCTTCAGCGGGAGCAATGAAAGCTGCTCGCCCACCAGCAAGTGTATGTGCCAGCAGCATCGACATCATTTCATTGATCGCCTCATTATCGCCTCGAGGACGTGGTGCAGGATCAAAATCTAGCGGCAAAGTATCTTCTTCTGCTGTTTCCATCATTCCAGGAGGCGCGAAAGTCCACCAGGGTTGTCCGGCACTATGCGCTGCAGCTTCTAATGCTTCATAGCTACGATAATTCGAACGATCAAGATCAAGTCCCTCAGTAGCAATCGGCCCATCAGCACCCATAGCAGCAGCTTCCCAACCCGCACGAAGAAACTCTTCATCGGTAGCTTGTAAATCAGCGACACGAGTACGTACTTTTTCTGGGTCAAGAACCAACACATGCGTGTTAGTCGGCATGAGCTGAGATAAGGTAACCATGGGGGTATCTACAAGCGCTGGAATAAGTGCTTCCATGCCGTCTGTGGGAATACCATCGGCAATTTTGGTTAATAATTCTTGTAAAGTTGCATGTGAACTATGTTTTTTAGCTAATTCTTCAGCACGTGTAGCAACCTCTGGGGTAATAAGTAATTCACGGGCAGGAAATATTTCTAACCGAGGAATTTCAATATCTTTAAATGCTCGTTGATCTGCTACTGAAAACGCTCGAAGTTCCGTGACCTCATCGCCCCAGAATTCTATCCGAACGGGTTGCTCAGCCGTAGTGGGAAAAATATCAAGAATACCGCCCCGGGTAGCAAATTCTCCTCGTTTAGCCACCAAATCGACATGAGTGTAGGCACGTAACACTAATTGCTGAGTGAGCTCATTAAAATTGTATTCTTGCTCTGGTTCAATAACCAAAGGAGCACGCCCTGGAGTGGTTTCTAAAATTGGCTGACACGCACCTCGCGCGGCAGTAACTACCACCTGCAAACTATCTAGCCTACTTAAAATCTGCGCACGACGACCAACAATATCTGCTGCGGGGCTTAAACGTTCATGCGGCAAAGTTTCCCAGGCAGGAAACCAGGCAACTTTCTCACCCAACATTGCCTTTAGTTCTGCAGTGAGATCTTCGGCATCACGTCCGGTAGCAGTTACTACTAATACGGGGGCTTGATGAGCCAGCGCACCAATTGCCCAGGGATGCACCTGGTTAATACCCGTAAGGTGTAGTCGTGATTCGCCACTATGCGAAAGCATTCCCTTTATTTTAGGGTCGGTAGCAGCCACCTTGAGCAGGCCAGCAAGCATTGTTCTCCTCAAAAATTTTTAAAGTTTAGGATGACTAATTCTGATTTCCCAATACTGATGGGAGATTATTAGTCGCCGATAAGTGCGGTTCAGCTTCCATGCCGGCTAAACCATTCCAGCATAGATTCACAATGTGGGCAGCAACATTTTCTTTGCTTAATTCAACAACCTCAGAAGACGCCTCACGACGCTCATCCAACCACCATTGCGCAGTCATACTTACCATACCGACTAATGCCTGACCATATAATGTCGCATAATCAGGATTTAATCCGGAACGTTCAAAGGCCTTGCCTAAGATATGAGACACCTGAACGGTTGCGTCGCCAAGCAAAGTTGAATACGTGCGATCCTGAGTTGGCTGCATATCGCGAACCAAAATTTGAAAACCATCTGTTTCTTCCTCCACATAGCTCAACAATGCAATCACCGCTTGCTCAATACGAGCCCGTGATCGTCCAGTACCCAAAGAATCTTTAATGGTTTTCTCTAATCGGAGCATCTCTCGATCAATGACAACCGCATATAACCCCTCTTTACCCCCGAAATGTTCATAAATCACTGGTTTCGATACCCCAGCGCGGGCCGCAATCTCTTCAATACTCGCACCATCAAACCCGCGTTCAGCGAATACACCACGGCTAATCTCAATCAATTGTTCCCGACGCTGTTTTCCCGTCATTCTCTTTGCAGCCATGCACATAAGACTATCGTGTCCACGTCTTTTCTTATTGATCGCTTTTTAGGCTATGATTCTTTTCGGCTACTTCATTACAGCCTTTTCCCCATGGTGTAATTGGCAACACTACGGTTTTTGGTACCGTCATTCTAGGTTCGAGTCCTGGTGGGGAAGCTTTTTCAATCCTTACAAACCGGCGTTTCGTCGGTTAGTAGGGATTTTTTATTTTTTGTATATGACGACATACAGGTTATCCGTTGTCATATATCTGGGGTCACTATGAAATGCGCACCAAAAGACCACAACGAATAAAACCACGGCTCTCCCCGCCAAAATAACCTTCTATCAGAGAAATTAAACACATATAGGGGAGGCTTACCTAATTAAGTATTACCCCCTTTCTTGACCTTGCCCCAAAAGACAGGAATGATTTCTTGCGCTCTATGTAGAGTTCCCCTTTCCCAGAAAGAAAGTATGGAAAACAATAATGAATCATTCATATAAGAAAGGTGCAATAACCAAGGGTTTCCCTCATAGCCCATGGATTGCTGCGCTATTCACCCTCGTCCTTATCGCAAGCCTCATTCCACTTGCAGTGCAATTCTCAACTAGTGCACATGCACAGGAGAACGCGGTGTCCGAGACCAAAGAAGGTCGATTCAGGATCGTTAAATACTCTGCCGGTGTTAAAGCCGACAAATCTCTTGACTTTGATCAAAAATTCACCAATCGTGAATCCAAGTTCACCTGGGAATGCACCCCACCTGAAGGTAAAGGCAACAAAAAGGCCAGTGACCTTAAAGGCAATTTCACGGTTAACTCCGCAGGAGGTGCTTTCATAAGCGAATACTTCCCGCTAGGAACCAAATGCTCCGTCACCGAGGACGCAACAGCTGCCAAAATTGATGGATACACCCACAAACTTGTTGTCGAGGATCAGGGAGTAACCCAAGACGGTAACACGCTCAGCTTTACTATTGAATCAGAGCGAATGGTAAGCATTACCGCAAACAATCGCTACACTCCCGGAGAAGAGGCTAAACCAGAGCCAAAGCCCAACCCAGATCCTGCGCCTAAGCCTGATCCACAACCCCAGCCTAAGCCTGAAGATAAGCAAGGCAGCTTCCGAATCTCTAAGTCCGCAGTAATCGTCAAGTCTGATGGAAGCTTCCAATACGACGATGCAAAATTCGCTCAGCGTGACTTCAAGTTCACCTGGGAATGCACCCCACCAAAGGGCAAAAAAGAAACTGGCGAGCTTACAGTTAAAGCTACGGCTGCTATCCCAAGTAAAAAATTCCCGCTAGGAACCACCTGTACTGTTGCCGAAGACGCAGCATCTGCCAAGTTTGATGGATACACCCACAAACTCGCTGTAGATAGCAAGCATGCTAAACAAGATGGAAATAAGTTCACCTTCACCATTGATTCCGAAACTGTCTCCACCATTGATGTTCGCAATGAGTACACCCTAGGAAACGCCCCAGTTCCACCAACTTCATCGTCTAAGACAACAACACCTACCGCTTCGTCGACAACAAAGCCAACCACTTCCGCGTCATCGACAGCAACTTCAACCGCGTCTTCTACTTCTAAACCAACCACAGAACCAACCGAGTCAACAACGACCCGTAACTTCCCACCAATTATTCCAATCCCGATTCCTATCCCGGTTCCTCCGGCACCGTTCCCACCAGCACCACACCCAGCTCCGGCGCCACATCCGGCACCTGCCCCAGCACCGGCACCTGGTAACAACAGCAACCCAGCTGCACCACACCATGGTGGCAACAACGCAGCTCAACCACAGCAGAACAACAACAAGAACACCGCTACTGCCCCTAGCCAAAGCAATAAGGGCCAAGGCAAGCTAGCAAATACTGGTGCTTCTGTAATCTGGATAGCACTTGTAGCGCTACTTCTTGCTCTAGTCGGTGGTTTCATCACTTATCGCGGCCGGTTGAATAAAAACAACTAACACATAAAACATGTGTATAAGGCGTAAAAAATAGCCTGCCTACGCTAATCCCCTCTTTTCTATCGGTTATTGAAAACCGCTAAAAGAGGGGATTATTTTATGCCAACCAAGAACGCGAATAATAGAGATTCCTAGTACTCATATCTCATATCAACAAGGTGCACTCCTATGAGAAAAGAAGTGCACCTTAATATCAATAAGCGTTGATCGTCGTTAAGTAAAAACTAGTGTCCGTGTGGATCTGGACCGCGAGTGTATTCCGTATCTAGCTCTGGGGTCTCGCCTTTATTAAGCATCACATACTGCCCCATCATGCCTTGATCTTCGTGGAATAACATATGGCAGTGATACATATACGGGTAGCTCTTATCTCTAAACTGACCAAAAGTAACCCCAAGGCGAACTGTGGCATGAGGTGGCAAAGAAACAGTATCTTTCCAACCTTTAATCGGAACTTCCACCTCTGTGCCGCTGATTTCTAGCACTCTGAAGGCTGCATTGTGAATATGGAAATTATGCATCCAATCGGAGTTGCCATTAGTAACTATCCATTCCTCAGCATCAGAATGATCAATCGCTATATCTACCCGATCCATATCCATATATTCGCCGTTGATTTGGAAGGTATTAAGCTCAAATTCACGCGTTGTAGCGATATCTCCGACATCATTATTCGCGCTAGGATCCAAAACCGCCGGCACAGCTGATGTTTCTGGCACATTCTCATTAGCAGCAGGACCGCGTAAAAGCAGCAGATCGAAAATATCTTTTAGTCCAAAGTTTGGTGTGTATTCGTCGTCTGGAACGCTGAGATTATCTGCAAAACCAAGCGATCGCAGCCGTACTTCTTCACCGGGTTCTAGATCGACTAGGATTTCAGCGCGTTCGCCAGGACCAATCATAAGTGACTGTGTTTCATATGGTTCTGCCAGCAAACCAGAATCGGTGGCAATCACATGGAACGTACGCCCATCAGAGAAACCAATATTGTGGAAACGCATATTGGAACCGTCGAGTAGCCGTAATCGGACTCTGCGAGTTGTTGCCTGGAAATATGGATTAGTAATTCCATTGACATAGGGCACTTCGCCAAGCAAACCAACTTCATCATCAAATGTTTCGTCCAAACTGCCATCGGCATGGAAGTTGGCATCCATAAGCACTACCGGAATGTCATCGACACCATATTCACGCGGTAAATCTAGGGCTTCTTCTACGTCATCATCAATAATGAACATGCCAGCAAGTCCACGATATGCTTGCAGCCCGGTAACCCCATGTGGATGCGGGTGATACCACAAGGTTGCAGCCGGCTGTTCAACAGTAAAAAAAGCCGTCCAATTGCTTGCTGGCTGGATCGGAGAATGCGGCCCACCATCACTTATTGCTGGTACTAAAAGACCATGCCAATGCACTGCTGTCGTTTCCATCAAATTAGAAATGACATGTATATCAACTTTTTCTCCGCGTGATGCACGCAAAGTAGGACCAAGATGTGGACCATTAAAACCCCAGGTGGGAGTAGATAGCCCAGGTTGAATCTCTGATTTACCAGTTTGAGCAATCAAAGTAAATGTAGTGCGATCACCTACTCGCTTAGCTTCGGCAAGAGGTGGTATAGGTAAGGCGCGCGTCTCAGAATCCCAGCCTGGTGGTGTGGTTTCTGGTGCCGAGATCTCACCATCGCTTTTTGAACATGCAGCTGTTAACCCTACTGCACACGAAGCTCCCATAGCACCTAAGAACTGGCGTCGAGAAAGAATTGACATAATGATCCTTCAGTCAAAAAAGTTGAAGCACCCACAAGTCTACGAAAATTCCAAGACAATTATTTTTAGCCCGACCAGCCACAGTTAACCATTATGGATGCAATGATTGTCCAGCACCGCACTATCAAGCGTTTTTACCTGGGCAAATAGTGTGCACTCCATGAAGGACACTATGTTCGCCCTAACCAGCACTCAACCAGTCCTACTATGATGAGCAACACTGTTTACCCACTTACCTTCCCCACAGCACCACTTATTTTTATTCAAAATCCAACTCAGCAGCACCACACTACGATTGCTTTTCGCCTTGCGTTGTTCGCCTTGCGTTGTTATCTGCACTGCCGCTGAAAGTTATTGTTGTGGCCTTAAGCTACGAAAAATATTTCTAGGGTTTAGACTATGTGGTGGAATTGATCCGCTAGCTGTATCCCTAGACATTCATTTAAAGGAGTATCTCCGTCGTGAGCACCCCTGACCCCTGCGCCGTCGTGGTGCTAGCCGCCGGCGCTGGCACCCGCATGAAATCGCAGAAACAAAAAACTTTGCATTCCATTGGCGGGCGTAGTTTGCTTGCCCATTCGCTTCATGCCGCCGCAGGTGTGCATCCTGCTTTTGTTGTCACTGTCATTGGCCATTGCCGAGAGCAAGTTGCTCCAGCTGTTGAGCACATTGCGTCTGAATTGGAAGTACCGGTTAAAGTAGCTGTTCAAGAAGAACAAAAAGGCACTGGGCATGCTGTGCAATGTGCCCTTGAACAACTTGATGGGTTTGTTGGAACCGTCGTTGTTACTAATGGTGATGTACCGCTACTTCGTCCAGAAACTTTAACCAAGCTTATCGACGCTCACCAAGCGCAACCTACCGCAGTGACCGTACTGAGCATGTATCTTGATGATCCCACTGGTTATGGGCGTATTGTTCGCGACCAAGATGGCGAAGTACAAGCAATTGTCGAACAAAAAGATGGCGATAGCGACACTTTGCGTATTACCGAGGTAAATTCCGGTGTATTCGCCTTTGATGCTGGTATTTTACGCACCGCGCTCAGCCAACTTACTGATGATAATGCCCAGGGTGAACTGTATTTAACTGATGTACTAAGCATTGCGCGCAATGCTGGACACCCAGTGCGGGCACACCGCGCTGATGATGCTCGCGAACTTGCTGGTGTTAATGATCGAGTCCAGCTTGCCGAAGCCGGTGCAGAGCTTAACCGTCGTACTGTTGAACAGGTCATGTGCAATGGTGCCACGGTTATTGATCCGGCAAGTACCTGGATTGATGTCACAGTAGAAATAGGACAAGACGTTATTATCCGCCCTGGGGTACAGCTTCTAGGCACCACCACCATTGCCGATAATGTCGAGCTTGGTCCCGATAGCACCCTAGAAAATATGATCATTGGCAAGGGCGCATCCGTCGTACGCACCCATGGCAGTGACTCCATTATTGAAGCGCAAGCAACCGTTGGTCCATTTACTTTTATCCGCCCAGGTACGGTTCTTGGCGAGCAAGCAAAACTTGGTGGCTTTGTCGAAGCAAAAAATGCACACATCGGTCGGGGTTCCAAGGTGCCACATTTAACCTATATCGGTGATGCAACTGTTGGCGAAGAATCCAATATTGGTGCCTCTAGTGTGTTTGTTAATTATGACGGAGTCAATAAACATCACACTGTTATTGGCAGTCATGTCCGCACGGGTTCTGACACAATGTTTATCGCCCCCGTTAATGTTGGCGACGGTGCTTACTCAGGTGCTGGAACTGTTATCCGTGATGATGTTCCACCAGGAGCACTCGCAGTTTCTGGCGGGCAACAACGTAATATAGAAGATTGGGTGATTAAAAAACGTCCAGGTACCCCAGCAGCCCAGGCAGCACTTGCGGCGAAAAAGGCCACCCCGAAACAGCCTTAATCATGCGTTTCTCCCATTTATGTTTCCAGGAAGGTATCCTTTAACCTCATGACCTCCGAACCACATAGTACGGACTCTCCAAAAAATCTCATGCTCTTTTCCGGTCGAGCTCATCCTGAACTCGGCGAAGCCGTCGCAAAGGAGCTTGGCGTTGACTTAACTCCTATGACTGCCCGTGATTTTGCCAATGGTGAAATCTTTGTTCGCTTCGAAAAATCTGTGCGCGGTTGCGATGCCTTCGTTATTCAAAGCCACACTCAACCACTAAATAAATGGTTGATGGAACAGCTCATCATGATTGATGCTCTCAAGCGTGGTTCCGCCAAACATATCACTGCTATCTTGCCGTTTTATCCTTACGCTCGTCAGGATAAAAAACACCGTGGTCGCGAGCCTATTTCTGCTCGCCTAGTTGCAGATTTGTTGGCTACTGCTGGTGCTGATCGTATTGTTAGCGTTGACCTACATACAGATCAGATTCAAGGCTTCTTTGATGGCCCAGTTGATCACATGCATGCCATGCCAATTCTTACCGACTACATTAAGAGCAAATACGAGCTCGAAAATATTGTGGTCGTTTCTCCAGATGCTGGCCGGGTTAAAGTCGCAGAAAAATGGGCTAATACGCTAGGCGATGCACCATTGGCGTTTGTGCACAAAACACGCAGCGTCGATGTGGCTAACCAGGTGGTTGCTAACCGAGTTGTGGGTAATGTTGCAGGTAAAACCGCTATTCTTCTCGACGATATGATTGATACCGGTGGCACTATCTCCGGTGCGGTGGGAGTACTACGCGATGCTGGTGCTACCGATGTGATTATTGCCTGTACTCACGGTGTTTTCTCTGGCCCGGCACGCGAGCGGCTTTCTCAATGTGGTGCCAAAGAAGTAATCACCACGGATACTTTGCCACAATCTACTGAAGGTTGGGATAATCTCACCGTCTTGTCGATGGCACCACTACTGGCAAAAACAATCCATGAAATTTTCGAAAACGGTTCAGTGACTGACCTCTTTGAGGGGCTAGCATAACGGAATGTTACGTTAGGATATACCAGCGGGTTCTGTATACAATGCACTACTCGCTGGTTCTTTTTTAACCCCGATACTGCACAAGTGCTTTTTGCACGTACAATAAGGGTATGCCGCCGCCTACTCGAGTTCAGCCTTATATCCATTTCGCTGGAGAAACTCGCGTTGCCATGGAATATTATCATTCAATTTTTGGCGGCACACTTACCCTCAATCCAGCTCATATCTACCTTGACGACGGTACTTTTGCCGAAGATCCCGAATTTATCCTCTATGCCGAACTTATCAGCGCAGATGGTTGGTCGTTTTTGGCTAGCGACATTGCTGAAGGGGATCCTTTGGTGCAATCCATTCCGGAAGTAAATATCTGTATTTCCGGCAATGTCTCTGACACAACACTGCGTTGGTTTAAACAATTAGCCAATAATGGAACCATCGATCAGCCTTTAGAAATGCAAGAATCTGGTGCCTATGTCGGAATTGTTCGCGATCAATTTACTATTACGTGGATTTTTCAACTAGAAACCGAAAACGAAAATTAGTATTTTACTTTTTTCTCCCATGTCTAAGCATAAAACTATTGCCGTTCCACATGTGCGCTTTACTAGCTATGCACAAGAAGCACTTCATTACTACCGCTGCATCTTTGGCGGCGAGATTACAATCGAAAATGCTCACCGAACCGATCTAGATTTTATCGCAACCTTAACCACAACTGATGGTTGGCGAATAACTGCTAGCAATTCCACTGTGGTTGAGCACAGTCCAGCTAGTATTTGTATCAGCGGACAATTAACTCCGACTGCTACCGCATGGTTTGAACTATTAGCAACTGGCGGGAACATTCTGTTCCCACTACACACCCACGCTAATAATATTTTTCTTGGCACGGTGCGCGATAAATTTGGTGTGACATGGATTTTTTCGGCTAGAAAATTTGGTATAATCCGGTTGAAGCCATTACGATGTAGTACGTCTCGGCGAGGGTTAAGTATTCATATTTTATGAAGCTCACCGTTATCGACGCGATAGTATTTTTCACATGCATTATGCGCCTGCGAAGACTCGACCAAGACATATTCGGGTTTGATCGCAGTTTTTTTATTTCTGCAGTCATGATTCACCCGTATGTTTATATAAATAACCACTATCAAGGAGTAACCATCATGGCTTCTTATGAGACTCTTTCTGCTGCCCCACGTAGCGATTTTGGCAAGGGCTTCGCACGTCGTCTTCGTGTTGCTGGCCAGGTTCCAGGCGTTATCTACGGCATCGAGTTGGAAAACCCAGTCCATTTCTCCATCGACCGTCTTGAGCTACACGCTTTGCTGCGTAACCATGGCTCCAACGCTGTTGTTGAGCTCGATATCGAGGGTGAGAAGTACCTCACCATGGTCAAGCACGTTGACCAGAATGTTTTGACCCTTAATGCTGATCACGTCGATCTGCTTGCTATCAAGCGCGGCGAAAAGGTTGAGGTTGAAGTTCCGGTTGTTCTTGAAGGCGATGTTGCCCCAGGTGCACAGCTTGTCCAGGATCTCGACGTTATCCTTGTTGAGGCTGACGTTCTTTCCATCCCTGAACAAATCACCCACTCCATCGAGGGAGCTGAGGTTGATACCAAGGTTCTAGCTAGCGATCTCACCATGCCTGCTAACACCACCCTGGTTGCAGACCCAGAAACCGTTTTGGCTTCTATCACCCATGAAGAGGTTGCCGAGACCCCTGATGATGATGCAGAAGCTACCGAAGGCGAAGCTGAGGCTACCGAAGCTGAGTAATCAGATTTTTATTGGGATGCTCTTTAGCTAAAATTTTTGCTAAAAGTAACCAAACAATAACAGCGCTGGCGAGTGAAAACCTTCACTACCAGCGCTTTTATAATTCTTATTCCCTAAAAAACCTGTTATTCACAACACGAATACTTTTAACATCAATATCCCCATTTCTTAACAATCATGAAAGAATTTCTATTCATGAGCACTTTTCTCATTGTCGGTCTTGGTAATCCTGGTTCTGCGTATGCAACTACCCGCCATAATCTCGGCGCTATGGTTTTAGAAGAACTAGCTACCCGCACCACACCTATGCCGGCAACTTTTAGTGTGCATAAACGATCCAATGCCGCTATTGCTGAATCCAGGCTGGGTGGGCATAAGGTCATTCTGGCGCAACCACGATCGTTTATGAATCTTTCCGGTGGCCCAGTAAAAGCACTAGCAGATTTTTTCAAGGTCTCTCCTACCCAGACCATTGTGCTTTTCGACGACCTGGAACTCGCCTTGGGGCAAATAAAAATTACTCCTGGTGGCGGCGATCATGGGCATAATGGGTTGCGTTCTATTACTAAAGCATTGGGGAAAAACTATGTTCGCGCCGGGGTTGGTATTGGCCGTCCGCCAGGTCGCCAGGATGTAGCTAGTTTTGTACTTAAGCCTTTTGCAAAAGCAGAGCTAGCAGAACTACCCATTATGTGTACTGATGCGGCAGATGAGATCGAGAATTATTTGTCTACCATTTCCTAGCTTTAGCTAGTGCGCGTTTTAGCCCAGCATCGTCTAGTTGAAACGCACCTTGTTTTTCTAGACGCTTAATAACTACCTGACAGGTTTTGCAACGCGGATTATCCCGACAACATTTCTTTTTATATTTACCCTTCTTTGCGGCTTTGCGTACTTTTTCCACGCCCATATATCGAACTCTATAAGATTTTTTACGATAAGGTTTGCAATACTTAACCGAAGCAATAAAAGCTGCATGATCAACAGGCATTGGTGGAAGCGGAACTACGCCACCAAAGTATGCCTACCTGAGGAAAATTACTATGCTATGAGGACATCAGAAACAAATATATTGTCCCGAAACTCAAATCATCATGCACTAGAATGCAAAGTAGTAGGTACCAAAATCTCTTCTTTCCTGGAAGATGCCCCACAATTTATATTTGACGACAAACATAAATTGACATCCTTAAAAAGAAAGATAACATCCGTTTTATCAACCCCAGCCGTTGACCCTCCACTGATACGGAGAGCGCCGATGACTGGGGTTAATGCCGTATCAGGAGAACTAATGAGTAAGAATAAACTCAATGTAACACCATTTCGGCAAATAACTACTGCCATCCTTGTAGATGGTGGATTCTATCAAAAACGAGCCGCCAAGCTCTTTGGTCACAAAACACCTGAAGATAGAGCTGATGAACTGGTAGGTTACTGTCGGCGCCATATCAAAAAATCCCGAGCCGGCTTGTATCGCATCTACTACTATGATTGTCCTCCATCACAACGCGTTGTATACCATCCATTGCTTCAAAAATCAGTAGACCTAGGAAAAAAACGAACTTTTCACCTGGACAAATGATTTCTTCAACTCTTTAACAAAAAAGCGAAAAGTAGCGATAAGAAGAGGAGAACCTTTAGAAACTCAAGGTGGTTACATCTTAAAAACAGACCCACTCAAAAAACTGTGTAGAGGTGCAATAACTATCGACGACCTTACAGAACAAGACTTCACACTTAATATCACGCAAAAAGGTGTTGATATGAGAATCGATCTTGATATTGCAGCTCTCGCCGATAAACAACAGGTCAACCAAATCATTATGATTTCAGGTGATAGTGACTTTGTTCCAGCAGCAAAACATGCCCGTAGGTCTGGGATTGATTTCATTCTTGATCCTATGTGGGCACCGATTACCGACAGCCTTAGCGAGCATATCGACGGAATACGACAATGCGTCAAAAAGATACCCGACAATGAAAAAGATCCTCTTCATGTGCCTTACCTTGGGGTTCATAACCCCGAAGACGAAAACGAAGAAGAACTCTAATAAATAAGCTATTTAGATGGAGTCAGATGTTGTCACTCCAAAACCCACAACAGTCATCGCTGTCTATTTCTAGCTAAAAATCTGAAACACAAGCTTCCATCATAATGATAAATCAATACGTAATTGATAGACGGATTGCGTGTCTCTTTCCAACTCATATATCTGCTTTATCTGATCTATGAATATCTTTGCCCAAACGTAGCTTACGATTTATTTTTCTAAGGCGCTTTCATGAACAATGGGCAAAGTATCTACTACACAATCAATGTGTTAGATCAAACCTCGAATACCGCTATTTTATTCTTTCCTAGCTATGCTAAACCCTCGCTAACTTCTTTCTATAACAAAAGGTGGTTTAAAGTAATCGGAGCTGCACTTTTGCATGCTTATTTTATCCCTCTGGCATTTATTTGTCTTTTTAGGAGAGCTTCTTGACCACCGTAGCGACTACCTCGCTTTCTCATCCCGTCGATCATGTTCCACCCCCACCAAAACTAGCTGCTCTTGGACTACAGCATGTGCTTGCTTTTTATGCTGGCGCGGTAATCGTGCCATTACTTATTGCGGGCTCCCTTAATCTCGATACCGAAACCACTATCCACCTCATCAATGCTGACTTGCTCACCTGTGGCATTGCTACCTTGATTCAAACAGTTGGCATTGGCAAGCACATTGGTGTGCGTCTACCCATTATCCAAGGTGTCACTACTACTGCCGTTGCGCCAATTATTGCCATTGGCTTAAGTGTTACTAATGGTTCTGGTGGAGTGGAATCCTTGCCCACCATTTATGGTGCAGTTATTGTCGCGGGGTTATTTACTTTCTTTGTAACCCCAATTTTTGCTAAATTCCTACGTTTTTTCCCACCAGTAGTTACTGGCACTGTTTTGCTGGTCATGGGCACGTCGTTGCTCGCAGTTTCTGCAAATGACTTTGTCAACTATGCCGAAGGAATTCCTTCTGGGCATGATCTTGGCTATGCTTTTGGCACCTTAACCGTCATTATTTTGGTGCAGCGTTTCTTCCGGGGCTTCTTAGGCACTTTAGCTATTCTTATTGGTTTGGTTTTAGGCACGCTCATAGCTATTTTGCTTGGCGACGCTTCTATGTCTGCGGTTTCTGAAGCTTCCGTTTTAGGTATTACCACGCCCTTTTATTTTGGTACCCCAGTTTTTAACCTCTCTGCTATTTTCTCCATGATTATCGTCATGATCATTACCATGGTGGAAACTACTGGTGATGTGTTTGCCACCGGTGAGATCGTAAAAAAGCGTATCCGCACAGACGATATTAAACGTGCTATTCGGGCAGATGGATTGTCTACTTTCTTAGGCGGAATTATGAACTCGTTCCCCTACACTTGCTTTGCCCAAAATGTTGGTTTGGTGCGCATCACTGGTGTGAAATCACGGTGGGTAGCGGTTTCTGCTGCTGGGTTTATGATTGTACTCGGCCTGCTGCCTAAAGCTGGTGCGATTGTTGCTTCCATCCCAGCTCCAGTACTTGGTGCTGCCTCACTAGCGATGTTCGCCAATGTCGCCTGGGTAGGTTTACAAACTATCGCTAAAACAGATATGAACGATAACCGTAATGCAGTTATCGTCACCACTGCTTTGGGGCTGGCTATGCTGGTAACTTTTAAGCCAGAGATCGCCCAAGCTATGCCACAATGGGCACAAATTTTTGTTTCTTCTGGTATGTCTATTGGCGCAGTAACCGCAATTATTCTTAATATTTTGTTCTTCCATATTGGTCAACAATCTGGCGCTTCTGTAGCACGTAACGCTGCAGGCGAAGGAGTGAGCTTGGCTGAGATTAATGCCATGAACACTGAAGAATTTGTTTCTACCTTGCGGCCGCTTTTCAACGACCAAGTATGGCCATTAGAACAGGCTTGGCAAGCGCGTCCTTTTACAGATATTTCTGATTTACGCGAGGCTATTCAAGTAGCGGTTCTTACTGCCGATGAACACCGTCGAGAAGCATTAATTCATGACTACCCAGATATGGCTGAACTTCTCTTAGCAACTGATTCTGAAGCAGCCCAGCTAAGTCTAGCTCGGGGATCACTAGGTATTGATGAACTTGATAACGTAGAACAAGAACAAATCAAAGAGATTGCCGATGCGTACCGCGAGCGATTCAATATGCCTTTTGTTGCCTGTCTTGATACCAATGACACGGTGCACAGCATTATTGATTCCGGGGTACGTCGTTTAGCTAATTCTCCAGAACAAGAACATCGAGTTGCATTAAGCGAAATCGTGGAGATTGCTAATGATCGCTTCGATATTGTCCTTGCTGATGCCAACCCAGTACGTAGTGCATGGGATCGTAAATTCACTGAAGTTGAGTAAGCTCTCATTTACTGTCTTAGTCACATCCGCTTGCTATCCCTGGTGAAAATCCTATGAGTTTCTTTGATTTCTTACGCTCTCTTTTTTCTGCTAGTTCTTCCACAACAGAACAACCTGCTGCTGATTGGATTGTGATTGGCTTGGGCAATCCTGGTCCGCGCTACCAATCGACTCGGCACAATGTGGGTTATCTTGGTGTCGATGCCCTACTTAATGGGACTGCCCTTGTGCAACGAAAAGGTTTGCCGGTACAAGAAGCACGGATTCGCATTGGGGATCAGGAAGTATCCGTACTACGTTCCACAACGTATATGAATAACTCCGGGGAAGCTATCGTCCCAATTATGGCTGAAAATGGGTTGAGCCCAGAAAACGTGATTATTCTTCACGATGAGCTGGACCTGCCCCAAGGAAAAATTCGTTTAAAAAAGGGCGGCAATGAAAATGGCCATAATGGTTTAAAATCTGCCACCGCGCTTTTAGGCACCCGGGATTATTTGCGCGTGCGCATGGGAATTTCTCGCCCACCGCAAGGGGTAAAGGTAGCAGATTATGTACTTAGCCCCGTCGAGGATGCTGCTGTCATGAGTATGTCTCATACTGCTGCCGAGGCCGTAAAAATTATCATTAGCGAAGGTTTGGTCGCAGCCCAAAATAAGATTCATTCTCGTAGTTAACTAGCTTGCTCTAGCCGGTACTGGTTAGGGTGCATGTGGCTACGGTAAAAACAATCGTAGCCACATATAGCTCACTGAGTTGGGCACAACTTGTCGGGGGCATTATTCTGTTAGTTTATGAGCTCAACCACTGCCGAGGCTTCACGCCGTCGTACATTCGCTGTTATTGCCCACCCTGATGCTGGTAAATCCACACTCACCGAGGCACTGGCATTGCACGCGCATATGATCTCGGAGGCTGGTGCTGTCCACGGCAAGGCTGGGCGTAAAGCCACTGTGTCGGACTGGATGGAGATGGAAAAAGATCGCGGTATTTCCATCGCTTCCTCAGCATTGCAATTTGAGTATGCTCCAGAAGGCCATACTGGCAAACCTTATATGATTAACTTGGTCGATACCCCAGGTCACGCAGATTTCTCCGAAGATACCTACCGCGTGCTGACCGCTGTTGATGCCGCCGTTATGCTTATCGACGCAGCAAAAGGTTTAGAGCCACAGACCTTAAAACTTTTTAAAGTGTGTAAAGCACGTGGCTTGCCTATTATCACGGTCATTAACAAATGGGACCGTCCAGGTCGTACTCCCCTAGAATTAGTCGATGAGATCGTTACCGAGATTGATCTGCAACCTACTCCCCTTTTTTGGCCGGTAGGCGAAGCGGGCGATTTCCGCGGCCTGGCGCGTATTAACGATGATGGTGAAGCTGAGCAATACATTCACTTCCTGCGTACTGCGGGTGGTTCGACTATTGCTCCTGAAGAACTTTTCGCCCCAGAGGCTGCCTTAGAAAAAGAAGAAGAGGCTTGGGAAACTGCTGCTGAGGAAGTAGAGCTTCTTGCTGCCGATGGTGCTTTGCATAATCAGGAACTATTTTTAGAAGGCGAAACCTCACCACTGATTTTTGCCTCGGCAATGCTTAATTTTGGGGTGCATCAAATCCTTGATACCTTGTGTGCTCTGGCTCCAGCACCTGCTGGCCGTAACTCTGATGAGTCAGTCGTTGCTACAGCTACTTCAGCTATCGATGCTCAACGAGAAGTCACCGATGATTTCTCTGGTGTTATTTTCAAGGTTCAGGCGGGTATGGATAAAAACCACCGCGATTCTTTAGCTTTTATGCGTATTGTTTCTGGTGAGTTTGATCGTGGTATGCAGGTAACACATGCGCAATCTGGGCGTAGTTTTTCTACTAAATACGCACTCACTGTCTTTGGTCGGACTCGCTCGACAGTAGAAACAGCTTTCCCTGGCGATATTGTTGGTTTGGTCAATGCGGGTTCGCTTGCTCCTGGCGATACCATTTATGCTGGCCGTAAGGTTCAATATCCACCAATGCCGCAATTCGCGCCAGAGCACTTCCGTACCCTACGAGCTAAAAGCTTGGGCAAGTATAAGCAGTTCCGTAAGGCACTGGATCAATTAGCAGCCGAAGGTGTGGTACAGATTTTGCGTAACGACGCCCGAGGTGATGCTGCACCAGTTATGGCTGCGGTGGGTCCAATGCAGTTCGAAGTGATGATGGCACGTATGGATAATGAATACAACGTCGAAACTGTTGCCGATCCTATCCCTTATTCGGTTGCCCGACGCACCACTAATAAAACTGCTCCTGAACTTGCTAAACAACGCGGTGTGGAAATTTTTACTCGTACCGATGGTGAATTAGTGGCACTTTTTGGTGATAAGTGGAAGCTTGCTTTTATCGAAAAAGAGCATCCCGAATTCGAGCTATTCCCGATGGTTGCTGATTAATTCTCACACCAATAAAGAACTGTTTTTATAGATGCAGGACACCCATCGCGATTAAGACGATGGCGATAAAATAGCCCGAATATTGGCTAGCTTGATCTTTGTGTCCTCGCATCCACATAAAAAAGCGTCCGGCAGGGCTTTCTGGGTAGTGACGAACCATGGCCACTAACAGTGCGGTAAGAAAAGGCAAGCTTAATGCCAAGCTGGCATAAAAAAACATGCCTACATAGCGCACCATAACTGAAAAATCTCCTGCGCTTAGTACCGCAATGCCGGCAAAAAAGGGCGCTGAGGTTACTGATTGGATCATTCCTAGTGCCATTCCACCAAAAAAAGTTTTTATTGATGGCCGCTGTAGTGGTGGTAGCAGTTTGGCCATCAGCTCAGTGGAATCCCCACCTTTTAGTGCTAGGAAGAAACTAATAACTCCCACCACAATCAAGATAATGCCAAAGGTAGGAGATTCTACTAGGGTTTTTACAATCTCTCCTAGGCCATCAAAAATAAACATCGTCACTAGTGCCAGCAGGAATACTCCCAGCCAATCACCAGCAATAAGTAAACTAACGATTTTGCCGTATTTACCATTTTTAGGTTGCATCACACCGACTACTACGATCAGCCCGATGAGTAAGACATTTAATGAGTCCAATAGGGCGTAGATAACGGCGTGAAACATAAAAACAAGAATCCTTCACCATAGGTAGGCCGGTACGTACACCGCGTACGTACCAATAAAAGCGATTGTGCTAGGTACCAAAGTCTACCTAGTTCTTAGTCTTTGCTCCCAGTTGTCTTAGCTGGTTTCGACATTCGTCGATAAGCCTCATCTACCGCGCAACACATAATGGCTCATTTGGTTTCTTCTTCCTTCATGTGAGTTTTTAGCTAAGTACCCACAATGATGTAATAAAAACAAATAAAACAAAAATAGCACTCCCCCTTTTTGTGGCATTATCTACCCCTTATCCACCTTATTAACTGGATTTATGCGTTAGCATGGCTTGCGTTGCCAGGACTATGGCACATATTTGACTCCCCTTAAGACCACAAGGACGTATGAACGCACTATGGCTCAAGACTGGAATGAAAAAATCACTACTGCTTATGCGATGCTGCCACTTATCAAACAGTTGCACCACAATAATGTGACCGTTTCTATATGCGGTCGATTACTTATCAATAGCACCGATATTGAGATTATTAAGGCACACCGTTACTCGCGACTTAGCTCTACTTCTGAGCTCAGCCCAGCAGATACTTTGCCTATTGTGCAAGCATTAACCACTCTTGATCTCACAGCTAGTTCCATTGATCTTGGCCGGTTAGCAATAAAATACCGCGAAGTTGGCGGAAACCTCATCGAGTTTCTACGCACTGAACTAGCCGAAGTTATTGGCTGCAACAATACTCTTCCCAATCAGGACATTGTTCTTTATGGTTTCGGCCGGATTGGTCGACTGCTCGCACGTATCCTTATTCATCGCGAAGCCACCAATGGAGCACATCTACGAGCTATCGTCGTTCGCAAAAATGGCGAGCAAGATCTTATCAAGCGTGCTTCGTTACTTCGTCGAGATTCCGTACATGGTCCTTTTACCGGCACCATCACTGTTGATGAAGACAATGACATCATTTGGGCAAATGGCACCAAGATCCAAGTCATCTACTCTCAGGATCCAGCCACCATTGATTACACTGCCTATGGCATTAATGACGCTATCGTTATCGACAATACTGGCCGCTGGCGTGACCGGGAGGGTTTAAGCCGACATTTACAATCTACCGGAGTAAAGAAAGTAGTGCTGACCGCACCGGGTAAGGGGGATCTGCCCAATATCGTCTACGGTATCAACCACCTCGATATTGATAATGGCGATCAAATTATTACCGCTGCATCATGTACTACTAATGGCATTACCCCAGTCCTAAAAGTGATCAACGATCACTATGGGGTGCAATACGGGCATGTAGAAACAGTGCACTCTTTTACCAATGACCAAAACCTCATTGATAACTTCCATAAGGGCGAGCGACGCGGACGCGCAGCTGGTTTGAATATGGTGCTCACCGAAACCGGCGCAGCCAAAGCTGTTGCTAAGGCATTACCAGAGCTAACCGGAAAACTTACCGGAAACGCTATCCGGGTTCCCACCCCAGATGTATCCATGGCAGTGCTTCACCTCACCTTAGATAAAGAGGTAACCCGTGACGAGGTAAATACCCTTATGGATAAGGTCTCCTTGTACTCCGATTTACGCCAACAGATTGCCTACACTCATTCCCCAGAGGTTGTTTCCAGCGATTTTGTTGGCTCTACACATGCCGGAATCGTCGATGGTCTTGCTACTATCGCCACCGGCAATCACCTGATTCTGTATGTGTGGTACGACAACGAATATGGTTATTCCAACCAAGTTATTCGCGTTGTTGAGCACATTGCTAAAACAAGCCGAAAAGTACTGCCTCAGCGCATTCCTTCACAAGAGATTTAATAAACCTACTGGTTACCACTATTGTGCCTTGCTATCGCTAGCTGCGATGCAAGGCATTTTTTATTCTTAGCTGGTATACCACCAGGTTGACTTTCACACCACAAAGACAAGAAAGAATAAGATAAGAAGAAACTTTTGTGCCAGGATTTAATTTTGAGGAACCTTTATGCACCTTACTGATCCCACAACCCTTACCGAGGTTGTACTTGATGGACACTTTGCTCGCATTGAAGCAGATGAAAGCTATCGACAACTTATTCCAATCCCCACCGAACACCACTTTCGCCGCACCGATGATGGTTACCAAGTAGACGCAGGTGATCATAGCTTTGCCGCACAGCGAGTAGCTTGTGTTCAAGATGATCAATGGCAGTGGCAGCGTGAAGCTCCTTTTGCCGTAGCAGAGCTTCATGGTCAGCTACCCGCCACCAATGAGCTTATCGATGCTGCCCGTACTATTTTTGGGCCCGGACCGGCTTTTCTTGTGCCCACCGATACTGGTTATGATGTCATTATTATCGACTGCACTATTCTTATCCCGATTCGACAAACCCTTGCGCTCGGGTTGGCTCATTTTAATGCCCAAAACTCAACTACTGAGGTAATACGTGCTCTTACTGCCTATGCCGGTAGGCGTGACCTTGATATTCGTATTCTTCACAATCAGGTTGATATTGCTGAAAATGGCCATATTCATAGCATTGATCTAACTACTCGTAGCCTCATTGGTGCGATGAATATTGATGAACTCTATGCTCGCACAGCATTAATGTCTCAAGAATCGCAATTTCTTTTCCATGCCCGCCACCCACAACCACTGTGCGCACTAAACGCAAAAGAATCTACCTGTACGATAAATAATCAGATTTACCATGCAGTATTAGTGGCAACACTACGCGATAATGTGTGGTGGTGGTCTTATGATGATCCGCGTACAAGCAAACTGCCAATTTCTCAAGGTGCCCTAGAAATCAAACGTTTTGCCACCGATTACGCAATCCCTGAACTACTACGCACAGAAACCTCTTCCGCACAAGCACAGCTGTTACACTTTGATGAGGTAGCCAAACCAATTATCAAGCATTGGGCACATGCTTTTGTGCATTTCGATGACGATACTAGTGCGCTTGTTCTCCTCGATGGGCCAGCGCTGCGCCTGCCACAGCCAACGGTCTATGCCACCCAAGCAACTCTGAATACTCTCAATGACACTACCGATCGTGCTACTGCTATTAATAGTTATGCGCTTTTCCGGGGTATTCCACTAGAAACAGATGAATTTCATACCACTGCAACGCTCTCGCTTAGCGACGGCACGATTGAAGTTTCTTTAGGGTAATTTCTCCCCGGCGATAACACTCATACTGTAGTAGTTTCGATCAAGACAAAGTAATAAAATACGTGCGGTGTAATCTCTCTGTGCTGTGGCTTGGATCTTTTTAAAATCACAATACTGATTGCACACCCACGTGTTTTAACTTGTTTTTGTAACACCACCGATTCACACTACACAGTAACCTCCGAGTAATGAGACTCAGTTGTATTGATCGGTGTTGCATACCACCGAATTTTTTCTCCTCGCTTCTGCTTACTACCATGAATAAGAATCCCACCTATACCAATGTGAGGAAAACACATGGATTACCGCCTGGTTGTCTCAGATATGGACGGCACATTACTCAATAACGACCACGCTATCCCCGATAGCTTTTGGCCGCTTCTCGACGAACTTCATCTACGCGGTATCACCTTTGCCCCGGCTTCTGGACGTCAACTTTTCACACTTCAAGAGCAATTTTCCCGTGCTAAAAATATAAGTTTTATTGCCGAAAATGGAACGGTGGTGTACCACCAAGGCGAAATTATTTCGCTGACTGCCCTTGATAAAGAATGTGTTATCAAACTCTTAGATACGTTCTATGCGTATCCAGATATGGAGTGGGGATTAATTTTGTGCCGTGCCGATGGCGCATATATCCAACACAATGATTCTGATTTCTTAACGGAATACACGCGTTACTATGCCAAGCTCACTGCTGTGGAAGATCTCTACGCCATGGTTAATGACGAGGTAATAAAGATTGCTATTTATTCTGTTCCCGATGCCGAAACAGCAGCGTACCCTCTGTTTACACAGGCGGCACAGCAGGTTAATATCTCAGTTTCTGGTGCGCATTGGATTGATGTAATGAATCCAAAAGCAAATAAAGGAATTGCTCTCCAACAGCTTGCCCAAGCTATGGATATCCCGATAACTCAAACCTTAGCCTTTGGTGATTTCCTTAATGATCTGGAACTAATCCAGACTGCGGGAACCAGCTACGCTATGGATAACGCTCACCCGCATATTAAAGAGATAGCGGATTTTATTGCCCCCAGTAATGCCGAAGAAGGCGTTATCACCACCTTGCATTCGCTTATCCAGGAAAAATAATTAAAGCTAAGCTCTGTGGCTGGAATTTTTCAGCCACAGAGCTTATTGGCTAGTGGTTTTCAGAAGATTTTTTCTTCTTATTTCTCGATTCCAATTCAGCCGCCACATCGGGAACATAGCGAAAATGTGAACGCGGTGGGCGCTGATAGGAAGAATAAGATACCGGACGCTGAGGGATCTCTGGAATATCTACCTCAATTTTCTCATAAGGAATAGTAGATAGAAGATGGCTAATCACATTAATTCGGCTGCGTTTTTTATCTTCCGATTCCACGGTGTACCAAGGAGCTGCTGGAATATCGGTATGGATAAACATCTCATCTTTTGCACGCGAATATTCTTCCCAGCGAGTAATTGATTGTAGATCCATAGGCGATAGTTTCCAGCGTCGTAAAGGATCATTACGACGAGATTGAAAACGCGCAATTTGTTCTTCATCCGATACTGAAAACCAGTATTTGCGCAGCATAATTCCATCTTCAACTAATAATTGTTCGAAGATAGGGGCTTGCTGCAAAAAGCGACGATATTCCCATGGGCTAGCAAAACCCATGACCCGCTCCACCCCAGCACGGTTGTACCATGAACGATCAAAGATAACTATCTCACCGGCAGTAGGTAGTTTTTCTACATAACGCTGAAAATACCACTGCCCCCGCTCCCTGGAATTGGGCGCTGGTAGGGCTTCGATACGGCAGGTACGCGGATTAAGATACTGGGTTATGCGCTTAATGGCGGAGCCTTTACCAGCAGCATCTCTGCCTTCCATGATAACTACGAGACGAGCACCAGTTTCTACTACCCACTGTTGCATATCAACCAATTCGGCTTGCAAGCGTTTGAGCTCTTTTTCGTAGGCCTTCTTGGAAAGCTTTGGGGAGTAAATCTTTTCTTGATTACTCCCAGCTGCGCTAAGGTCCTTTTTCACCATGGTCGGTATCCTTATCAGTTTTTCTGACTCACAGTATGAAAACTGGTTATTTCACCTCAAATTCAGTGAGCTTATCCCACGTCAGCTTTCCTGGAATCTTGGTGTTAATAATGTCGGGAGTTTCTAGGAAATACTGTGGAAGCTCTTCTTGGGCACGCTGAAAATGTTGACTTGTTACGTGTGCAACATCGGCATCGTCGTGGAAGGCCTCGATAAGCAAGAATTCATTAGTTTTCTGCGGATCGCGATACCACTCGAAGAAAATATTTCCTTCCTCATTACGAGTAGCTTCGGTAAACCATTCCACCTCAGAAAGGAAAGACTCTGCATATTCTGGTCGCACTTTATAGCGCACATTAATCAAAATCATGGCGCCCAGTTTAGCAACGACGCTCTTGTCTACGCCGAGTTCTTTTTAAGAACCTACTTTCTTTTAGGCTAATGCTCTAATTTTTCTCCCAATTCCAGCCACTGCATTTCTAACTCTTCATGTTCACCGGTTACAGCTATTAATTGATCATTAAGTTCTTGGAGGCGTTCTGTTTCTAGCTTTTCGGCGGCACTAGTCATATCTGCGGTTAATTGCTCAATGCGTTCGGCAAGTTTTGCCATTTTTCGCTCTAACGCATTCATTTGCTTATTCAACTCACGTTCTTCACGCGCGCTAATCTTAGGCGTTGTTTCTGCGACCGGGGTTTCTTTTGTATGTATTCCTAAATCAATGACTGCTGTTTGAGCGGTTAATGCTTTTCGACGCTGCATATACTCATCAATTCCACCAGGTAGATTGCTTAACCTACCGTCGCCAAATAATGCCCAGGTACTATCGGCAATACGTTCAATAAGATAACGATCGTGCGAGATCACAACAAGTGTTCCCGCCCAGCTATCTAATAAAGCTTCTAACTCTTGGAGAGTATCAATATCAAGATCGTTGGTTGGCTCGTCGAGAAGCAAAAGGTTTGGCTCGCTCATAAGCACTCTAGTTAGTTGCAAACGGCGACGTTCACCACCAGAAAGATCACCTACCGGAGTGCGCTGTCGTTTCGGTGAAAAACCCAAGCGTTCAGCAAGTTGGGAAGCCGAAAGCTCTTTTTTACCTAGCCGGACATACGATGCTACATCTTCTACTGCATCCAACAATCGCATTGTGGGATCAAGATCATCGAGTTCCTGGCGTAACCACCCCATGCGTACAGTACGTCCCTCGATACGTTTGCCAGCGGCAAGTGGGTATTCACCAGCTAAGGTACGCAATAAAGTAGTTTTTCCGGAACCATTAACCCCTACTAGGCCGATACGTTCTCCAGGAGCAAGCCGCCAGGTCAGTCGATCAACAAGTACCTTTTTATCCGGGGCTTCTATGCGTGCATCTTCTAGTTCAACAACAACTTTTCCTTGGCGTTGTTGGGAAAAAGCCATCAGTTCAATCTTGTTTCGATGCTCTGGCACATCAGCAATTAATGCTTCAGCGGCCTCAATACGATACCGAGGTTTTGAGGTTCGTGCGGGGGCTCCTCGTCGTAGCCAGGCTAACTCTTTACGGGCAAGGTTTTGGCGCCGTTGTTCCATAGCATCTGCTTGACGGGCACGTTCTGCTCGGGCGAAAATCCAATCGTTATAACCACCTTCATAGGCATCTACCTGGCCATCGTGGACTTCCCAGGTTTTGGTGGCCACGGTATCTAAAAACCACCTATCGTGGGTAACAACCACAACTGCTATCTTGCGCGCTAATAGGTGATCAGCTAACCACTGCACACCTTCCACATCTAAATGGTTGGTAGGCTCGTCGAGCACAATTAAATCTAGATCGTGTACTAAGGCTGCAGCAAGATTAACTCGACGACGTTCGCCACCAGAAAGATCACCAACTAATGTGTCTAAGCCAAAATTTATAATGCCCAGGCCAGCTAAAACTTCACGGACTTTGGCATTTGATGCCCACTCAAATATTTCTAGATCCAGCGAACCAATAACTACCTCAGCAACGGTTGCTGTTGGGTCAAGTTCTGCGCGCTGGGTAACTACGGCCATACGCAACTGCGAATTATGACTTACTCGACCACTATCAGGTGCTTCAATTCCAGCGAGGACTTCTAACAAAGTGGTTTTACCACCACCATTAAGGCCAACTACCCCAATGCGATCGCCAGTTTGAACCCCTAAACTAACCGAATCGAGCGGGGTAATCAGGCCAAAAGACTTGGTTACGTTTTCTAAATTGATTAAATTAGCCACGTTTTTACTCTATTACCTCTTCTACCCGTGCTCCTGGGGCAGGTGAACACGCTGTTATTGCTTTACCGAGCAGCCGCAATTCTGCAGCTACCTCCTCAGCTATGTGGGCATCTTCGCATAAAAAGGCACACGTTGGCCCGGAACCGGAAACGATTGCGGCTAACGCACCTGCGTTTTTACCTGCTGCTAACACTCGACGCAGCCGTGGTTGTAAAGAAATTGCTGCTGCTTGCATATCATTATGTAAATAAGCGGCTAGTTCATGTGGATCACCGCTGCGCAACGCAGCCTTCAATTCTTCTACCGCTAATACTGGGGTTCGCTCTAAAGTATCTAATTTTTTAAATACCGTCGGGGTTGATAATCCCTCGTGGGAAAAAGCTAGTGCCCAGTAATAGCTACCTCGGCTAAGTACTGGCGTTAAAATTTCTCCTCGTCCAGTAGCTTGTTGAGTGCCGCCAACCAAAGTAAAAGGCACATCGCTGCCTAGCTCAGCAGCCAGAGCCAATAAAGTTTCCTCACTTACTGCCGGGCTAATAAGCTTATTCATTGCGCGCAGACCAGCAGCTGCATCAGCACTGCCTCCGGCCATACCTCCCGCAGTTGGAATCCCTTTTTTTAAGGTGATCTGTACTCCAAAGGGTTCTCCTTGATGCAGAGCATAAAGTTTTTCTACTGCTTGCCACAACAAATTTGTCGCATCAGTGGGTACTCCCGGCGCGCCAGAGCAATCTAGGCTAAGTACCCCATCGCCAACGCAAGTAGTCAATGTAATCTCATCGTAGAGATCAAGCGCTTGGAAAATAGTAGACAGCTCGTGATAGCCATCTTCGCGTAGTGCGCCAACTCCTAGGTGCAAATTTACCTTGGCATAGCCACGTGCTTGTACCGTAGTCATTTACGCTACCTCGGCTAAGCGCACATAATCGTTGATACTTAATTTTTCGCCCCGCAAACTAGGATCAATACCTGCTTTTTCTAAAGCTTGACCAGCGAGTTGAGCACTACCAAAATAGCCGCTTAGTGCAGCACGTAAAGTTTTGCGACGCTGTGCGAAAGCGGCGTCGATAAGCGGGAAGAGCTGCTTAGTGCTTAGTGTCCACGGGCTTGGTTGGTAGCGGTCAATGCGTACCAAACCGGATTCAATTTTTGGTGCTGGCCAAAAGACATTTTTTCCAATTGCACCTGCTCTAGATACTTTGCCATAGTAGCTAGCTTTAACACTAGGTACCCCATAAATTTTCGAGCCAGGTTGTGCCGATAGCCGATCTGCAACCTCTGCTTGCACCATAACTAGCACTCGGTTGATGCTCGGAAAAATCTCTAATAGATGCAGTAACACCGGCACACTAACGTTATAGGGCAAATTGGCTACTAACGCGGTGGGATGGTGAATATCGGTGGCGGTAATTTTTAGTGCATCTTGGTGGATAAGCTCCAGCCGATTGCTTAGTTCTGCTGCACGCTGAGAAACCGTAATCGGTAATTGGGCGGCCAGACGCGGATCAATCTCAACGGCAGTAACTTTTTCTACGGTTTCCAATAGGGCAAGGGTCAATGAGCCCAAGCCAGGGCCGACCTCAATAACGTGATCCTGCGGTAATAGCTCTGCGGCAGATACAATCATGCGCACAGTGTTGGGGTCGTGAACGAAATTTTGGCCAAGTTTTTTGGTCGGCTGAATATCTAAGGTCTCTGCCAACTGACGAATCTCTACTGGGCCTAACAACTGTGCCTTGCTCATGAGATAAAAATTTACCTGAAAGCCACCGTTTGCTACGACTTCACTACAAAGAAAAAGAAAACACACTGTTTTCTAGCTGATTATTTACTCCACTTAGCTAAAAATACAGTGTGTTTCTTTAATTTTTCCTTGTCGACGATATTTTTTACCTAGCGAAGTCCCATTTTCGAGGTACATGCTGGCCAAGCACCCCAACCTTGGGCTGCTTGTACTTTTTGCGCAATTGCGATTTGTTCTTCTCTAGTAGCCATATGTGCATAAGGGGCGTATTCCCCACCACCAAAGCCAAGCCAGGTTTGGGCGGTAAATTGCAGGCCACCATAAAAACCATTGCCAGTATTAATTGCCCAGTTACCAGTAGCCTCACATTGAGCTAATTCATCCCACACCGAACCGCTAGCAACAGCTGGAGCAGTGCTAGGTTCTTTAGTACCACGCTTGATAGTGGCAGCTATTGCTGGAGTGAGAATATTTTCCCGCACGATTTCATTTGCGGATTCAGCACCATTGGTAGTGGTAATTTTTCGAGTAACATCACGCTCACCGCTGACTGGCTCAGTGATAACAGTTTCTTCGCCTTGGTATACCGTGGGGTCGTCAATATAGGTCGGTTCTACCTCGTAGGTTTCCCTACCGTTTAACTCGGTGACCTCAACGTGCTCGACCGTGATATTCATATTCTTTACCACCGGCGTGGTTAAAGCTGGGGTAACAATATCATCCTGGTCAACGCGGATTCCGCGAGCAGTTAACACATCGGCAACAGTAGCCGCAGCAATAGCGGTGTACACGGTCTTACCGCCGTCGTTAAGCGTAATAACTTTCGGAGTAACCACATCAATTTTTAAGCCCTCGGAACCAATTTTGGTATCGGCGGACTTACTCAGTGCCAGGGCATCAATGTTTATCGAGACATCTTCTAGCTGAGTGATAAGTTCCTCAACCGTAGTAGCGTTGGTATCAATAGTTCGTGGTTTACCGTCAACAACTACTGAAACTTGCTTGGCGGTTTTCACCATAATGTGATTGCCGTGTGCCAAAGTAGTCGATAGTGCTGGAGAAACAATATCCTTGTCGCTAACACTAATTCCGGCCTGCTTTAAAGCACCACTAACGTCTGAGCTTAAGGTAGCTAGCTGAATACGCTCACCATTGACATCAATGGTGACATCTTTTTTAGCTACTACTACGCTTGTCCCACCAACTGCTAGCACAGCCAACATGCCACCAGTGGCAAGGCGCAGCGGAATAGACCGGGTGGAGCTTACTCGATTGAGTCGTGATTTCTGGTGGAATCCCACTTTTAGTTCACTTTTCTTCTCGACGACATGACCTTAAGGATAAACAGCGCAGCTATCCCATCCCTATAACGATACGGTAACAATACCACCTCGTCGATATATTTTAAGACAATAATTTCCCAATCTAAAAAGACATCCCACTAGAACAATTCCCTTTTTCCTCTTGCTTATCATTGGTCACAAAAATAACTAAAAAGAACAAAAAAATAGGGCACATGTCACATGTGCCCTACTGTGTAGTTCTTATTAAAGGCGTCGCAACGCCCCACAACTACCGATTAATTTAACCTGCCAACTCAGCTAACTGTGGTTCTAGAATATCCAAAGCGTAATTGGTAGCCTCAACCGTACCAATAGAGAATGCCTGTGCAAGCTCACCATCTACAACAACATATTTACCATCAGTAACTGCAGGCAATGCGCGCCATGCAGCATCAGCTTCAAGTTCTTGCGCACTCACACCAATTGGCAAGGCAAAAACAATATCGGAATTTGTTTGCGAAAGATTTTCCGCAGAAACCGTGACATAGAAGCTATCGTTTTTCTCGCCTTCAGCCGCAACCCATGGGTTCTCTTGGAAACCAAGATCAAGCAGCAGATCCATACGAGCATCGCCAGATTTATACGCACCCCATGCTTCAGAGGTCTTTGCCAATACCGATACGCTACGCTGCGACCATTGTGGGTGTGCACTAGCAATACTTTCAATCCGTGCATCCAGATCGGCTAATTGCTGGGTTCCTTCTGCTTGTTTACCCAAGGCGGCAGCAATCATGGTTACTTGCTGTTCACGAGTGGTCAACCAATTATCACCATCAGCTGGTACACCTACAACTGGCGCAATAGCAGACAAAGTGTTGTAGCGATCCTGATCGCCTGAACTACGCACATCCAAAATCAAATCTGGCTGCAATGCGGCAATAGCCTCGTACTTAAGCTCAGTGGTTCCCAAAATCTCTGGAGACTGCTCAAATTCTTCACTCACCCATGGCCCAACACCATTACCGCCGAAACCTAACCAATCAGATACACCAACTGGTTGGATACCCAAAGATAATGCGGTTTCCGCATCGCCCCAGCCTAACGCAACAACGCGTTGTGGTTGTTCGGTGATGGTAACTTCACCAAACTTGGTCTCAATAGATACTGGGAATGCGCCCTCTGCTGCCTTAACGGTGGTGGTTGCAGCAGTAGCATCAGATGTGGTGGTAGATTCGCCGCCGGAGCAGCTTGCCAACCCCAAGGCGGCAGTAACTGCTATCGCGCAGGCGACAATCTTTGACGTTTTCACGTATAGTCTTCTTTCCTATTTGGAGTTACAAACAGGTTTTGACCTTACCTTAAGCGACTTAGAAGTGTCTATCCTAAGCCATATACGCGATCAAAATTATCTGATACCGCATGAGCAAAATCTGCTACTGGCATACCTCGCATCTCAGCTACACATAATGCAGTGTGACCAATAAGGCTAGGTTCATTACGCGCTCCGCGGAAAGGCTCGGGGGTCATATATGGTGCATCGGTTTCGATAAGAATTTGCGCTAATGGCGCCATACGTGCAATTTCTCGTAGCTCCTCATTGCGCTTAAACGTAATATTTCCAGCAAAACTAAGCACATAACCACGATCAAGTGCTTTTTTAGCGATATCTAATGGCGAAGAAAAACAATGCAAAATAGTTGCCACAGGGTTTTCAAGACCGGCAAGCACATCCAGCAGTTCTGTGTCAGCTTCCCGATTATGAATCATCAGCGCCTTATTTACTGACAGTGCTAACTGCACATGCCAGTGCAAGGCCTCGATCTGAGTATCTAGATCAGCAGTTTGCTCAGGGGCATGGCGCAACCAATAAGTATCTAACCCGGTTTCACCAATAGCCACACACTTGGGATCAGCAGCCATATGCGTAAGGCGTTGACGGGCCGCATCATCAAGCTCTTGTGCACGGGTAGGGTGAATCGCACAGGCAGCATAGACATTGGCGAAATCCCGAGCGGTAGCCAATGCCTGTTCTGCCTCTGCTAAACCATCGCCAACTGTGCATAACTTAGCCACACCTGCTGCTTGAGCACGCGCGATAAGCTCAGCTGCTGGATCCACACAGGAAGCCAAATGTGTATGAGCGTCGACAAGCTCTGGAATGAACTCGGCCGGAACTGGTAGTGGGCGAGGTTTTTTCTTAGCCATAGTTACCCTACTTGATTGCTGCCCACTCTGGACCAGTCTGGCCAAGCTCAGGATCAAGCTTGGCAATCAGTGGCTTAGGCTTAGCCAATGGCGTTGCTGGCACCATATCAATTCGCTCCCAGCGAGCTTGCTGAGTGGTGTAGTCGCCGGTAATTATCGGATAGGTCTGTCCTTTTTCAGGCAGATTCACCCCTACTAGCTCTACGTCTTGATCATCACTGACTTCTCGAATCTCTGGACGCGCTGCCCATACCCCACTTCGACCTAAAGTCTCATGTACTTGTTGGGCGATGTGAGGCAGATATGGGGTAAGCATGACATTACAATCGCTTACCACTTGTAATGCTGTCCACAAAACAGTGGCTAAACGTTCGCGCTGAGCATCATCTTTAGCTAATTTCCATGGCTCGTGTTCAGCAATATACGCATTCGCCTCACCGACTACATGCATAATCGCAGTAATTCCCTGCTTAAACTTAGACTGTTCTAATGCAGCACCTACCTCAGCCATGGTAGATTCAGCGAGTTCTAAAATGCGCTTATCACTATCTGTTAGCTCGCCTGGGGTAGGCACTTCACCGAAATTCTTATGCGCCATAGACACAGTACGGTTAACTAGATTGCCCCAGCCATTAGCTAGCTCATTATTAATCCGACGGACAAATTCATCCCAGGTGAAATCGGTGTCATTATTTTCTGGGCCAGCAACCGCAATGAAATAGCGCAATGGATCAGGGCCGAACTCCTTTAAGAAATCCTTCACATAGATAACTACGCCTTTCGACGAAGAAAACTTCGAGCCACTCATCGTAAGAAACTCTGAAGACACAACCTCGGTGGGAAGATTAAGCTCGCCTAGTTCTCCTGCCTGGCCGCCTTTAGCACCTTTACCCTGATAGCCCAATAGTTCTGCTGGCCAAATCTGAGAGTGAAAAGTAATATTATCTTTGCCCATAAAATAATATGAGCGCGCTTCAGGATTCAGCCACCACTGCTGCCAAGCATCTGGTTGGCCACTGCGATATGCCCATTCAATAGAAGCAGAGAGATAACCAACAACCGCATCAAACCACACATAAAGCTTCTTCGATGGATTATTCTCCCAACCTTCCACAGGAATTGGAATACCCCAATCAATATCGCGGCTCATGGCACGCGGACGTAGATCTTCTAGCAGATTCAAGGAGAACTTCAGTACATTAGGTCGCCAGTCTTGTCGACCTGCTAACCACTGGCCTAAGGCTTCAGCTAGTGCGGGAAGATCAAGCAAAAAATGCTCAGTTTCAATAAACTCTGGCGTTTCACCATTGATCTTAGAAACTGGGTTAATAAGGTCAGCCGGATCTAGCTGATTACCGCAGGTATCACACTGATCTCCCCGGGCACCTTCAGTGCCACAAATCGGACAGGTACCTTCAATATAACGATCAGGAAGAGTGCGTCCCGTCGAGGGTGAGATCGCTCCCATAGTGGTTTCTTTGATCATGTACCCGTTTTGGTACAAACCTTTAAACAACTGCTGCACAATCGCATAGTGGTTACGAGTAGTTGTGCGTGTGAAAAGGTCGTAGCTTAAGCCCAAACCAGTGAGATCTTCGACAATTTGACGATTATAGCGATCGGCAAGTTCTTTAACTGTGACGCCTTCTTTATCGGCTTGCACCAACAACGGCGTACCGTGCTCATCGGTGCCCGAAACCATAAGAACATTTGCACCGCGCATTCGCTGATAACGAGCAAAAACATCTGAGGGAACACCAAAACCTGCCACGTGTCCAATGTGGCGAGGGCCGTTGGCATATGGCCAAGCGACGGAGACGAGCACATTATTCATAGCTACCTACCTTATCAGCGAGCCTTTAAAACTGCGTCATACAGCTCTTTCTTACGTACGCCATATTCTTTTGCCACTTGACTACAGGCATCTTTAAGCCGCTGTCCTGTTGTTACTAATTGTTCTACCTCGTCAACAAGCTCGCTAACATCACGTAGTACTGCGGTACGAACCCCTTCAATAACAACAGTGATTTCTCCGCGCAAGCCCCCGCTTGCCCACTGGGCTAGTTCTGCCAAACTAGCACGTTTGACCTCTTCAAAGGTTTTGGTCAATTCACGCACAACTGCTGCCCTGCGATCTGGACCTAAAACTTCAACAGCTTGTGCCAAAGTATCGGCAATGCGGTGCGGAGACTCGAAAAAACATACCGTGCGAGTTTCAGTGCGTAAAGATTCCAACCAGCTACGTCTTTGCCCGCTTTTACGTGGCGCAAAACCATCGAAAGCAAATTTACCCACCTGCAAACCCGATAATGCCAACGCGGTAGTTACCGCTGAAGGACCTGGAAAACAAGTAATAGGGATACCAGCATCGTGTGCTTTTTCCACTAATGCAAATCCAGGATCAGAAACCAAGGGCATTCCAGCATCGGTAACAACCACAACTGTTGCATGTCGAGCATAGTCAATTAACTGTTGCGCCCGACCGTCTTCATTATGGTCAAAATTGCTAAGCACCTGTCCACGAATGTCAACCCCCAGTGCTAGGGCTAACTGACGGGTGCGCCGAGTATCTTCTGCTGCAATGTAGTCGGCTTCGGCTAATGCTTGTTTTAATCTAGGCGAGGCATCACCAATATTGCCTAGTGGGGTGGCCGCTAGGATAATACCGCGCGGCAAAGGTGCTACTGCTTGGGCAGCCGAATTAGTCATAGCCTCTAGTCTGACATGAAGGCTGCTAGCAAAACCAACTTGCCACCTAGCTATACAGATAAATAGCCCCCAGTATTCCTACTGAGGGCTATCCGCATACTTCACAGCCAAGCTGTTATGCCTTAAGTTTATTTTTCTGGTGTTTCTGAGTGCGTTGTTGTTGGCGACGCTTTTTAGCCCGCTCTCGTTTTTCGTGCTCAATATGAATCCGACGTTCCCTAGCAAGACGAGAAGCAAAGCGTTGTTGCTCGCGATAGTCGAGGTAGATTTCGTCGTTACGCAAATCCTGCAAAATAGCAAACATCAGCAAGAAAATTACTAAGAGGAAAGGCGTAGCGGCCACAATAGTAATATTTTGCAAATTACTTAATACATTATCGCCACCAGAAACCAACATAACCACACCAATAACTGCTACCAATGCGCCCCACATAGCGGAAACATATTTATTAGCATCGGTTTGCCCGCCTTGACTCATCGAACCCATCACAGTGGATGCAGAGTCTGCAGAAGTAACAAAGAAAGTACCTAATAAGATCACCGCAACAACTCCCATGACCTGGCCACCCGGGAATTCATGCAATAAGGCAAAAAGTTGGTTTGCCGCAGAGCCGTCACCATAGATGGAACGTCCCTTTTGTTCAAGGTGGATTGCTGTACCACCGAAAATAGCGAACCACACCACTGATACCACTGAGGGCACTAAAATAACACCAAATAAGAATTCTCTAATGGTGCGCCCGCGCGAAATACGAGCGAGAAACATGCCAACAAATGGGCTCCAGGAAATCCACCATGCCCAGTAGAAAATAGTCCAGGAACTTAAGAAGTCGCCTGCGCTACCGTTAGCAGACTCAGCAGTACGTCCAATCATCTCAAAGAAATTTGATAGATATGCACCAATAGATCCAGGGATGAAATTGAGAATAGATACAGTTGGTCCGACAATGAAAACGAAAATGGCAAGGATCGCTGCCAGGATCATATTTGCATTGGATACGTATTGAATACCTTTGCCCACACCCGACATGGCAGAAAGTAAAAAGGCTAAGGTAAGCACGGCAACGATGGCAATAATGGTGCCCATAGCTGGATTTTCAACAATGCCAGCAGCGGTAAGACCAGCACTAATCTGGGTTGCACCAACACCTAAAGAACATGCGGTACCAAAGATAGTGGCCACAATTGCCAAAATATCAATAATTCTGCCCGGCCAGCCTTTTGCCCCACGTTCACCAAGAAGCGGAGTAAAGGCAGAACTCAGTAACTGACGACGCCCCAAACGGAAAGTGGAATAAGCAATTGCGAGGCCAAAAATGCCATAAATTGCCCACGGGTGCAATGTCCAGTGCAGCAAGGTTGCGCTCATAGCCTGGCCAACATTATTGGCGTCATGTCCTGGCACACCGTTGAGATAATGATTCAGTGGCTCGGCAACACCATAGAACATCAAACCAATGCCCATACCGGCGGCAAACATCATGGCGATCCAGCTCACCGTAGAAAATTCTGGGGCTTCATCGGTGCGACCAAGTTTAATGGTGCCAAAATTACTCACGGCAAGGGCTATAGCAAAGAAAAGGAAAACGCTACTAAATAGGATAAACGCCCAGCCAAGGTTAGTCACTACCCAACTTAATCCGGTTGAGGCGAACGTCGAAAAGCTATCCCCGGCTAACAATCCCCAAATAACAACTCCTAATACAATTGCTACCGCAGGAATCGCTACCTTAAAATCAATTTTGGCGTCTTCGTCTTCTCCCTCGTAGATAATTTCTTCTTCTGGTTGTGCCGCGTGTTCTTCAATCACCTCACGGCCTGCCAACATAGTGGCCAATTGTTCGGTTGCTGTAGTCTCCGAGAAACTCGTATCAGAGTTAGCTTCTTGTGGTTTCTCTTGATCAGTCATGCCTTCCATTGTTCCTATAAGCTTGAACATTGGAAATTGCTAGCAGCTAATACATAACTTATTAATGCTTTTCGCAGGCATTTTCTTGCCTTAAATTTCACTAAAGCCGCTGGCTATACCTGTAACCCAAGACACAATATAACAAAATTACAACATTTCCTTATTGTCGATCGTTTTATAGCAATTTCTGTATATATTCGATTCTTTTGGCATAACAGCATGTCCTAGCCAGCATACTCATTAGTAAGGCTTCTACTAGAGCATAATGATGATGTACATGTCACCAGTTTTCTTCGGACTGGAAAGTACAAACTCTCGGGCAAAACTGACTATTGCTACGCCAACACATAGAATATCTTCCGTGAGTACTCAAGCCCCCTCTCTACCCCGCGGACGTTTTGAACATCTCCGGGCGCCAAACGCGCCCGTGCCGTTTATCTGGACCCGGCAGGACACCCAATCCACATTGCTTATCGCGATTCTCGCGCTAATTACCCGGTTTATTGGTCTTAGTTCAGCTACGGCCTCCAATACCCCGGTTTTTGATGAGAAACACTATGTTCCTCAAGCCTGGGACATAGTGGAATCTTGGCTTAATCCGCTTACTGGTGGCATTGAGTCTAATCCCGGTTATGGGTTAGTGGTACACCCTCCCCTGGCTAAACAAATCGAAGCTTTTGGCGAAATGATCTTCGGCTATACCCCGTTAGGTTGGCGAGTCATGTCCGCGTGCTTCGGGGTGGTTACGGTACTTCTTATTATGGCTATTGCCCGCAGGCTGAGCCATTCCACCGTGGTTGCTAGTTTTGCTGGCATCCTAGCGCTTTTCGACGGCGTACTCTTGGTTACCTCACGATTCGGCATGCTCGATATCTTCCAGGTCACTTTTATTGTTGCTGCCGCGTGGGCGCTTATTCGTGACCATCAGCAAATGGATAAACGTCTTTATACCGCATGGGTGGAGCAAAAAATAAGCACTCACTTTGGCCCTCGGCTTGGGTTCCGTTGGTGGCGATTTACTTGCGGCGTTTTTCTTGGTCTCTCTCTTTCCGTGAAGTGGTCGGGGCTATACTACATGACATTTTTTGGTCTCCTAGCGGTAGGCATGGATTATCTACTGCGTCGTAAATATGGTGTACCACAGGCTTTTATCGGTACGCTTGTCCGCGATGCATTCGCTGCTTTCGCTTCCCTAGTACTGCTTCCTGTTGCTCTTTATATTTGGAGCTGGCGGGCATGGTTTGCTGAAGAAACCTCAGTGTATCGGCATGCCTTAAGCAATGGCACAATTAGTTCGGATGGTTTTTTAGCTAAGTTGCCGGAACCAATCGCTGGCTGGTTGTATTATCACTCATCAGTATTAGAATTCCATGCCTCGCTGACTAGTTCTTCCGGGCATTCACACCCGTGGGATTCCAAGCCATGGGCCTGGTTGGCTGCAGTACGACCAATTTTGTACTACTCGGTTACCGATGTAGATTGCGAAGGCGAATGTCGACGCATGATTTATCTTTTTGGTACCCCAGCAATTTGGTGGCTGACGGTTCCAATTATGTGCTGGGCACTGTGGTCTTTGATTATCCGTAAAGATCTACGCTACCTCGTACCAGTTGTCACATTCTTAGCTGGGTTTTTGCCTTGGTTAGCTGCTTATGATCGCCAAATGTATTTCTTCTACGCCACTGCATTAGTACCTTTTACCATCGTGATGATCTCGCTAGCCTTAGGGAATTTAGTGGCCTATGGAAAGAAAATACGCTTCAAAAAATTAGAGCTGACCACTGGCTCAATGATAGTCATTGGGTATTTGGCCTTAGTAGCAGCAATGTTTGTGTATTTTTCTGCGCTTTTTTATGGCTATCCCATCCCGAACTCTTTCTATGAGGACATGATGTGGTTGCCTAGCTGGCGCTAATCACTACACAAAAGAAGCCTATCGACACTAGCTCAACGTCGATAGGCTTTTTTAATATCAGTAGTTAAGAATGTGGTGCCGCCCCAAGGGAACGAATCAATGAACTGACATACACCCACCCATGTGATACCGACCAGTTCCACAATAAAACCAGCAACGAAAATAACACGAGAAGAAGATAAGTAAGCGTTTCTTGATTAAGCTGACCAAGAGCAAAATCACGCACCGCAAAACCAAAACTAAACATCCATAATGCCCCCATCATTGGCAATAATCCCCCAGCTACGCGTGGTTGCCAGCTAGTAAACAAAAGACCAAAACCAATAGCACAACGCAAACTTACCGTCTCCATTGCCACCCGCATATAGTAAGGATCAACTACTACCGCACTACTGGTATCAGTGGCGTTTGTCATAAGCAAAGCTATTGCCCATAAAACCCAACCCACACCAACAATAACCATGGCAATTCGGGATAAAAAAGCATTAAGGGTTCGAGTTGTCACTTGGCGACGCCACGTTGATTCCACCCCGGCGAGAATCTCATCAGAAAGATCCGGAACGTTTATTTCTACATCGTTAAATGCAAAAAGGCGATTCACATCGGCGGCACGATCATAAAAGGCGCGACACTGAGCGCATCCAGCTACATGGACATCAATAAGATCGCTATCAAGTGGGCTCGGTTCGCCGTCGAGTTGTGCTGATAGTGCGGCTTGAACCTGCTCACAGGTCAACACGAAGCAACACCTCATCGAGACTAGCTCGACCCGAGCCAAAAACAACAATCATTAATAGTGCGGTAATAAGCACCAAGGGGTATTCAAAACCATCATTTGTAATAAAAAATCCGGTATCTAAATGCACAAAATAAATAGCCGCGATCATATATATAGCGAGTGCACCAGCAACAAAAGTGGTAAGAAGACCAAAGATAAGCAGACTACCGCCTACTAGTTCAGAAGTAGCCGCTACATAGGCGCTCAGTTTTGGCTGTGGCACGCCGATTTCAATAAATTGCTCGGTAGTATGGGTTAGCCCGGTGCGAAAAAATTTATCATAACCGTGGGCAACAAAAACGATGCCCAATACAGCGCGCAAAAATAGTAGTGCGCCGTCTCGAGTAATCGGTTTGTTCATTTGTCCTGCCTCACCTTGCATTAATGCATCTTTAGCCTACGCGGCGAGTACCAATCTCATCATAGTCATCATCTATGCCATCATCGGTGTAGCTCACCATATCAAGCTCTTCAAAATCAGGGCTTTCATCATCGACTTCTAGCACTACTGCGCCCGGATGGCGCAAACGCTGAGGAATCCCCAAATCGTCATCATAAGCAGTACGCACACCAAGAGCTGCACGACGAAGCATCTGCACTCGACGGCGATGCAACTTCTCTTCGGCAACTACCTGTTTACGTAGCGCATACATATACATACCAGTCAATAGCAGTGCTAATGCAGCTGCGAACCAGCTCCAACCGCCAACAAATACAGCAGTAATAATAGTGGCTACTACGGTAACGCCTAACCCGATGAGGGTACGCATTCTACGACGATTTCGCTCTAATCGTGCTGCACGTTCAATTTCAGGTTTCCAGGCACCCCGGCGCGACTGAGCAAAATCAAACTCTTCATCGGTGAGTTCATCGTTAAGTTCTACCGCTTCTTCTGCTACTGCGGGATCCACCGCAACTGCGGTGGTCTGTTCTTCGTCTACAGTATCTTCAGTATCGGAATACATAAGATCTTCTGGTGAAGCATATGCATCATCATAGTGGTAGTAGCCAGCAACTTCGTCGTAGTCGTCATAGTCGAGCGCATAGTCGTTTTCTACCTCAGTGGTTTCTTCATCATAGTGAGCCACCGGTAATTCTTCGACAATATCGCCGTCGATAATCTCTTCGACTAATTGTTGGTTACGATCAGATTCGTCACGGCGAAGAGAAATTTTTTCTTTTGCGGCATTAATTACTGATTCAAAGTCATGCTCTGGGGCATCATCAACCAGGATTTCTTCCTCAGCTTGGTCAGCTTGATCTTCGAAAGCTAATTCTTCGTCGCTATTTTGTCTCTCCAACCGGGGGCGCAAGCGCGGACGAGGAGCATGAACTGGTGTTTTTGAACCACCGGCAAAAACAACGTGGGTTTCATCAAAACCATCACCAGCTTTACGGATTGGACGTTGGCTACGTAGCAGCCATGGTGCAAGCACAAAAAGCCACACCACAATGATCAGTCCGATAATCAGAGCGCTGGTCACGAATTTTTACCTTCCGCCGACAATTTTGCCATGTCAGGGAAATACTAATCTTGCCAATAAGCGTTTTCTTCGTGCCACGCCGTAAACCAGCCTAACGCAGCCTCGACTGTCTACGCAGGCGCTCCACACAGCTTATTTGATAATCTTCCACAGTTTGAGCGACTAAAAAATGATCCTGCCATTGGCCATTAATGTGCAAATTACGCTGTAAATATCCTTCCTCACGAAAACCATTAGCCTCAAGAACGCGTTTCGACGCGAGATTATCCGGCAAATAGGTTGCAGTAACCCGGTGCACCCCGATGCGAGAAAAAGCATGATCGACTCCTAGCGCGCAAGCAGCAGTAGCAACGCCTTTACCAGTGTGTTCGCTAGTAACCCAGTAACCGATCCAGCAATCAGAAACAATTCCATGCTGAATATTTCCTAAGGTAATTTGCCCGACAAACTGTCCTTCTAGTTCGATGACAAATGGAATTGCTAATCCTGCGGTAGCTGCTTGTTGAATGCCAGAAAAATAATTACGCCAAGCCCCACCAGAATGAGCGTTAGGCCAATTAACCGGTACTGTTGGTTCAACTGGTTCCAATATTTCTTGATCAGCGATTCTTAGCGCAGACCAGCGCTTACCATCGGTGTATCGAATAGGATAAAGGCGCAGTTTTTCGTCGTTAGGCAAAACCACCGTCGGGGTATACTCTGGCCATCCTGGATGCACACGATCTACCACACCAGAAGCGGAATGAGCCTGCGGTTTCAGCAGCTGCTCTAAAAAACGAAACACACTATTAAAACTAATACTTAACGGCTCTGGGATAAAAAGACAACTTCGACAATATCGCCTGGACGAACCTCAGTTATTTGTTCTGGGATGCGAATCATAGCATTTGCTTCACTTAAACCAGCCAGCAAATGTGCCGGGGCACCATTTGCGCCACCGAGTCCTTCTACCAGATAATCTTGGGTTTCAGCATCACGCATAAGCCGGGCACGAATAAAACCCTGCCGTCCTTTCTTGGAACGAACGTGATTTAATGCTCGGGCTCGTACCAAACGACGCTTCGCATTGCGCTTTCCAGCACTGACCCGAACCATCGGGCGGATAAAAGTTTCAAAAATAACCAATGCGGAAACCGGATTACTAGGCAATAGAAACACCGGAATTTGTTTGTCGCCAATCAAACCAAAACCCTGTACCGAACCAGGATGCATAGCAACGCGAGTGGTATCGATCTCACCGAGTTCTTCGAGAACTTTTCGCATTGACTCACTGCCTGATCCGCCCACCGCACCAGAAATAACAATGATCTCACTGCGGATCATTTGCGACTCAACAATTTCGCGCAATCGACGAGGCTCACCAGCTGCAATACCTACTCGGTGTACATCTGCACCAGCTTCCCTACCAGCTGCGGCTAGCGCATAAGAATTCACATCAAGGACTTGACCTAAACCCGGCTCTCGATCAACATCGACTAATTCGTGGCCAACAGAAATAACCGACATCCGAGGTTGTGGATACACCAAAACCTTCTCACGGCCAACAGCTGCTAACAATCCAATATGTGCCGGGCCTAAAATAGCGCCTTCACTAACCGCCACATCACCGGGACGAATATCATCACCAGTGCGACGAACAAATTCACCCGAGCGCACCGGGCGTAAAGCTTGCATTCGCTTACGCCCACGGTCGGTCCATTCTAAAGGAATAACTGCATCCGCTAAGGAAGGAAGCGGCGCACCAGTATGCACGCGTACAGCTTGTTTGGGTTGTAAACGCAACGGGCGCTGTGATCCAGCGGCTACTTCACCGACTACCGGCAAAGAAACCTCCACTGGGGTAGGTGGCAATTGACCACCTCGTGCCAAACCACGCTCACCACCTACATCGACAGCGCGAATGGCATAACCGTCGATAGCTGCTTGGTCGAACCCCGGTAATGCTCGGGTGGCTTGTACTTCTTCCGCACACATTAACCCCAGCGCCTCAGCTATTGCGATCCGCACTGGCTCTGGGGCAATCGCTGTTTGCATTACGAGTGCGAGTTGTTCCTCAACCGGTCGCATATCGGCACTCCTTAACCTCTGGTGAGCACTTCTAGGATAAAAATGCTTATTTGTTGGCTTACTTTAGCTAAAAGGCTTATTGAAGCCAGATACCCGTGTTCACGATAATCTGGTGTACGTCGAGTTTTTTATTGCTCGTGCTCAGCAAGAATTTCGCGAAGAGCCTTCTTCAGATATGGCCCATAGTCACTAGCCAAACCAAAATCTACTACCGCTGCTATATATCCACCGGGATTACCTAGATCATGACGTTTACCATCGTGCACCACAATATGGACTGGATGGCCTTCATCAATAAGCAAAGCAATGGCATCGGTAAGCTGTAGCTCACCACCTTTACCTGGGGTAATGCGACCAAGTGCATCAAAAATAGCCCGATCAAGCAAATAGCGACCAGTAGCTACAAACGTTGAGGGTGCTTCTTCAATAGAAGGTTTTTCCACCATTGCACGCACTTTTTTAACTATATGCTCGCCCTGATAGGTTGATTCCTCAATATCAAAAACGCCGTAATTATAAACTTCCTCACGCGGAACATCGAAAGCGCATAACACGCTTCCACCTAGTTGTTCACGCACTTCAACCATCTTTTCAAGCACGCCTACTGGCAGCACCAAATCATCCGGCAGCATAACTGCCACCACATCTTCATCGTCGTCAAGTACCCACTCAGCCAAACTCACGGCATGCCCTAACCCCAGCGGGTGTTCTTGAACCACGCTGACTGACTGGATAAGTGTGGCTGCACGACGAACTTTTTCTAGCTCACGTTCCTTGCCCCTAGTTTCCAAGGTTTCTTCCAACTCGGAGAAAGTTTTGAAGTGGTCGAGAACTTCTTGCTTTTGCGGTGCAGTAATGATTGCAAGACGCTGTGCACCTAACTGGGCTGCTTCCTCAGCAATAAGCTCTATACCTGGCGTATCAACAACTGGTAATAACTCTTTAGGAACCGTTTTAGTTGCCGGTAGAAAACGGGTTCCTAAACCAGCAGCTGGCACAATTACCGTTTTTACAGCTGTGGACTCTTTCTTGGACAAGGTCATATGTATAAGAGTAACGGTTTATTTCAGTATTAGAGGAAACCATCAGGGCAAAAACATCGGAAAAATCGCTAGAGTAAAAATGTGGCTACCCCTACCCCAGATAAAAAATCTTTCCGCACTCAGCTATTAGCCCATCGTCGAAACCGAAATACGCACACAAAAAAGCGTCTCGACGAACAGATCATCACTCATCTACGTGACCATCTCAGACTGCATAACGCTCAACGTATTGCAGCATATGTTGCCGATGAAACCGAACCGGGTGGAATAAACCTAGTACCTGAATTAGCAGCTATCGTCGATACGCTGTGGCTACCGGTGAGCAAAAATGACGGAGTATTACATTGGGGGCACTACAAGAATACCGAATCATTAACCATCGGCCGATATGGAATCCCAGAGCCTGTTCCACCACATAGCGATAGCAGCATTTTACATACTCTGGACATGATTATTGTGCCGGGATTAGCAGCTCATCCTAATGGGCAGCACATGGGCAAAGGTGCCGGTTATTATGATCGCGCGCTGGCTGGAGTAAGCACTGCTACAACCCTATTGATTTATCACGACGAAATTCGCGCCGACGTACCCACCGAAGCCCATGATGTGACAATGACTTTTTTCTTGGATGAGTACGGCACTATTCGGGTCTAAAATCCGTCTAATATCAACATGAACATTTTTCATGTACTCAAACAACCTGGCTGGCAACGCACCGTTTTAATAAAACGAATCATTGCTATCTGCCTTCTTATTACCGCCTTTATTCTTGGACTGAGCTCACGTATCGACAACCGACAAGAAGTAATTACCTACCGACAAAAAATTGCAGCAGGAAAACGCATTACTGCAGAAGATATTGAATTACGTAGAATTCCTGCCGACCTTGTTCCAATTGATGCTCTCAGCGATAGTTCTGCGGTTATTGGTCGAATCGTTGTCGCCGCACGCACACCAGGACATATTGCAACCGAAATGGATCTCATTGGAAGTGAACTCACCAACTCGTTAGTGAAAAATTTCACACAAAACGCAAATGGTGAGACAATCAACATGGTTCCATTACGCCTTGCCGATCCAACCTTAGCCGGCCTACTTTCCCATGGAGACACAGTCACAGTTGTTACTTCCCTACAAGAAAATGCAACTCCACAGATCATTGCCGCAGGTGGACGAATCATTTTTGCAGCCACACAGGATTCCCAACTCGCTAGCGCAGAACCAGGAACAGTGCTTATTGCCCTACCGGAACTAGAGGCACAAAAAGTTGCTGCTGCCTCTCTTTCTACACCACTAGCCGTTGTTCTCAGCGGCGATCGCACTCATCCGGATCAATAAAACTAAGTTTTCTAGCTAGAAGCTAGTCATTAGGCAAAAAATTCGCTAATCTTTCCAAAGATTTTCACCGAAAGGAAACTTCATGCTTAAAGGATTTAGAGATTTCATTCTCCGCGGCAATGTCATTGAATTGGCCGTCGCCGTTGTTATTGGATCTGCATTCACCGCAATTGTTACCGCATTCTCCGATAACCTCATCAACCCACTAATCGCTTCCATTGGCGGCACCGATGTCAGTGGTCTTGGCTTCCACATCATCAGCGGCAACAACGCTACCTTCATGGACTTTGGCGCTGTGATCACTGCTGCTATCAACTTCCTTATTGTTGCAGCTGTTGTGTACTTCATTCTGGTTGCACCAATGAACAAACTTTCCGAAATGCAAGCTGCTCGCAAGGGTGTTGAAGAAGACGAAGCTCCTGCTTCCATTGAGGCAGAACTGCTTACCGAGATCCGCGACTTGCTCAAGCAGAACAAGCAGATCTAATTACCTGCTTAGCGTATAAATTACCTGCCCTGATATTTATCCAGGGCAGGTTTTTTCATGCACACATTAGCCATGATGCGGTGGTCGCTCATGAAGATAAAACTCTTTGCCTACCAGCTGCTCAGTATCTTCATCGAGTAAAACAACGCGCTGTTCATCTGCAGATACTTCCGTGATCGGAGTATCCGCTTTGCGATCATAATCTACTTCCGCACGGCGAATAACTCGCCGGCGATTACTGCGCTTATGCTCTGTACTCATGATGTTGCATCCGCAATAACAGAGCGACGCAACTGATCAATTAAGTGATGCACCAGCGGGGTTAACGTAGCCATACCATCACGTATTGCTGCCCGCGAAGAAGCAAGATTAACAATCACCGTAGAGCCAGAAACACCCGAAATACCTCGTGAGGTACACGCATCTACTGCCCCACAAGCAAGACCAGAAGAACGCAATGCTTGCGCAATACCTGGAACATTTTGATCCAGAATTTCGCGGGTAGCTTCCGCAACTTTATCGCGTGGTCCCACCCCGGTAGCACCGACAGTAAGTACCAGATCTACCCCGCCAATTACACCAGTTTCAATCGCTTTACGAATCTGCGAATGACTCTTTTTTACCTCCACCACCGCGTCAACAGCAAAACCACCTTCTACTAGCAATTCGGTGCATAGCTGCCCCGTATCTTTACCGGAGCTAATCACATGATCAGTAATCAGCACACTAAGCGCTCTGCGAGGAGCTGGATCTTTACTTTGTTCTGCCTCGGTAGCCCGGAAGAAATCGGCATCGGGTTCTGCCACATCGTCAAAGCCCGTCGTCGAAATGGTGGAAGTAGTCATAGCCAGTCCTTATAGCTTTGTCGAATATCAATACCTTTAAAGATCAATCTACTCGCACTACTGCCTCCAACTCCACCCTTTATTTACCAAAGCTTATCGACGCTTACCGCACGCAACCGGTACCACCGCTTATTCTTGGGTAAGTTGTGCATAATTTTTAAAAAGCAGTTCTTGCCGTTGCTTCTCACTGGTCAATTTCCTTGGCGCACCGAATGCTTTATCCACAGCCTTGTCTAACTTGTCATGCGCCTTGAGTAAGTCTGGATCCATAGCCAAAGGTTGATAGTGGTCTGCGAGTGAGCGATGAGGAAACTTTGCACGTGCCTCAAGGACAGCTTTACCGCCGTTAATGATGGCTGTTCGATCTTTCTCTGACAGCTCAGGAACTGGGAAGGTGTTCCAAACTAATGAAGATGACAAACTTGGGTCAGACTTGATTCTTCCACCAACTGTTTTTTGCCACGTAATAAACATTGAAGAAGAAATTAGCCCAAAATAAAACCCATCTGGATCTGGCACCGTGAATAACTTCACAGATGCAATGACATTAGGGGGAAGCAATTGCACCGTTGCGAACTTTCTACGTTCAGTAAACGATTGGGGTATACCTAGATACTCAGTCTCAGGCTGCCTAATTTCTCCAAAAAGGTGCGGAGAATTTGCGAGAACTTTTGTTGCCTTTCGTGAACTCTTCTCTCTCGCTATTTGGACACGAGAAACTCTTTCATTTAGTAGCTTTGATCGATTGAGATCGCTAGGGATGAATTGGTCGTCAGCAAGCCAAAGACACCATCTGCCTGTTTGGTTGATCAATTCATGACCACCCCAGTAGGGTCTCAGATACTTACTTGCTATTGGATCAGCCTTCACCTCTTGTAGTTCATGTTCTTCTACTACGAATCCATCCCAATCGATTGGAGTTGAACCTGCTTTTAGTGCTGTCAATGAGGGGCTAAGTATCTTTCTTGTTGGCTTAATCGTAATTGGAGGAAGATTTGAATATAGATAAGGGCTTATGTGATTTCCAATCTCCAAAACTTCCCCTTGACCAGAATAGAGAGTTGTCTGCTGTCCCATTGACTTGCAGAGCCCCACAATTACACAATGAACAGCTGCTTTTCCTGGTGCTTCAGAATCCCAAGTAAAAGTTTGGTGAGCAAACTTAATTTTCCATCCGAGTTTGAATAACCCACCAAAAACAAAATCAACACTTTCACCCTGCACGATTGAGTTTGTAGAGACGAAGGCAAAATCACCTTTACGCTTCTTGAAGAATTCAGCAGATTTTGCAAACCAAGCTGTAACATAATCTGCATGACCAATGTTTTTGGTTCCCCACGCTTCTCTAAGATCAACGCCTTGTTCTTTTGTTCGCTCTTTGTGTCCTACAAACGGTGGGTTACCAAAAATAAACGTCTGTCCTTTAACCCGTGGAATCTCCACATCCCACGCAATCCTTAAAGCGTTACCATGGCGAATATGAGCGGTAATAGAAATAGGCAAACGCTCTGGAGCATTACCGATACGTAGTGCTAGTTCACGGTTAGCCTGGTGGTCAACTAAAAACATTGCAGTCTCGGCAATCTTGGCCGGCCACCAATTCAACTCAAAACCATAAAACTGACCAATAGAAAGCTTCTGCTCCCACGACACATCAAAAGCAGCAGTCAACTGCCCCTCTCGTTCACGGATGGCGACAATGATGTCAGTTTCAATCTTGCGGAGTTCCCGGTAAGCAACAACCAAAAAATTGCCGCACCCACACGCAGGATCACAAAACGCCATCTCAGCTAAAGAATCACGAAACTCACGCAACGCCTTTACCGTAGTAGACCTATTATCAATAAGACGACTAGCTTGTTTTCTTAACCCATCTAAAAACAACGGTTCAATCACTTTTAAGATATTGGTTTCACTCGTATAGTGCTCCCCATCAGCGCGCCTAGCTTCTTTAGATTTGACCAGTTGAAACATGGAGCCAAAAATCGCAGGACTAATACGTGTCCAATTAAAACGGCATGCGTTAAGCAATGCCTGGCGCATATCATGATCGAAGAATTCCTGTGGCCAGTGTTCAGCAAACAAACTGCCATTCACATAGGGAAACTTCATCATCGAATCAGGAACCCGGTGACGACGATTCTCTGGAGTATTCAATACTTGAAAGAGCGCAGATAACTGGCTGCCTAGATTCTCATCATTGGTATCATGCAGGATAAATCGATAAAACAAATCGTTTTCCCACAAGCCGGAGTCATCCCCGTAAAGAAGAAATAATATCCGGGTTAGAAACACCGAACTTTTTTGCACATGCCAGTCTTCATCTTCCGGGTTGGTGGGTGCTTGATCACCAACAGCTTCATCTATTTCCGTACTTGTCATTGCAGTAAACAGATCAGCCATAAGCCGAGATGCAATAATAGAGGCTTCTGTTTGTTCTTCTTTGGTGATTTCTTCTCGACCAGCAAGAAACATCAATTGATCAACATGATCAGCGAGTTCTTCTAGTGGGAATTGTTTTGTCCAGCCACCATTGCCTAGTTTGGTTAGTTGGATTGTTTCAAAGTTGGTGACAATAATAAATTTAGGCCACTCATGGCTTGCAATAGAACCACCAGCAAGATAGTCCAGTGCTTGCTTCTCTGCTTTTTCTAGGTCTTTACCAAGGGATTTAGCTTCACCAATAACAACCGATGACCAGAACAAATCGATATATCCCGTGTTGTTGGTACTAGCACGTACCGCATCACGCTCAAAAAGATCAATACGTTCTGGGATAACACCAAAACACCGCAGTAAATGCCCCCAGAACTGTTGTGCAGCTGATTTTTCCGTGTGTCCTTGATTAGTGTCTTTCCATGTTTGAATTCGGTCAGACCAGTTAATAATAAATTCGTTCAGGTTTCGGATAATATCGCTACGCGAAATATGGCTAACGGCAGACATAGACAATCCTTTCAGCAAAATATCATGCCTAGTCTAGGCCACTACGCTACATAACCAGGGCTAAACCAAGATATTCTTGCCCTAGGTTTTTGTTTACGAAATCACTGCTACGAATAAAAAATGCACCCAAAACCCTTGGGTGCACCTCACGTTACTGCTTTAAGCATCCCTGTTAAGTGTGTAAGACATATCTTCTAGTTCTACACCTTTTGTCTCTGGGATATAACGCACAACCAGCCAAATAAGTAGGGCGGCAACTACCGCATAGGAAAAATAGGTGCCGGATAATCCTAGGTGTTCCTTGAGCACTGGGAAAAGTTGAGTAACCAAAGTACCGCCAATCCAGTTTCCGGCAATTGCCAATCCAAGGCCAGCTGTACGGATTTGGTTGGGAAAAATTTCGCCAAGAAATACCCACAGCACCACGCCCCAGGTTCCGCAGAAAATGATGTACACCATGTGCACACTAGTAAGAGCAAGTGGTACCCAAATACCACTGAGGTTAAGTGTGCCATCAGGGGTTACTTCACCTTGCATAAAAGTAAGTGCCGCAATCAGCATAGAAATAAACATGCCGATAGCACCCCAGAGCAATAGCGGTCTGCGTCCTACTCGGTCAATAACTAGCATGCCGATAATGGTCATCACAATGCCGATTACTGAGGTGAGAACAGGAATAAAGACTGCTGTGTTTCCAGTAAATCCGACGCTTTCCCATAAAACGGTGGCATAAAGAAGAACATTGTTAATCCCGGCCATTTGAATAAGAAAAGCAAAAGCTAAGGCCACCCACACCACGGGATGCAAGATAAAGGAGCCGCCTAAAAGATCAGAAAAACGCGGCTTATGTCCAGAAAGTGAGGAATGAATCTCTGTGATACGTCCCTGTGGATCCGCATCAGCTCCCACAGCAGCAAGGATTTTTTCAGCTTCTTCTTCTTTGCCAATTTGTACGAGATAACGAGGTGATTCCGGTAAGAAGAGAACAAAGAAACCGTATAAAACAGCTGGGAAGAGTTCGGTGATAAACATCCAACGCCAGGTGTATAAATCAAACCAGGCTTCAGCATCAGCTGATCCAGTAATCTTTACTAAAAGGAAGTTGCTAATAAATGCTCCAAAAATACCAAAAGCAATAGCTAACTGTTGTAATGTCCCCAGTCTTCCTCGCTTATCTGCAGGAGCGATTTCTGCGATATAAGCAGGAGCGATCACCGCAGAAATTCCTACGCCCAATCCACCTATAAAACGCCAGAAAAGCAAGGCACCAACCGAAAACGATAACCCGCTCATCAGTGCGGAGATAGCAAAAAGAACTGCGGCAGTTACCATCACTTTGACCCGACCAAAGCGATTGGCAGCACTTCCGGCCAAGGCTGCGCCAATAGCGGCACCTAAGCTCACAATAGCTACTACCCAGCCGGTCATTGCCGAGCTAAGGTCGAAACCGGTTGCTGCTTGAGAAAAAGACCCTACCGTTCCGTTGATAACTGCAACATCGAAGCCAAAGAGAAATCCTCCTAGTGCAGCGGCTCCAGCTACTTGTAAGAGTTTGTTATGAGTCATGAGTTTTCCTTGCACTATGCGTGAATGTGGCGGGGAAAGAAGTATTAATAAATTCTTTTATTGCTCTGCGTACTCGCTCCCAGGTAGCTGTTCCTTTCACGGAGAGAGCGCCGTGGAAAGTGCCAGGAAACATGTGTAGGGCAATGGGAACTCCTGCATCGGCAATATCTTGGGCGAGACGAATTCCTTCATCACGTAGTGGATCAATTGGATTGACCACAATCATTGTGGGCGGCATACAACTCATTACCTCGCGTGAGGGAATATAGGGAAGACGCTGTGGAGTAGATCCAATGTAATGGTGCCAAGCAGACTGCGAAGCCTCCCGAGTCCAGATAGGTCCTTGGGAATAAGTTGTAAAAGATGAAGTGGTCATCTGAGGTTCCAAGCACGGTTCCAACAGGATGAGACGTTCAATGCGAAGTTCGATGCCTTCTCGGTGAAGAATTTCTATTGCTTGGCGAGCTAATCCTGCTCCTGCTGAATCACCGTAGATGTATAAAGGTTTGTCCGGATAGTGTAAATGCAGGT